>DATGLC010000039.1:0-31172 GCA_035294345.1 Solirubrobacteraceae bacterium
GAACTGGTCCTTGCCGCGCGCGCTCGCGGCCCCTCACCCCCTTCGCGGGGGTGAGTTCATCGAGGCCTGAAGTACTCCCGTTCGGCGGGGTCCGGTAGGCTCCCTCACCCCCTTCGCGGGGGTGAGTTCATCGAGGCGGGAGCTGCCGCCAGCGGACGGCTTGCACGCCTTGGACCCTCACCCCCTTCGCGGGGGTGAGTTCATCGAGGCCAGCAAGCGGCCGGCGGTGCGGGGTCGGCCGCGGCCCTCACCCCCTTCGCGGGGGTGAGTTCATCGAGGCGGGAAGTTGGCGCAGGGGTATGGCATGTCAGGCCCCTCCCTCACCCCCTTCGCGGGGGTGAGTTCATCGAGGCCGGGACAACCGGGTGATCCCGGCGGACGAGCTCGGGCCCTCACCCCCTTCGCGGGGGTGAGTTCATCGAGGCTGTCAGTCGCTCGGCGCGTTCGAGCAGCGCCGCACCCTCACCCCCTTCGCGGGGGTGAGTTCATCGAGGCGACCGCACTACGCGGCCGCGCCGGGTCGCGCAACCCCTCACCCCCTTCGCGGGGGTGAGTTCATCGAGGCGACCGCACTACGCGGCCGCGCCGGGTCGCGCAACCCCTCACCCCCTTCGCGGGGGTGAGTTCATCGAGGCACGATCTCTACCAGCGGCGGCAGCGGGCCGGGGACCGCCCCTCACCCCCTTCGCGGGGGTGAGTTCATCGAGGCCGCCGGTTCCCGTACATCAGCGTGTCGGAGTTTTTGAACCCTCACCCCCTTCGCGGGGGTGAGTTCATCGAGGCTCGGTGAACGGCTCCGGGTCGCCCTGCTGGGTAATCCCCTGCGGTGCTAGTGAGTAACCTGGGATAGCCAGGTTACGGCGTTCCCTGAGCTTCGCGGCTCCAGGGGGCCGGCGGCCGGTCCCGGGCGGCGCCTGTCACGCGGCCGGCCGCGCCTTCGCGTCGTCGCCTGCTGCTGGCTGCTGAAGGTCGGCGAGCGTCGGCGGATGGCCGCGCAGCGGCGGGGCGCCGGCGGCCGGGCGCAGTGCCGCGCGCACAAGGTCGATCTGGCGCATCGCGACCTCCGGGTTTACGTGGCGGAAGGCGAAGGCGGCCTCGCACACGCCCTTGACGAGCATCATGAGGTCGACCGCGCTGACGTCCGGCCGAACCGCGCCCGCCCGCTGGGCCCTGCGCAGGAGCGCGTCGAGCGTCTCCAACAGCGCCGAGTGCGCGTCCCGGATCTCATCTTTGGCAAGCCACGTGTCGGCGAGCGCGTCGAACAGCGCCCGGTCGGTGGCCGACCGGCAGATCGATGCTTCGATCAGCTCAAACAGCGCTTCCCCCGGGTCGGGAGCCTCGAGCGCCTTCCGGCCCCGGGCGCACGACTCCCGCAGGCGCTCGACCACGATCGCCGCGATCAGGTGCTCCTTGGTGGGGAAGTTGCGAAACAGGGTGCCGCGGCCGACGCCGGCGCGCCGGGCGATCTCGCCCACGCCGGCGTCGATCCCCCGCTCGCAGAAGACCTCGGTGGCGGCGTGCAGCAGCCGCCGGCGGTTGCGCTCGGCATCGGCACGGAGGGTCCTGTGCGCGGTCTCGCCCACGTCGTGTGTGAGTTTCGCACCGTTTGGCCACTCTCCGCCGTCATCCGCCGCGACCGCGCGCCTCCGGAGCCCTCCTCAGGCCGGCGGCGAGGCGACCGCGCCGGCCGCCACCGCCAGCTCGACGCCACGCATGTGGCGGCGACGCAGAGCCGCGACCAGGAGCATCGCGCCGGCGGCGAGCATGATCGCCGCGCCCAGGAACGCGACGTGGTACCCGGCCACCTTGGCCGACATCACGGCCGCCGGCGAGCTCCCGCGCAGGACGCCGGCGGTGCGGCTCGCGGCGAGCGTCGCCAGGACCGCCAGCCCGAGCGAGCCGCCGACCTGCTGGGCCGTGTTGAACAGCCCGCTCGCCAGCCCCGCGTCGTCGTCGGAGACGCCGCCGGTGCCAAGCAGCGTGATCGGCACAAACGCCAGGCCCATGCCGATGCTCATTGGAACGAGTCCGACGAGCAGGTCCCCGACGTAGCTTCCGTGCACGGGCAGCCGGGTGAGGTAGAGCATTCCCGCGGCGGCGATCGAGATCCCGGCGGCGCCCACGTTGCGAACCCCCAGCCGCCGGATCAGTTGCTGCGCGGCGCCGGCGCCGGCCATGATCCCGATCGTCACCGGCAGGAACGCCAGCCCGGCTCGCAGCGGGCTGTAGCCGAGGATCTCCTGCACGTACAGCGAGGCGAAGAAGAACATGCCGAACATCCCGGAGGCGACCAGCAGCAGCGCCGTGTCGGCGATCGCCAGCGCCCTCACGCGGAAGATCCCAAGTCGCACGAGCGGCGCGGCGCTGCGCCGCTCGATTGCGATGAACGCGGCCAGTAGCGCGCCCGCCACGGCGCCGAGCCCGAGCGTCCGTGCCGACCCCCAGCCCCACGCCTGCGCCTTGACGATCGCGTAGACCAGCACGACGAGCCCGGCCGTGACCGAGACCGCCCCGAGCAGGTCAAACGAGCTCCGTGCGCCCACCAGCCTGGACTCGCGCACCCAGGCGAGCGCCATCGCGACCGTGAGCACGCCGACCGGGACGTTGACGAAGAACACCCAGCGCCAGGAAGCCAGGTCGGTGAGCACGCCGCCGAGCAAAAGCCCCACGGCCGAGCCGCCGGCGGCGATCGCCGCCCACACGCCGAGCGCCCTGGTCCGCTGCTCGGTGTCGGTGAAGGTGGTGGTGATGATCGCAAGCGCGGCGGGGGAGACGAGCGCGCCGCCGAGACCCTGCAGCCCGCGGCCGGCGATCAGCATCCCGGATGTCTGGGCCAGGCCGTTGAGCAGCGAGGCGGCCGAGAAGAGGATCACCCCCGTCACGAACAGGCGCCTGCGCCCCAGCAGGTCCGCCGCGCGGCCGCCGAGCAGCAGAAAGCCGCCGAAGATCAGCGAGTAGCCGTTGACGACCCACTGGAGGTTGGCGATCGAGAAGTGCAGGCCGCGCTGCACGGAGGGGAGCGCGATGTTCACTACGGTCGCGTCGAGGACCACCATGAACTGCGCCAGGCAGGCGATCACAAGCACCAGCCAGGGGCTGACCGTTCGCGCCGCGGTCGGGATGCCGGTCGTCTCGGGGATCGTCGATGTGCTCAACGGGGCTTGACTCCTATGCGATCGTGGACTGGACCGCCGGTCGTCAACGGCAACGCCGACGCCGAACTGGACCGGGTGGTCCGCTTACCGTAGCACAAACTGGACCTATTGGTCCGCTTAGATGGGAAGCCGCCGCGACGACGTCGACGGGCGCTGCCCCGGAGCGGTCGACGGGCGCTGCCCCGGAGCGGTCGATGGACGCTGCCGCGAGCGGCGCAGGGAAGCTGCTGCGGAGCGGGTCGGCCCGAGCCGCTAGCATCACGCAGCGTTCGGAACGAATGAGAGATACGAAGAACTCCGCCGACCGAAGGGCGGAGCGGGAAGGAAACTGAATATGTCTGACGCCGTCACGCGCGTGTCCGTCGAGATCGAGGGCAGGCGGATCACGTTTGAGACGGGGAGGCTCGCCAAGCAGGCCTCCGGCGCCGTCGTCGTCCAGGCGGGCGAGACGATGGTGCTTTGCACCGCGACCAGGGGCAACCTGCGCGAGGCCGACTTCCTGCCCCTCACGGTCGACGTCGAGGAGCGCATGTACGCGGCCGGGAAGATCCCCGGCTCCTTCTTCAAGCGCGAGGGCCGTGCGGGCGAGAAGGCGACGCTGACCTCCCGCCTCATCGACCGGCCGATCCGGCCGCTTTTCCCCAAGGGCTGGCGCTATGAGACCCAGCTGGTGGCGCTGCCGATCTCGGTCGACCACATCCACCCCTACGACGTGCTGGCGATGAACGGCGCCTCGGCCGCGCTCATGATCTCCGACATCCCGTTCCCGGGGCCCGTGGGCGCCGTGCGCATAGGGAAGGTCGACGGCAACTTCGTCGTCAACCCCGACGAGGACCTGCTGCTTGACGCCACCGACCTTGACCTGGTGGTGGCGGGCACCGAGGAGGCCATCCTGATGGTCGAGGCGGGCGCCAACGAGATCCCCGAGGCGGAGATCCTCGACGCGCTGGACATCGCGCACGAGAGCATCCGACGCCTGTGCGCGGCCCAGCGGGAGCTCGCCGAGCGGGCCGGCAAGCCCAAGCTGGAGTTCGAGTCCCCGCAGGTGCATCCCGAGCTCTACGAGCAGATCAAGGCCTCGCACGGCGCGGCGCTTGACGCGGCCACGCAGATCGAGGACAAGCTGGCCCGCCAGGAGGCGACCCGCCTGGTGCAGGAGCAGGTGCTGGAGCGCTACTCCGGCGACCCGGACTCCGAGACCTACGCCGAGTACCGGGCCAACGCGCAGCGGGCGTTCGACAAGCTTGAGAAGACGCTGATCCGCGAGCGGATCGCCGTCCAGAAGCGCCGCCCCGACGGACGCGCCGCCGACGAGATCCGGCCGATCTCGATCGAGGTCGACGTCGCCCCGCGCACGCACGGCTCGGCGCTGTTCACGCGCGGGCAGACGCAGGCGCTGAGCGTCGTCTCGCTGGGCACCACCCGCGAGGAGATGCGCCTTGACACGCTCGGCCTTGAGACGACCAAGCGCTACTTCCACCACTACAACTTCCCGCCGTTCTCGGTCGGCGAGGCCGGCTTCATGCGCGGCCCCAAGCGCCGGGACATCGGCCACGGCGCGCTCGCGGAGCGGGCGCTCGTGCCGATGATCCCAAGCCAGGAGGAGTTCCCGTACACGATCCGGGTGGTGTCCGACATCCTGGAGTCAAACGGCTCAAGCTCGATGGCCAGCGTGTGCGGCTCGACGCTCTCGCTGATGAGCGCGGGCGTGCCGATCAAGGCGCCCGTCGCCGGGATCGCGATGGGGCTCATCAAGGAGGGGGACGACCACATCATCCTGACCGACATCGCGGGGGTCGAGGACCATCTCGGCGACATGGACTTCAAGGTCGCCGGCACGCGCCGGGGCATCACCGCCCTGCAGATGGACATCAAGATCACCGGCGTGACGTTCGAGATCATGCGCGACGCGCTGGCGCAGGCACGCGTGGCGCGAGAGTTCATCTTGGACGAGATGGCCAAGGTGATCGCCGAGCCGCGCCGCGAGCTCTCCCGCTACGCGCCGGGGATCGCCTCGGTGCAGATCGACCCGGAGAAGATCGGGCTGCTGATCGGCAAGGGCGGCGAGACGATCCGCGCGCTGCAGGACGAGTACGACGCGCAGATCGACGTCAACGACGAGGGGATGGTGCTCGTCTACGCCTCCGACCGCCAGCGCGGCGACCAGCTGGTCGAGCGCATCCGGGCGATGACCAAGGAGGTCGAGGTCGGCGACGAGTACACCGGCAAGGTCGTCAAGACCACCACGTTCGGCGCCTTCGTGGAGCTCTCCAAGGGGACCGACGGGCTGCTGCACATCTCAAACATCGCGCCGGGCCGGCGGATCGAGGCGGTCGAGGAGGTCCTAAACCGCGGCGACGAGGTGACCGTCAAGGTGGTCGAGGTCGACCGCGAGCGCGGCCGCATCGGCCTGCGCCTGATCTCCGACCCTGAGATCCAGGGCAAGACCAACGAGGAGCTGGCGGCGATCGCGGCGGCCGAGAACGGCGGGCAGCGTCACCGCGGCGGCGGCCGCGACCGTGAGCGCGGCGGCCGCGACCGGGGCGGGCGCGACCGTGACCGCGACCGCGGCCGGGTGCGCGACCGCGACCCGGACCGCCCGCGCGCCTGAGCGCGAGCGTGACCCGGCCCCACCGGCTGAGCACGCTGCCCTCAGGCGTGCGGATCGCAACCGAGGCGATGCCCTCGGTGCGATCCGTGTCGCTGGGCTTCTGGATCGGCGCGGGCTCCCGCCACGAGTCAGACGAGCAGGCCGGCCTCTCGCACCTGCTCGAGCATCTGCTCTTCAAGGGCACCGACAGCTACGGGTCGCTTGAGATTGACCAGATCTTCGACGCGATGGGCGCCGAGCTCAACGCTGGCACCGGCAAGGAGTCCACCTCGGTCTACGCGCGGGTGATCGACTCGCACCTGGCCGAAGCCTTCGACGTGATGGCCGAGATGGTCTTCAGGCCCACGCTGTCGGACATCGAGTCAGAGCGGGAGGTGATCCTCGAGGAGATCGCGATGTACGAGGACGACCCGCAGGAGAAGGTCTTCGACCTGCTGGGCGAGGCGGTGTTCGGGCCCCATCCGCTGGGGCGGGCGGTGATCGGCCGCCAGGAGGTGATCGCCGGCGCCACGCCGGAGGTCATCCGCGCCTTTCACCGCGAGCGCTACCGTCCGGCCAACGTGGTGATCGCGGCCGCCGGGGCGGTGGACCACGAGGCGCTCGTGGCGCTGGCGGCCGAGCGGGCGCCCAGCGCGCCGCGCCGGGCGGGGACACCTCACGAGCCCGGCGCCGCGCAGGCGGCCGCCGGCCGCCCCACCGCCACCGGGGGTCAAACGGCTACCCCGGCCGGCGCCCACGAGGCAGACGCCGGCGAGCCGCGACGGCGCTTTGAGCGCAAGGACACCGAGCAGTACCACGTCTGCATCGGCGCTCCGGGGCTGGCGCGCGACGACGAGCGGCGGTTCGCGCTGCGCGTGCTCGACACGATCTTCGGGGGCACGTCCTCGTCGAGGCTGTTTCAGGAGGTGCGCGAGCGGCGCGGCCTCGCCTACTCGGTCTACAGCTTCACCAGCGCCTACGAGGGCACCGGGCAGGTGGGCCTGTACGTCGGCACGCGCGGCGAGAACCTCGCGCAGGCGATGGAGGTTGTCTGCGCCGAGCTCGAGCGCCTGCGCCGGGAGCCGGCGACCGAGGACGAGCTCCGGCGCGCCCGTGAGAACCTGAAGGGGCGCGTGGTGCTGTCTCTGGAGTCCACCGGGGCGCGCATGAACCGGCTCGGAGCCGAGATCCTGGCCGGTATGCCGCTGCTTGAGCTCGACGAGCTGGTCGCCCGCATCGACGCCGTCTCGCTGGACGACCTGCGCGAGCTGGCGGGCGGGCTTTGGGCGCCCGAGCGGCTGTCGGTCGCCGGGATCGGCCCGGACGCCGAGCGCTTCGAGGCTGCCACGGCCGCATTCGCCGGCGCGAGGACGGCGGGGGCGCCCGCTTGACCGGGCCTGCTGGAGTCGACGGTCGACACGGCGCGGCGGCGCAGGCGCAGGCTCGACCGGGCGCGGCGGCGGGGGCAGGGGCGTGATCGCCGTCGCGGTCGCGGGCGCCGCGGGGAGGATGGGGAGCACCGTCTGCCGCGCCGTCGAGGGCGCGCAGGACATGGAGCTTGTGGCCCGCGCCGATCCCGCTCTGGGCACCACGGTCGCGCAGGCGCTCGCCCGCTCGCCGGACGTGCTGGTCGACTTCACCGTGCCGTCCACGGCGCTTGACAACGCGCGCGCGGCGGTCGCGGCCGGCGTGCACGTGGTGATCGGCACCACCGGCTTTGACGCCTCGGCGCTCGAGCAGCTCGCGGGAGGCCCGGCGAACGTGTTCGCCGCCCCCAACTTCGCGATCGGGGCGGTGCTGATGATGCGCTTCGCCGCCGAGGCGGCCCGCCACATGCGCGCCGCCGAGATCATCGAGCTGCACCACGAGGCCAAGCTGGACCGCCCCAGCGGGACGGCCGCGCGCACGGCGGCGCTGATGGCCGATGCTCGCGGGCCACGGGCGCCGGAGATCCCGATCCACTCGGTCCGACTCCCCGGGCTGGTCGCCCACCAGGAGGTGATCCTCGGGGACGTCGGCCAGACGCTCACGATCCGCCACGACTCGATCGACCGCGAGTCGTTCATGCCCGGCGTGCTGCTCGCCGTCCGCCGTGTGGGGTCGCTTGAGCGCTCGCCGGTGATCGGCCTCGAGCACCTGCTGGCGTGAGCCGCGGCGCCGGCGCGCAGCGAGCGGCGGCGCGGAGCTGAGCCGCGACACTCGGGGTGAGCGCGTTACCCGGAGCGCGCCGCACGCCCGCCTCCGGTACGGTACCGCTCCGATGGCGGTCCAGATCACGCCGGTGCGGGGGATGTCGGACCTGCGCGAGTTCGTGGCGCTGCCGTTTCGCCTGCACGCCGGCACGCCGTGGATCCCGCCGCTCAAGCTCGAGCGCTACGCGTTCCTGAACCGCAGCTTCAACGCGTTCTTCAAGCACGGCGAGGCGTCCTACTTCCTGGCGCGCCGCGGCGACCGAGTGGTCGGCCGGATCACGGCGCAGATCGACTTCGCCTTCAACCAGTACCACCACAGCCGCTGGGGGATGTTCGGCTTCTTGGAGCTGGAGGACGACCAGGAGGTAGCCGACGCGCTGCTTGACGCCGCCGCGCAGTGGTGCCGGGAGCACGGCTGCGACCGGATGGTCGGGCCGATGAACTTCCAGATCAACGACGAGGCCGGGGTGATGATCGAGGGGTTCGAGCGCGAGCCGCTGATCCGCGAGCCCTGGAACCCGCCCTACTACCAGGCGCGCGTGCAGGGGGCGCCCGGGATGCTCAAGGCGATGGACCTGTTCGGCTGGGACCTGTCGATCGACGACCGCCGGCGGATGAACCCGGTCTTGGAGAAGGTGGCCGAGCGCGCGCGCACCAAGTACGGGGTGCGCATCCGGCGGATGCAGCGGCGCCACCTTCGGCGGGAGATGGACGAGTTCGCGAAGGTCTACAACGCCGCCTGGTCGCACAACTGGGGCTTCGTCCCGTACTCCAAGAGCGACCTGGACGCGTACACGATCGACATGCACCTTGTGTACTCGCGTGACTGGTTCATGATCGCCGAGATCGACGGGGAGACCGTCGGCATGGCGATCACGATCCCCGACGTGCACCAGATCTACAAGCTGATGCGCGGCCGGCTTCTGCCGCTGGGGTGGTGGCACTACCTCAACCGCGGCCGGATCATCGACCGGCTCAGGGTCGGCTTTCTGGGCGTGATGCCCGCCTACGAGCACACCGGCGTGGCCGCCGCCCTGTACCTGGAGCACTTCGAGACCGCCGCTCGAAGCCGCCAGAAGAGGGGCGAGGCGAGCTTCATCCTGGAGGTCAACACGTCGATGAACCGCGGCCTGGAGGCGATGGGGGGGCGGCTTGTGAAGCGCTGGCGGGTGTACGAACGGCTGCTGGAGGCCGGCGCCGAGCGCTCCGCGCCGCCGGCCGTCCGCGAGCAGGCCCCGGCCGACAGCGACCCGGCCTCGGCGCCGAGCGCCCGGGCCGCCTGATCGGCGCGCGCCCCGTCCCGCCTGATCGGCGCGCGAGCCCCGCACCGCCGACCGCCGCCCCTGCGATAATGGCGCCATGCCAGCCAACTTCGGCGCGATCCTGACCGCCATGGTCACCCCGTTCGATGAGGACGGGCGGGTCGACGAGGATGCGGCGGTTGCGCTGATGCACCACCTCGTGGAGCACGGCTCGGATGGGCTGGTCGTGTGCGGCACCACCGGCGAGGCGGCGACGCTCACCGACGAGGAGCATCTGCGCGTGATCGAGCTGGCCGTGGGGGAGATGCGGGGCGTCTGCCCGGTGATCGCTGGGGTGGGGTCCAACGACACCCGTCACGCGGTGATGCTCACCGAGCGCGCGACGCAGCTCGGCGCCGACGCCCTGCTGTCGGTCAACCCGTACTACAACCGTCCCAGCCGCCGCGGGATCGTCGCCCACTTCCGCGAGGTCGCGCGGGCCACCAACCTGCCGATCATCCTCTACAACATCCCGCAGCGGACCGCGGCCGACATGGACAACGAGCTGCTGGCCGAGCTTGCGCAGATCGACGGGATCGTGGCCGTCAAGCAGGCCAACGCCGCCAACCTGGCGCCGATCGACGGGCTCGCGATCTACGCGGGCAACGACGACCTGCTGGCCCGCGTGCTGGACATGGGCGAGCCGGGGGGGATCCTCACCTCCAGCCATATCTTCGGCGAGGAGATGCGCCGGATGGTCGACGAGCCCGAGCACCGCCACGAGATCGACGCGTCGCTTGCCGACGTCTACCGGGACATGGCGATCGCGCCCGCCGCGTGCACGATCAAGGCGGCGCTGAACCTGCTCGGCATCCGCGCCGGACGCCCCCGCCTGCCCTACGTGGAGCTCGACGAGCAGGAGCTGTCGATCGTGCGCGCCCTGCTCGAGCGCCACGGGATGCTCGCCGCGGCCGCGTAGTGGCCGGGCGCCTGCGCGTCCTGCCGCTGGGCGGGCTCGGCGAGATCGGCAAGAACATGACCGTCGTGCAGTACGACGAGCGGATCGTCGTGGTCGACTGCGGGCTGCGCTTCCCGACCGCGGACATGCTCGGCATCGACCTCGTGCTGCCGGACTTCGGCTACCTGCGCGAGCGGGTGCAGGACATCGAGGCGATCGTCATCACCCACGGCCACGAGGACCACCTCGGCGCGCTGCCGTGGGTGCTGCGGGAGCTCGGGCGCCCGCCGATCCCCGTCTACGGGGGTCCGCTGACGATCGCGATGGCGCGCTCCAAGCTCGACGAGCACAACCTCCGCGACGCGCTGCTTGAGGATCTGGGCACCGGCGAGCGGCTGTCGCTTGGACCGTTCTCGCTTGAGCTGGTGCACATGACCCATTCGATCCCCGACTCGTGCGCGGTCGCCCTGGGCACCGAGCTTGGGACGGTGCTATTGACCGGCGACTACAAGTTCGACCAGACCCCGGTCGACGGCCCGCCGGCGGACGTCTCGCGGCTGGCGCGGCTCGGCGCCGAGGGCGTGCTGCTGCTCTGCGGCGACTCCACCAACGCCGACCGCGCCGGGTTCTCCCCCTCCGAGCGGGAGGTGGGCCCCCATCTGCGGGAGGTGTTCGGCCGGGCGCGCGGGCGGATCATCGTCACAAGCTTCGCGTCCAACATCCATCGCGTCCAGCAGGTGATCGACGCGGCCGCGCAGCTTGGCCGCAAGGTCGCGCTGGTGGGCCGCTCGATGCGCAAGAACGTCAACATCGGCCGCTCGCTGGGGCACATCGACGTGCCGGAGGGGCTTCTGATCGGCGCCCGGGAGGTGGAGGACTGGCCGGACGAGAAGATCGTGATCGTCTCGACCGGCTCCCAGGGCGAGCCGCTGTCGGCGCTGCGCAGGATGGCCTACGACGACCATCGCCAGATCACGCTGCGACGGGGCGACACGGTCGTCTTCTCGGCGACGCCGATCCCCGGCAACGAGCGCGCGGTCAACGAGACGGTCGACCGTCTCTACCACATCGGCTGTGAGGTGATCACCACGCGCGAGGCGCCGGTGCACGCCTCCGGGCACGGCTACGCGGAGGAGCTGAAGCTGATGCTCAACCTCGTCTCGCCCCGCTACGTGATGCCCGTCCACGGCGACCACAAGCGCATCCAGCTGCACGCGCAGCTGGCCGACGCGGTCGGGATCGACCCCGAGCGCGTGTTCCGCTGCGAGAACGGGGTGCCGCTTGAGATCGACGCGCGCGGCGCGCGGCTGGGGGACCCGGAGCCGGCCGGCATGATCTTCGTCGACGGGGTGGACATCGGCGACCCCGCGGACGTGGCGCTGCGCGACCGGCGGATGCTGTCGGCCGACGGGATCTTCATCGTCGTGGCGACGATCTCCGAGCAGAGCGGCGAGTCGGTGGTGCCCCCGGAGGTGATCTTCCGGGGCGTGCCGTTCGTCGAGCAGGCGGGCGAGCTGATCAGCGAGATCCGCGCGCAGGTCGACCGCTCCCTTGAGCGGTCAGCGCGCGAGGGGGTGCGCGAGATCGACCTGCTCCAGCAGGCGCTGCACGACGACCTGCAGGCGTTCGTCTACGAGCGGCTGCGCCGGCGGCCGATGGTGCTGCCGGTCGTCGTCGAGGTCTGAGCAGCCCCGGCGACCTCGCCGGCCGCCGCGCCGCGCCGCGCGCCCAGCGGGATCGTGATCTCAAACCGCGTCCCCGTGCCCTCGTCCGGCGTGGCGAGCCGCACATCGCCGCCGTGCGACTGCGCCACCGAGCGCACGATCGCAAGCCCCAGGCCCGACCCCCGCCCACGGTCGCCGCCGCCGCGCACGAAGCGCTCGAAGACGCGGCCCTCGAGCTCCGGGGGGATCCCCGGGCCGTTGTCGGCGACGATGATCTCGGCCATCCCGTCGCGCTCGCGCGTGAGCGCCTGCACCGCGGTGCCCGGCGGCGTGTGGCGCACCGCGTTCTCCAGCAGGTTGAGCACCAGGCGGTGAAGCTCGTCGCTGACCCCGTCGACCACGACCGGCTCGGCGCTGATCGACAGCTCGTGGTGGTCGGCCATCGGGCCCAGCTCCGCGGCGGCCTCCAGCAGAACCTGACCGAGGTCGGTGGGCCGGTGCGGCTGCACGCGCCGCGCGTCCGCACGCGCCAGCAGCAGCAGGTCGCCCACCAGCCTGCGCATCCGCCGCGTGGAGCGAAGCGCCGCCTCGGCGGTCTCGGCCTGCTCGCCCTCAAGCTCCTCGCCGAGCAGCTCAAGGTTCGCCAGCACGCTGGTCAGCGGGGTGCGCAGCTCGTGCGAGGCGTCGGCGACGAACTCGCGCTGGCGCTCGAGCATCGCCTGGGTCTCGGCGCGCGCTGCGTCCAGCGCCGCGAGCATCCCCTCCAGCGTGCCCGCGAGCTCCGCCACCTCGTCTTCGGCCTCCGGGTGGGGGACGCGCAGGCTCGGGTCGCGCGTGCGCTCGATCTCACGCGCGGCCTCGGTCAGCTCCACGATCGGGCGCATAGCGCGGGCGGAGACGAACAGCCCGGCGGCGAGCGCCAGGATCGTGCCGCCCAGCACGCCCAGCAGCAGGAACACCTCCACCCGCGCCAGCGTGTGGTCAAGATCCGACAGGGGCACGGCGTAGAGCAGCAGCACCTGGCCCAGCGGGCGCACGCCCAGCTCGCGCACCTGCGCCCGGTAGCCGTCCTGGTCAAAGGCGCCCGACGTCCTGGTCGGCATCGTGCCGAACAGCCCCACCGAGACCGGGGCGCGGCGCCCGCGGATCGGGATGTCGCCCTGGGTCTCAAGCAGCGAGCCGGTGCCCGCGTCGAAGATCCTGATCTGCGCGTGCTCGCCGAGCGCCGCGCCGTTGAGCGACACCTCCACGTGGCTGAGGTCCAGGCTGTAGGGGTCAGAGCTGCTCCAGGTCAGCCTGCCGTTGAGCTCGGCGTAGAGATGGTCAAACGCGGAGCTCTGCTGGTCGTAGAACTCGCTGCGGAACTGGCGCGCGGTGAGGACCCCGACCACGATCGCAAAGCTCGCCAGGATCACGAACGTCAGCGCCGCCGAGCCCCCGGCCAGCCGCCAGCGGATCGGAACGCGCCTATACGCGCAGGACGTAGCCCGCGCCGCGGATCGTATGTAGGAGCCTGGGCTCGCCACCGGCCTCCAGCTTTCTGCGTAGGTTCGAGACGAACACCTCGATCGTGTTGGTCATGCTGAACGGGTCATACCCCCACACCTCGTCCAGCAGCCGCTGGCGGGAGATCACGATCCGCTCGTTGCGCATCAGGTACTCCAGCAGCTCGAACTCCCGCTGCGTGAGCTCCACCCGCCGGTCCCCGCGCATGACCTCGTGCGTGTCGGGGTTGAGCTTCAGGTCGCCGACGGTCAGGCTCGCCTGGCCCCGCGGCGGGCGCCGGCGCAGCAGCGCACGCAGCCGCGCGAGCAGCTCCTGGCGCTCGAACGGCTTGACCAGGTAGTCGTCGGCCCCCGAGTCAAGCCCCTGCACCCTGGACTCGACCGCGTCGCGGGCGGTGAGGATCAGGATCGGGACGTCGTCGGCGGACTCGCGCAGGCGCCTGGCGACCTCGATCCCGTCCATCCCCGGCAGCCCCAGGTCCAGCAGCACCAGGTCAGGCAGGAACGCGTGCGCCCCCTCCAGCGCAGCCGGGCCATCGCCCGCCAGGCGCACCTCGTAGCCCTCCATGCGCAGCGAGCGCTGCAGGACCTGCGCGATCGCCTCGTCGTCCTCGACGATCAGCACGCGGGGGGGACGCTCGAAGTCGGTGGCCGCCACGGTTGCTCAGATGGTAGGCCCGCCGGGCATGGATCCGGCGCGGACCCCGCCAGGATGCCCGCCGCCGGGAAAGGGCGCTCGCCGGCAGGATGCCCGCCGCCGGCGTCGAAGCGGTCAGCGACCGACGCATGGCGACCTCATCCAAGCCGAGATCACGCCGCCCGGCGGGCGGGCACCCCCGGCGCGCCCGCACGGCGCCGGCGCGCCCGGCTCGCCGGCGCCGGTCGTCGGTGCTGCGAACCACGCTGCGGGCCCCCGTGCTCGCGCCCCATCACGTCGATGTGGCGGCGCTCGCGCTCGTGGCCGTTGGGGTGTTCCTCGGCGGCGTGGCCTACCTGCACTGGGCCGGGGGCCCGCTGGGGCGGGGCCTGCTCGACGGGGCACGGCTGGCCGTGGGCAAGCTCGCCTACGCGCTCGCGCCGGCGCTGGCGGCGGCCGGCGCGCTGCTGCTGGCGCGCGAGCTTCGGCCGCCGATGCGACCGATGCGGACCGGGGCGACCTGCCTGGTCGCGGCGCTCACGCTCGCGTTCGCCGCCGGGACGCTCGGGCTGGGGCCCGGCGCGGCGCCGGCCGCCGACGCGTGGCGACCCCACTGGCTGATGGCGCGCGGGGGGGCGCTGGGCGAGGCGGAGCTCTGGTGCGCCGAGCACCTCCTGTCCCGCGCGGGCGCGGACATCCTCGCGGTCTTCCTCGCGCTCGCCGGGGTGATGCTCACCACCGGCGCCACGCTGGCGGGGATCGTGCGCGCCACCGGCGCCGGCGTGGAGGCGACAAGCCGCGTGGTGCGCCGCTCGCAGGGCACGCTGGCCGGCACCCTTGGGCGCGCCGGGCGGGGCGAGCGGCCCGACCCTGCGCAGCGGCTCTCGCCGGCGGACCGGTTCGCACAGGCGCAAGCGGTCGCCGTGCTCGACGCGCCCGACGGGCCACAGGGGCCCGGGGGCGAGGGCCCGGTGGACGCCGGCGGCGAGGGCGACGGCGTGCCTGGCGGCGACGGCGCCGGGGCGCTCGGCGGCCAGACGGGGGACGGGGCGCTCGACGGCCGCACAGGCGGCGGGACGCTGGACTTAGACGCGGCATCCGACGCCTCCGCAGCCGGCGGCGAAGGCGAAGGCGAAGGGCCCGACACGGTGCGGATGGTGGTGCGCTCCACCCACGTGGAGGCGCCCGCCAACGGGGAGCTCGGTGCCGTCGCCCCGGCGCAGGCCGCCAGGGCCCAGCTGACCCCGCGCGGGCGCTACCGCGCGTCGGTCACCGACGACCCGGACTTCCAGTGGAGGCTGCCGGACGCCCGTCTTCTGACGCGCTCGGGCGCGGAGGCGAGCAGGCCCGACACGGCCGGCCAGGAGCAGGTGGCCGCCACGCTGCTTGAGACCCTCGGCCACTTCGGCATCCAGGCGCGGGTCATCGGGCGCGTGACCGGCCCGCACATCACGCGCTACGAGCTGCGGCTGGCGCCCGGCATCAAGGTCGCCAAGGTCGCCCAGCTCAAGGACGACCTGGCGTACGCGCTGGCGGCCACCGACATCCGCATCCTCGCGCCGATCCCCGGCAAGCAGGCGGTCGGGGTGGAGGTTCCAAACGCCAACCGCCGGATCGTCCATCTGGGGGACGTCTTTCAGGACCCGCCGCCCGACTGGTCGCCGCTCGCGGTGTGGCTGGGCAAGGACATCGCCGGGCGGGCGATCGGCGCCGACCTGGCGCGCATGCCCCACCTGCTGGTCGCCGGGACGACCGGTGCCGGCAAGTCGGCGTGCGTCAACGCGATGCTGTCGAGCATCCTGCTGCGCGCGACCCCGCACCAGGTGCGGATCGTGCTCGTGGACCCAAAGCAGGTGGAGCTCAACCACTACGAGGGGGTGCCGCACCTGCTCACGCCGGTGATCACAAGCCCGCGCATGGCGGCCACGGCGCTGCAGAACCTGGTGCGCGAGATGGAGCAGCGCTACTCGATCATGTCGCTGGCGCGCACGCGCTCGCTGCCGGAGCTCAACCGCGTGCGCGAACGGCGCGGAGAGCCGCCGCTGCCCTACATCCTGTGCGTGATCGATGAGCTCGCCGACCTGATGATGGTCGCGCCGGCCGACGTGGAGGACTCGATCATCCGCCTGGCGCAGAAGGCGCGCGCCGTCGGCATTCATCTGGTGCTCGCCACCCAGTCCCCGCGCGTGGACGTGATCACCGGGATGATCAAGGCCAACGTCCCCTCCCGGATCGCCTTCGCGGTCTCAAGCCAGACCGACTCGCGGGTGATCCTGGACCAGAACGGGGCCGAGTCGCTGCTCGGGCAGGGCGACATGCTGTTCTCCCCGGTCGGCTCGTCGAAGCTTCAGCGCATCCAGGGCGCCTACATCGACGAGCAGCAGATCCTGGAGCTGACCGAGTGCTGGCGGCGACAGGGCGAGCCGGAGTTCCAGGAGCAGCTGCTTGAGGAGGTGGCCGACCCCGACGGGCAGGACGGCTCCGACGAGGAGTCGCTGAGCGCCGACGAGGACCCGCTGCTGGAGGAGGCGATCTGGCTGGTGGCGTCGATGGGCACCGCCTCCACGTCGATGCTGCAGCGACGGCTGCGCCTGGGCTACACGCGCGCGGGACGCCTGATCGACATGCTCGAGCGCCGCGGCATCATCTCCGGCTACGAGGGCTCAAAGCCGCGGCAGGTGCTGGTGTCCGAGGCCGACGTGCCGCGCATCCTGCAGCACCTTGCGCAGGGCGAGCGCACCGACGACCGGCGCCCCGCCCAGGACGGGCCCGACGACGATCAGCGCCCCGCCCAGGGCGAGCGCGCAGCCGAGCTGGCCACCGAGCCCGGCCAGCCCCAGCCAACGGCCGCGCCCGCGGGCCCGCCTGCGCCCAGCGCGCAGGACTGAGCAGCCGACCGGCGTGGGCGTAATCGCCCCGGCCGCGGGCCCCCGCGCCGGTAGCCTTGTCACTCGCGATGGCGGAGATCGGCGCCACACTGAGGGAGGCGCGCATGCGCGCCCGCATCGACATCAACGAGGTCGAGATGCGGACCAAGATCCGCGCCAAGTACCTGCGCGCGATGGAGAACGAGGAGTGGGGGCTGCTCCCCGGCGAGGTGTACGTCAAGAGCTTCCTTCGCACGTACGCCGAGTTCCTGGGCCTCGACAGCCGTCAGCTCCTGGACGAGTACCGCCGGCGCTTCGAGCACGCCTCCGACCACGACCTGCGCCCGCTCGCTCCGCTGGGCCGCGAGCGCGACCGGCGCGCGCGGCGCAGCCGCTCGGTGCCGCCATGGGCCGTGATCGCGGCCGCGGTCGTCGCGATCGTCGCCGTGCTCGAGGTCGTCGGGCTGCACAGCGGCCCGTCGGCGAGCTCCTCGCGCCAGAGCACCAGCAGCTCCACGACCAGCGCGGCCGCGACCTCGCACCGCCACCACCATGCTTCGCCCGCGGCCACCGGCTCGACCACGACGCCGTCGCGCCCCGCGGCCCCCCGGACGGTCAAGCTGCAGCTGACCCCCACGGGCGCCGTCTACGTGTGCGTGGAGAACGGCAGCGGGCGGCCGCTGATCCCGGGGATCATCTATGACACCGGACAGACGATCCCCGTGGTCCGCGCTCGAAAGCTCCTGCTGACGCTCGGCAACGCGTCGGTGCTGATGAAGGTCAACGGGGTGCCGGTCACGGTGCCGTCCACCGGCCGGCCCGTCGGATACGAGCTGGTTCCCGGGTCGGCTCCGGTTCCGCTGGGCCCCGCCAGCCAGCCGCAGTGCACGTGAGCGCCGACAGCGAGCGCCCTGAGCGCTCCTCCGAGCGCCGGGTCCCGCCGCGCGGCTCCGAGCGCCAGCGCCCACCGCGCGGCTCCGAGCGCCAGCGCCCGCCGCGCGCCGGGATCCTGGTCACCGGGACCGAGGTGCTTTCGGGGATCGTCTCCGACAAAAACGGACCGTGGCTGTCGCGCCGGCTGTTTGAGCTGGGCGTCGACGCGGCGACGATCCAGATCGTCGGCGACCGTCCCGACGACCTGCGCGCCGCGCTTGACGCGATGCGGGACGCCGGGATGGCCCTGATCGTCACAAGCGGCGGTCTGGGGCCGACGGCAGATGACCTCACGGCCGAGGTCGTGGGCGCGTTCGCCGGGCGCGAGATGGTGCTCGACCCGGCGCTCGAACGCCACATCGGGGGGATCCTCGAGCGGATGATGTCCCGCTGGCCGAACCTCGATCCCGACGCGATCCGCCGCTCGAACGCAAAGCAGGCCGTCATCCCCCGGGGCGCCACGGTGCTTGACCCGGTCGGGACCGCTCCCGGGCTGGTCGTCGAGCCGGCGGACGGCGAGGGGCCGACCGTGGTCGTGCTGCCCGGTCCGCCGAGCGAGCTTCGGCCGATGTGGGAGGCGGCGCGCGCGACGGAGGCGTTCGCCAGGGCGATCTCCGGCGCCGTGCCCTACGAGCACGAGATCGTCCGCCTGTTCGGCATCCCCGAGTCGGAGATCGCGAGCACGCTCCGCCTGGCCGAGCGCGAGGGGATCGACCTGTCTGAGCTTGAGATCACGACCTGCCTGCGCCGAGGGGAGATCGAGGTGGCGACCCGCTTTGCGCCCCGGGCGCGGGGCGCCTACGAGGCGCTGCTGGAGCTGATCGCCCGCCGCCATCCCGACGAGCTTTTCTCCGTGCACGGGCAGACGGTCGACGAGATCGTCGCCGCGCTGCTGCGCGGCCGCACGATTGCGCTGGCCGAGTCGTGCACCGGGGGCGGGCTCGCGAGCCGCCTCACCGACCGGCCCGGCGCGTCGGAGTACCTGCTCGGCGGCGCGGTTGTGTACTCCAACGCCGCCAAGGTCTCGGTGGCCGGCGTCGATCCGCAGCTGCTGGAGCGCCACGGCGCGGTCTCGACCGAGGTGGCCGCCGCGCTCGCGCGCGGGATAGCCGAGCGCCTCGGCGCCGAGCTGGGCGTCGGGATCACCGGCATCGCCGGCCCCGGCGGCGCCACCGCCGACAAGCCCGTCGGCCTCGTGTGCCTGTCGGTCTGGATGCGCGGGCAGCCGCCGCGCTCGCTGACCCGCCGCACGCGGCTTCCAGGCGAGCGAGTCGACGTGCGCGAGCGCTCGGTGACCGTGGCGATGCACATGATCAGGCGCCTGCTTGAAGGGGAGTCCGACGAGCCCGCCGACCGGCCCGGCGAGGACTCGGGCGAGCGGCCCGCCTGAGGCGGCCGCCGCGCCCAGTCCGCCTGCAATCGCCGGCGCACCAGACCCGCCTGCAGGCACCGGCGCGCCCAGTCCGCGTGCAATCGCCGGCGCAGCCGGCCCGCTCGGCGCATCCCAGGCGCCGGACGCGGCGGGTGCACCGAGCGCGCGCCGCGCGACGAGCGCGCGCTCCCTGCGTCTGTTCGTGGCGCTTGCGCTGCCGGCGGCCGCCGCCGAGCGCCTGGCCGCATGGGGACGCGGGGTGGTCCGTGGGCTGCCCGGCCGGGCGCGGGCCCTGCCGGCCGACACGCTGCATATGACGCTCGTGTTCATCGGCGAGCGCCCGGCGCGCGAGGTCGACACGATCGCGGCGGCCTGCTCGATCGCGTCCGCCTGGCCCCGGATCTCGCTCTCCCCGGGCGAGCCCGTGTGGCTTCCGCCCCGCAGGCCGAGGGTGCTGGCGATCGAGCTGTCAGACCCCGCGGGCGCGCTTTGCGCGCTGCAGGCGGCGCTCGCCGCCCGGCTGGCGGCGGCCGGCGTGATCTCCGACGCCGGGCGGCCATTTCGCCCGCACGTGAGCGTCGCGCGCACGCGCGGCACCGCGCCTCGGCGGCCCGCACGCCGCCCTCCCGCGGACGCGGCCTCCGAGAGCCGTGCGGCCACGGTCCCCGCCCCGGCGCTTGAGCCGTTCGAAGCCGATGCGGTGGCGCTGCTTCGCTCGCTGCCGGGCGCCGGCGGCCCGCGATACCTGCCGCTTGCGACGTTCGCGCTCACCGGGCCCTGACGGAGCGCCGCACAGCATCGCCCCGGGCCGCGCCAGCAGGGCGCACCGAGCGAGCAGCGCTCAGCACCGCGCGAGCATCGCCTCGAGCCGCACGAGCAGCGCTCAGCACCGCGGGGGCAGCATCCCAGCGGCCGCCGGCGACTCCCGCCGCCGGCGGGCGAGCGTGATCAGGGCATCTGAGACTCGATCCACCGCTCGAGCGCCGGGCCGCTCTCCACGCTGGTGATCAGCGCGTAGCGGATGCCGGGCCCGTGGTGATAGCCGCCGTGGTAGAGGAACTCGGAGTCGACCACCGCCTGCTGGTACTTGGGCAGCGGGATCTTGACCTCGGTCGCCCGGCTGAACTGGTCCCGCCGCACCACCAGCGCGCTTGAGTCGTCGTCGGTCAGCTCCAGCCACAGGCGCACCACCCAGCCGTTCTCGTCCGGGTTGTTGGCCGCGTTGTTGTTGTCCAGGTGCAGCCCCCAGCGGCACTCGCGCATCGTGTTGGGCTTCATCTTCAACAGCTGAACGCGGCCGAACCGGGCCCCGATCGACTCCACGTAGCGGACGATCGTGGGGCACTTCTTCGCGTTCTCGGTCCAGACGCCGTCGAGGTCCGGCTTTCCGTAGGCCTCGAACCCGCGCAGCTCCAGCGCCCCGGTGCAGGAGGTGATCGGCGCGAACGTGGTCGCGTCGTCGGACGCGTAGGTGGTGTAGGTGAGGTTCTCGTACTCCTCAGGCGGGATCTCTGGACCGTCGTACTTCTTCAGGCGCAGCCAGCCCCCGGCAGCCTGGAGAACCGGCATCCGGTAGTGCGGCGTCTGGCGCTGGCGCAGCGACGGCCGCCTGATGCCGGTCACGTGCAGGATCCGCTTGGTGTGCTCGTTCTTGAGCGCTTCGGTGAGGGTCGGCAAGCTGTCTCTCCAGGTCTCGTTTGCTCTGCGCGCGCATTTTGGCAGCCGCGCAGGCGACCGGGGGCTGGCGGCGTCCCGCCCCGCTGGCCGGGGGCTGCCGGCGCCCGGCCCCGGCGGCCGGGGGCTGCCAGCGCCCTGCCCCGGCGACCGGGACAGGCGTCCTCGCCCCGGCGGGCGGTCACCGAACCGGCACGCGATCGGCACCGGATCGTCACCGCCTTGCCTTGCCGGGGGCGTGGTGCAGGGCTACGGTCCCGGCCAGGCGGCCCCCGTGGGCTTTCCGTCCGGGGCGGGCCGTAGCTTCAGGCCTCACGCGCAAGACAGAGGAGCCAGCGAGCATGAGCCAGAACACCACCGCCGCGGCCGTCGCGGCCGACCCGAAGGCCGAGGCCAGGCGCCAGGCCGCCCTCCAGGGCGCCCTGACCCAGATCGAGCGCCAGTTCGGCAAGGGCACCGTCATGCGGCTTGGCGACCCGGCCGCGCGCCAGAACGTCGAGGCGATCCCCACCGGCGCCCTGTCGCTGGACATAGCGCTTGGGATCGGCGGCGTGCCGCGCGGGCGGATCGTGGAGATCTTCGGGCCCGAGTCGTCGGGCAAGACGACGCTCGTCTACCACATCATCGCCGAGGCCCAGAAGCGGGGAGGCGTGTGCGCGTTCGTCGACGCCGAGCACGCGATGGATCCCCAGTACGCGCAGCAGATCGGCGTCGACGTGGACGAGCTGCTGGTGTCCCAGCCGGACTACGGCGAGCAGGCGCTTGAGATCGTCGACATGCTCGTGCGCTCGGGCGCGGTCGACGTGGTCGCGGTCGACTCGGTCGCGGCGCTCACGCCGCGGATCGAGCTGGAGGGCCAGATGGGCGATCAGACCGTCGGCGCGCAGGCGCGCATGATGTCGCAGGCCATGCGCAAGCTGGCCGGCAACCTCAACCGCACCCGCACGCTGTGCCTGTTCACAAACCAGCTGCGCGAGAAGGTGGGGGTGATGTTCGGCTCGCCGGAGACCCAGCCGGGCGGGCGGGCGCTGAAGTTCTACGCCACCCAGCGCCTGGACATCCGCCGCATCGAGACGCTCAAGGACGGCGCCGAGGCGGTCGGCAACCGCGTCAAGGTCAAGGTCGTCAAGAACAAGGTCGCGGCGCCGTTCAAGTCCGCCGAGTTCGACATCGAGTTCGGCCGGGGGATCTCCACCTCAGGCTGCCTGCTGGACTACGGGATCGAGCACGGGATCGTCACCAAGTCCGGGTCGTTCTTCTCCTACGGCGAGGAGCGGCTCGGGCAGGG
Source organism: Solirubrobacteraceae bacterium (assembly GCA_035294345.1). Lineage (GTDB taxonomy): Bacteria > Actinomycetota > Thermoleophilia > Solirubrobacterales > Solirubrobacteraceae > Palsa-465. Next base: position 22,077 of record DATGLC010000039.1, read on the forward strand.
GCGCGGCAACGCCAAGGCGTTCCTGGACGAGCATCCGGAGATCGCCGCCGAGATCGAGGCCAAGGTCCACGCGGCGCTGGGGATCGGCCAGCACGCGCGCGGCACGACCGCACCCGACCGGGATCATGAGGCGCTGAGCGAGCCCGCCGCCCAGCTCGACGACGCGCCCCTGGTGGCCGTTGCCCCGGCAGCCTAGGGCGCAGCCGGCGACGATCACCTAGCCTGTCCAGCTGAGAAGGCCCCAACGCCGGCACGAGCGGACGAAGAGGCAGCCCTCCAGCGCGCGCTGTCGCTCGCGCTCGGGCGGCTCGAGCGCCGGGAGCTCACCGAGGCGCAGGCGCGCGCCGTGCTCGAGCGCGGCGGCGTCGACCCGGACACGGCCGAGCGGGCGATCGCGGCGCTGCGCGAGCGCGCGCTGCTCGACGACCTCCGCTACGCGCGGCTGTTCGTCGCCGAGCGGCGCAGCCTGCGGGAGTGGGGCCGCCTGCGGATCCTCAGCGGCCTGCTGGCGCGCGGCGTCGATCCGGCCGTCGCGCGCCGGGCCCTCGACGAGGACGACACCGGCGACCGCCTGCGCCAGGGCGATGGCGAGCGCGACGACGGTGAGGGTGAAGGCGACGGGGAGGGCCAGCGCAACGGGGAGCTTCAACGCGCCCTGGCGCTGCTGCGCCGCCGCTTCCCGGAGCCGCCGCGCGACCGCCGCCAACGCGATCGCGCGCTGTCGCTGCTGCTGCGCCGCGGCTACGAGAGCGAGCTGGCGCTCGACGCGCTGGCCGCTCACAGACGCCTGACGGGAGCGGCCGACGAGCCGTGAGGCCGCCCCATCCGCCCGCGGATTTGCGCGCGACCGGCGGCGGTACTACGATTCCCGGCGTGAACGAACGGTCCACGTGACCACTGAAAACGCCAGCAAAGCTCAGATATTCCACGTGTCCATGCAACGCCATAAGGGACCGGTGATGCGGTCCAGACGGACCACGGGCTCTCGGCGCAGACGCTGAGCGCGGTCGTCTGAGACTGGCGCCGCCGTGCCAAGCGCGGGCCGCTCGGTCGCTCTGCAACACAAGCGAAGAGGGTTTTGACCCGGGCCCGGTCCGGCCCGGGGAGAGGAACGACCATGGACGCGATCATCGCCGCAGCGCTGATAGCGGTTGCACTCGTCGCGGCCGCGGCGCTGTATGCCCGAGCACGGCGCGGCGCGGGCGCCGACGCCGATCCCGACGGCACACGCGCGGCCGTCATGCAGGCGATCGCGGAGCGCTCCAGCGCCCTGCAGCGCCGCGAGGAGTCGCTTGAGCGACGCGAGCAGTCGCTCGAGCGCCGCGAGGGCGAGCTCGCCGAGCGGGAGGGCGAGCTTGCGGCCGAGCACGCCGAGCTGAGCAGGCGCCGGGGCGAGCTGCGGGAGCGCCTGGAGCGCCTGGCGGGGATCTCCGCCGCCCGCGCGCGGGAGCTTCTGATCGCCGAGATCGAGGACGAGGCCCGCCACGAGGCCGCGCGCCGCCTGCGGCAGATCGAGGAGGAGACCAAGCGCGATGCCGAGCGCCGCGTGCGCAACATCCTGTCGGTATGCATGCAGCGCCTGGCGGCGGGCCACGCCGCGGAGACCACCGTTTCGGTGGTGCAGCTGGCCTCCGACGATATGAAGGGAAGGATCATCGGCCGTGAGGGCCGAAACATCCGCGCGCTCGAGAACCTCACCGGCGTGGACTTCATCATCGACGACACCCCGGGCGCGGTGGTGCTGTCCGGCTTTGACGGCGTGCGGCGGGAGGTCGCGCGCCTGACGCTCGAGAAGCTGCTGCAGGACGGCCGCATCCATCCGGCGCGGATCGAGGAGACCTACTACCAGACGCGCTCGGAGCTTGAGGCCCATATCGTCCGGCTCGGCGAGCAGGGGGCGTTCGAGGCGGGGGTGCAGGGACTGCACCCCGAGCTCGTCAAGCTCCTGGGCCGGCTGCGGTTTCGCACCAGCTACGGCCAGAACGTGCTCGCGCACTCGATCGAGGTGGCGCGGCTGGCCGCGATGATGGCCCACGAGCTTGGCGCCAGCGCCAAGACGGCGCGGCGCGCCGCCCTGCTGCACGACATCGGCAAGTCGGTGACCCACGAGATCGAGGGCCCGCACGCCCTGGTCGCGGGCGAGCTCGCGCGCCGCTACGGCGAGTCCGCCGCGGTGGCGCACGCGATGGAGGCCCATCACAACGAGGTGGAGCCGCAGACGATCGAGGCGGTGATCGTGCAGGCCGCCGACGCGCTCTCTGGCGCGCGACCCGGCGCGCGCGGCGAGTCGCTTGAGCAGTACGTCACCAGGCTGCGCGACCTGGAGCAGATCGCCTCCCGGCATGAGGGGGTGGAGAAGGTCTACGCGATGCAGGCCGGCCGCGAGATCCGGGTGATCGTCGAGCCGGGCAAGATCGATGACGACGGCGCCACGCTGCTCTCGCACGAGATCGCGCGGGAGATCGAGAAGGAGCTGGAGTACCCCGGGCAGATCAAGGTCACGGTGATCCGCGAGTCCCGCGCCGTCGAGTACGCGCGCTGAGCGGGCCGGACGGACGATCGGCCACGCCGGGCAGCGTGCACTAGCCTTGGCCGCGATGGAGCCGCGCCGCTACCACATCACGACCTTCGGCTGCCAGATGAACGAGCACGACTCCGAGCGCATGAGCGGCATGCTCGAGGCGCTGGGCTACTCGCAGGCGCCCTCGCGCGCCGACGCCGACCTGATCCTGTTCAACACCTGCTCGATCCGCGAGGCGGCCGACAGCCGGTTCGTCGCGCACCTCGGCGAGGCGCGGCGGCTCAAGCGCGAGCGCCCGGAGGTGGTGATCGGGGTGGGGGGCTGCTGGGCGCAGTCGGTCAAGGAGGAGGTGTTCGCCCGCTTCCCGTTCGTGGACGTCGCGTTCGGCCCCGGGCAGGTGCACCGGCTGGCGGAGTTTCTGGCAAGCGACTCGCTCACCGCCCAGGGCTATTTCGAGTTCGAGGGCTTCACCGGCCGCCTGCCGGCAAGGCGCGCCCGCCGGCATCACGCGTGGGTGCAGATCAGCGTCGGCTGCAACTCGGTCTGCTCCTACTGCATCGTGCCCTCCACGCGCGGGCGCGAGGTGAGCCGCCCACCGGATGAGCTGATCGCCGAGATCCAGCGCCTGGCGGCGGACGGGGTGGTGGAGGTGACGCTGCTGGGACAGAACGTCAACTCCTACGGCCGCGACCTGCCGCGCGAGCAGCGGATCACCTTCGCGCAGCTGCTCGCGCGCGTGGACGCGGTGCCGGGCATCGCCCGCATCCGCTACACCAGCCCGCACCCCAAGGACATGCGCGAGGATGTGATCCGCGCGCACGCGAGCCTGCCCGCGCTGTGCGAGCACATCCACCTGCCGCTGCAGTCGGGCTCGAGCGCGATCCTCAAGCGCATGCGGCGCACCTACAGCCGCGAGCGCTACCTGGAGCGGGTGGCGATGATCCGCGAGCACGTGCCCGACTGCTCGCTCACGACCGACATCATCGTCGGCTTCCCCGGCGAGACCGAGGACGACTTCGAGCAGACGCTCGAGGTCTGCGAGCAGGTCGGCTTCGACGGCGCCTTCACGTTCATCTACTCGCCGCGCCGCGGCACCGAGGCGGCAACGCTCCCCGACCAGGTTCCCCACGAGGTCAGCGCGCAGCGGCTGGCGCGGCTGGTGGAGGTGGTGCAGAGGCGGGCCCGCGAGCGCGCCCAGCGGTTTGTCGGCCGCACGCTCGAGGTGCTCGTCGAGGGACCCTCGCGCACCGACCCCAGCCGCCTGCGCGGCCGCTCGCGCCACAACAAGGTCGTCAACTTCGACGGCCTCGGCGAGCCGGGCGAGCTCGTGGAGGTGCAGATCACCTCCGCCACCAGCCAGACGCTCAGCGGCGAGATGTCGCTCCTGGCCCGCGCCGCGCGCTGAGCGCCACGCGCGCCCACCCTCAGCCAAGCGCCCGCCGAGCGCCTCCCGCCGTCCCGAGCGCATCCGGCGCGCTCGGCCCAGCGCGGCGCGTCTCGCCCCTCAGGCGTCGCGGGTCATCGGCAGGAGGACGGCTCCGGTGGGGTCGGCGAGCCATCTCGCCCCTCAGGCGTCGCCCGTCACGGTCTTCCACGCACCGAGCGCCGTCGGCACGGCGAGCCAGCCGGCGAGCACCGCGACCGCAACCGCGGTGGGCACCGCGATGCTGGCGCCGAGCCCGCCGCTGACGGGCATCAGCGAGCTGAGTGCGACGGTCATGATGCCCTCGCGCACGCTGCCAAGGCTCGAGACGTTGATCAGCAGCGGCGTCGCGATCGCAAGCCATCCGAGCACCCCGGTCAGGGTCACCCCGCGCGAGCCGCTCACCGAGCCCACCCCGACCGCCAGGGTCGCGGCCATCGTCGTCGAGAGCACGATCCACGCGGCCGACTGGAGGATCACCGCGAGCGTCGGATCGGGCTGGCCGCCCGCGAGCAGGAACGTGGCCACGATCGCGATCGCGAAGGCGACGGCGTCGAGCGCCAGCGTCACGAGGATCGCCGCGGGGGCGCGAAAGGCGAACAGCGCCAGGCGCGAGCGGCCGGTCGCGACCAGGTCGCGGAACACGCCGCTTGAGAGGTCGGCGGTCCCGGCCTCGGTGCCGATCAGCGCCGCGGCCAGCACGCCGAACATCAGGCCCAGCATGCGAACCGCGTGGTCGAAGCCGACCGTCCCGCCGGCCGGCGCATTGGTCGCCGGGCTGCTGGCGTGCTGGACGGCCTCAAAGCAGAACATCAGCACGAGCGAGCCGATCGCAAGCAGCGCCGAGAACGCCATCAGCACGCGGTTGCGCCGCAGCCTGAGGATCTCGACGGCGAGCATCTCGCGTGCAACCTCAAGGCTCATGATTGACCTCCGACTCGGGATGTGATCTCAAGGAAGCGCTGCTCGAGCGACTCGCGCACCGGGGCCAGGCGGAACACACCGATTCCGGCCGCTACCAGCCGCTCGTTGATCGACGCCACCCCATCGGCGCCCGCAAGCCGGATGCGCAGTCCGTCGGCCGTCTGGCGCGCCGTGGCGATCGCGGGATCGCCATCGAGCAGGTCAAGCGCCAGCCTCGGGCTGTCGCAGCCGATGTCGAGCTCTAAGGCGCCGCCGACGAGCTCTGAGATCGGTCCCTGCGCCACCAGCCGGCCCTGATCGATCACGGCCGCGGCGTCGCATGTCTTCTCGACCTCGTCCAGCAGATGCGATGAGAGAAAGACCGTGCGACCCTCGCCGGTCAGCCGGGCGATCATCGTGCGGAGCTCCAGGATCCCGCCCGGGTCCAGGCCGTTCATCGGCTCGTCGAGGATCAAAAGCTCAGGATCGGCCAGCAGGCAGCGCGCCACGCCCAGCCGCTGGCGCATGCCCTGCGAGTAGCTGCGCACGCGTTCGTCCGCGCGCTCTGAAAGACCGACGCGGCGCAACGCCGCGTCGATCCGGCGCCGCGCATCCGGGCCGCGCGCGGCCGCGCTGACGCGCAGGTTCTCACGGCCGGTGAGGTGGCGGTGGAAGTTCGGCTCCTCGACGATCGCGCCAACCCGCGCAAGCGCCGCCGCGCGCTCGGCCGGCACCGGCCGCCCCAGGATCCGCATCGTGCCCGCGTCGGCGCGCGTGAGCCCGAGCAGCATCCTGATGACGGTCGTCTTGCCCGCGCCGTTGTGGCCGAGGAACCCGAAGGCGCACCCGCGGGGTACCGAGAGATCGAGGTCTGCGACCGCCTGGCGGCGTCCGAAGTGCTTGCACAGTCCGTGGGTCTCGATGATGTTCGCCGTGGTCGTCATGGCCGGCAATCATCGAAGGCCGCCGGGCCGCTGTCGTCGGCCGCTTGCACGATTGAGCCGTCCGGCGCGCGGGTGAGCCGCCGCCGGCGCTCCCCCTCAGGGCGGAGGGAGATGCCCGGGCTTGACCAGTCCGATCTCGTATGCGAGCACGACCGCCTGGACTCGGTCGCGCAGCCCAAGCTTCATCAGCACGTTCGACACGTGCGTCTTGACCGTCGCGTCGCCGACCACGAGCGTCTCGGCGATCTCCGCGTTGGACATGCCGCGCGCCAGCAGCTCGAACACCTCGCGCTCACGCTCGGTCAGCTCGGCCAGCGCCTCGGGCCGCCCGCCGACCGCAGCCGGGAGCCGCCGGGCCACCCGGTCAAGCAGCTGGCGGGTGACCGCGGGGGTCAGCAGCGCGTCCCCGGCAGCCACCACGCGCACCGCCCTGACGAGCTCCTCCGCGGGGACGTCCTTGGTGATGAAGCCGCTGGCGCCGGCGCGCAGCGCCTCGACGATGTACTCGTCGAGCGCGAACGTCGTCAGCACCAGCACCCTGTGACCCGGCAGCCTGCGGATCGCCTCGATGCCGTCCAGCTCCGGCATCCGGATGTCCATCAGGATCACGTCGGGGCGGTGCGCCCTGGCGGCGGCGATCGCCTCGGCACCGGTGGACGCCTCGGCCACCACCTCCATCTCGCCGGTCGCCTGCAGCACCGCGCGGAACCCCGCGCGCATCAGCGGCTGGTCGTCTGCGATCAGGATCCTCAGCGTGGCCACGGCGAGTCAGCGCAACGGGATCAGCGCTCGCACCCGGTAGCCGCCGCCGTCGTCGCGACGGCCCGTCTGCAGCTCGCCGCCGAACAGCGCCACCCGCTCGCGCATGCCGATCAGGCCGTGGCCGGCCGGCCCGTCAGCGGGCCCCGCGCCGTCGTCGTGCACCGTGACCTCGAAGGCGTCCGGCAGGTAGGTGAGCGTCACGTGCGCGTGACCGGCTCGTCCGTGCCGGATCGAGTTGGTGAGCGCCTCCTGCACGATTCGGTAGGCCGAGAGGTCCACGCCGGCGGGCAGCGGACGCTGCGCACCGGTCACCGTCAGCTGGACCTGGAGCCCGGCCGCCTGCGTGCGACGGACCAGCGCCGGGATGTCGCCCACCCCGGGCTGGGGCGCAAGCTCGGGGTCGCCGCCGCCGGTGACGCGCAGCAGCCCGAGCATCCGGTGCATCTCCGACAGCGCGCCCCGACCCAGGTCGGCCACCTGGCGAAGCGCCCGGCGCTGGTCCTCGTCTGCGGTGGCCGCGGCAGCCTGCGCCTGGACGACCATCAGCGAGACGCTGTGGGCAACCACGTCGTGCAGCTCGCGCGCGATCCGCACGCGCTCCTCGGCCACCGCCCGCTGGGCCAGGAGCTCGCGCTCGCGCTCCAGGCGCTCGGCTCGCTCGCGCAGACCGGCGATGTAGTCGGCCCGCGCCCGCACGTAGAGGCCCACCGCCAGCGCGAGGCCGATGGCGATGAGGTCCGAGAGGATCCTGGGCGCGGTCAGCGGCCCGTGCAGCGCCTGGGCGGCCGCGACCGACGCGGCGGCGAGCAGGGCGGCCATGGGGATCCTGCGACGGTCCGCGTACTCGGCGACGGTGAAGACCGCCACCAGCAGCGGCAGCGTCACCACCGGCCCGTAGCCGACCGCGAGCGTCGCCAGCACGATCGCCGCCAGTGCGGCCAGGGGCGCGCGATGGCGGGCGATCAGCGCGACGGCGCTGACGGCGAGCGCCAGCGCAAGGTCGATCCTTCCCGGATGAGGCCGGTGCACCGTGGCGATCCCGGCGCAACCGATCAGGACGATGAACGCGACGGGCCCGATGTCCAACAGCCACGACGGCGGTCGCCACCCCAGCGCCAGCGCCAGCGGGCGTTCGCGGCGCGCCGAGCTCCACAGCGGACGGGTCCGGAGCGTTCCCACGGCCTCAGGGTAGGGCGCCGCGGCACCCCGGCGCCTCCCTCCTGGCGCCGATCTCGCCCTCATCCGCCGGGGGGAGGCGGCCCGTGACGAACATCGAAGGCGAACGGTGCCGCTGAGTCGCGTCGGTGCCGTTCAGCCAGGGTCCCTATGGCCGACGAGCGAGACGTTGCGCTCGCAGCTCGCGGCTCAGCCGTGGCAGTTCCTCGATTCCCTGGCGGCAGAGTCGGTCGAGCACCCAGACGACTAGCACGGAGAGCTCGCCGCGGTGCCCGTCGCCGGGCATTCGTTGCAGCGCGTGACGGTGCTCGCCTCAGTAGGCGGAGGCGTCGGCGATCTGCTGGGGTCTGGTGATCTTCAGCCGCGGTGCAGGCATGGGCGCTCGAGGCCGGGGATCTGGTTGTCCGCGTGTTGGCGGTCGGTGGAGACCCGGACCCAGATCGCGGCCTTGGCGCTCATTGAAACGACCGTCGATGCGAGGGATTCAGCGCTCCGGTTGGACGTGGTCCAATTCATCGAACGTCGATGGCGCTATTCAGCCCACACCTACCGGCCGTTCCGGCCGCCTTCGTCTTCGTGCTGGTCGTCGGCGGGGTCGCGCAGGTCTCGCAGTTGCCCGTCGAGCGCTGGCAGGAGGAACGGTCAGTGGCCTTGGACGGCGGTGTGGCGGCGCGTGAACAGATGCAGCCTGAGGACCTCAACGTCGGGCTCTGGCACCCGGCTGCGCGCAGCTGCTCAAGGGCGGCGTTGGAGGCCCTTGCGACCGAGTCAACGACGACCCTCTTGCAGCCGGTGGGTGTTGACCGCGGAGCAGAGCTCTCCTCTGGAGGCCACCTGCTCGATCTGATCGCACACCCCCAAGTCCACGTGTTCTCCAGAGCTGGATGCTTGGCACAGCAGCAGCACCGCGCGGAGAGCCTGCGCGACGCGCCGGCTCTCCGGTCCCGACCTGCGCCTCTACCACGAGCAACGACGACGCCCTTGTGCGCGGGCTCGTGGACTGGCTGGCTCAGCCGGCCTGACTCGCGATGTCTGCAGCCGGGTTCGCTGAGATCTTTGACTGCGTTCGCCAGCCCCGTCGCCGGTGGGGTCTTCACCGGAATAGATCGACCTGCGGGGCCGTCCTTCGAAGCAGCATCCCTGTGTTTCCTTGCGCTTTTGTGCGCTGTTTCGCATTCCCGCTGCTCCGGCCTCGCTGGAGGGTGGCGTACGCGGGATTTGCAGCATATGGGGTATCCATTTACGTCCGGTAGCGCGGGTACGGTGCGGTGGTGCCGACAGCGGGCAGCGACTATCCGGGCTCCTACGCGGAGTTCGTGGCCTGGTTTCCCGACGAGCCCGGGTAGCGAGCGCCTGAGCGGCCACGT
>DATGLC010000040.1:0-18681 GCA_035294345.1 Solirubrobacteraceae bacterium
ACGTGGCCGCTCAGGCGCTCGCTACCCGGGCTCGTCGGGAAACCAGGCCACGAACTCCGCGTAGGAGCCCGGATAGTCGCTGCCCGCTGTCGGCACCACCGCACCGTACCCGCGCTACCGGACGTAAATGGATACCCCATACCTCTGAAACAGCTCTGCTGCAACTGCGGAGGTGGCCCGGCCGTTGCCTGGTGCGCTCGATGCAGCTTGGAAGGTGACGGGTTTGGCGGAGGCCCAGGATGCGTGGGATCAGTGGCGTTGGCTGCGGGGAGTTGAGGTGCTGTTGTCAGAGACCCGCGCCCACCGCGTGGTGGCGGCATGCGGGCCAGCCTTGTCGTTGCATACCGCAGGGGGTGCATTCGAGGGACGTCGTTCACCGGAATCGCTCGACCTCATCGCCTTGGTGACCTGCCTGGGTGGGCGTGGTTCTGCGCCTGGATGGCAGTCGGCGCTGGGGGGCACTCGGCGCCGTGTCGTTGGGGGCATTGGTGCTGGTTTCTGCCGCCATTGCCGCTTTGCGGATGCAGATCGGCGCCGCTGAAGATCAGCTCGATGCTGCCCCAGACCGGGAGCTCTCCACGCCAAGTCACGCGCGCGAGCGCATCCGCCCCGGACGGGCCTCCGGCAGCGGGACCGGGTCGATGCCGGGCACGATCGTGTTGGTGAGCGTGCCGATGCCCTGCACCGACAGCGTCACGGTGTCGCCAGGCGCCAGCGGCGGGTAGGCGTCCGGGCCGTGGCGTCCGCGCAGCTCCAGCAGGCAGCCAGAGCCGCAAGTGCCCGAGCCGAGCACGTCGCCGGGTCTCACCCAGGTTCCCCGGGACGCGTAGGAGACCAGCTCCTGGAAGCTCCAGGCCATGTTGGCCAGCGTGTCGTGGCCGAGCGGACGGCCGTTGACCTGCGCGCTCATGTCGAGGTCCAGCCGGTCGCCGGTTCGCAAGTGCTCGAGCTCGTCGGGCGTCACGATCCAGGGGCCGAGCGTGTTGGCGAAGTCCTTGCCCTTGCAGATGCCCAGCCCAAGCTTCATCTCCTCAAACTGCAGGTCGCGCGCGGACCAGTCGTTGAAGATCGTGTAGCCGGCGATGTGCTCGGCGGCCTGCTCGGGGGTGAGGTTGCGCCCGGGGCGGGAGATGACCGCGGCCACCTCCAGCTCGAAGTCCAGGTCGCGGCAGCCCCGGGGGACCGGGATCTCCTCGCCGGGACCGGTCACCGCGCCGGGGTTTGAGAAGTAGCAGAAGGGTGAGCGGTACCAGGCGTCGGGCACGCGCGCGTTGGGGTCGCGGCCCATGACGATGCCCTCGATGTGCTGCTCGAAGACCGAGAAGTCGCGGATCGACGGCGGCTCGATCGGCGCCAGCAGCCTCACCTCCTCGATCGGCCGCTCCTGGCCGCGCATCTGCTCGCGCTCGGTTCGTCCGCAGAGCACGTCCAGGACGCCGATCTCCGCCGCCAGCACGCGCACGGAGGCGCCGTCGGGCGCGACGATCGCGGTGTGTGTCACACCGTCCATCACAACCCTTGCGACCCGCATGCTCGGCTTTCCCCGGCGCTCAACCCTCGACAAACAGCTGCGTCTGGCGCATCTGGCGAGCCGCGCCGTCCGCCTCATCGTCGCCGACCGGGGGCCAGCACTGCATCATCGACTCGGGCATCGTGAGGTTCTTCCACAGCGTGGTCCCGCCCTGCGACGGGCTCCAGTCGGTCGCCTTCCAGTCCGGCAGCGAGTTGACCCAGCCGCCCGCGTTGAGCTCGATCCGAAAGCCCCCGGGCTCGCGGACGTACAGGTAGGTGATCTCGTCCAGGCCGTGGATGCCAGGCCCGAACTCGATCGGGGTGTCGTTGGCCATGAACACCTCGGCGGCGCGCTCCACGTCCAGCCGCTGATCGACGCGGTAGGCGATGTGGTTGGCGCGTCCGGTGGCGCCGGAGAAGTCCGGCACCAACCCCAGATCGTGCGTCGAGCGGATCGCGTTGCAGGTCAGCGTGGAGAACACATTGAAGCCGGGCTCGGGGCTGATCTTCGCCGTGTGCCGCTGCCCCAGCGTGCGGTAGAAGTCGATGTCGCGGTCGATGTCGGGGGTGGCGACCGTCACGTGGTCCAGGTAGCGCGCGGCCGCACCCCGGCCGGAGAACCGCTGCGGGCGATTCTGGAAGTCCGGCTCTGACTTGTGAGCCGGCGCCCGGTAGAGCTCCGTCTCCCAGAACACCTCGTGGACATGGCGGCCGGCCGGTGCGCGGTAGCGAAACGCGCGCCCATGCCCCACCGAGGCCTCCACCCAGCCGATCTCAAGCCCGCTGCCCTTCAGGCGCCCCGCGATCGTCTCCGGGTCCTGCGGCCCGTAGGTGCGCCAGGCGATGTGCCCCACCGCCGGCTGGCTGCCCTCGGTGACGATCATGCTCGAGTGCAGCCACTCCGCCCAGCCGCGCAGATACACCGACTGCCCCTCCCGCGTGGTCTCCTCCAGGCCCAGCACGTCCACCAGCCAGCCGACCGTCTCATCCGGCCTCGGCGAGATCAGCTCCACGTGGGCCAGCTGCGACATCAAGATCTCTGACATTCGGCGATCTCCTCCCGGCCGGGCGGCCCGAGAACTCGAATCCCTGTTCGTGTTTGCCCATCCTACCGGCACCGGGCGCTCTGTCAAGTCGCGCGGACGGGGTCGCCCTGGGACGGCGGCCTCGACACGGTCCCGAACACGATTTAGAATGCTGCTTCATCTTCGGGTCCGAGCGACGATCGAGAGAGGAGAAGGGCGAGGATGGCGAAGCTGGCGCGCCCTTGGGGCGCTGAGGTCCACGCTCCCCCGGGCGCGAAGGGCGCTCAGTCGCCGCAGTCCGCGCGCGCACAGGGTCCTCGGGCGCTGCGGGTGCTGGTGGTCGGCGGAGGAATCGGCGGGCTGTGCGCGGCGATCGCGCTGCGTGGGGCCGGGCACGCGGTTGACCTGGTGGAGCGCAACCCGGCCTGGGACGTCTACGGAGTGGGCATCATCCAGCCGGGCAACGCGCTGCGCGCGCTCGACGCGCTCGGCCTGGCGCGCGAGGCGGTGGCTGCGGGCCATCCGATCGTCGGTGACAGTACGTGGACGGCCGATGGGTCGCAGCTCATAGCGGCCAACGACTGGCCGCCGCTCGTGGAGGGGCTGCCGCCCGGCAACGGCATCACCCGCCCGCGGCTGCACCGGATCCTGCAGACGCACACGCTCGCGTCGGGCACGGACGTGCGCACCGGGGTGACGTTCGAGTCAATCGACGAGCGACGCGACCGGGTGGACGTCCGCTTCACGGACGGGCAGCTGCGCTCCTACGACCTGGTGGTGGGCGCCGACGGCCTGCACTCGCAGGTGCGCCGGGCCGTGTTCGGCGCCGAGCTTGAGGCCCGCTACACGGGCGAGGTGTGCTGGCGCTACAACCTGCCGAGGATCGAGGGCCTGGACCGGATCTGGGTGTACCTCGGCGAGACCGGCACGGCCGGCTTCGTGCCGCTGGCCGGCGACCTGATGTACATGCTCACGATCGAGAAGCCCCCGGACGGGGCGCCGGTGCGCCTTGACCGCGCCGGCCTGGCTGCCACCTACCGGGAGCGCCTGAGGCAGTTCGGCGGGCCGGTGGCCGACTGCGCGCACCTGGTCGTCGACGACGCCGAGGTGGTCTACCGGCCGGTGGAGACCATCCTCGTGGCGCGGCCGTGGCATCGCGGGCGCGTGGTGCTGATCGGCGACGCCGCCCACGCCACCAGCCCCCAGTGCGGCCAGGGCGCCGCGCAGGCGATCGAGGACGCGATCGTGCTCACTGAGGAGCTGGCCGTCGATCGCCCTCTGAAGGAGACGTTCGAGGCCTTCACGGAGCGGCGCTACGAGCGCTGCCGGGTGATCGTGGAGGGCTCGGAGGCGATCGGGCGCTGGGAGCAGGATCACTGCTATCCGATCGATCCCAGCGCCGTGCGCCACGAGGTCACGATGGCCGCGATGGCCCCGATCTGACGCCGGACGTGGCGGCTTGCAGCCGGCGACCGTGGTCGGGCCGGCGACCGTGGTCGCGGCGGGCGCCAGTGGTCGGGGCCGGCGACCGTTCAAACTCCCACAGGACCCACCGACGATCAGGAGGCCAGGAGATGAACCGACGCGTAAACAGCGAGCTGCTGCTGGTGGGCAGCCTGCCGGTCGACTCCGCCGAACGCGCGTTCCGGGCCGGCGCCGAGCTGTTCGGCGACATGGTGTTCGCGCTGCCGGACGGCGAGACGGGCCCGCGCCGCGCGTGGGTGGGCTACGAGCGCGAGCGCCTGACCCGCCCCGCGCCCGGGGTCGTGGTGGTCCAGGAGACCGAGTCGCCCACCGGCACGCCGCGTCACGCCTACGAGACGCCCGTCTTTGCGATCGCAGAGGGCCTGGAGGAGATCCGCTTCGACTCCTGGCCGCGGATCGACGACGCGATCGCCTCCTATGGGGTTTTCCGGTCGCTCAGAGAGCAGGGCGTCATCGGCGCGGAGCTGCGCTTCCAGGTGGGGCTGCCGTTCCCGGCCAGCGCGATGAACGCCTTCAAGGCCAACTTCGCGCACGACTACCCCATCGCGGCCGCCGCCTTCGAGGAGCTGGTCGCCCGCGAGCTGCGGCGGCTGCTTGACGCCATCCCGCCCGGTGAGCTTGCGATCCAGTGGGATTGCGCGTATGAGACGCAGGACATCGAGGGGGTGCTCGCCTGGACCGACGAGGGCGGCTGGGAGCGGTTCGCCGGCCCGGTGCGCCGGCTCACCCGGCTGATCCCCGAGGAGGTCCTGGTCGGCTACCACCTCTGCTACGGGACCTTCCCGGAGTGGCCGATGTACGAGGCGCGCGACTATTCGGTGCTCGTGAAGATGGCGAACTTCGCTGTCTCAAGCTCCGGGCGCAGGGTCGACTGGCTGCACCTGGCCGGCCCCCGGTACCTGCGCAGCGAGGACCGCAGCTTCTTCAGGCCGCTGGCGGATCTCGAGCCGGGCCCCGCGCGGGTGTTTTTGGGGATCGTCCTGCCGATCGACGGGATCTCCGGCCTGCGACGCCGCCACGCCACCGCCTCTCGCTACATCGACGACTTCGGCGTCGCGATGTACTGCGGCTTCGGGCGCCAGCCCGGTCGCGACGGGGATGAGACGATGCGCGAGCATCGCGACGTCGTGCGCGCGCTGCGCGCCGGCTGAGGCGTGCGAGGCGCTCCAGGGGGCGGTGCAGCATGACCGGATCCCGATCGGGCGCTGCCGGGTGCCAGCCACACGCCGCGGGATGCCAACGACGCGTGGCGCGATGCAAGCCGGGCGCGGCCGGATGCCGGTCGAGGGCGGCCGGGCGCCGATCCCGGGCGGCGGGCCGATGCCGAGGAGGCGCGGCGGCCCGGTGCTGATCGAGCGCGACGTTCACGTCCCCACGCGTGACGGCTCCCCGATCGCCGTCGACGTCTTTCGCCCAGCCGACGGCGGCCCGGTCCCGGTGATCGCGTCGATCAGCCCGTACGGGAAGGACGTGCACTGGCCCGAGCGTTTCCCGCTCTATGAGCTGGTGGCGCCCGGGGAGCACATGGTGTGGGAGACGCCCGACCCCAGCTGGTGGGTGCCGCGGGGCTACGCGCTTGTGCGTGCCGACACCCGCGGCACCGGCAAGTCCCCGGGCACGCTTGACCTGTACGGAAGGCGCGACGCCGAGGACTTCTACGACGTGATCGAGTGGGCGGCGGCGCAGCCCTGGTCGACCGGCAGGGTCGCCTCGAGCGGGATCTCGTGGCTGGCGATGATGGGCTGGCGCGTCGCGGCGCTGGCCCCGCCGCATCTGGCCGCTGTGATCGCCTGGGAGGGGCTGACCGACTTCTACCGCGAGTTCGCCCGCCAGGGCGGCATCTACGCCAACGGGTTTGTGGAGATGTGGTGGCGGGCGCAGATCGAGCCGCAGCGCAACGAGGCGCAGGGACCGGACTGGCGCCGCCAGCTGCCCGAGCATCCGTTCGTCGACGAGTTCCATCTGGAGCGGACGGTCGACCTTCAGCGTGTCGCGGTGCCGCTGCTGTCGGCCGGCAACTGGGGCGCGCTTCACCTTCACCTGCGCGGCAACATCGAGGGGTGGCGCGGCGCCGCCTCAGAGCACCGGTGGCTGGTGGTCCACACCGGCACGCACATCGACCCGTTCTACTCCGACTGGGGCACCGAGCTTCAGCTGCGCTTTCTGGAGCGCTTCCTCAAGGGTCGCGTCGACGCGATGGACGGCGTGGCGCCGGTGCGCCTGGCGATCAGGCACGGACGCCGGCACGTCTGGCGCGACGCCGATGGCTGGCCGCTGCCAGAGACGCAGTGGCGCGAGCTGTACCTGGGGCCGGCGACGCTCAGCTGGCAACGCCCGCTGCCCGGGGCCGTCCGCTACCCGGCCGCCTTCCGCACCGCGCCCGCACAGGCGCCCCTGGAGCTGACCGGCCCGGTGGCGCTGCGGCTGTGGGTCTCGGCCGACGTCGAGGACTTCGACGTCTTCGCCCGGCTTGAGCACATCGACGAGCACGGGGAGGTGATCCCGGCGATCGGGCCCCAGGGCGGGCCGATCCCGATGGCGATGGGCTGGCTGCGCGCCTCGCACCGCGAGCTGGATGCAAAGCGTTCGGAGCCCCACCGCCCCTGGCATCAGCACACGCGCGCCGTGCCGCTGAGGCCGGGCGAGCCGACGCTGCTGGAGGTGGAGATCTGGCCCACGAGCATCACGCTGGCGCCGGGGGAGCAGCTCGCCCTCGAGCTCGTGACCGGCGACGAGGACCTCGCGCCGCTGACCCACAACGACCCCCGCGACCGCCGCGTCGCCCGGGGGGTCGTGATCCATCTCGGCGGCCGCCACGCGTCGCACCTGCTCGTGCCGGTGATCCCGCCGCGCGCGTGAGGCCGCCCGCGGGGCGCGCCGTGCCGGCGCACGCGCGCTCCAACGGTTCTCGCAAGCCAGCGCGCCGTGGCCGGTCCGCGGGGCGCGCGGCGCCGGCGCACGCGCGCTCAAACGGCTCCCGCAGGCCGGCGGCGCCCGGCGCGTGAAGAACCGTCAGTCCCGCTCGCCGAGCACGCGCTCGTAGATCTCGACCGTGCGGCGCGCGGCCTGCGGCCAGCCGAACCTCTCAACCGCCCTGCGGCGGCCCGCGCGTCCCATCTCCGCCGCGCGATCCGGGTCTCTCAGAAGCTCGTTGAGAGCCGCAGCCAGCTCGGCGGCGAACGCGTCAGGGTCGGCCGGCCCCATGTCCTCGGAACCCGGCTCGAGCGCCACCAGCAGCCCCGTCTCCCCGTCGAGTACCACCTCCGGTATGCCGCCGGTATCCGAGGCGACCACCGCCGTCTCGCACGCCATCGCCTCCAGGTTGACGATCCCCATCGGCTCGTAGATCGACGGGCAGGCGAACACGGTCGCGTGGGTGAGCAGCTGAACGAGCTCGGCGCGCCCGAGCATCCGCTGGATCCAGACGACCCCGTCGCGGCTCTCTTTCAGGCGCTCGACGGCCCGCCTCACCTGCAGGCTCAGCTGCTCGGTGTCGGGCTCGCCCGCGCAGAGGATCAGCTGGGCGTCGGGCGCCAGGCTCTCGGCCGCGCGCAGCAGCAGGTCGACGCCCTTCTGGCGCGTGATCCGCCCCACGAACAGCACCGACGGCCGGCGCGGGTCGATGCCGTTTCGCTCAAGCGCCTCGGTCCCGTGGTCCGGCGCCCACCGCTCGGTGTCGATCCCGTTGTGCACGACGTGCACCACCGCCGGGTCGATCGCCGGGTAGGCCTCCAGGATGTCGTTCAGCGACGCCTCGGAGACCGCGATCACCGCGTCAGCGCCCTCCAGCGCGGTGCGCTCGCAGAAGCGCGAGAGCGCGTAGCCGCCGCCAAGCTGCTCGGCCTTCCACGGCCGTCGCGGCTCCAGCGAGTGCACCGTGGCGACGTGCGGCACGCCGTGCACGAGCTTGGCGAGGTGGCCGCCGAACTGCGCATACCAGGTGTGGCTGTGCACCACGTCCGCATCGGCGACGGCGGCCGCCATCGTCAGGTCGATCGACACCGCGCGCAGCGCCGCGAGCTCCGGCGCATCGCCCTCCAGCGCCTCCCATGCCCGATGGTCGCAGACGCTGATCGAGCCGGTGGGCGCGCCCGCCGCGGCGCGCCTGTCGCCCGCCGGCGAAGCCCACCGGTGCACGCTCACCTCCACCAGCTCCGCCAACTGGAGGCTCAGCTGCTCCACGTGCACGCCCGCGCCGCCGTACACATCGGGCGGGTACTCGCGGGTCAGAAGCGCGACGCGCACGGCTCAGCCTCGACTTTGCCGGTCGGCGGCCGGCCCGGGCGCCGGTCCGGCGACGATCGTCCCCTTGGGCACCACCACGACCCCGCCGTCGGACACCGTGAACCGGGCGCGATCCTGCTCGGGATCGACCCCGATCGTCGCCCCTGGCGCGATGTAGACGTCCTTGTCGACGATCGCGCGGCGCACGATCGCGCCGCCGCGCACCTCGACGCCTGAGAACAGCACCGATTCGCAGACCTCGGCGCGCGAGTGCAGATGCACGCGCGGGGAGAGCACGGAGCGGCGGACGGTGGCCCCGGAGACGATCACGCCGTGGCAGACCATCGAGTCCAGGGCCTGTCCCGTGCGACCGTCGTCGGCGAACACGAACTTGGCGGGGGGAAGCGGCTCAAGCTGGGTGAGGATCGGCCACTGGAGGTTGTAGAGGTTGAACACCGGGTGCACCGAGATCAGGTCCATGTGGGCCTCGAAGAAGGCGTCGATCGTGCCCACATCACGCCAGTAGCCGTGGTCGCGCTCGGTGGCGCCGGGCACGACGTTGGCGCCGAAGTCGTACACCTGCGCGCCGCCGGCGGACACGAGCATCGGGATCACGTCGGCCCCCAGGTCGTGCGAGGACCCTTCCGTCCGCGCATCGAGCGTCACCGCCTCGATCAGCGTCTCGGCTTCGAACACGTAGTTGCCCATCGATGCGAGCACCTCGCCCGGCGAGTCCGCCAGGCCACGGGCACGGGCGGGCTTCTCGTGAAAGGCGGCGATCGTGCGGCCGTCCTCGGCCGGCTCGATCACGCCGAACTCGGGGGCCCGCTCGGCCGGCACCCGCACCGCCGCGACCGTCACCGACGCGCCGGCCTGGACGTGCTGCTCGACCATCTGGGCGGGGTCCATCCTGTAGATGTGATCGGCCCCGAACACGAGCACGTGCTCGGGGCGCTCGTCGCGCAGCAGGTTCAGGTTCTGGCGGATCGCGTCGGCTGAGCCCTGATACCAGAACGGTCCCTCCCGCATCTGCGCGGGCACGGTCGCGATGTAGTTGCCCAGCAGCGGTGACAGCCTCCAGGCGGTGGCGATGTGGCGGTTGAGCGAGTGGCTCTTGTACTGCGTGAGCACGACGATCCGCCGGTAGCCCGCATTGACGAGGTTGGACAGCACGAAGTCGATCAGCCGGTAGTTGCCGCCGAACGGCACGGCCGGCTTGGCCCGGTCCAGCGTGAGCGGCCCCAGCCTCCGCCCCTCGCCCCCCGCGAGCACGATCGCGAGAACCCGGTTGTGGTCTGCCGTGCTCACGATCCGCCTGTCGCAGCGCGCGTCACGCCAGGCTCGCCCGCCGCGCCTCGGCCACCAGCCGCTCGAGCACCCGGGCGACGCCCGCGTCGTCGTTTGACGCGGTCACCTCGTCGGCCGCCTCCAGCACGTCCGGGTGGGCGTTGGCGACCGCCACCGCATGCCCGGCCCATCGCAGCATCGGCAGGTCGTTGGGCATGTCGCCGAAGGCGACCACCTCGCGCGGCTCTATCCCGTGGCGCTCGCACACCCAGGCCAGCCCGCTCCCCTTGTCCACATCGGCCGCCGCGATCTCAAGCAGGCTGTCGGCTGTGCTCGAATGGCTGCAGTGCGCCAGGTCGCCGACCAGCCGGCGCGCGACCTCGAGCAGCTCGTCGGCGCCCAGCGCGGGCGCGCGCACCAGCAGCTTGACCGCGGGCAGGCGGATCAGCTCGGATACCGGCGCCACCTCGGTGTCGGGCGGCACCGGCCAGCGAGGCTGGTAGGACGGATCGTGGGCGAAGCCGTCCAGGCGCTCCACAGCCCAGGCCGGGCTCGGCAGCCGCTCGCCGAGCACGGCCACGATGGTCGCGCAGGTTTGCGCCGACAGCGAGCGCACCCACAGGGCCTCGCCTGAGGCCAGGTCCCACACCACTGCGCCGTTGGCGCACACCGCGGCGCCGCTCAGGCGGCTCTCAAGCGCCAGCGGCTCAATCCATCGCGCCGGCCGCGCGGTGCACAGCACCGGCAGGATTCCGGCCTCCTGCACGGCGCTGAGCGCCCGGTGCGAGCGCGCGTCCAGCGTACCGTCGGACCTCAGCAGCGTGCCGTCCAGATCGCATGCAACCGCCCTGATGGTCATCTTCGGCCAATCCTCCCAGACGCGCGCCGGCGCGCAAGCCGCACGGTCGTCCAGCGCCGCGCCCGCGCGCGCTCAAGCGAAGGCGCGTTGCGGACGATATGCCCCCCATGAGCCTGGCCGCCCCGCGCGCCGACCCCCAAGCGGACCCCTCGGCGCCTGCGCCCCGCGACGGCCTGGGGTCCGTGTCCGGCGACTCACCGGGTCCGCTGCCTGGCGCCGTAGCAGGGCCGCTATCCGGCGCCGCACCGGGGCCGCTATCCGGCGACGCACCGGGGTCGCTATCCGGCGCCGCACCGGGGCCGCTATCCGGCGACGCACCGGGGCCGCTATCCGGCGCCGCACCCCGGCGCGTGCCCGCCGGCGCCCCGACGCTGGCATCAGAGCCGATTCTCCGCCGAATCCTCTTCGCCGATCGTGATCCGGAGACCTTCGAGGGGTTGCGTGAGGCGATGCGCCCCGCCGGCGCCGGCTGGCAGCTCGAGTTCGCCGCCGGGGGCGAGGCTGCGCTACAGGCGCTCGAACGCCGGCCCGCGGACGTGCTGATCGCCGACGAGCAGCTTGAGCCGATGGACGGCGTCACGCTCCTGGCGCGCGTGCGCGAGCGCCACCCGACCACGGTTCGGATGATCCTCTCGGCGACCAGCAGGCCGGGGATCGGAGCGATCGTCTCGCACCGCTTCCTGTCAAAGCCATGCAACGTCGCCGAGCTTGGGACGCTCGTGAGGCGCTCGTGCCTGCTGCGGGAGCGAACCGCCGCCGTTGAGGCGCTAAGGCGCACGATGTCGGCGACGTCGCTGCCCTCCCGCCCCGGCGTGTACATGGAGCTCAACCGCGTGCTCGCGGACCCAGCCTGGCAGCCCAGCCAGGTGGCGGCCGTGATCGAGCGTGACGTGGCGCTCAGCGCCAAGGTCCTGCAGCTGGCCAACTCGGCGCTGTTCGGGCTCACGTCGACGGTGTCCACCGTGCGAGACGCCGTGGTGTATCTGGGGGTGGACACGATCCGCTCGCTCGCGCTCACCGCCGAGGCGTTCGGCAAGCTGACGCCCCGCTCGGCTGAGGGCTTCTCGATCGAGGCCTTCCAGGCGCACGCGATGCTCGTGGCCCGGATCACGGCCGCGATCCTGCCTGCCGGACGCGCACAGCAGGAGGCGATCACGGCCGCGCTGCTGCACGACATCGGGCGCCTGGTGGCGGTCGCAGACCGCGGCGGCCACTGGCGGTCGCTGCGCGATCGCGCCCGAGCGCGCGGCGTGCCGATGCACGTCGTCGAGCAGGAGGCCGATGGCGTCAGCCACGCCGAGCTTGGCGCGCACCTCCTATCCCTGTGGGGCCTGCCGGACGGCATCGTCGAGGCGGTCGCCGCCCACCACCTGCCGTCATCGGTGCCGGGCCTGGCGTTCGACGCGGTCGCCGCCGTGCACATCGCCAACGTCCTCGCCAACGAGCTGCGCCCGCCGGATCCGCCGGCGCCGCCGCCCGCGCCCCTGGACGACCGGCTGCTGGACGGCCTGGGGCTGCGCGCGCGACTTGACCTCTGGCGCCACCGTGCCGCGCAGCTCGCGGAGGAGGGGCACAGATAGAGCGTCGCCGCGCCAGCGGCGGCTGCAAGGGCTAAACCCCGACGCCCCCGGTGCCGAAGATGCCGACAGGAACATGCGCCGTCTGGTGAAGAATCAGCCCGTGCGGATCGACCTCGACGCGCGGGTCGACTGGGAGGCCGACTGCATCCAGTGCCGCGTGGAGGCGGTCCAGGGCCCGGTGGCCACGCTGATCCCTCAGGACGAGATCCCCCCCGACGTGCTCGAGCGCCTGCGGACCGGCTCCCTGTGCTTCATGACCTTCACGCACGGCGGCGCGCCGGTCGCGCTGCGCGGCGTAACGCTCGCGCGCGAGGGGGTGGAGCGGCTCGAGTTCGTGGTCGTCGACGGCATCCAGGTCGCGGAGCGGCGCGGAGCCGAACGCACGCCGCTCGTCACCGCAGTCAGAGCCTCGGCGATCGGACCGGACGGGACGCCCGGCGAGCCGGTTGCCACGGTCACCTCCAATCTGAGCATCGGCGGCGCGCTGCTGCTCAAGCGCCCAAAGCTGGGCCTGGGGCCGCGCTGGAAGGTCGAGCTGTTCCTGCCTGGCGATCCCGATCACGTGCACTGCGAGGCCGTCCTCGCGCGCGAGACGCCAACGCACCTCGGCGTCCGGCTCGTGGGCATGGAGGATGCCGACAAGGTGAGGGTCGCGTCGCTGCTGGCGTCGATCCAGAGGCGCTCCGCGCCGCTGGCCGCCTGAGCGACGCTCCCGTCGCCGTGCCGTCCGGCTCGCCGACGACACTTGCGCGGTGCCCAAGCGCCCGCGCCGCCCCCCGTCCAAGCCAGGCGGACCTGGGGCGTCGATGCCGCTGGCGGCGATACGCGCCCTGTGGCTCGCCGGGGTCGCGGCGGCGGCGGTGATCGCCGGCGGGGCGGGCTACTGGACCTGGGCGTGCGTGCCGCTTGCGCTGGTGGCGGTGGCGCGCGCCCCCGGTCGCCTCGCGGCGGCCGCCTCGCTGGCGACGGTGATCGGCGCGGCCGTGCTCGCGGCGGAGGCCTCCGGCGCCCGCTCGCCGTCGGCGACGGCGATTGCCCTGATCGGCTCGGGGTGTGCCGCGGTGGTCCTGGAGATGCGCGAGCGGCTGGCGCGCGAGCGGGAGGAGCTGCGCGAGTTCGCGCTGCGCGACGCGGTGACCGGGATCGCAAACCGCCGGTCGCTTCTGATCCGCGCAGGCTACGAGGTGCAGCGCCACCGGCGCTCGCGGCGCAGCTTCGCGCTCGTGATGCTCGACCTCGACGGCTTCAAGGGGCTCAACGATCGCTTCGGCCACGCCGCCGGCGATGACCTGCTGCGCGACGTCGCCGCCGCGCTGCGCGCGGCGATGCGCGCCCAGGACACGGTCGCCAGGCTCGGAGGCGACGAGTTCTGCGTGCTGGCGCCCGAGACCGGCGAGCGCGGCGGCGCGCTGCTGGTCGCAAAGGCGCTGGAGGCGGTGCGATCGGTCAGCGCGGGCCTGGATTCCGTCTCCGGCAGCGCGGGGCTGGCGATCTTCCCGTTCGACGGCGACACTCCCGAGCGGCTGATGCACGCGGCGGACGTCCGCCTGCTTGAGGCAAAGCGCGAGCGCTACCGAGCGCACGGTGGGGCCAGCTCCGCGCGGCGGGCGGCCTGAAGACGCGGCGGGGCTTGACGCGCGCAGCGAGAGCTTGAATGAGGACCACCCATGTCACCGAGAACCTGATCCAGCTGACTCGGCTTGGGTTCGTGAACGCATATTTGGTCCGCGAGCCGGACGGCCTCACGCTCGTGGACACGACCGTCGCGCGCGGCGGCGCGGCGCTGCTCGCCGCAGCACGCGCCGGCGGGGGACAGATACGCCGGATCGCCCTGACCCACGGGCACGGCGACCACGTCGGCTCGCTGGACGAGCTGCGCCGCATGCTCGGCGACGAGGTCGAGGTGCTGATGCCCGAGCTGGACGCGCGCATCCACGCGGGCGAGCGCGTCGTCGAGCGCCGCCCGCCAGGCAGCTGGCCCCGAATCTCGACGGTCCCGGACGTGCGCCTGCAGGCGGGCGACCGGGTGGGCAGCCTGCAGGTGATCCCGACCCCGGGGCACACCCCCGGGCACGTCTCGTTCCTCGACACGCGGGACCGCTCGCTGATCGTCGGCGACACGTACACCTCGTTCGGTGGCCTCGCTGTCTCAAGCCATCTCCACTGGCGCTTTCCGCTGGCGGCGGGGGCGACGTTTGACCGGGCAGAGAACGTGCGCTCGGCCCAGGCGCTGCGCGACCTCGATCCGACGCTCCTGGCGGTCGGCCACGGTCCCGCGGTCCGATCGCCGGCGGCCGCGATGGACGCGGCGCTGCGGCGGGCACGCCGCTGATGCCGCGCGCCGGATTGGACACGGAGGCGGTCGTCGCAGCGGCCGCCTCGCTCGCCGACGAGGTCGGCCTCGCTCAGGTGACGCTGTCGGCGGTGGCACGCGCACTCGATGTGAGGCCTCCGTCGCTGTAAGCCCATGGTCGAGGGCTCGCCGATCTGCGCGCGCGACTTGCCACGCGCGGGTTGCGGGCGCTTTCGGCGCGGCTGCGCCGGGCCGCAACCGGCCTTGAGCGGGGGCGGCCCCTCAGGGCGGTCGCGCTGGCCTACCGCGCCTATGCGGGCGCGCACCCGGGCGTCCACGACGCGCTCCAGTTGCCCACCGATGACCCCGAGCACCGCGACGCCGCGGCCGACCTGCCCGACGTCCTGGCCGCCGTCCTGCGGGCTACGGACTGGAGGGCGACCCGGCGGTTCACGCGGCGCGCGTGATCCGCTCGGCCCTGCACGGCTTCTTGTCGCTGGAGCGGTTCGGCGCGCTTTCGCCGGGCGTGCAGTGCGACGTCAGCGTTGGCGGAGGCCTCGGCGCCTCTCCTGCTCAGCCTCGCTCGGCGATCAGATCGCGCAGGCTTGCGGGGACGCCGGCTCCGATGGCGACCGGTCGGCTGACGGCCGCCAGGCCCACCGCTCTGAGCTGGGCCCGGCCCGCGGGGCCGAGCAGGAAGCGCACGAACGCGGCCGCGCCGCGGGCGTCCGGGGCACGGTTGAGCACCGTGATCGTGTAGGTCGCGTAGCCGTGGATCGGGGTGATCGGGACCGTTGGGATGTGGGCCGCCGCGGCCTCCACGGTGTAGAAGAAGCCGGCGTCGAGCTGGCCGGCCTGCAGGCGGCCGACGAGGTCCTGCTCCGGGAACAGGTCCGATTGGTCTGAGGCGATCCGTAGAAGCGCAGGATCGTGGTAGCGCACGGCTGCGGCCCGCAGCGCGGCGACCGTCAGCGCCCCCTTTGGGTCAAGCCGGGGATCGGTGAACCCCAGACGAAAGCCGGGGCGCGCGATCACGCGGTACCAGGGCTGGGTGCGCAGGGCGCCGGCGAAGCTCGAGCGCGGGTTGTAGCCGATCACCAGCGAGGTGGTCGCAAACGGCGCATACCAGGACACCCAGTCGCCGTTGCCGGCGCCCTCCAGGGCGCGATTGACGTCCGCCGCGGCGCTGATGAACACGTCGCCCCGGCGGACGCCGGATTTGATCTCGCTCGCCAGATCGGTGGAGCCCGCCGGGTACCCCGCGAGCGTGTAGCCGGTCAGGCGGTCAAACGCGGGTGCGATGCGTGTGTCGATCAGCTGCTCGAGCGAGGCGGCATACAGGACGTTCACGGTTCCACGGCCGCTCGCGGTTCCACCGCCACTCGCCCGGCTCGCGGCGGCCGCCGTCGAAGCAGCATGGGCGCTCGTCGAGGTGCTTGAGGAGCCGCACGCCGCCAGCGCGACCGCCGCCGTGAGGAGCGCGAGCCAGCTTCCCAGCCGCCGCCCCGGCCGCTGACAGGATACGAGCAGCACAACTACCATTTTGGCAATGTCCGGTCGGCGAGCGGTGACGGTGTCCGGCCAGCGGCTTCGTGAGCGGCGGACCGCGTCCGGGTTGACGCAGGCCCAGCTAGCCGCGCGCGCCGGCGTGAGCAGGCAGCTGGTGGCCGCCGTCGAGTCGGGACGCAACGTGCCGGCGGTCGACGCCGCGCTCGCGCTGGCCGTCGCGCTCGGGTGCACGGTGGAGGAGCTGTTTGGCCCACCGGAGGCCGGGCCGGAGGTGAGCCCCGCGCTGGAGGGCGAGCGTCTCGAGGGCGCGGCGGTGAGGGTGGGCCGAGTAGGCGAGCGTCTCGTCGCGGCCGCACCGGGCGACCACGGCGCGGCGGGCCCGGGGTGGGCGACCACCGACGGCGTGGTCGTCGACGGGCGGCTGTCTCTGTTCTCCGGCGCCGCGCCCGCAGGCCTGGTGCTCGCAGGCTGCGAGCCGGCGCTGGCCGTGGCCGAGCGGCTGCTCGCCGGCCTCGGCGAGCGCAGCCTGCTGGCCGTTTCCGCCTCGACAGGGGCCGCCGTGAAGGCGCTGCGCGAAGGGAGGCTGCACGGTGCGGTGGTGCACGGGCCCTCGGGCTCCCTGGAGCCTGCCCCGGAGTGGACGCTGCGGTGGCATTTCGCGGCCTGGCAGGTGGGTCTGGGATGCGCTGCGTCGATCGGCAACTTGACTGTCGATGACCTGCTGCACGGCTCGATCCCGATCGTCCAGCGGGATCCGTCGGCCGCCAGTCAGCAGGCGCTGCTCAGGGCGCTGGCCCGCCGCGGCGGTGGTCGGCCGCCCCCCGGCCCGGTGGCGTCCGGTCACCTCGAGGCCGCGCGCGCCGCGGCCACATTGCGCTGTGCGGCCGTGACGACCGAGGCGGCGGCAAGGGCATTCGGCCTGCCCTTCGTGGCGCTCGAGGAGCACGAGGTCCAGCTGTGGATCGACCGCCGCTGGGCGCAGCACCCCGGTGTGCAGGCGCTCGGCGATCTGATCCGCAGCCGTGGCTTCCAGCAGCGGGTCTCAAGCCTCGGAGGCTATGACCTGAGCCGTTGCGGCGACGCCCTCGGCGCGTAGGGCCAGCGGACGTCCTCGGCGCGTAGGGCCAGCCGCCGCCCGCGCAACGCAGGGCCAAACGACGCCTTCTCAAGGCCCTCCGGGCAGGGCCACGCGAAGCTCTCGAATCCCGGGACGCGAGCTACGTGTAGGGCCAGACGACGCTCGCGGGCGCCCCCCGCGCGCGCTGGGGGCCCGTCGCGCGCGTCGCGGCCTCCTTCCCCGGGCGCGGGCCGTCCGCGATCTGCTCGGCGCCGTCCGCCCAGAGGGTGATGTCGCACGCTCTCAGGATCGCCGTGCACACGGCCCCCGGCCGCTGCCAGGGTGCGGCCGGCGCGCGGGCGGTCAGCCGCAGCCCGCCGTCGAGGGTCACGACCAGCTCGCGCAAGCCGCCGAGCTCAAGCACGTCCTCGACCAGCGCCCGATGGCTGCTCGCCGCACCGTTGGGCGAGAGCGCGGCCCCCTCGCCGGCGACATGCCCGAGCGCGGGGTGCCCGGCGACATGCCCGAGCGCGGGGTGTCCAGCGACATGCCCGAGCGCGGGGTGCGCGGCCACGTGCCCGAGCGCGGGGTGCCCGGCCATATGCCCGGGCTCGGGTGCTCCGGGCTCTGTCAGCAGCACACGCTCGGCGCGGATGCACCAGCGCACGGCGCTGCCCGGCGCCGCTGCGTCGTGCTCGACTGCCAGGCGGGTCCCGGAGCTCACCAGCTGGCCGGCGGACTCGATCCGCCCCTCGCGCAGGTTGTCGATCCCCAGCAGGCGCGCGACCGCCTCGGAGGCGGGCCGGGTGAAGACCGCATCGCGTGGGCCCGACTGCAGCCTGCGGCCATCGGCGATCACGATCACCTCGTCGGCGAGCATCGCGGCCTCCTCAGGGTCGTGGGTGACGAGGACCGTCGCGATCCCGATCTCGCGTTGCAGGTGGCGAAGCTCGCGCCGGAGCTGCTCCCGCACGGGGCGGTCCAGGGCGGAGAACGGCTCGTCGAGCAGCAGCAGGTCCGGCCGGGATGCCAGCGCCCTGGCCAGCGCGACGCGCTGGCGCTGGCCGCCTGACAGCTCGTGGGGAAGGCGCTCCCGCAGCTCGGCGATCCTGAGGCGCTCAAGCCAGTGCGCCGCCGCCGCCGGGTCGGCTCGGACCCCGAACGTCACCTGACGCCATACGTCCAGGTGTGGGATCAGCGCGGCGTCCTGGGGCACCCAGCCGACCCGGCGGCGCTCGGGCGGGAGCGACCCCAGCTCGCGCTCGCCGAGCATCACCTCGCCCACATCGCCTGGGCGAAGGCCCGCCAGGCAGCGAAGCGTCAGCGACTTGCCCGCTCCGGAGGGGCCCAGCAGCGCAAGATGCCGGCTGGCGCCGGCATGTTCGAGGGCCAGCTCGAACGTCCCCACGGTCGTCCGCAGGTCAAAGCGCAGCTCGGCCGGTCTGGTGGCCGCCGGCGCTGTCCAAGCCCCATCGCGGCCGTCGGGCCAGAGGGCGGCCCGCGCGGTGCCGCGGTCTTCAGGCCGGGTGGGGGCCGTCGCGCTCCCGCGGCCGTCAGGCCGGGAGTCTGCGCGCCCGGTGTCGCGACCGTCGGGCCGCTTGGCGGCCCGGGCCCGGTCGCGACCATGACGGCTCGCGCCGGTCCGCGCCAGGCGCAGCGCCGCCTTGAGCAGCCGCTCTGGGCGCCACATGACCACCACCAACACGACCGCGGCGGCGAGGATCGCCATCCCCGTCGGCGGCAGCGCGGTCGGCAGCCCGGTGGAGCTGAACTGAACGAACGTGAACACCGGCAGCGAGTAGGGGTGGTAGGCGAGGATCACGGTGGCCCCGAACTCGCCGAAGGCCCGC
>DATGLC010000041.1:0-34547 GCA_035294345.1 Solirubrobacteraceae bacterium
CCCCCAGCCCCGCGAGCGCCCCCAGCCGCTGCACCTCCGCCGACGCGGCCGCCCGCCCGTGGTCGTCGCTGCAGATCGGCCCTGGCGGCAAAGGCAGCTCGCAGCCTAGCCGGAGCAACCGGAGCAAAATGGATACCCCGTCGGCGTCAAACTTCCCGTTCGCCTTCTCGGTCGCCGGGGGCGACACCGCCTCGGCGCTCGCCGCGGGATGCCCGGTGATCGTCAAGGCGCACGAGGGCCATCCCCGCACCTCGTCGCTGACCACCGCCGCGATCCGCCGCGCGCTGTCGGCCTGCGGCGCGCCGCAGCAGCTGCTTCAGACCGTCTATGGGGTGCAGGCCGGACGCCGGCTGGTGGCCGACCCGCACGTGCGGGCGGTCGGCTTCACCGGCTCCCTGGCCGGGGCGCGGGCGCTGCTTGAGCTGATCCACACGCGCCCTGACCCGATCCCGTTCTACGGGGAGCTGGGCTCGGTCAACCCGGTCGTGGTGCTCCCGGGCGCGGCCGCGCGGCGCCCGCGTGAGATCGCCGACGGCTACGCGCAGTCGCTGACCCTCGGCGTGGGCCAGTTCTGCACCAACCCGGGGCTGCTGCTGGTCCCCGACGACCAGCGCCTGCTGGGCGAGATCGGGCGTGCGGTGTCGGCCTCGCGCGGGGGCACGATGCTCACAGAGCGGATCCTGGGCAACTACCTGCGCGCGGTGGAGGATCGGGCCTGGTCTGAGCTGCCGGAGCTGGCACGCGGAGGCGCCGAGGGCGAGCGCTCCGCCGCGCCGCAGGTGCGCCAGGCGACGATCGCCCAGCTGCAGGAGCGCATCGACGAGCTGGCGCGCGAGCGGTTCGGGCCGGCCGGCCTGGTGGTCACCTACGACGACGTCGAGCGGCTGCTGTCGCTGCTGCCCTCGCTGCCGGGCAGCCTCGCCGCCGCCGTCCACGCCGAGCGAGCGGAGGACCGGCTGGCCGCCCGGGTCGCCGAGCTGCTGGCCGCCCGCGCCGGGCGGCTTGTCTACAACGGCTGGACCACGGGTGTGGCGGTCTGCTGGGCGATGCAGCACGGCGGCCCTTGGCCCTCCTGCACCGATCCGGCGTCCACCTCGGTCGGCGCGATGGCGATCCGCCGCTGGCTTGCGCCAGTCGCCTGGCAGGGGTGGCCGGACGAGCTGCTGCCCAGGGCGCTCGCGCGCGCAAACCCGCTCGGCCTGCAGCGAACCGTGCAGCCCGCCGGGCGCTGAGAGCGGTGCCCGCCCCGGCGCGCCGTCACCTGGGAGCGGCCGCGTGGCGCCGGTCGTAGAGACGCACCGCCCAGACATAGCCGACGAGCGCGATGCCGGCGCTCCATGCGATCGCCGCAAGCGCATGGCCGCCCGGGTCGGCGCCGGCGAGCAGCGCGCGCACGGTCTGCGTGACGGGCGTGTACGGCTGGTACTCGGCGAACTGCCTGAGCCCGGCCGGCATCGTCGCGGTCGGTACGAACCCGCTGCTGAGCAGCGGCAGCAGGGTGAGGAACGTCGGCGTGTTGCTGGCCGTCTCGACGCTGCCGGCGGCCAGCCCGAGCGCCGCCGATAGGCACACGAGCGCGAGCGCGAACGCCAGCAGCACGCCCACAGCCGCAAGCCAGTCAAGCGGGCCCGCCGTCGGCCGGTAGCCGATCGCCAGCGCCACGCAGACGACGATCGCCAGGCCGACCGTCGTCTGGACCAGGCTGCCGAGCACGTGCCCGGTCAGCACGGCGCCACGAGCGATCGCCATCGTGCGAAAGCGGTCGATGATCCCCTCGGTCATGTCTGTCGCGACCCACAGCGCGGTCCCCAGCGCGGCCGAGGCGACCGCCATGACAAGGATGCCGGGCACGACGTAGGTGAGGTAGGCGATCCGGTCGCCTGCGGGTTGGACGCCCGGGCCGACCAGCCGCGGCCTGAGGCCGGCGTGCAGCTGCGGTCCCAGGCCGGCGCCGAGCTGCCCGCCGAACACGTACACGAACAGCAGCAACAGGACGATCGGCATGCCGACGAGCATCACCGTCGCCGACGGGTAGCGCCTCTGGTGCTTGAGGTTGCGGCGAAGCATCGCGGCCGACTCGGCGGCCGTGCGGGCGAGGGCGCTCATCAGAGGGCAACCTCCTCGATCGTGGGCTGGGCAGCGGAGCGGCCGGTGACCGCGAAGAACACGTCGTCAAGATCGGGCGCGTGGATCGACAGGTCCTCCACCTCCACGCCCGCGTCATCCAGGCGGGCGAGCAGCCGCCGAAGCGCGGCCAGCGTGCCGTCGCTTGAGACCCTCAGCACCGGCCGCTCGTCCTCAGGCGGCGGAGCTTGGAGCAGCGCTGCCGCGCGGCGCAGCGCGCCCTCGTCGGCGAAGCGAAGCTCGACGTGGGCGCCGGGAGTCCGCTGCTTGAGCTCGGCGGGCGTGCCCTCGGCGACGAGGCGGCCGTGGTCGAGCACCGCGACCCGGTCGGCGAGGCGATCGGCTTCCTCCAGGTATTGGGTCGTGAGGAAGATCGTCACGCCGTCCGAGGCCAGCTCACGGATGATCTGCCACATCGTCTTGCGACTGCGCGGGTCAAGCCCGGTGGTCGGCTCGTCCAGGAAGATCAGCCGCGGATCGCCGACGAGCGTCATCGCCAAATCCAGCCTGCGGCGCATCCCACCCGAGTAGGTCGACACGCGCCTGTCGGCCGCATCGGAGAGCTCGAAGCGCTCGAGCAGGTGGCGCACGCGCTGGCGGGCCTGCGCCCGGCCGAGATGGCGCAGCGCTGCCATCAGGGCCAGGTTCTCTGAGCCGGTGAGCAGGTTGTCGACCGCGGAGAACTGGCCGGTGACGCCGATCGCCGTCCGGGCACCGGCGGCCTGGTGCGGCAGCTCGTGCCCGGCCACTCGGATCTCGCCGCCGTCTGGCGGGATCAGCGTCGAGAGGATCCGCACCATCGTCGTCTTGCCCGCGCCGTTGGGGCCCAGCAGAGCGAAGATCGACCCCTGCTCGACCGTCAGCTGCACCCGGTCGAGCACCCGCCGCTTCCCGAAGGACTTCTCGACGCCGCGGGCGATGATCGCGGGGCAGCCCGGGGTGGCCGTCATCTGCCCTGCTTGCCGGTCAGGGCCGGTCATCTGTCGTCCTGCGGGTCATGGGCCGTCGCTCGATCTGCACCCACGGCTTGGGCCGGCGGTCGATCTCGGTCCGCGCCTTGGCGGTCGGGCAGCAATCCCTGCTCACGCAGCGCCCGGCGGTGCTCGTGCCAATCCCGCTCAAGCTGCGGCAGCCGCTGCGCGAGGAAGTCCGCGAAGGCCGCGTACTCCAAAAGCAGCGCGCGCCGCTCCGGCGGCGCGCCGGCGAGCACCTCCAGGCCCTCGCGCGCGAGGGCCGCCTGCTCGCGGTACTCGGTGACATCGAATCCCCACGCGCGCTGTGAGCCCAGATCGATCGACACCCGGTCCATGCGCTCCCCGGCAGCCCTGAAGCGCCTAACCAGCCCCAGGCTCTCCAGCGTGCCGACCGCACCGGCGATCGCGCTTCGGCTGGCGAGCAGCGCCTGCGCGAGCTCGCCGATGCTCTGCTCCGGGGGCCAGCAGACGAGGAGATAGCCCAGGACGCGCCCCACCATCGGCGCCATCCCGTAGCGGCGGGCGTACAGCCGGCCCGCGTGATCGGCGAAGGTGATCTCGGCGTCGGTTGGCATGATTGAGCATCATACCAGAGATTTTTCAGATAACACAAATTAGTGTTATCTATGTGTGCGCCAGGTCGACCGAAGGCGCGAGCGCCGCCGGCCCGTGCAGCGCCGACCCAGCGCACCTCCGGCCCGCTCAGCGCCAGCGCAGCACGCCGCCGGCCCGCTCAGCGCCGACGCAGCACGCCGCCGGCCCGCTCATGGCCGACGCAGCACGCCGCCGGCCCGCTCATGGCCGACGCAGCGCGCCGTCGGCCGCCACCCCGAGCTCGTCGTCGGCGAGCCTGAGCCCGAGCCCCTCGGGCGCGTGCAGAGCGAGCATCGCCGCCTGACCGTGCGCGACGCCCCGATCGCGCAGCGACACGCCGATCATCACAAGGAAGGCGATCGGCACCGATGCGAGCGCGGGCTGCGCCAGCAGCGCGCCCGCGATCGTGGCCTCGCCGGCGTGCAGCGCGAGCCCCATGAAGATCGCCGCGGTCGCGAGCACCGCCCCTACCACCATTCCGGCCGCGGCGCCGCGCGCCGACAGGCCGGTCCACCAGATACCCAACAGAAACAGCGGGCAGAAGGTGCTGGCGGCGATCGCAAAGGCCCAGCCGACGAGGATCGCGATGTCGATCGAGCGCGCTGCCAGCGCCAGCAGCGCGGGCGCGACCATCGCCACCATCGCCGCCACGCGGAAGCGGACCCGGCGGACGGAGACCCCGGCGTGGCGCTCGCCCCTCAACCGCGGCCAGACATCGTGGCTGATCGTCCCGGCCAGCGACACCAGCAGCCCCGACGAGGTCGACAAAAAGGCCGCGAACGCGCCCGCCGCGGTCAGCGCACCGAGCAGGTCGCCGACGGTCCCCGGCCAGGCGGCGCTGGGCAGCGCGAGCACGACGCTGTCGGTCTGTCCGGTCAGGTAAAGCTGGGGCACGAACACCCGCCCGAGCGCGCCGTACACGGCCGGGAACGTGTAGAAGAGCCCGAGCAGGGTGAGCACGCGCACGGTCGTGCGACGGGCGGCGTGCCCGTCCGGGTTGGTGTAGAAGCGCACGAGGATGTGCGGCAGGCCCATGGTGCCCAGGAAGGTGGCCACCAGCAGGGAGTAGACCAGCAGCGGCGAGCTCTCGCTCGTGCCCCCCACGGCCCTTGACCACGTCGCGCCGCGCTGCGGCACGGTCCCCTGGGCTACGGGCACGACGGCGCCGCGCGGGATCACGATCGGCACCGACCCCGGGAGCGTGCGCACCGAGCCGCCGGGCACGAGCACGCTGGCGCCGGCGATCTCGATCCTGACGGTCGCCGGGAACTGGGCCCTGGTGGGCGCGGACAGCCGGACCACGAGCGCTCTGGGCGCCCGCGGCAGCTGCTCGCCGAACAGCGCCCCGCGGCCCGGCAGGCCGCCGAGGTGGATCAGCAGCGCGCACGCCGGGACCGAGATGGCGAACACCTTGATCCAGAATTGGACGGCCTGCACGTAGGTGATCCCGCGCATGCCGCCGATCGCGACGTTCACCGTGACGATCGCCCCCACGGCCGCGACCCCCACCCAGTAGGGAGCCCCGGCGACGACCTCGAGCGCCAGCCCGGCCGCCTTGAGCTGCGGGACCAGGTAGAAGCCGCTGATCAGGATCACGATCGATGCCGCCAGCGGCCGGATCCACGAGCTGCCCAGCCGCGCCTCGGCGAAGTCGGGGATCGTGTATGAGCCGAAGCGGCGCAGCGGCGCGGCCACGAACAGCAGCAGCGCCAGGTAGCCGGCGGTGAACCCAAGCGACTGCCACAGGGCGCTGACACCGAGCTGCAGCTCGAGGCCCGCGATCCCCAGGAAGCTCGCCGCCGAGAGGTACTCGCCGGAGATCGCGGCCGCGTTCCACCAGGCGGTCACCGCGCGCGAGGCGACCAGCAGGTCCGAGGTGGTGCGGGCGAATCGAACCCCCCAGGCGCCCAGTCCGAGCGTCCCGAGCGTGACGATGCCGATCGCCCCCAGCGCGATCACGGCGCGCCGCCGTCAGGGCTCTCGGTCGCAGCTGTCACCCTCAGCACCGCGCCGTCACCGCCTCAAGGCTCACCGCTCCACCAGCTCCCGGAAGGCGGCGTCCAGCGCGTCCGCCCGCCGCGCGTACAGCCAGCCGATGCCGATGAACACCGGCGGCATCGGGACGATCAGGATCCAAGCGCCAACCGGCACGCCCAGCACGCGCAGCCTGTGAAGCTCAGGCAGCAGGTACAGCGCGACCGGCATCACGCCGAACACGGCGCCGAACGCCACCAGCGCCAGCAGCGAGAGCTGAAGCTGCGCGCGGCGCAACCGCCGGAGGTAGACCTCGCCGTGGGGGGTGGAGTCGGCCAGCTCCTGGCGGCGCAGGCGCAGCCCGGGCGAACGCCGAGCCTGGGCCGGCTGCTCGCCGGCGTCGCGCGGCCGCGGATCCTCCATCCCGCGCGCACCTGGATCCAGCGGGCGCCGGCGCTCGCTGCTCACGCGGCGCGCACCCCCGCCCGGAACTTGGGAAGCGTCATCGTGACCGTCGTTCCGCGCCCGGGGGCGGACTCGATCTCCAGCCCGTAGGCGCTGCCGAACGCCGCCTGCAAGCGCGCCTGAACGTTGGTCAGCCCAACCCCGCCGCCGCGACCGGAGAGGATCTCGGCGGCGTGCTCGCGCTCCATGCCCACGCCGTCGTCTGAGACGCGCAGCTCCACGTCGGCGTCGATGTCGTGGCCGACGATCTCGACGCGTCCGCGCCCCTGGCGCTCCACGCCGTGGCGGACCGCGTTCTCCACCAGCGGCTGCAGCGAAAGCATCGGCAGCACAGCGTTGAGCACCTCCGGCGCGACCTGCAGGCGCACCTCGAGGCGGTCGCCGAAGCGCGCGCGCTCGAGCCGCAGGTACTTCTCCACGTAGCCGAGCTCCTCGGCCAGCGTCACGTACGGGCTGCGCGGGCGAAACGCGTAGCGGGTGAACTCCGCAAACTCGGTCAGCAGCTCGCGCGCCTCCTCCGGGTTTGAGTGGATGTAGCCGGCGATCGCCGCCAGCGCGTTGTACACGAAGTGGGGGGAGATCTGGGCGCGCAACGCGTGAAGCTCCGCGCGCGCCAGGCGCTCGGACTGCGCCTCGAGCTCGGCGAGCGCCAGCTCGGCCGACACCAGGCTCGCCGCGTCGGCGACCGTGCGGGTCTCCTCCGGATTCAGGCGCGACGCGCCCGCAAAGAGAGCGAGCAGCGTGCCCACGCGCTCGCCGCGCACCACCAGGGGCGCGACCACGGCGCTGCCGAGCGGACAGCCGGGGTGCTCGCAGCGGATCCGCGACTCCACGTGCAGCCGGTCGTCGCGGGTGGCGGCGCGCGCCAGCGCCAGCCACTGCGCCTCGGCGTGGTGCTCGAGGCCCTCGCCGGCGAACGCGAGCAGGCGCTCCCGGTCCACGAGCGCCACCGCCAGCGCCTGGGTGAGCGTGCGCAGGTGCCCGACCGTGCGCACCGCGCTCTCGATCGACAGCCCTCGGCGCAGATGCGGCAGGGTGGCCGTCGCGGCGTGCAGCGCCTCCTGCATCGCGCGCTGCTCGGAGGAGATCACGCGCGCGGGGCGCACCAGGCGCAGAGCCGCCAGGGCCGATGCGGCGGTCGCCCACCCCACCAGCACGCCAAGGATCACCTCCACGGTGGCCGCCGAGCGTATTGCAGACGTGTGCGGCGTGCGCGCGACGCCGCGTCGATATGCTCGGCCCCGCGATGAGCGTCGAGCCAGACGGCGCGATGCGGCGCCGAGCCGCCGGCGCGGATCGGCTCACGATCCTCGCCGTCGACGATGAGCGAAGCCAGCTCGAGGACCTCGCCCGGCTGCTGCGCAGCTCTCCGGGCGTTCGCGAGGTGGAATGCGCCTACGGCGGCCGCGAGGCGCTGCTGAAGGCCTCCAGCCAGCCCTTCGACGCGATCTTCCTCGACGTGCGCATGCCGGACCTCGATGGCCTGGAGCTTGCCCGGGTGCTGCGCCGCTTTGCGGCGCCGCCCCAGCTTGTGTTCGTCTCCGCCTACGACAGCCCGGCGGCGGACGCGTTTGAGCTGCGCGCGCTCGACTACCTGCGAAAGCCCGTCGGGCGCGGGCGCGTTCAGGAGGCGATCGACCGCGTGTGGGCGGCGATCGAGGCGCGCGCGGAGGCCGGCGACCGCGCCGCCCGGCTTCCGGGGCCCCCGGCCGACGACGACCGCGAGATGATCGCCGTGGCCAACCTTCACGGCGGATCCACGCGGCTTCTGGCGCGCTCCTCGATCCTGTTCGTGCAGTCCTACGGCGACTTCGTCCGCATCGTGACGGCCGACGGCCGCTACCTGCTGCGCTGCACGCTGGCCGAGATCGAGCGCCGCTGGGAGCCGCGCGGGTTCGTGCGCGTGCACCGCCAGTACGTCGCGAACCTGCGAAACGCGGTCGAGCTCCGCCCGCTGCTCGGAGGCACCGCGGAGCTGAGCTTCGCCGACGGGCAGACGATCCCCGTCGCGCGGCGCCACGCGGGCGAGCTGGCGCGGCGGCTCGGGGTGTGATCCGGGCCGCCGCACCGGCGCGCGACCGTCAGTCCTCCTCGGCCTGCTCCTGACGGATCTTCTCCTCAAGCGCCGCCATCACGTCCGGGTCGCGCAGCGTCGTCACGTCGCCGAGCGCCCTGCCCTCGGCGATGTCGCGCAGCAGACGCCGCATGATCTTGCCGCTGCGCGTCTTGGGCAGGTCGTCGGCCCACACGATCCGCTTGGGCCGGGCGAACTTCCCGATCCGCTCGGCGACGTGCTCGCGGATCTCGTCGATCAGCTCCTCGCTTCCCTCAAGCTCGCCGTTGAGCGTCACGAAGGCGCAGATCGCCTGGCCGGTCAGCTCGTCGGACTGGCCGATGACCGCCGCCTCGGCCACCTTCGGGTGCGAGACGATCGCCGACTCGACCTCCGCCGTGGACAGGCGGTGACCGGAGACGTTGACCACGTCGTCGATGCGCCCGATCACCCAGAAGTAGCCGTCGCGGTCCCTGCGCGCCGCGTCGCCCACGACATAGGTGGTGGGGCCGAACTTCGAGAAGTACGTCTCGACGAACCGCTCGTCCTCCTTGTAGAGCGTCCTGAGCATCGACGGCCAGGGCCGGGTGAGCACCAGCAGGCCCTGCCCCTCGGCCACGGGCCTGCCCTCGCGCTCGTCGACCACGTCGGCGGCCACCCCCGGGAACGGTCGCGTGGCGGAGCCCGGCTTGGTGGCGACGATCCCCGGCAGCGGCGTGATCATGATCGCGCCGGTCTCGGTCTGCCACCAGGTGTCGACGATCGGGCAGCGCTCGCCGCCCACGACGGTGTGGTACCACAGCCAGGCCTTGGGGTTGATCGGCTCCCCGACCGAGCCCAGCAGGCGCAGGCGGCTGAGGTCGAACCGGCGCACGTGCTCGGCGCCCCACTTGATGCACGCGCGGATCGCCGTCGGCGCGGTGTAGAGGATCGTGACCCCGTAGCGCTCGCACAGCTCCCACCAGATGCCGCGGTGCGGGTAGTCGGGAGCGCCCTCCCACATCACCGACGTGGCACCGTTGCACATCGGGCCATAGACGATGTAGGAGTGGCCGGTGACCCAGCCGACGTCGGCAGCGCACCAGTAGACGTCCCGGCCGGGCTTGTGGTCGAACACGTAGCGGTGGGTGGCGCTCACGCCGGTCAGATAGCCGCCGGTCGTGTGCAGGACGCCCTTGGGCTTGGCGGTCGACCCCGACGTGTACAGGACGTACAGCGGGTGCTCGGCCTCCAGCTCCTCCGGCGCGCACTCGGGCGCGGCGGAGGAGCAGATCTCGTGGTACCAGACGTCGCGGCCGTCGCGCATCTCGCAGGGGTCACCGGTGTGGCGCACCACCACGATGTGCTCAAGCGACTCAAGGTCCCCCATCACCGCGTCGACCTGCTGCTTGATCGGCGCGGTGCGGCCCTTGCGCCGCGCCCCGTCGACGGTGACCAGGACCTTGGCCTGCGAGAACTCCATCCGCTCGCGCACCGCATCGGCCGAGAAGCCTCCGAAGACCACGTTGTGCGGGGCGCCGATCCTCGCGCAGGCAAGCATCGCGACGATCACCTCCGGGATCATCGGCAGGTAGATCCCGACCACATCGCCCCGGCCCACGCCCAGAGACTTGAGCGCGTTGGCGAACCGCTGCACGTCCGCCAGCAGGCCCGCGTAGGTCAGGTCGCGCTCCTCCCCCTCCTCCCCCCGCCAGTGGAAGGCCACGCGCTCGCCGTTGCCCGCCAGCACATGGCGGTCCAGGCAGTTGTAGGACGCGTTGATCGTCCCGTCGGTGAACCACTTGTAAAACGGCGGATTGGACTCATCGACGTCGACCGTCGGCTGGCGAAACCACGACAGCTCGCGGGCCTGCTGCATCCACCAGCCCTTCCAGTCGGCCTCCGCTCGCTCATAGACCGACTCATCGGAGAGGTTCGCGTGCTCCGCGAACCGAGCAGGGGGCTCAAACCTCTCGATCTGCAGCATCTCCTCGAGCTGGCGCTCGAGCTCGGTCTCGGCGGTCGATGTGGTGTCTGCCATCTTCGGACCTCTCCTTGAAAGCTCGCTGTGGCCACCTTGGTGGTGGATGGGCGCCGGCGGACGCGCCGGCGCCCATCTCGGCCGCGAATGCGCGGCTGGTCTGCTCGGCTAGTTGTACTGCACCGGGACGGCGCGCCCTATCAGCCCCCGAGCGGGAAGACCGGCAGGACGGTCCTGCCCCATGTCTCGTTGAGGACGATCGCAAACGACGCGTACCACGCCACGGCCGCGGTCACCAGTCCCACGTAGCCACCGAGGTGGATGATCCCGCTGTCGCCGCCGGAGTTGCCGATCCCGAGGATGATGAAGGTCGCCGCCAGCAGCAGGAACACGAGCGCCACCGCGCCCGTCGTGCGAAGCGAGGCAACGAACATGTAGCTGGTGAAGATCCCCCACGCCCACAGGTACAGGCCGAGCGCGCTGTTTACCTCGCCGCCCGGGATCTTGGCGATGTTCAGCTGGACGAGCACGAAGAACGAGATCCAGAAGGCGCCGTAGGACGAGAACGCGCACGCCCCGAACGTGTTGCCGGTCCGAAACTCCCACATCCCGGCCAGCAGCTGGCCGATCCCGCCGTAGGCGAGCGCCAGGCCCAGCACCACGGGAAGCGCCGTGCCGCTGACGAGGTTGGCGTTGATCATGCTCAGCACGAACGTCGTCGTGGCGAAGCCCGTGAGCCCAAGCGGCGCCGGGTTCGCCGGCTTCCAGCTTGACCCGGCGGCGGCCGAGGAGCCGTCGGCCGCCGGCATCGGCGCCCGTTCGGCCACCCGGGGCATGTTGGTTGCTCCCATCTCTCCTCCTGAGTGAGTTGACCAGGACGCCGCGAACGGTCGCCCGCGCCCGGGCGCCGCGCAAGTGCCTATCGGTGAACGGCGCGCTTTTGGGCATGAGCGGCGCCCGGCGCGCGACCAGCGGCAACCGCCGGAGCCGGACGAGCGGCGCCCCGACCTCGCCGCATTGCGCTGGCTCCGCCGTGTGCGCTGGCTCAGCCCCGCCGCTTGCGCTTGCGCCGACTCGCGCTCACCGACCCGGTCGAGCCGGCCGTGCCGCCGTCAACCGGTGCGGCGGCGGCGGGCGCCGGGCGCGAGCGCCGCCGGCCACCGGCCGGCTGACGCGCGCCGGCCGCCGCTGCCCGCTGCGCGCGCAGCTCGGCCGAGGAGGGCCACGGCGCGGCGCGGCCGGTGCTCCACGCGGCGGGCAGCCCGCTTGGCCAGCGCCCTGACATCAGGTAACCAACGGCCAAAAGCCACACGGCCTGAACGACCGGGACCTGCGTGATCTGAAACAGCACAAGCGCGCCGGCGAACATGCCCAGGTAGCCGAGGAACCGCGTCAGCAGCCCCTGGTTCATCGCCTGCAGCGAGACGAGCACGAACGCGATCGCGATCAGGAACGCGCCGAGAAAGCCGGCCAGCTGCAGGACGAGCAGCGCAGACCCGCCCGTCAGCCGAACGGCCTCGTCGTAGGTCTGCGCCCCTGTGGTCGCAAACTGGTGCGCCTTCTCGGTGAGGATCGCCGCGTAGACGACCGCAATGACCGAGTCCAGCAAAGCGCCGACGATCACGAGCGGACGGATCCAGGGACGCACCCGCTCCGGGCTGCGGGCCCTGGCGCTTCGCAGCAGCTCCAGCAGCGTCCAGGCGACCGCGAGCGTGCCGACGCCGCTGATCACCGCCGCGATCAGGTCCCGCGGCGCACGGCGGTTGAACGTGAGGAGGCTCAGCGTCTCCTCGTTGACCGTCGCGTGCGGCCCGGACAGCTGCACCAGCGCCGCGGCCATGATCAGGATGGCCGCGCCGATGGCGACCGCCGCGCGCCTGACACGGGCGCGAGACTCGAAGACGAGGATCTCCTCAGGGCTCATCGGCCGAAGGAATCCTAGTGGCGACCGCGACATCGCGCCGCCGGCGAGCTACCATCTGCTCCATGGAGGGAAGCGGCTTCGGCGGACTGTTCGGCGATCCGGAGGACCTGCAGCGGCGGCTGGGCGAGTTCGCCGAGCAGATGCAGGGCGCGCAGCGGCTCGCCTGGGCCGACAACGCGATCAAGCTCGCGGTGGACCTGACCGTCGCGGCGATGAACCGGGTCAACATCCAGGGGACGACCGAGCAGCAGTCAGAGCAGCTGCGCTCGGTGATGGCCGTGATCTTCCCCGAGGCCGTGACGCTCGTGCGCGAGGCGCGCGAGGGCCTTCAGTAGCCAGCGGCCGCTGCCGGACCCGCCATCGGTCGGAGCGCCAGCCGCTCAGGCGGCGCTCAGCTCGCTGAGAGCGGCGAGCACCTCGTCGTCGTGCGTTGCGGGCTTGACCTTCGGGATGACGTGGGCGACCTTGCCGTCCGGGCCGATGATGTAGGTCGCCCGCTGAACGCCCCAGCACGGCAGATGCTCCCGGCGCTCGTCGGCGAGCAGGGCTGGGAGCTGGCGCGCCGGCCCGATGGCACCCCGCTATCCACGACGAGGGCGCTGCCACGACGCCGCCGCTCCCCGAGGACGAGCTGGGCCTGGCGCACCGGCCGGCGATGGCTGCGCTCATCCGGGAGTCGCAGCCGGCGTGGCTCGTCTGCCGCAAGCTGGACCGGCTCCGCGCCATGACCCATCGGGTTCTCGCCGCGGTAAGCCGAGCCGATGCGGCCTTGACTCCAGCCCACCACAGGCCGGAGAAGCTAGCGAGAGCAGACGGAGGTCTGCCGGGGTGGGCCTCGGGCCGGGGCCCGGACCCGGAGCTAGAGTTGGGGTCGTGACGAACCGCGAGAAGCTCCATCAGCTCGTTGACGAGTTGACAGATGCCGAGGCCGAGGCCGCCCTCGCTCGGCTGCTGCGGGAGCGCGAGGCCGTCGAGCAGAGGGCAGCCGCTGAGGAAGGGCCGACGGCCGAGGACGCCTGGGCACTCGCAAACGCGCATGAGGCGGTGCGCGAGGAGCCTTGGTAGGTCGCGGCGAGGTCCGCTGGCTGGAGGTGGAGGACGAAGGGCGCAGACCGGTGCTCGTGCTCACTCGGGATGAGGCTCTACCGCGACTGCGCAACGTCGTCGTCGCGCTCGTCACCCGGACAATCCGCGGGCTGGATACCGAGGTCGAACTCGGGCCAGCCGATGGCATGCCGGTCGAGTGCGCCGTCAGCCTAGACAACCTGCGGACCGTCCCGCGCGCTCTGCTCACCGAGCCCATCACGCGCCTGGGCTCTGTGAAGATGGCGGCCGTCTGTCGAGCGTTGGCGCGTTCGGCGGGATGCTGAGCAGTCGCGGATGATTCGGCGGCGCTAAATGCGGCTTGCTCAACCGGCCGACGTTGAGGCGCTCGGCTCCCTCGCCGCGGCTCACGGGCAGGACCACGTGGCTTCGCCGTCGCTCCACGCCAAGCTTGGCTTCGTCGAGGTGGCGCGGGACTTCTCGTACCCAAGCGTCTCGTTTGACGGCGGGGTTGGGATCCTTGGCCGGGCACGCCGGCCACAGAGAGAACGTCTGCGAGCACCTCACCCGCAGCCGTCAGGCGGGAGCGGCGTCGTCCAGCAGGGCGGCCAGCCGATGATGAGTGGGTGCTGCTCCGTCGACGCGGGAGACGCCGGATTCGAGCCGCTCAGGCGGCGCTCAGCTCGCTGAGAGCGGCGAGCACCTCGTCGTCGTGGGTTGCGGGCTTGACCTTCGGGATGACGTGGGCGACCTTGCCGTCCGGGCCGATGATGTAGGTCGCCCGCTGAACGCCCCAGTACGTCTTGCCGTACATCGACTTCTGCACCCATACGCCGTAGGCCTCCGAGACCCGGTGGTCCTCGTCGGCCAGCAGCGTGAACCCCAGCCCGTGCTTTGCATGAAAGCGGGCGACCGCTGCAACCGGGTCCGGCGAGACGCCGAGCACCCGAACGCCGACTTTCGCGTAGTCAGCGCGATGGTCACGCACGCCGCACGCCTGGGTGGTGCAGCCGGGCGTGTCCGCCTTGGGGTAGAAGTAGAGGACGACGGTCTGCCCGCGCAGATCCGAGAGCGTGACCTCGTTGCCCTCCTGGTCGGGGAGCGTGAAGTCGGGCGCTGGTTGTCCCGGGGCGATCACGGCCGGGGATGGTAGCCGCCGCTCGGGCCGCGCGCGCAGGCGCCCGACGCCGTCGGGATGGGCGGCGGGCAACCGACCGCCCACCGGGGCCGGGTGGCTACCTCAGCAGACGGGAGAGGCGGCGATCCTTGAGCACCCGTCCGCCGGTCTGGCAGTCCGGGCAGTAGCACATCACGTACTCCTCGTAGTAGACCGCCTGCAGCCTTGCCCCGCAGCGCGGACACGGCTCCCCCTCTCGCCGGTGCACCCGCAGCGGCATCGGCAGCTTGTCTGGTATCGGCAGCACCAGGTGCTGCTCGTAGTGGGAGATCGCGCGCCCCAGCTCGGACACGATGCAATCGCGCAGCGCGTCGCACTGCGCGTCGGAGAGCTCAGAGCCGCGCTGAAACGGCGAGCGGCGCGCCGCGTGCAGGATCTCGTCAACCCAGGAGCGGCCGATGCCCGCGATGACCCTCTGGTCTCGCAGCACTGAGTGCAGCGGGCGGGGCTCGCGCAGCAGCGGCCGCAGCGGCGGCGGATCAGGCCACGCCTCCGGGCCCAGCGCGGCGAGCGTCTCGTCCGCACCCAGCTCCTCGCAGCGCATGAGCTTCACCCAGGCCGACTGCCGGGTGCCGAACTCCCGCAGGCGAAGCTCGCGCCCGTCGTCGAGGCGGACAAGCAGGCGGGAGCTGCGATCCCGCGGCGATGCGCGCGTGTCGAACAGCTGCAGTCTGCCGGCCGACATGAGGTGGATCAGCAGCGCCAGATCGCCCTCGACCTCGACGATCAGCAGCTTGCCGCGCCGGCGCGCGCCGAGGGCGGTGCGCCCCTCAAGCGCCGACAGCGGCGGGTTGTGCGTTCGCAGGGCGTTGATCCCCGGCGCCAGAGCCGACTGGATCCGCGCGCCCGCGATCGCCCCGCCGATCAGTCGCGCGGTGATCTCCACCTCAGGCAGCTCGGGCACGAGCTGCGAGCCTACCGGGCAGAGGACCGCGGGCGGGCGCGTGGCGAAATCCGGCGCTGGCCGTGAATCCGGCGCTGGCCGCGACCTCAAGACCCGGGGGCAGGCCGCG
This sequence comes from Solirubrobacteraceae bacterium, assembly GCA_035294345.1. Lineage (GTDB taxonomy): Bacteria > Actinomycetota > Thermoleophilia > Solirubrobacterales > Solirubrobacteraceae > Palsa-465. The sequence continues at coordinate 15,303 of DATGLC010000041.1, forward strand.
CCCTCAAGGCCCGGGCGCAGGCCATGCACTCAACGCCCTGAGGCAGGCCGCGCCCTCAAGGCCCGGGCGCAGGCCATGCACTCAACGCCCGGGCGCGGGCCGCGCCCCAAGACTTACGCAGCGGTGACCGATTGTTCACACCGCTTCAGGCCCGCTTTACCGATCATCCCGACACTGGCTGCATGAGCGATCTGCTTGCGATATTCGGACCCACGGACAGCGACGAGAAGCTGATCGGTGAGATCGAGCGACTCAGGCCGAGCCGAGTCACCGTCCTGATCGAGGACGTCGGCGCCGACTGGGCACAGGACGAGACGCCGGCTGGCAGGCGCCTGCGCGAACGGCTCGCGGCGCTCCTGTCCGCGATCGAGCGCCGCACGGGTGCCACCGTGACCGGCCTGGCGGGCTCCAGGGCGCAGCTCGCCGGCTGGCGCTTTGACCGCGAGGTCTCCGGGCAGCGCCCCGTGCCCGTCTGAAAGCCGCGCCCGGCCCTGGCGCGCGAAGCTCGTGTGGCACGCGGGGCACATGGCGGTCGGGATCCCGCCGAACGCGCGCCGGCCCTGACCGCCTGCACTACGCTGGGCCCGCATGGCGCCGGTGCTCGCAGACGACGACATCGTCGAAACCCCTGAGCAGGGCGCCCGCAACGCCCGCGAGCCGCTCCTGGTCATCGAGCCGCTGCGCCGGTTCCTGCGCTCGGCGGGGCTTGAGGCAACGGAAGCGCTGAGCGCCCATCCGATCGGCGACGGCCACTCGAACGTGACCTTCCTGCTGTCCACGGGCGTCGTGCTCCGGCGCCCGCCGCGCGGACCGCTGCCACCCAGCGCGCACGACGTCCTGCGTGAGGCGCGCGTGCTGCGCGCGCTGGCGCAAACGCCAGTTCCGGTTCCCCGGGTGCTCGCCGTCTGCGATGACCCGTCGGTGATCGGCGCGCCCTTCTACATCATGCAGCGGGTCGATGGCACGGTCATCACCGACCGGCTGCCCGCGGCGCTCGACACCCCGGCGCAGCGCGAGCGGATCGCGCAGGAGCTGATCGACGCGCTGGTCACGATCCACGCCGCCGACTGGAGCGCGCTCGGGCTGGGCGCCATCGGGCGTCCGGAGGGGTATCTGCAGCGCCAGCTCCGGCGCTTTGAGGGACTGTGGCAGCACAACCGCACCCGCCAGCTGCCGGAGGTTGAGATCGTCGGGCGATGGCTGGCAGAGCACCTGCCGCGGTCGCCGGCGCCGGCGATCGTCCACGGCGACTACCGCCTGGGCAACACGATCTTCGATGCCTCCGCGCCCGCACGGTTGCTGGCCGTGCTGGACTGGGAGATGGCCACGATCGGCGATCCGCTCGCCGACGTCGGCTACCTCGTGGCCCAGTGGGTGCAGGCCGGCGACGAGCCCAGCCGCTTCAGGCTCAGCCCAGTCACCGCGCTCGCCGGGTTCCCGACCCGGACCGAGCTCGTGGAGCTCTACGAGCGCCGCTCCGGCCGGACTGTCGCCCACCTCGACTGGTACGCGGCGCTGGCGCTGTGGAAGGCGGTCGTGTTCATGGAGGGCAACTACCGCCGTGCGATCTCGGGCGCCACCGACGACCCCTACCTGCGCGCGTTCGGCGAGGGCGTCGTGGAGCTGGCGCGACGCGCGCTGAAGGTGACGCGTGAGGGGATCCGAGCGTGAGGGGATCTGAGCGTGAGGGGATCTGAGCGTGAGGGATCTGAGGGACCGCGGCGCGCAGCGCGGCCCTCCGGCGCGCCGCCGGCCAGGAGGCCGAGATGCTGAGCGGCCTGCTGCTTGACTGGGGCGGCGTTCTGACCACCAGCGTGCTCGATGCGCTGCGCTCGTTCTGCGCGCGCGAGGGGCTTGAGGAGGACGCGGTCACGCGTCGCTTCCGTGACGACCCGCACAGCCGCCAGCTGCTCGTGGCGCTTGAGACCGGCGCGCTGGCCGAGAGCGAGTTCGAGCTTCGCTTCGCGGAGGTCCTCGGGGTGGCGCCGGCGGGTCTGATCGAGCGGATGTTCGCCGACAGCCGGCCGGATGAGGAGATGCTCGCGGCGGTCGCATCGGCCCGCGCGGCCGGCGTGCGCACCGGCCTGGTGTCCAACTCCTGGGGGGCGGGGCGCTACGACCGGGAGATGCTCGCGCGGCTGTTCGACGGGGTGGTGATCTCAGGCGAGGTCGGGGTGCGAAAGCCCCAGCCGCGCATCTACGAGCTCGCCGCCGCGGCCGTGGGACTTGGGCCGCAAGACTGCGTGTTCGTCGACGACCTGCGCGTCAACGTGGAGGGGGCACGCGCGCTGGGGATGGCAGCGGTGCATCACCGAAGCGCCACCGAGACGATCGCGACGCTCGAGGCCCTCCTGGGGCGTGCCCTGCGATGAGGCCGGCGCGGGGCTGCTGCCGCTTCGACGGGCTCTGCGCCGCTGGACGACGTGTACCGCTGGACGACGCGCGCCGCTGAACCGCGCGCGCCGCTGGACGACGGAGCAGGCCGATCGGCGGGCCGGGCTCGCCGGCTGCCCGCACAGCTGACCGGACACGCCACACAGCTGGCCGGACACGCCACACAGCTGACCGGACACGCCACGATCAACGCGCGGCGCGCCCGGCCAGATGCGCGCTCACGGAACCAGAGACAGCCTGTCCGAGCAGACCGTGTGGATGCCGTCGCCTGAATGGCAGCTCATCACGCCGGTTCCGTGAAACCCGCGGAACGCGCCCGTGCCACCGGACACCCGCATCCTGCCTGTCCAGGTCGTGGCGTAGAAGTCAAGGCCCGTCTGCTCAGGCGTCAGCTCGTATGTCCCGTACAGCGTGCCGGAGCGCAGGTAAAGCACGTACCTGGCCATCGTGTTGCCGCTGACCGGGACCGTGAACGAGTCGCTCTGGATGCCCTTGCCGAGCATCGCGCCACACCGGAGCGGCCCATACTCGACCCCGCTCACCACCGGGGCGAGCACGCCCGTCTGACCCGGCGCGACGGCGATCGCGGTGCTCGCCTGACAGCGCACGCGAGTGCGCGCCGCCGGACTTGCCGCACTGGCCGCCACCGGCGCCGCCACCACAAGCGCCGCGCCCGCGCCGGCCGCGATGCCCCTGAGAGCCCTCTGAAGCCTCACTGCCACCTCCGATCTCCTCGTGGACAAAACCTCGCCGCCCGCGCTCGCCGGGCGGCGCACGCCCGGGCGCGGCCCTCGCAGGGCCGAGCCCGGGCGCCGCTCTGGTGAAGCCGCAGTCAGTGGATCCGATCCGCGGCGCGCTCGTCCGCCGCCCTGATGTTCGCGGGCAGCGGCACGAAGTCCAGCGCCGGGCCAAAGGCCTGCCCCGGGCCGAGCGCGTAGCGCACGAACGAACGCAGCAGCGCCCCGTTGCCGAGCGGGTCGGTCGGCTGCAGGATGCAGTAGGTGAAGGTCGAGATCGGGTAGGCGATCCGCGCGCGCCGCGGCGGGTCGACGATGTGGATTTCACCGTTCGCTGCCTCGTGACCGACCGACGCCGCGTTGGCGATGTTGCGCAGGTTCGGCACCTCGAAGTTGCCGGCCTGGTTTTGAATGGCCGCAGCCGGCAGGCGATGGGCGATCAGGTAGGAGACGGCGATGTACGCGATCCCGCCCCGCGTCTGCTGCAGGACCGTGACCATGCCTCCGTTGCCCTGACCTCCCGGACCCGTCGGGAACGCGGGCTTCGTTGCCCTTCCGACCTGGCGCTTGAACTGCGGGCTGACATCGGATAGGTAGTCGGTGAACGCGTATGAGTCACCCGAGCCGTCGGCGCGATGGATCGGGGTGATCGTGAGGTTGGGGAAGCGCTCCCCGCGGTTGAGCCGGGTGATCGCCGGGTTGTCCCAGTTGGTTATCTGCCCCAGGTAGATCCTCGCAAGCACCGGGCCGGTGAGCCTCAGGTGCCGGATTCCCGGGACGTTCCAGCTCACACCGGTGGCCGTGAGCGCCCACGGGATCTGAAAGCACCCGTTGCACGGCGTGGTGGAGGCCGACAGCGGCGCGTCAGAGCCGCCGAAGTCCACCAGGCCGGCCGCGATGTCCTTCAAGCCGGCACCTGACCCGACCGGCTGATAGGTGGGCTGCGGGTTGCCAGTCGACTGCGCCCATGCAGCGGCCCACTCGGCCTCGATCGGCGCCACCAGCGTGGAGCCGGCGCCCGAGAGAGCGGCCGCCGCGGCCGCAGCGGTGGAGGCGGACGCGATCAGTGCGCCCGCGAGCGCCAGCGCGCCCGCGAAGGTGGCCAATCTCTTGGTGAGCAAGGCTGACTTCCTTTCGATCGGTGATCCATGCACCGGTCACCCGGTGCTCGATGCCTGCACGGGACGCCCCGGCAGGGACGCGGCCGTGGCAGGCGCGCAGCAGCATCGCCGTCGCGCGGATTTCACCTGTTACGAAGGTGTAACTCCGTGGAGTAATTGCGGTGAACGCGCCGGTTCACCGTGCGGCCGCGCAAGCCGCCTCGGCTAGGCTCCCCGCCCGTGCGCGGCTCAGCGAAAGCATCGACGCGCCGCCGGTGGGCAGGTGGCGGCGACAGCGCCGGGGACCGGATGCTTTACGCGGCGTGCGCCCTGGCGGGCCTGAGCGCGCTCGCGCTGGTCGCCGAGATCGTGCGCGAGCTGGTGCGTGGCGCCGCTCCGGCAATCTCACGCTACGGGCTGGCCTTCGTGCTGCACTCGCGCTGGGCGCCGAACTTCGGGCGCTTCGGCGGAGCGCAGGCGCTCTACGGCACCGGGATGACCTCGGCGATCGCCCTGGCGCTGGCGGCGCCCATCGGGCTCGCGATCGGCCTTTACCTGGCCGTGCTCGCTCCCTCAGGCGTGCGGGCGGTGGTCGGGCCGCTGGTGGAGCTGCTGGCGGCGATCCCAAGCGTGATCGTCGGCTTCTGGGGCGTGGACGTGCTCGCGCCGTTCGTGGCCCACCACCTGGAGGGGCCCCTGCACGCCGCGCTCGGTGGCATCCCGCTCTTCGGAGCCCCGCAGACGACCGGCCTGAGCGTGTTCACCGCAGGGTTGACGCTGGCGTTGATGGTGGTCCCGATCGTCGCCGCGCTGAGCCGCGACCTGTTTGCGACGGTGCCGCGCGAGCTGACCGACGGCGCCGCCGCGCTTGGAGCGACACGCTGGGAGGTGATCCGCGGGGTTGTGCTGCCCGCAACCGCGTCCGGCCTGGCGGCGGCGATCGTGCTGGGACTGGGGCGAGCGCTCGGAGAGGCGATCGCGGTGCTGCAGGTCATCGGCGACGGCGAGGGGATCCACGCTTCGCTGTTTCTGCCCGGCAACGCGCTGGCGCCGCGGATCGCTCAGGAGTTCATCTCGCCGGTCGGCAACGAGATCCCCGCGCTGTTCTACCTCGGGCTGATCCTGCTCGCGATCGAGCTCTCGATCAGCCTCATCGCGCGCTGGATCGGACGGCGGTTCGACGTCACCAGGGCGCTGTCCACGTGAGCGCTCGCGCCGCCAGCCTGGCCGGCCGCCGTCCCCGCGGCGACCAGGGCCGCCGAACCACGGGCACGCCGCTGCGCCCGGCCGGCAACCTGCGCCGGCGCGCTGCGATCAGCCGGGCCGCCGAGCTGGCGATGGCGTCAGCGGCGGCGCTGGCGGTCGCGCTGCTGGTCGACGTCGTCGCCACGGTGGTTGCGAACGGCGCCCCGGCCATCAGCCTCGCCTTCCTCACGCAGCCGTCGCGCGGGCTCGCCGGGGGCGGAATCGCCAACGCGCTGGTCGGCAGCGCCGTGATGGTCGCGCTCGCGGCCGCGATCGCGATCCCATTGGGCGTCCTGATCGGCCTGCTGCTCAGCGAGGTCGCCCCGGGCTCGCGCCTGGCCAGTGCGCTGGAGCTCGTGCTCGACATGCTGCAGGGCCTGCCCACGGTGCTGGTCGGCGTGTTCGTGTTCGGACTGATCGTGACCGCCGAGCACAAGGAGACGGGCCTGGCAGGCGCTGTCGCGCTGTCGATCATCATGCTGCCGCTGATCGCGCGCTCGAGCCAGCAGGTGCTGGCGCTCGTCCCGGGAACGCTGCGCGAGGCCGCGGACGCCTTGGGCGTGGATCGCTGGAGAGCAGTGCTGGGCGTCACGCTTCCCGCGGCCGCGGGCGGGATCGCGACCGGCGCGCTGCTGGCGATCGCCCGCGCGGCGGGCGAGACCGCTCCGCTGCTTTTGGTCGACGGGCTCTATGACCCAGCGGCTTTCCAGCTTGACCCGATCGCTCACGGGGTTCCCAGCGTTCCGATGTTCATCTACACCACCTACGACCTCCCCGCGCCGTCGGCGCTGTCGCTCGCGTGGGGCGCGGCGCTGGTGCTGCTGAGCGGCGTCTTGGTCGCGAACATCGGGGCGCGCATCCTGCTGGCGCGCTCGCGCAGGCGGATGGGGCTGTGACCGCCTCGGTCAACGATGCGATGGGCGGCGCCGGCGACCTGCCGGCCCTCGGGGTCGCACCGCGCCACCGGCTGCGCCTGGAGCCGGCTGAGCCGGACCGTGAGGCCAGAGGCGAGCCGCTGCCGCCGGCGGTGTTCGAGATCCGCGACATGGCGGTGCACTACGGCTCGGCGCAGGCGCTCGCGGAGACGACGCTGGACATCCACGCCAACACGGTCACGGCGGTGATCGGCCCTTCTGGGTGCGGCAAGTCGACCTTCCTGCGCAGCCTCAACCGGATGAACGACTCGATCCCGGGGTTCCGTCTCTCAGGCCAGGTCCTCTACCGCGGCCACGACCTGTACGCGCCGGCGACCAGCCGGGTGGAGGTGCGCCGCCGGATCGGGATGGTCTTCCAGAAGCCCAACCCGTTCCCCAAGTCGATCTACGACAACGTCGCCTGGGCGCCGCGGAACCTAGGCATGCGGACTGGGCTCGACGACCGCGTCAGGCACGCGCTGGAGCAGGCCGCTCTCTGGGACGAGGTCAAGGATCGCCTGCGCGAGAGCGCGCTGAGGCTGTCCGGAGGCCAGCAGCAGCGACTGTGCATAGCGCGCGCGATCGCGATCGAGCCTGACGTGCTGCTTCTCGACGAGCCCGCCTCCGCCCTGGATCCGCTCGCGACCGCGTCGATCGAGCAGCTGATCCGCGCGCTCAGGCACCGCTTCACGATCGTGGTCGTGACCCACAACATGCAGCAGGCCGCGCGGGTGGCCGACCGCACGGCGTTCTTCGGCCTGGAGGCCGTCGACGGTCGGCGAGCGGGCACGCTGATCGAGTATGCGCCCACGCGCACGCTGTTCACCAACCCCGCCGACCCGCGCACCCGCGACTACGTCAGCGGACGCTTTGGGTGAGGCTCCGCGCGCCGTCGGAGCAGCGAGGCGGGGCCTACCCGCCCGGCATTGACGAGCCGCCCGGCATGGCGGAGGCGTCGCCGGCGCTCGATGCGCGGCGCCAGGAGTCAAGCCTGACCTCGCTCAGCAACCGGCTCCCGCACTGCCAGCAGTAGGTCGCCCCGCTTGAGTGCGGCGCGCCGCAGGAAGGGCATTCCCCGGCGGTCGCGCTCTCCTGGAGGCGCAGGATCCGATCAAGCTCGGCCAGCTCCGCATCGGCGCTCTGAAGGACCGCCGCGCGCTCGAGCAGAAGGTCGATCCGGATCCGGTTGCGAATCGCCATCTCGTAGGCGAGCCCGCCAAGATCGAACTGCAGATCGATCACCCGCGCCTGCAGCTGCTCACGCCGGCGGCGAAGGTCCACGGACGCCTCCCGGGCATCACGTGACCCGCCTGAGACCAGCGGCGGCGCGGCGCCCTGCGAGGCGACGCGGCGCCTTCCCAGCCGGTGCCTCAGCCCAGACGCGATCGCCACCGCTCGCGTCCCGGTGCTCGTGGCCGCGCCGCGGCCGAGCACCGCAACGGTGACGGCGCGCGGCTCATGGGCCGAAGTAGTTGCCGGTGAAATGGCCGTTCTGGCAGCCGGCGGTTCCCGACGCGCACGATTGGCCGGTCGAGACCGTGGCGTTGGACTGCCCGGCGCCACCGCCGAGCACGCTTGATGCGGCCGACTGCGCCCGCTGGACCGCCTTGGCCGTGGGCTTTGGCACGGAGGCCGGCGTCGACCGCCCCTGATGCGCGGCGCCGGAGCGACGATGCGACCGAGCCCGCCCGTGCGTCGCCGAGGACCCGGACGCCGGCTGCGAGGCGGATGATCCACTCGCGGCAGTCGAGTCGGTGGAGCCGGCGCCCGCGCCGGCGCCGGCGAGGTCGATCACCTCTGGTCGGCCTGTGCCGGCGACGATCGCTGCGCCGTGGCTTGCAAGCCGCCCGATCTCCACTCCCACGCCCATGGCGAGCACGAGCGTCGCGATCCCCGCGATCACCGCGGCCGAGGAGGGCCCCCGTGAACGGATCGGCGCAGCGCCGGCCGCTGGCTGGTGGAGCCCCGCGCGCGGCGACGGCGGGGGCGAGGGCGACAGCGCCGTGCCGCGTCGCTGGCCACACTCCAGGCAGTAGCGCTGGTCGGTGGCGAGCGGCGAGCCACAGCCCGAGCACCGTCCCTCGACCGCCACGGTCAGCGCATCCAGAGCGCCGGGCGCCTCCGCGCCTCGCGGCCGAGTGTCGCGGGGGCGATCGCGTGCGAGGTCCGGGCCGGCCTGCGCGGTCCGCATGACGACGCCGTCGCTGCCTGTGACCGGCACGCGGTCGCCGTGCGGGCCGGCTCCGTGAACGCGATCGCCGTGTGCGTCGGTGACCCCCATGGCGGCGGCGACGATAACCGCCATGCTGGCGGGGGTTGTGAAGGCGCTGTGACCGTCGGCCACGAGATCGTCACAGGTGCGCGGGCTCGTGCGGTCAGACTGCGCGCCGGACGAGCATGAGCGACCCGACGATCAGCGCCCGCTGCGACGCCTGCGAAGCAGAGCTGGCGGCAGAAGCCCGCTACTGCGCTCGCTGCGGCGAGCCGACGCTCCGCGAGCGACCCTGGTATGCGCATCCCGTGGCGGCGATCGTCGCGCTGACGGTCATGGTCGCCTTCGGCGCCGCGATCGGGGCGACGATCGGTGGCTCGCGACCGATCACGCTCGCGGGGGCGCCGCTGGTGCTCGAGCGCTCCGCAGCTCACGCGGCGAGCCGGACGGACGCGTCGCGTCCGGGCTCGACGCCGGGCCGCAGCGACCAGCACGGTGCAACGGGAAGCTCCGCTCCCGGCGGCCAGCCCACCGCCGGGAGCGCGAGCGGGTCATCCGCGGGCGCAGGCTCCGCCGGCGCGGGCGGGTCATCGGCCGGCGGCGGCTCGAGCGGCGCGGGCGGATCATCGGCGGGCGCAAGCTCAAGCGGCGAAGGCGGGTCATCTGCGGGCGCAAGCTCAAGCGGCGCAGGCGGATCGTCCGCGGCGGGCGGCACGAGCCCGGGCGGCTCCTCGACCGCGACCGCTGGAGGCAGCACGCCGCCGGGCGGCCATGACGGGCTTCCGCCGATCCGCCACGTGTTCCTGGTGGTGCTCGGCGATCAGGGGTTCTCGCAGACGTTCGGGTCGGCGGACCGCTACCTGGCCGACGCGCTGCCCAGGCAGGGCGAGCTGATCGACAACTACTACGCGGTCGCGGGCGGGGAGCTGGCAAACGAGATCGCGCTCATCAGCGGCCAGGGGCCGACGCCCCAGACGCAGGCCGGCTGCCCGGTGTTCACCCGCATCGAGCCCGCGAGCGCCGGCGCGGATGGGCAGATCATCGGCCAGGGGTGCGTCTATCCGCCGGTCGCGCAGACGCTCGCCGGGCAGATCGAAGCCGCGCATCTGAGCTGGCGCGCGTACGTGCAGGGGCAGGCGGGCGCGGCCAGCGGGCCGCAGGCCTGCCGCCACCCCCGCCTGGGTGCCGCCGACGGCGACCAGGCGCCGTCGGCGGGCGACCCCTACGTCACCTGGCGCAACCCGTTCGTGTACTTCTCCTCGCTGATCGAGGCGCGCAGCTGCACGCGGCGTGACGTCGACCTCTCCCGTCTGCCCAGGGACCTGGCATCGGCCTCGACGACGCCCAACCTCGCCTACATCGCGCCCGATCCCTGCGACGACGGCGACCCGCAGCCGTGCCGCGCGGGCGCGGTCGCCGGCATAAGGCCGCTTGACCGCTTCCTGCGCAACCTGGTGGCCGAGCTCGAGCGCTCACCGGCCTACCGAGACGGAGGACTGATCGCGATCACCTTCGACGAGGCACAGCAGAGCGGCGCGGATGCCGACGCAAGCGCCTGCTGCGAGCGCCCGGTGTACCCGAACCTGCCCGCGGGCGCGGCGGGGACGGGCGGGACCTCCACCGCGGGGACGGGCGGGACCTCCGCCGCGGGCACGATCCCCACCGCGAGCACGTCAGCCACGACGGGCGCGCCGACCGGCCCCGGCTCGCCGACCACGACGGACACGTCCACAGCCACGAGCTCGCCGAGCAGGACGAACCCGTCCACCAGCCCCGCGACGCCGGCCACGACCGGCGTGCAGACGAGCGCCGGCGCGTCCGCCGGCCCGGGCGCGCCGGCCCCAACCGGCGCGTCCACCACGACAGCCGGATCGACCGGCACCGGCACATCTAGCTCCGCGACGACCGCTCCGCCGGCCGCCCCGCCCTCGCTGGGCGCCCGCCAGAGCTCTCCCAGCGGCGGCGGCGGGCGCGTGGGCCTGCTTTTGATCTCGCCCTGGATCAAGCCCGGGACGATCGACGCGATCGACTACGCCAACCACTTCTCGCTACTTGCCGCGCTGGAGGATCTGTTCGGGCTGCCGCGCCTCGGCTATGCCCGCCGGGCCGGCCCGCCCGCCTTCAGCGCCACCACGTTCAACGGCGCCGGCCCGCGGACCGGCGAGGTGAGACGGGGCGTCAGGCGCGCGAGCCGCGTCCGTACATGAGCCGCATCGCGCGCCGCAGCAGGCGGGTGCGCCGCGCGCTGTAGGGGAACATGAACGGGTCGCGCTTGGGGGTCACGCGGGCGATCATCAGCGACTGGGTGCGCGTGTACTTGCGGATGCCGTCGGCGCCGTGGCGCGTGCCAAGCCCCGATGACTTCCAGCCGCCCATCGGCAGGTTCAGGGCGCCGTAGTTCATCTGGGCGTCGTTGACGCACACCGTGCCGGCCTGGATGCGCCGGGCCAGCTCCTCCCCCCGGCGCACGTCCCTCGTCCAGACGCTCGCCTGAAGCCCATAGGGCGAGTCGTTTGCGAGCCTCACGGCCTCCTCGGCGCTGGAGACCCGCATGATCGGCAGCGTCGGCCCGAACGTCTCCTCGCGCATGCATCGCATCGAGTGGTCGACGTCGACCAGCACCGTGGGCTCAAAGAAGCGCCCCCGCCCCTCGTGCGCGTGGCCGCCGGTCAGCACGCGCGCGCCCCGGGCGACGGCATCCCGGACGTGCTCGTCGACGATTCGCAGCTGCGGCGGGAAGATCACCGCGCCCAGCTCGACCGTTCCCTCGCCGCGCGGCTCCCCCTGGCGCAGGCCGCGGACGATCGCCGTCACGCGCTCGACGAACTCGTCGTAGACCGGAGCCTCCACGTAGCATCGCTCCACCGAGATGCAGACCTGGCCGGCGTTGTTCATCGCGTAGAAGGCGGCGGCGTTGGCGGCGCGATCGAGGTCCGCGTCGGCGCAGACGATCATCGGGTCCTTGCCGCCCAGCTCCAGATAGCAGGGGATGAAAGCCTCGGCGGCCGCGCGCAGCACCCTGCGCCCGGTGGCGGTCGAGCCCGTGAACATCACGCAGTCGACGTGGGAGATCAGCGCCTCGCCGGTGCTGCCATCGCCGGTGGCGACCTGGAAGACGTCTTCGGGGATGCCGCACTCGCCCAGCATCTCGGCCATCAAAAGCGAGCTCAGCGGCGTCACCTCGCTGGGCTTGAGGATCACGCTGTTGCCCGCCATCAGCGCCGGGATGCAGTCCCCGAAGGAGTTGGCGATCGGGTAGTTCCACGGCCCGATCACTCCCACCACCCCCAAGGGCACGCGGCGCACGACCAGCCGCCGGCCGACGAGCGGGGGCGTGCGCCAGGAAGGGACTCGCTCGTCCGCCAGATACGATGCCGCGTGCGCAGCCCAGAAGCCCAGCGCCGCGACGGTGTAGCCGAGGTCCGCCAGCTGCGCGTCCTCATGGGTCTTGCCGGTCTCGGCCACGACCTGAGCGATCACCCGCTGCGCGTTGTCCATCATCCACCGCTGCGCGCGGCGCATGACGCGGGCGCGGCCCTCGAAGCCGATCGCCTCCCACTGCGGCTGCGCGCGGCGAGCACGGATGCCCAGCTGGGCGACCTGCTCGCGATCCAGCAGAGGCACCGCCCCGACGCGCTCGCCGGTGGCGGGGTTGTCGACCTCGATCTCGCGCACGTCCGCCGACTGCACGCTCACCGATCGACCGGCTCAGGCCGGCTCCGCCTCGCCTGAGCCAAACGGTGGGTCAAGCCGGATCGACTCGATCCGCGGCGGATCAAGCGGACGGTCGTTGGCGCCGGTGGGAACCGCCTCGATCCGGTCGACCGCCTCCATGCCGGCGCTCACGCGGCCGAACACGGTGTGCTTTCCGTCCAGCCAGGGGGCGCTCTGCGCGGTGACGATGAAGAACTGCGAGCCGTTTGTGTTCGGACCCGCGTTGGCCATCGCCAGCGCGCCGCGCACGACGCGGTGCTCGTTGGGCTCGTCGTCGAACCGGTAGCCCGGGCCACCGGTGCCGGTCCCCAGCGGGCAGCCGCCCTGGATCATGAAGTCGCGGATCACGCGGTGAAAGACGATGCCGTCGTAGAAGCCGTCGGCCGCGAGCCTGCGGAAGTTCTCCACCGTCCTGGGGGCGTCCTCGTCAAACAGCTCAAGCTCGATCGCGCCCATCGTCGTGTTCATCGTCGCTGTGCTCATGTGCTGACAGTACTCGGATCCGGCGGCCGCGGGGCGCCTGCCGCGGCGGCTCGGGATGCCGGAGCGCCGGGCGCCGGACCGCAGCAGCTCGGGATGCCGGAGTGCAGGGTGAGCCGCCAGCAGGGCGGCGGCCGCCGGCAGCCGGGGCGGTCGCCGGCACGGCCGGCACGGCGCCAGCGGCCGGGGCGGGCCGGCCCTCTCTCTGCGGACGGGCCCGCCCCACGGCGGCCGCCGCTACTGGACCTGGAAGGCGTCGATTGCCGAGGTCACCGACACGGACGGCGCGGCCGGCTGGGTCTGCACCCCGGACAGCGGCGCCACCGAGCTCGTGCAGCTGACAGAGCCGGTGCCCGACTGGCCCGCCTCCTGCAGCGGGATCGACGCGATCGACGACTGGCCGGCCACGCCGGTGGTGTCGATCGTCACAGATCGCGTCTCGGTGTTGGAGCCGACCGTGAGCTTGCAGGTGACCGTCACATGCTGGCTGGTCGTCACGCCGCTGGCCGGCGTCACGGTCGCAGTCGGGTTGGCGAACGCCAAATACGAGGACCCGGTGGGCAGCGCGACGCTCGTCACGGTCACAGCGGTCGCGCCGACCTCCGAGGCGGTGTTGTCGGTGGTGCCGTACTGCTGGGGCAGGGTCTGGTTGCAGGTCACATGGCCGGCGCGATCGATCGCGCCGATCGCGCTGCCCGCCGCGCAGGTGCCGTTGACCCTGACCTGCAGCTGGCTGGTGTTGGCGCGCACGATCCCCACAGAGCTGGGCCTGATCTTGCGGTAGGTGACCGCCTGGTTTTGGATCTGCGCGGTGCCGACGCTGTTGGGCGGCAGCTGCGTGGCAGCCCAGCCCACGCCCGCAAGCGAGAGAAATAGGGCGACGGTCGAGATCGCGACCGCGGGTGACGGCCGGCGGGCAAGGAGCGACTTGAAGCGCATGTTGACCCTCCATTTCTAAAAAGCGGGCCGGCGGCCCGGTGGACTGACGGAAGGCCGGGCGGGCAGGCCCGGCGTGCGCGGCCGAGGGGGATCCCGGCCGCACGCTCGCAAAGCATCAACACCGCCGCGCCCCGTGAAGTCGCGGCGCGCGTCGGGCGGGGCCGCTCAGCGCCCGGCGCGGGCCCCCACCGCGGGCTCCCCTGCACGCCCACCGCGGGCCCCGCCGCGCGCCCCATGGTGGGCTCAGCCGCGCGCCCCCGCCGTGGCTCAGCCCCGCGCGATCTCCAGCGCCAGCTCGTGCCCGCGCACGCGGGTTCCCGCCGTCCGCTCCACGACGCGCTGCGCCTCGCTTGCGGGAACCTCGGCGAACGCGAAGCGCTCGAGCACGCGCACGTTGCGCACAGCCTCGCCGTCGAGCGCCGCCGCGGAGGTGATCGCATGGATGATGTCCGACGGCTCCAGGCCCGCGGCTCGCCCGCCGGACAGGATCAGCTTGCTGAAGCGACCGTCCCAGCGGCCGCCGTTGGCGACCGCGCGCGGCTTGGAGTGGCGGCGCGGCGGCGCCTTGACGGGCGTGGGCGCCACCCGCGCATCCTTGACCCACGGCGACAGCCGCACCCCGGCGTGGCGCTCGATCGCCTGCACCTCGCGCGCCTGGCGCGGCTCATACAGCGTGATCGCGCGGCCGCTGCGCCCCACGCGGCCGGTGCGGCCGATCCGGTGCACGTAGACGTCGGGCGAGGTGGGGACGTCGAAGTTGATCACGTGCGAGATCCCGGAGATGTCCAGGCCGCGCGCGGCTACATCGGTGGCGACCAGCAGCGGCACGCGCCCGCCCTTGAAGGCGATCATCACCCCGTCGCGCGCCCCCTGGGTCATGTCGCCGTGCAGGGCGCGAACGTTCATGCCGCGGTCGCGCAGCGTGCGGTACAGCTGATCGCAGCGCACCTTGGTGCGCACGAACACGATCGCCTGGTCGGGCCGCTCGGCCTCCAGCACCTCCACCAGCGCTGACACCTTCTCGCGCGCGGGCACCTCCAGGGCGAACTGCTCGACGGTGTCGACCGTCAGGGTCGCGGCCTTCACGCGCACCGTCACCGGCTCATACAGGTACTGGTCGGCGAGCCGGCGGATCTCCGGCGGCATCGTCGCCGAGAACAGCGCCGTCTGGCGGCTGGACGGCGTGAGCGCCAGGATGCGCTCCACGTCCTCCAGGAAGCCGAGGTCCAGCATCTCGTCGGCCTCATCGAGCACGACGAACCGGCACGCGTTGAGGATCAGCGAGTGGCGGGAGATCAGGTCCTTGACCCGCCCCACGGTCCCGACCACGATGTGCCCGCCGGCGCGCAGCTGCGCCTGCTGGCTGCGGATCGGAGCGCCGCCGAAGACCGCCACCACATCGACCCCCTTGCGCGCGCCGTAAGCGCGAAGAGCCTGCGTGACCTGGATGCACAGCTCGCGCGTCGGCGTGAGCACGAGCCCCTGGACCTCGTCGACGTGCGGGTCCACGTACTGGAGCATCGGCAGACCGAAGGCGGCGGTCTTGCCCGAGCCCGTCTGCGCCTGGCCGATCACATCGAGCCCGCGCAGCAGCGGCGGAATCGCCTGCTGCTGGATCGGGCTGGGCTCGTCGTAGCCGACATCGCGGATCGCCTCAAGCAGCGCCGCCTCCAGCCCCAGCTCCTCGAAGCTCGCCATGTCCGCCGCAAGATAGCCGCCCACCGCGCGCTGCTGAGAGGCGCAGCCAGGCTGGCCCCTTGACACAGGGTCATTCGGATCCTAAACTTCGGTACCGAATCTTTAGGAACCGACCGAATCTGACGATCATCCCATCATGAACCCAAACACCGCAGCAGCCGACCGGATCGGCGCGTACGTCTGGCGCATCAGCGCCGTCGTCGTGCTGGGATCGATCATGTCGATCCTCGACACGACGATCGTCAACGTCGCGCTTGAGACGCTATCCAGAGATCTGCACACCACGATCGACGGCATCCAATGGGTCGCCAACGGCTACCTGCTGGCTCTGGCCGCCGTGATCCCCGTGACCGGCTGGTTCGCGCGCCGGTTCGGCGCAAAGCCCGTCTACCTGACCTCCCTGGTCCTGTTCACCGCCGGCTCGGCGCTGTGCGGCTTTGCGGGCTCGGCGACCGAGCTGATCGCGTTCCGCGTGATCCAGGGGATCGGCGGCGGGATGATCCTGCCGGTCGGCCAGCTGATGCTGGCGGAGGCCGCGGGCCCCAAGCGCATGGGCCGGGTGATGAGCGTCGTCGCGGTGCCGGCGATGCTGGCGCCGATCCTCGGCCCGATGATCGGCGGCCTGATCCTCGAGAACATCGCCTGGCGCTGGATCTTCTTCGTCAACGTGCCGATCGGCGCGATCGCGGTTGTCGCCGGCGCCCGCATCCTCCCCTCGGTGGCGCGCAAGCCGGTCGAGCCGCTGGACGTCCGCGGCCTGGCGATGCTCGCCAGCGGGCTGCCGCTGATCACCTACGGGCTGGCCGAGATCGGCGTGACCGCCAGCTTCACGGCGCCCAAGGTGGTCGCGCCGCTGCTGGCCGGCCTGGCGCTGGTGGCGACGTTCGGGGTCTACTCGCTGCGCGTGCGCAGGCCGCTGCTGAACCTGCGCCTGTACCGGCGCCCGACGTTCGCGGCCGGCTCGATCGCGATGTTCTGCGTGGGCGCGGCCCTGTTTGGCGGGATGATCCTGCTGCCGCTCTACTGGCAGACGATCCGCGGCGAGAGCGTGTTCGTGACCGGTCTGCTGACCGCTCCACAGGGCCTGGGAGCCGCGCTGGTGCTGCCGCTCTCAGGCAAGCTGACCGACCGCATCGGCGGCGGGCCACTGACGCTCTTCGGCGTGCTGGTGACCGCGGCGGCGACCGTGCCGCTGGCGCTGATCGGAGCCCACACGTCCGTCGCGGCGCTGTGCGGCGTGATGGTCGTCAGGGGCTTCGGGATCGGGTTCTCGTTCATGCCCGCGATGTCGGCCGCGTTCGCCGCGCTCGAGCGCCGCGAGCTGTCAGACGCGACACCGCAGCTGAACATCCTGCAGCGCGTCGGGGGCTCGATCGGGATAGCGGTCGTGACCGTCGCGCTGCAGCGAGCGCTCACGGCCGCGCTGGCGCAGCCACCCTCGCACCGCCTGGCGGCCGCAGCATCGGCCTACGGCACCGCGTTCTGGTGGTCGTTCGGGCTGACCCTGGCGGCCGTGGTACCGTCGATCGTGCTGATGCGCACGGAGCGAGCCGCGAGGATGGCGCGTTCTGAGGACGGCGCGGGCGCGCCGGAGGCGGGCGCGCTTGCGGAGGCGATGGCATGAGCGCCCGCGCGGCGGCCAGCGGGTGGGCAGCCGCAGCGCAAGGCCCTGAGGCGCCTGGCAGCCGCGAGGCCATCTCCGAGCTGGGCCGGGCCTTCAAGGCGTGCCTGGGCGCGATGCGCAGAATGCGCGGGCGCGAGCAGCGCTGCCACGAGGTGCTCTCCGACGCCCAGTACGGGCTGCTGTTCGGGCTGCGGGAGTCGGGTCCGATGGCCACCAGGGAGCTGGCGCTGCACGCGGACCTGTCCCCGGCCAGCGCCACGGAGATGCTCGAGGGCCTGGCCGCGGCCGGACTGGTGTGCCGCGAGCGCTCCGAGCAGGACCGGCGAGTGGTGCTCACGTCGCTGACCGAGCACGGCCGCAGGCTGCTCGACGAGCGCTACGCGCGGCTGTCCGAGCGCCTGGAGGCGGGGCTCGCGGGCTTCTCAGACCGGGAGCTGCGCGCCGCTGCCGCCGTCCTGCGAGGCCTGGCGGAGACGTTTGACTCGATCACCCCGGCTGGACGGGACGCAGCGGAGGCCGGGCAGGCCGCCGCGGAGGCTGGGCGGGCCGCCGCCGCGGAGGCTGGGCAGGCTGGCACGGGGGCTTCGCCTGCGCCCGCGGAGGCTTTGCGGGAGGCGGCGGAGGGGCTGAGGGCCGGCAGCGCGCGGCACGCCGCGCCAGCGGGCGCGCCGCCGGTTCAGTAGCCGCCCTGCGCCAGCAGCTCGTTGGGCTCAGACCCGGCGAACACCACGCCCCCCTGCGAGCCGCCGACCTGGGGGCGCACGACCACGCAGTACCAGCGACCGTCTTCCCGGCCGGGCACGCAGACGCGGTAGATCGCGTCCGGCTGGATCACCAGCACGTCGGGGCGCGCCGCGTTTGAGCGAAACTCCGCCGGCGCCCTAAAGCCGATGAACGCCACCGCGCGCGCGAGGGCGTCGCGCAGCAGCGCGTCGCTGCGGGCGATCGCGTCCCGGTGCGCCAGGCCGAGCGCCACCAGCGTCGCGGTCACCAGCGAGACCGCGATCGCGCCTCCGTAGTTGCGCGCGATCGCCACCGGCAGGCCGGGGCGCAACAGCCGCAGCGCGGCGCCCAGCGCAGGCGAGCCCACCACGACCGCCAGCAGGCTCGCAACCAGGCCCACCAGGAGCCCGCTGCCCAGGCTCTCGGCGCTGCCCACAGCCGGCCAGAGGTGCGCGATCACGGCATCCGCGGGCGCCGCGACGATGAACGTGGGCCACAGAAGCGCCCCGCGCCATCGCCACCGCGCACGGTGCAGCCAGGCGACCTCCATGAGCAGAGGTTAGAGCCCGTGTGGGGTAGGCTTGAGGCACCCCAAGCCGGTGCCTGCGGCGATCCCGCCGGCGGCGGCGAAAGCGCGGCCTCGCGGAGATCCCGACGTGGCCCGACGATGGAGGGAGCGACCAGACGATGGCCACCGAGACCGCCCGAGCCAGCGCCCCAGAGGCGCAGGCGCCCGGGCACCTCACCGCGGAGGATCGCGTGCTGCTGCTGCGCGCGATGCTCCTGATGCGCACGATCGAGCAGCGGGCGATGAGCCTCTACCGTCAGGGCCGGGTGCCCGGCTCCTTCTACGACGGGTACGGGCAGGAGGCGGTCTCGGCGGGGGCCGCGTTCGCGATGGCCCCCCAGGACCGCCTGTGCATCCTGCACCGGGATCTCGCCGCGCATCTGATCCGCGGTGTCACGCCCGCGCGGATCCTGGCTCAGTACATGGGCCGCGCCGGCGGGGTGACGCGCGGCCGGGACGGCAACGTGCACTTCGGCGACCGCCGGCTGGGATGCGTGGGGATGGTGTCGATGCTGCCCGACATGATGCTCGTGGCCACCGGGATGGCGATGGCGTTCAAGCTGCGGGGCGAGCGCCGGTGCGCGCTGACCTGGTTCGGCGACGGCTCCACCTCCCGCGGGGACTTCCACGAGGCGATGAACTGGGCCGGGGTCCAGCGGCTGCCGGTGATCTTCGTGCTGGAGAACAACCAGTACGCATACTCGACGCCGTTGGACAAGCAGTTCGCGGTCGATCCGGTGAAGCGCGCCGCCGCCTACGGCTTCATCGGGGTCACCGTGGACGGCAACGACGTCGAGGCGGTGTTCGAGGCCACCCGCCAGGCGCGCGAGCGCGCGCTCGCCGGCGAGGGGCCGACGCTGATCGAGGCGGTGACGATGCGCATGCACGGCCACGCCG
>DATGLC010000042.1:0-16013 GCA_035294345.1 Solirubrobacteraceae bacterium
CCTCGAGCGCCAAGCGCTCACGCGCATCGGTGACACTCACTCTCTCCCCAGCCCCGAGGAGGTGGTTGCAGCCTAGGGTATAATGTAACTATTGCCACGAACCTGCGCCGTCAGGATTTACAGCGGCACAGGGACGCGACCGCCCGCGGCTGTAGAGCGCCAGGATCTTGTCGTCAAAGCCAACGAACCGCCGCTGGCGCTTGCGAACGATCTTGGGCTCAAAGCTTGCGTTGCGGTCGCGGGGAGCGTCGATTCTGACCTTGCCGTGCTCTGTGATCAGCGTCTTCGGGCTCGTGCCATTGCGCTGGTTGGGCGCGCCGCCGGGCGGCTCCTGATGCGGCTCGTAGCCCAGATGCTCAGTCAGCTCGACCTCCAAAGCCCGCTCGATGAGCCGCTTGGTCAGCTCGGCGAGCAGGCCGCCGGGCCCAGCGATCTCCTCCTCGGTCCTAGCGCCGGCCAAAAGCTGGTCGATCACCTCATCCGAGAGCCGGCCGCCGTCGGGCAGCTCCACCAGCGCGCGCAGCCTGGCGCGATCGACCGCCTCATCGATCAGCTCCCGCGAAAGCTCGCGACGGTGCCCGACGGACGGACCTCCCGCGGCGGCGCGCAGCGTGCCGCCGGCGCCTCGCGTCGCTCGCCCTCCGGGCTCGCTCCGCTCGTCGCCGGCGGCACGCTCACCCGACTCCAACCCGGCGCTCTCCAACTCCACCGAGTCCAACTCGATCCTGCTCTGGGTCCTGGTCGTGCTGGGGGTCTTGGTCGTGGTAGGCATGACGCTCCTGTTCGTCCTTGCCTACACAGATCCTTGGACACTCCCGCCTACTCCGGCGTGACGTAGGCGGCGGAGATCCCGCCGTCGACCATGAACGTGGAGGCCGTGATGTACGAGGACTCGTCGCTTGCGAGGAACAGCGCCGCGTTGGCGATCTCCTCCGTGCGGGCGAACCTGCCCATCGGCACGTGCACCAGGCGCCGCTGGGCGGCCACCGGGTCAGACGCGTACAGCTCGCGCAGCAGGGGGGTGTCCACCGGCCCCGGGCACAGGGCGTTGACGCGCACGCCGCGGCGGGCGAACTCCACGCCCAGCTCCCGTGAGAGCGCCAGCACGCCGCCCTTGGACGCCGTGTAGGAGATCTGCGAGGTGGCGGCGCCCATCGTGGCCACGAAGCTGGCCGTGTTGATCACCGAGCCGCCGCCGCGCTCCAGCAGGTAGGGGATCCCGTGCTTGCAGCACAAAAACACGCTGGTGAGGTTGATCTCCTGCACCCGGCGCCAGGCCTCGAGCGACGTGTGCAGAACCGAGGCGTCGTCGCTGGGGGAGATGCCGGCGTTGTTGAACAGCACGTCGATCCCGCCCAGCTCATCGCGCGCGCGCGCCATCAGCTCCGCCACCTGGCGCTCGTCGGACACGTCGGCCTGCAGGCTCAGCTCGCCGGGCGCCCCCTCCGCCAGGTCCACGCCGACCACCCGGGCGCCGTGTCGCTCAAACAGGCGCGCGGTCGCGAGCCCGATGCCGCTCGCGGCGCCGGTGATCACGCACACCTTGCCCTGAAGCCGGCCCTCGCCGCTCACAGCCGCTCAAACCCCCGGTAGCGCTCCCAGTCGGTCACGGCCGCGTCGAAGGCGTCAAGCTCCACCTGGGCCATGTTCAGATAGTGCTCGACGACCTCCTCGCCGAACGCCTCGCGCGCCAGCCGGCTTGACCTAAACAGGTCGCGCGCCTCGCGCAGGGTCGTCGGCAGGCGGGGCCTGTCGGCCGCCTCGTAGGCGCTGCCCTCAAGCGGCGGCTCGAGCGACAGCCCCGCGTCGATGCCGTCAAGCCCCGCGGCGATCATCGCCGCCAGCGCCAGATAGGGGTTGACGTCGCCGCCGGGAACGCGGTTCTCAAGCCGCAGGCCGGCGCCGTGGCCGACGACGCGGATCGCGCAGGTGCGGTTGTCCTTTCCCCAGGCGATCGCCGTCGGGGCAAACGAGCCCCGCGCGTAGCGCTTGTAGGCGTTGATGGTCGGTGCGTACAGAAGCGTCAGCTCGCGCAGGTGCGCCAGCTGGCCGGCCACGAAGCTCTCAAACAGCCGCTCATCTTCGGCGAGCACGGGGGTGCCGTCCGTGGCCCGGATCGAGAGGTGGATGTGGCACGAGTTGCCCTCGCGCTCGTCGAACTTGGGCATGTAGGTGATCGAGAGACCCTCCTGGGCCGCGATCGCCTTGGCGCCGTCCTTGTAGATCGCATGGTTGTCGGCCGCGTGCAGGGCGGGCGCGTAGCGGAAGTTGACCTCGTGCTGGCCGCGGTTGCATTCGCCCTTGGAGCTCTCGACCACCATCCCGGCGCCGGTCATCTCGTTGCGGATGCGCCGCATCAGCGGCTCGATCCGTGCCGTGCCGAGCATCGAGTAGTCGACGTTGTAGAGGTTGACCGGGGTGAGGTCGCGGTAGCCGCGGCGCCATGCCTCCTCGTAGCTGTCGCGGAACACGATGAACTCAAGCTCGGTGGCGGCGTGTGCCTCCCACCCCCGCTCGGACAGGCGCTGCAGCTGGCGGCGCAGGATCTGCCGCGGCGAGGGCGCGACCGGCCGCCCGTCGGCCCAGCGCAGGTCGGCCAGGCACAGCGCGGTCCCGGGGTGCCACGGGATGCGCCGGAGGGTGGACAGGTCGGCGTGCATCTCGAAGTCGCCGTAGCCCGTCCGCCAGGAGGCCATCTCGTAGCCGTCCACCGTGTTCATGTCGACGTCGACGGCCAGCAGGTAGCAGCAGCCCTCAGCCCCGTGAGCCGCGACGTCCTCCACGAAGTGGCGGGCGCCCAGCCGCTTTCCCTGAAGGCGGCCCTGCATGTCCACGAGCGCCAGCACCACGGTGTCGATCGCCCCGGCCTGAACGTCGCGCTCAAGCTCCTTAAGAGTGAGGGGTGGATCCGGTGCCGTGCCCGCGGCCGATTGTGTGCGCATCGCCTCAAATGGTTTGATCAGAAAACCTTATGACGGCACTCTATCCGCCGCGGGCACGCACCGTCAACCGTCGGCGCCACCCGGATTCGCCGGGATCAGCGCCTCGATGATGTGCTCGGTGCCCGCCAGGTGCGTGCGCATGATCCGCACGCAGCGCGCGGTGTCTCCTCGTCTGAGCGCGGCGACCAGCTGCCGGTGCTGATCGTTTGAGCGCGCCAGCACGTGCTGGGGGTGGGCGATCATCGCGATGATCGCGTCCATCGCAGCCTGAACCGAGGTCATCGAAGCGATCACGGCAGGCACGCCGGTGGCCTCGGCCACGACGATGTGAAACCTGGCATCGGCCACCCGGTAGCTTGAGAACTCGCGGCTTCGGTCCATGTCCTCGACGAGCGCGCTCAGACGCCGCAGGTGGGCCGGCTGCGCCCGCTCGGCCGCGAGCGCCACGGCGCCGATCTCCACGGCCACGCGCAGGTCAAGGGCCGACCGGCGCGCCGCCGGCGTGGCGTAACGGGGATCGGGCGCCGCGCGGGGGATCGGGTCCACGACGAAGGTCCCGCCGCCGCGGCCGCGGCGCACGGTGAGATAGCCGCTCTCCACGAGCGTGCCGAGCGCCAGGCGCAGCGTCGAGCGCGAGATCTCGAGCTGCTCGGCCAGGTCGCGCTCGGGCGGCAGCCTGGCGCCGGGCGCCAGCAGCCCCAGCTTGACGGCGGTGCCCAGGCGCTCGACGGTCTCCTCAAACGCGGTCTGGGCGTAGACGGGCGCGAACACGACGTTCTCAAACGGAGGCTGAACGGGCGGGGAGCGGCCGACGCTCTCAAGGCTCGCGCGGTTCACGCCCTGAACTCTTGCAGGGCGAGCCGCACCGCGCCAGCGCCGCAGGCCGCGAGCTTGACAAGCCCGCGCGTCCGAGTATAAGGTGCGCTTGGCATACCTTATCGATGGAAGGTCCCACACCCACCGGAGAGGAGAGGACCAGGTGACTGAGGACAAGACGGTCCAGGGCACGCTGCGCGCGGACGGCGCGCCGCCAGGCGCCGTGTCGCCAGCAGCCGAGAGTGCCATCAGCGAAGACGTCAAGACCCTGCACGAGCTCGGTTACGCGCAGGAGCTGCTGCGCGGCATGGGCGGCTTCTCGAACTTCGCGATCTCCTTCACGATCATCTCGATCCTCGCCGGCACGCTCACCCTGTACGGATACGGGATGAACACCGGCGGACCTGTGGACATCAACATCGGCTGGCCGATCGTCGGCCTGTTCGTGCTCGTGGTCGGCCTGAGCATGGCCGAGATCTGCTCGGTCTTCCCCACCGCCGGGGGGCTGTACTTCTGGGCGGCCAAGCTAGCGCCCGAGAAGTCGAGGGCCGGCTGGTCGTGGATGGTCGGCTGGTTCGACGTGATGGGCGAGGTGGGGGTCACCGCCGGGATCGACTTCGGGCTGGCGCTGTTCCTCTCCGCCGAGCTTGACCTGCTGTTCGGCTACAGCACCGCCATTCCGTGGCACATCATCGTCATCTACGCGGTCGTGCTGCTGCTGCACGGGCTGCTGAACACCTTCGGCGTCAAGCTCGTCGCGTTCCTCAACGACGTGTCGGTCTGGTGGCACTGCATCGGCGTGCTCGTCATCATCGGCGTGTTGGCGTTCGTGCCCAGCCACCACCAGTCGGCCAGCTTCATCTTCACCAAGTTCGTCAACAACACCGGGTTTCACGCGCCCGTGTACGTGTTCCTGATCGGGCTGCTGCTGGCGCAGTACACATTCACCGGCTATCACGCGTCGATCCACATGACCGAGGAGACGCGCAACTCGCGCACGGCGCCCTCCTGGGGCATCGTGATGTCGATCTTCATCTCGCTGATCTTCGGCTGGATTCTGCTGATCGGCATCACGGCCGCGATCCAGCCGGGCACCTACAGCACGGCGGCGGCCGCGACCGTGCCGCCGGCTCAGATCTTCCTGAACGCGATCGGGCACACCGGCGCGGTGCTGCTGATGGCGATCGTGATCGTCGCGCAGTTCTACTGCGGCATGGCGTCTGTGACCTCCAACTCGCGGATGATCTACGCCTTCTCCCGGGACGGCGCGATCCCCGGCTCGGGGCTGTGGAAGCGGATCAACCCGCGCACCCGCACCCCCACCAACTCGGTCTGGCTGGCCACCGTCGCCGCGTTCATACTCGGGCTGCCCTACCTCTGGAGCGCGACCGCGTACGCCGCGGTGACCTCGATCGCGGTCATCGGCCTCTACATCGCCTACGTCACGCCGGTGTACCTGAAGCTGCGGGCGGGCGACCGCTTCAAGCCCGGCCCGTGGAACCTGGGACGCTGGAGCAAGCCGCTTGGCTGGACCGCCGTGCTGTGGACGTGCTTCATCGTGATCCTGTTCGTGCTGCCGACCGTCTCGCCCGTGACGGCGACCAACTTCAACTACTCGATCGTCGCCGTGTCGGTCGTGCTGTTCGGCGCCGGAGGCTGGTACCTGGCGTCGGCGCGCAAGTGGTTCACCGGGCCCAAGGTCCAGGGCTCGGCGGCCGAGCTTGAGGCGATCGAGCGCGAGCTGGCCGCCGTGGGGCGGGCGATGGAGGGTCGCTCGTGAGGGCCGCGCCGCGCACGCGGGCGGCGGCCCGGAGGCGGGCGGCGGTCCGGAGGCGGGCGGCGGCCGGGAGGCCGCCGATCTCGCCGGCAGGTGGCGGGGGCTCGCTTCCGGCGGCTTCGCCGGGGGCGGCGCAGCGGCGGGGGCCGCTGTGAGCGCCGCGGCGCCCGACAGGATCCGGGTGATCGAGCCCGCCACCGAGCGGGTGCTCGAAGAGGTGCCGCGCGCGAGCGTCCAGGACGCCGACGCCGCCGTGCAACGGGCGAGCGAGGCGTTCCCGCGCTGGCGGGCGCTGGCCGCCGCCGAGCGGGCCCAGCTGATGCTCGAGATCTCCAGGGCGGTGCGCGAGCGGCTCGAGCCGCTGGCGGTGCTCGAGGCGCGCAACGCGGGCAAGCCGATCTCAGACGCCAGGGGCGAGATCTCGATGGTCGCAGACGTGTTTCGCTACTACGCGGGCGCGCCGGAGCGGCTGCTGGGCCAGACGATCCCGGTGGCCGGCGGGGTCGACATGACCTTCCGGGAGCCGCTCGGGGTGGTTGCGCTGATCACGCCCTGGAACTTCCCGCTGGCGATCGCCTCCTGGAAGCTCGCGCCGGCGCTGGCGGCGGGCAACACCGTCGTGCTCAAGCCGGCCGAGCTGACCCCGCTGACCGCGCTCGAGCTGGCTCGCATCGCGTCGCAGGCGGGCCTGCCAGACGGCGTGATGAGCGTGGTGGCCGGCCGCGGCAGCGACGTGGGCGAGCATCTCGTCTGCCACCCGGACGTCGCCAAGGTCGCCTTCACCGGGTCGACCGAGGTCGGACGGAGGATCGGCGCGCTGGCCGCCCAGCAGATCAAGCGCCTGACGCTGGAGCTCGGCGGCAAGTCGGCGAACGTGATCTTCGCCGACGCCGATCTTGAGGCGGCGGCGCTCTCGGCCCCGTCGGCCGTGTTCGGCAACGCCGGTCAGGACTGCTGCGCCAGGTCACGGATCCTCGTGCAGCGATCGGCGCTGGATCGCTTCCTGGGGCTGATGGAGTCAGCCGTCAAGCGGCTGCGGGTCGGCGACCCGCTGGACGAGGCCACCCAGATGGGGCCGCTGATCTCGGCCGCCCACCGTGAGCGGGTCTCAGGCTACCTTCAGGACGGCGCGCCGGTCGCCTTCAGGGGCCAGGCGCCGGAGGGGCCCGGATACTGGTTTGCCCCCACGGTGCTTGCGCCCGTCTCAAACGACGACCGCGCCGCGCGCGAGGAGATCTTCGGGCCGATCGCCTGCGTGATCCCCTTCGAGGACGAGGCGGAGGCGATCACGCTGGCCAACGACACGATCTACGGCCTGTCCGGCTCGATCTGGACCCGTGACGTCGGCCGCGCGCTGCGCGTCGCGCGCGCGATCGACAGCGGCGTGCTGTCGGTCAACTCCAACACCTCGGTGCGCGTGCAGACCCCGTTTGGCGGCTTCAAGCAGTCGGGCATCGGACGCGAGCTCGGCCCGCACGCCCTGGAGCACTACACCGAGCTCAAGAACGTCTTCGTCGCGACCGGCTGAGGCCGTCGCGCCGCGCGGCGACGTCCCGGCCCCACGGGATGAGAAGGCGAGCGCACGGGAGCGGCAGCCATAGGATGTGTTGATGCGCGCCTACGTGGTCGCCGACGTGTTCACCGATACGCCGCTTGAGGGAAACCCGGTGGCGGTCTTCCTCGATGCGCGCGGCCTGAGCGCCGAGACCATGCAGCGCGCGGCGCGCGAGCTGAACCTCTCCGAGACGGTGTTCGTGGTCGACCCGCAGCGGGGCGCCGATGCGGCGATCAGGATCTTCACCCCGGCGACCGAGCTTCCGTTCGCCGGCCATCCGGTCCTCGGCACGGCGTTCGTGCTGGGCGAGTCCACCGGATCCGATCAGGTGCGCCTGACCACGGCCGCCGGCGTGGTGCCGGTCACGCTGACGCGCCGCAACGGCTCGATCACCGCGGGCGAGATGCAGCAGCCGCTGCCCTCCATCGAGCCGTTCGATCGCGTGCCCCAGCTGCTGGCGGCGCTGGGCGTGAGCGGATCGCGGCTTGCCGTCGAGCTCTACGACAACGGTCCAAGGCACGTGTACGTGGCCCTGGGCGACGAGGCCGAGGTGGCGGCGCTCAGGCCCGACCACAGCGCCCTGGCGGCGCTCGGGCCGCTCACCTGCAGCTGCTTTGCGCTGTGCGAGGGCCACGTGAGGACGCGGGTCTTCGCGCCCGGCGCGGGTGTGGCCGAGGACCCGGCCACTGGCTCGGCCGCCGGGCCGCTCGCGGTCCACCTGGCCCGCCACGGCCAGGGCGCCTTCGGCCGGTGGCTTGAGATCCGACAGGGTCAGGAGATCGGGCGACCGTCGGTGATCCGGGCGCGCGTCGACGGCGAGCGTGACCGGTTGGAGCGGGTGCTGGTCGCCGGCTCCGCGGTGATCGTCGCGCGCGGCGAGTACCGGCTGGACTGAGGGGCGGGGCGTGCTGGACGCGCCCGCGACCGGGCCGGAATCGTCGCGCGCGGCGAGGACCGGCTGGACTGAGGGCCCGGAGGCGCCGGGGGAGCGGATCCCGTCGGCCAGCAGGAAGCGCACCCCGGGCGCCCTCCGGGACTGGACGTCCGCTGGCCGCAGTGAGATACTTCGTGGCGATCCGCACACACAGGAGGCGACCCATGCCAGATCCCGTCCGCGTCCTGATCGTCGCCCACCAGACCGCCACGACGCCGGCGCTGCTTGACTGCATCCGCGAGCGTGCACGTCGCGGCCCGGTGAGCTTTCACCTGCTCGTCCCCCGCCGCGTGCACGGGCTGCAGCGCCTGGTCGACCCCGAGGACGCGACCGATGAGGAGGCGGCGCAGGTGCTCGAGCAGGCGCTGCCCGTCCTCTCGGAGGCCGCCGGTCAGCCCGTCACCGGTTCGATCGGCGTCGCCGAGCCGCTGGCCGCGATCCAGGATGCCGTCAACCTGCAGGGGTTTGACGAGATCGTGATCTCTACGCTGCCGCCGCGCCTGTCCCGCTGGCTGCGCCTTGACCTGGTGTCGAAGGCCCGCGGCCTGGGCCTGCCGGTGACGCACGTCGAGTCCCGCGAGCTCGCGGTCGCCTGACAGCGCGACCGAAGCTGCGGCGGTGGCCGGGGCCGCAGCTGCGGTGCCGCAGCCCGGCCTCGCGCCCGATCAGTGGTGCTCGATCACCCGGTCGATGAGCCCGTACTCGACCGCCTCCGGGGCCTTGAAGAAGCGGTCGCGCTCCATGTCCGAGTGGACCTGCTCCTCCGGCTGGCCGGTGTGGTGGGCGTAGATCTCATCGATGCGCTTGCGGATGTTGAGGATCTCGCGCGCGTGGATCTCGATGTCCGTCGACTGCCCCTCAAAGCCGGCCGAGGGCTGGTGGATCAGGATCCGGCTGTTGGGCAGCGCGAAGCGCTTGCCCTTCGTGCCCCCGGTCAGCAGCAGCGAGCCCATCGACATCGCGATCCCGACGCAGATCGTCTGCACGTCGGGCTTGATGAACTGCATCGTGTCGTAGATCGCCAGGCCCGCGTAGATGGAGCCGCCGGGAGAGTTGATGTACAGGGAGATGTCCTTGTCGGGATCCTGGGACTCCAGGTGAAGCAGCTGGGCGACGACCAGGTTGGCGATCTGGTCGTCGATCGGCGAGCCGAGGAAGATGATGCGCTCGTTGAGCAGGCGGCTGTAGATGTCGAACTCACGCTCTCCGCGCGCCGTCCGCTCGATCACCATCGGTACCAGGGGCATGGCCCGCAGCCTAGCGGGTCGTCCTCGTGCCTTGTCCAGGTGCGTCCGCCGGCCGTCCGGGTGCCTGTGCCCGTGCGTCCGCCGGTCGTCCTGGTGCCCTGTCCGCGTGCATCCGCCGGTCGTCCTCGTGCCCGTCCCGGCGCGCCCGCGGGTTGTCCTCATGCCCGTCCCGGCGCGTTGCGCGGGGTGTCCGCGCGTTTTCGCAGCGCGCCCCGCGGGTCCTCGCGGCGCCCTGTCGGCTCGCGCGGGCGGGTCGTCCCGGCGCCCTGTTAGCGGCGCGTCCCGCGGGTCGTCACGGCGCCCTGTCGGCTCGCGCGGGCGGGTCGTTCGGCGCTGCGTGCGGTAGCGCCCGCCCCGAGGCAGGCCTCAGGGAACCACCACCGCGGCCCCGTCCAGACGGCCGGCCCGCAGGTCCTCCAGGGCACGCTCGGCCTCCTGGAGCGGATAGGTGCTCACGGTGGTGCGGATCGGGATCCGCGCCGCCAGCTCGAGCAGCTGCACGCCGTCATCGCGGGTGAGGTTTGCGACCGAGCGCAGGGTGCGCTCGTGCCACAACAGCTCGTAGGGGAAGCTGGGGATGTCCGACATATGGATCCCGGCGCACACGGCAGTGCCGCCGGGAGCCAGCGCGCGCAGCGCGGTCGGCACCAGCTGGCCGGCGGGCGCGAAGATCAGCGCGGCGTCGAGCGCCACCGGCGGGGAGATGTCGCTGCCGCCCGCCCAGACGGCGCCCAGCGAACGGGCGAAGGCCTGCGTGCCCGAGTCTCCGGGGCGGGTGAACGCGTAGACCTCGCGGCCCTCGGCGACCGCCACCTGGCAGATCTGGTGCGCCGCCGAGCCAAAGCCGTAGATCCCCAGTCGCGCGCCGTCGCCGGCCATCCGCAGCGCGCGCCAGCCGATCAGCCCGCCGCACAGAAGCGGCGCGGCCTGCGCGTCTGAGAGCTCGTCGGGCAGCGGCAGGCAGAAGCGCTCGTCAGCCACCGTCCACTGGGCGAACCCCCCGTCGATGTCACGGCCGGTGAAGCGGGCGTTCACGCACAGGTTCTCGCGGCCGCTGCGACAGTAGCGGCAGTCACCGTCGGTGCTGCCCAGCCACGGGACCCCGACGCGGCGGCCGTCGGGTGCGTGGCCGACGATCTGATGGCCGAGGATCAGCGGCAGCTTGCCGGGCTGGATCTCGCCGTCGCGCAGGTGAAGGTCCGTGCGGCACACCCCGCAGGCGCCCACCTGGAGCAGGAGCTGCCCGGGGCCCGGGAGCGGCTGCTCGATCTCCGCGGCCTGAAGCGGCCGTCCCGGCTCGCGCAGGAGCATCGCGCGCATCTGCGCCGTCCCGTCAAAAGCCGCCAGACAGCCAGTCCCGGCGGCTTGTGTGCAGCTCGGACGGATCGCCCGTGCGAAGCTCCTCCCGGATCTCCCCGAGGGTGCCGAACCGCTCGGCCACCACGTTGTGCTGGTGGATCGTCTCCAGGTTCTCCTGGCGGGCCGATACGAACGCCCGGTCGTCGAGCTCCGGGAAGCGCCTCAGCACCCCGGCCACCATCTCTCTGACGCAGTCCTCGACGAACCGCGGCCTGCGGTGGGCCTTGGCGACCACGTGCCCCTCGTCGGATCGCTTCATCAGCTCATAGATCTCCGAGGACATCGACTGCTCGACGATCTCCAGCAGGGCGGCTGCCTCGATCTCCCGGTCGCAGTCCTCCGGGCAGCCGACGTACAGCGTCCCGAGCCCCCGCTGGTTGTGCGTGGCGACCGGCACGGCGTCGATGATCCGCTCGATCTCCTCCTCGCTGAAGCCGTCCTGCGCGAGGCGCTCGCGCGCGCCCGCCGCGACGAGCTCCTGCGCGCACGGGCAGGCGGTCATCCCCTGCGCGGTCACGCCGGTCAGCCTGCGGGTCCCGAGCTCGGTGGCCACCGCGATCCCGTGAAGCGTGTACAGCTCCTGGGTCATGATCCTGGAGACGGGCGCCGGCTTGTGCTCTGGGAAGCGGGCCTGCACCGTGACCTCGGCCCGCCGGGCGCCCTGGCGCGCGCGCACCCGCTCGGCGATGTGCTGAGCGAGCGTCTCGGCCCGGAACGTGTGCTCGCCGAGCACCACCTCGCCGATCGCCTGGTTGACGACCTCCTCAAAGCGCGACATGTGCGCCCCCTTCTGGTCGAGCCCGAGCTCGATCACGCACTCAAACCGCGCCGAGAACAGCTGCTCGGAGCCGTTTGAACCCAGGCGGATCACCTTCTCCACCGCGGTCACCCCGACGCGCGAGAGGCTGAGCGCGAGCGTCGGCGACTGCGCCTGGACGTCGATCGTCCGGGTGGCTGTGGGCGGTTCGGCGTCCATCGCTGCACTGAAGGTTAGAGGGGCGCGCGCACCGGCATGCGCCCAGGCGCGGGCGTGTGGTATCAATCCACGGGTCGTGGCAGCAGTCACGAGGGCGCGGGCAACGCCCGGCGCTCGAGGGAGATGTTCGGCCGGCCCGCGTGGACCGGTTCTTAAGCCAACAGAAAGCACCGGCCCCGGCCGGTCGTTTCAGTAGAAAGGGAGCCGGCCCTTCGGGGGGCTCAGGTCGAATTGGAGAGGGAGCTTCGTGGCCTGTGGGCGTTGAGGAGAGGGTTCTGCTCGGCGACGAGACGCCGATCTTGGAGCTGGAGGAGCTGCGGCCGCTGATCGCGGCCGCCCAGGAGCGCGGCTGGCTGCGCCTAGACGAGCTTGAGGCGTGCCTGGAGGACGTGGAGATGGGACGCGACCAGCTCTCGGAGCTGCGCGCGTGGCTGGACGAGCAGGGGGTCGTCGTGCTCGACGACGATGGCTCGCCGGTCGCCGTGGATGGGATCGCGGCCGCCCCGGGCGAGGCGGCCGACGGTGGGCTCGTGGCCTCCGGGCTGATCGACACGGGCCTGACGGACGCTCCGTTCGCCGATGCGGGCGACCTGCGCCCCGACGCCGGGGCCGAGCTCTCCGCCCAGCCCCGGCGCGCCCAGCTTGACCTCACCGTCGAGCCGAGCCTTGACTCGCTTCGCCTGTACCTACGGGCGATCGGGCGCGTGGCGCTGCTCACGGCCGAGCAGGAGGTGCTGCTCGCCCGGCGCATCGAGCGCGGCGACATGGCCGCCAAGCAGCAGATGATCGAGGCAAACCTGAGGCTGGTGGTCTCGATCGCAAAGTCCTACCTGGGGCGGGGCCTGACGTTCCTGGACCTCATCCAGGAGGGTTCGATGGGGCTGATCCGGGCGGTGGAGAAGTTCGACTACCGGCGCGGCTACAAGTTCTCCACCTACGCGACCTGGTGGATCCGCCAGGCGGTCACGCGCGCGATCGCGGACAAGGGACGCACGATCCGCATCCCCGTGCACATGGTCGAGAAGCTAAACCGGGTCGTGGGGGTCGAGCGCCAGCTCACCCAGCAGCTGGGCCGCGAGCCGACCGTGGAGGAGATCGCGGCCGAGCTTGAGACCACGCCGCGCGAGGTCCGGGACGTGCTTCGGATGGCCCAGCAACCGGTGTCGCTGGAGAAGCCGATCGGCGAGGAGGAGGACTCCTCGCTGGGCGACTTCGTCGAGGACCAGACGGTCGAGTCGCCGTTTGAGCTGGCGGCCGAGCGGCTCAGGCGCGAGAGCCTGCGCCGTGCGCTCGCGTCGCTGCCCGCCCGCGAGCGCGAGGTGATCGAGCTGCGCTACGGCCTGACCGGCGGGCGGCCGTACACGCTGGAGGAGGTGGGCCGCGCGTTCAACGTCACCCGGGAGCGGATCCGCCAGATCGAGACGCACACGCTCAAGAAGCTGGAGGCGCTGCCGGAGGCCCAGCGCCTGCGCGACGCGTCCTGACACGCCGGGGGCGGACCGCCGCCTCAGCCGAGCGCCAGCATCCGTGCGGCCTGCTCGACGGAGGCCGGCGTGCGCTCGAGCGCACGCGCGACGTTCGCCAGGCGCTCGACAAGCGGACGGTTTCCGGCGGCCGGCTCGCCGCGGCGCAGCAGCAGCGTGTCCTCCATGCCGGTCCGGGCGTTGCCGCCCACGGCGAGGCCGATCGCGGTCATCGGCAGGTTGGCCCGCCCGATCCCGATCACCTGCCAGGCGGCGCCGCTCGGCAGCCTGCGGACCATCGAGATGAGGTTCTCCGGGGTGGCGGCGGCGCCGCCGCGGACCCCCAACACGATCGAGAACTGCAGCGGCTCGGCCAGCAGGCCCTCGGCCTGCAGCGCCAGCGCCATGTCCAGGTGGCCGGTGTCGTAGATCTCAAGCTCGGGCTTGATCCCCAGCTCCCGCATCCGCGCCGCGAGTCGCCGCACGCCGTCGGGAGGGTTGCGGAACTCGCCGGCGCCGAACGTCATCGAGCACACGTTGAGGGTCGCCATCGCCGGGCGCGCCTCGACGAGCCGCTCGCGCTCCTGGAATGCGACCCCGAGGCCGACGCCGGTCGACAGCTGGACCAGCGCCGGGCACCGCTCCTGGATCAGGCCGACCGTCCGCCGCGCCATCTGCAGATCGGCCGTCGGCCGACCGTCCGCATCGCGCACGTGCACGTGCACGATCGCGGCCCCGGCCTCGTGGGCGAGCTGCGCCTCGGCGGCGATCTCCTCCGGGGTGGTCGGAAGGGCGGGGTTGTCGGCCTTGGTGGCGATCGGGCCGGTGAGGGCGGCGGTGAGGATCGCTGGGTCGCCCACCGCTCAGCCTCCTGTGGTCTCGGCCGCGGGTGCCGGCTCATCCGCCGCCCCGGCCGCGGGTGCCGGCCGACCCGCGGCTCCTGCTGCGTGGGCCGGCTGTGCCACGGCCCCGGCCGCGCTCGGCGGGCGCACAGCCGCCGAGCCCGCCAATGCAAGCAGGTGGCCGCGCAAGCGCGCTCGCACGCGCTCGGCATCCGGCTCGCTCCAGGAAAGAAAGCCTTCGCCGCTCTTCATCCCCAGGCGGCCGTCGGCCACCAGCCGCGCCAGCGTCCGCGACGGCCGCGAGGGGGGCGTCAGCCGCGGGAGGATGTAGCTGTGGATGTCAAGCGTGAGGTCGAGGCCGATCATGTCCGCATTCTCGACCGGGCCGAGAGCCGGCAGCCGCAGCCCGAAGCCGGATCTGATCACGGTGTCGACCGTGCCCGGGTCGCAGACGCCCTCGTCGATCAGCTGGAACGCCTCGCGCCACAGCGCGTGCTGCAGGCGGTTTCCGACGAATCCCGGCACGTCGCGCCTCACGTGCACGGGGGTCTTGCCGAGCGCCGTGAGGAACTCGATCGTGCGCGACACGACGGCGGGATCGGTGTCCGGCGCCTGAACAACCTCGACGAGCGGAATCAGGTAGGGCGGATTCCACCAGTGCGTGCCCAGGATGCGCTGGCGCCGGCGCGCCTGGGCGGCGATCTCGGCGACCGATATGACCGACGTGTTGGTCGCCAGCACGGCATCCGGCGCCGCCATCGCGTCCAGCTGCGCAAACAGGCTTCGCTTGAGCTC
The DNA here is from genome assembly GCA_035294345.1 of Solirubrobacteraceae bacterium. Classification (GTDB taxonomy): domain Bacteria; phylum Actinomycetota; class Thermoleophilia; order Solirubrobacterales; family Solirubrobacteraceae; genus Palsa-465. Next base: position 14,707 of record DATGLC010000042.1, read on the forward strand.
CAGGCGCTCGGGGACCGCCTCGAACACCCACCTTGCCCCGCCGACGGCCTCCTCCAGCGAGCCAGCCGCCCTGATCGCCCGCACGGCCGCCTCCGCGGCGGGTGCGTCGACGCCGATCGACGCCAGGCTTGCGGCCACCCGCTCGTGCACGGTGGCCAGCGACTCGGCCGACGCGTCGAAGACGGCGACGGGAACTCCCGCGCAGGCGAGCACCTGCGCTATCCCGTGCCCCATCAGGCCCGCGCCGATGACCGCGGCGCCGCCGCCGTCCGGCGCTGCCGTGCGGCTCGGCGCTGCCCCGCTCTCCGGAGCTGCCCCGCTGTCCGCCGCCGCCCAGCTCTCCGCCGCTGTCCTGCCGTCCGCCGCTGCCCCGCCGTCCGGCGCCGAGGCGCTGCGCGGCGTCTTTCCGCGGCTCGGCTCCTGCTCGCGCCCCGGTCCCGCGCCGCCGTCAGCCGGCGGTGTAGCCGCCGTCGACATAGATGACCTGTCCTGTCAGGAACGCGGCCGCGGGGGAGAGGAGGTAGAGCACGGTGCCGACCATGTCCTCGGGCTCGCCGAGCCGGCCCAGCGGGGTGCGGGCGAGCATGCCCTCCCGCGCCGCCACGCCGGCGGGCTGGTCCCCGTACATCCAAGCGGTAAGGGGTGAGCGGAAGAGCGCGGGTGCGATTGCGTTGACCGCGATCCCGTGCGGCCCCCATTCGCAGGCGAGCGTCCGCGTGAGGCCGTCGATCGCCGCCTTGGAGGTGCAGTAGGCGGAGTAGCCCGCGGCGAGCCCGAGCCGTCCGCGGGTCGAGGAGACCAGCACGACCCGGCCGCCGTCCCCCTGCTGGAGCATCTGACGGCCAGCCGAGCGGCAGGCCAGCCACGTGCCGCGCACGTTGGCGTCCATCACCTCCTGCCATTCGTGCGGCGCCTGGTCCTGGATCTTGGCCGGGCGGTTCTGACCGGCGGCGGTCAGCAGGAAGTCCAGGCGCCCGTGGGAGGAGACAGCAGCCTGCACCATCGCGTCCGTGTCCTGCTCGGTGTGGGGCCGTCGCGCGACCAGCGTGACCTTGCCGTCGTCGACGCCGAGCTCGCCGGCGAGCTGCTCGAGCGCGTCGACGCGGCCGCCGGCGAGCGTGAGCCTCACGCCGCTGCCGGCCAGCGCCCGCGCCACCGCCGAGCCGAGCGATCCGGTCGCCCCCGTTATCAGCGCCGATCGCCCCGAGAGGTCGAACAGGCTGGCGGTCGACAGCTCGGCCGGGCTGGCGCTCACCGGGCACCCTCGGGGTAGGGCATCACGACCAGCATCGAGGCGGGCAGGTTGC
>DATGLC010000043.1:0-2692 GCA_035294345.1 Solirubrobacteraceae bacterium
CCTCGAGCGCCAAGCGCTCACGCGCATCGGTGACACTCACTCTCTCCCCAGCCCCGAGGAGGTGGTTGCAGCCTAGGGTATAATGTAACTATTGCCACGAACCTGCGCCGTCAGGATTTACAGCGGCACAGGGACGCGACCCTCGAAGCGGATCGGCATCCCGTCTGAGGCGCACAGCAGGTACAGCCGGTAGCCCCAGAACCAGCGGGAGTAGCTGGCGCAGTAGCCGTAAGCGGCCGAGCCCTGAAGATGATCCGAGCGCTTGACCGTCTCGCGCGAGGTTCCGCACGGCACCGGCGTGCTGTCAAGCAGCCTGATCCCGTCGCAGAACGACGGCGAGATGTATGCCAGGTGGGTGATGCAGCGCCCGATCGCCGGCGCCAGGGCGCGCAGCCGCTTGTTATAGCCGGGTTGTTTGGGCAGGTAGGGGAACAGGTGCCCAAGCCGCCAGCCGGCGAGCGCCAAGAACCGCCGGTCGCTGGTGATCCCCAAAAACATCTGGCAGATCGCCAACGTGATCAGCTCAGCGCCGGTGATCCTCGGTGGGCGTCCTGCGCGCTCGGGATGATGCAGATCAGCCTGCGCGCGCAGGAAATCATCGATCTGCACGTAAAGTGCAGTCGCAAGGGCGTGAGCTTGCCTGGGTTTCGCGGAGACCTTGCAACGAGGATTTCATCCTCGGGAAAGGAACCCGTGAGCTATGGCAGGACCGAAGAAGTACCCCGATGAGTTGATCGCGCGTGGTGTGCGGCTGGCGCTTGAGTCAGGTCGTCCGATCGCGCAGGTCGCCCGCGATCTGGGCATGTCGCCGGAGACGTTGCGCCGGCGGGTGCGCCAGGCGGAGGTCGATCAGGGGCTGCGCAACGGGCTGAGCAGCCAGGAGCGGGAGGAGATCCGCCGGCTGCGCCGGGAGAGCTTCGAGCTGCGCCGGGCGAACGAGATCCTCAAGTCCGCGTCGTTGTTTTTTGCCAGGGAGCTTGACCCAGACCGGCCGAGGTGAGCATGTTCATCGAGCTTTATCGTCACCTTGGGGTCGAGCCTGTCTGCCAGGCGTTGGGCGTGTCGGCGTCCGCGTACTACCGGCGCGCGTCTGGCGAGCGCTCGTTCGGGCGTTTGAGGGTCCCGTTGGCGCTGTTGGCGGTGAGCGTGATCGTGAGTCGGTAGCGGCTGTTTGAGGTGAGCGTGAACTGCCGCGAGCGGGCCGGTCCGAGGAACCATTGCGAGACGCTGGCGGACGGCGCGTGCTTGCCGGTCTGTCCGTCGCAGACGTAGGCGGCGGCGTAGCGCACGCCGTCGTGCGCGCGCGCGGCGATGACGATCGCGATGAACGCGCGGGCTCCGCTGAGCGTTCCCGCCCAGCTGCCGGCGGGAGGCCCGGCGGGTTTGGCGGCGGCGGACGCTGCCGCGGCGATCATGGCGGCGAGGGCGACGGCGCCGATCGCGGCGGGGTGGCGGCGGCGTTTGGCTGTGTGGGAGCGGTTCATGGTTGGCTGTCTTTCGCGTTCGGGGGGCTAGCGCGAGTGGCCGTGTCTTCTGAGGGGATCGTTCCCGCGGCGAGGACCGCTGTCCAGATCGCCAGGAATTGGTGCCGGTCGTTGGCCCGCTCGAGTGACCGCCACCACTCCTCGACGAGTCCGGCGTCGAGCTTGTGCTGATCCTGGGCGGAGCGCAGGTGGCCATCGAGGAGCCGGTGGAGGAAGTCGTACGGGAGCTGGATTCCACGCGATTCAACGGTGATGTCGGTAAGCCCGGATTCGTGCAGAAGCCGGCCTAGCTGGCGTCCGATCTGCCCGTGTCGGATGCCGTCACTGACGGTCTGGATGATCGTGCGCGTGGCGTGCTTGTCGGGATGATCGATCAGGGCGGCGTCCCAGTCGAAGTCCGACAGCACGATCCGTCCGCCCGGGCGCGTGACCCGTGCCATCTCGGTGACCGCATCGGTCGGGTCGCGATCGAGGTGCATCAGCACCCGCTCGCAGCGGCAGGCGTCGAAGCTGGCGTCCGCAAACGGCAATGCGAACGCGTCAGCGGTCTGAAAGTCGCTGGCGATGCCGCTTTCCTGGCTGCGCGCGACCGCCACGTCAATCATCGCGGCGCTGACGTCCACCCCGCACACCTGGCCGCGGTCCCCCACGACGCGGGCGAGCTCTCGCGCATCGTCGCCGGTACCGCACCCGACGTCCAGCACCCGGTCCCCGGGGTGAAGCGACAGCAGCTCGATCACCTGCCGCTTCAGCCTCACAACGTCCGGCAGCGCGTTCCCGGCATCCATGAACTCGACGAAGAAGCCGCTATCGCGGGCGCCGTCGACGTCGGTGAAGTGCGCTACATCGTCAGCTGCCCTGATTTCGCTCATCATCCCGCCGTGTTACTCTCATAGAGAGCATATGCTCTTATGTGGAGTATTGTCAAGCCTGTGAACGAGATCTCCGCTACCGCCGCCGCGCTTCTGGGTCAGCTCGCCTGGCGCGAGCAGAGCACATACGAGCTGGCCAAGGCGATGAGCCGGAATCTGCACTTCTTCTGGCCGCGGGCGGAGAGCCACAGCTACCGAGAGATCAAGCGCCTGGTCGACCACGGCCTGGCGACCGCGCACAGCGGCAGCACGGGCCGGCGCCCGCGCACCACCTACCGCATCACCTCAGCCGGCGAAACCGCCCTACGCCGGTGGCTGGCCGCGCCGCCTGGCGGG
>DATGLC010000044.1:0-7943 GCA_035294345.1 Solirubrobacteraceae bacterium
CGGCGGACTTCATCACCCTGCATCTGCCCATGACGCCGGAGACCGAGGGCTGGCTGGACGCCAGCGCGCTGGCCGCCTGCCGCGACGGCGTGCGCGTGCTCAACGTCGCGCGCGGCGCGCTGGTGGTCGACGAGGACCTGCGCGCGGCGCTTGACAGCGGCAAGGTCGCGGGGGCGGCGCTCGACGTGTTCCGCTCCGAGCCGATCACCGACCATCCGCTGTTCTCCTACCCGAACGTGATCGTCACGCCGCACCTGGGCGCCTCCACCGCCGAGGCCACCGACCGGGCCGGCTATCAGGCGGCAGAGCAGGTGGTGGCGGCGCTGTGCGGCGGCGCCGTGACCAACGCGGTCAACGCGCCCGCCGTGGCGGCCGAGGACATGCGCGTGCTCGGGCCCTACGTGCCGCTCTGCCAGGCGCTCGGGCGCATCGCGGTCGCGCTCGCGCTGGCGGAGGGCGGGTCCGTCTCGCGGATCGAGACCGCCTTCCACGGCCGCCTGGCCGAGCGCGACACGCGCCTTCTCGCCATCCACGTGCTGCTCGGGGCGCTCGCCGGCCACACCGAGGAGGAGCTCAACGTGGTCAACGCGTACGCCGCCGCCGAGGAGCGGGGCATCGAGGTCGTCCAGTCCCGGCACTCCGCCGCCCGCGACTACACCGACTCGGTCGCCGTGGAGGTGACCGCCGGCGGCAGGACGCTGCGGGTGGCGGGGACGCTCATCGGCGCGCGCAACCGGCCGCATCTGATCGAGGCCTGGGGGCAGCGCTTCCAGCTGGCGCTGGAGGAGCACGTGACCCTGTTCCGCTACCGGGACCTGCCGGGCATGCTCGGCCGCGTGGGCACCGCCTTCGGAGCCCACGGCGTCAACATCATCTCGGCCGTGGTCGGCCGGCTGCCCGAGGGAGCGCGGCCGGGCGAGGACCAGCTGGCGGCGATGGCGATCACCACCAGCGCCCCGCCCCCCCCGCAGGTCGTCGAGGAGATCGCCGCAAGCGAAGGGTTTGTCGCCGGCCAATCGGTCGCGCTCGGTCCGCTCGCCGCCGAGCGCTGACGCACGCTGCCACCACCGCTGGGCGGCCACCCACCGCTGGGCGCCCACCCACCGCTGGGCGGCCACGCGCGCTGGTCGCCCACAGCCGGCGGCGACGCGTGTGGCCGGTCGCTGCTAGGCTCTGCGGCGCATGTCGCAGAGCCTCGCCCTCCTGCTCCTCCTGCTCCCCCTTCGGGGGGAATAGCGCGACCGCGGCGCACCGCGCCGCCCACCACGACCACCAGGTGAGCAGGACGAGCGAAGGAGGAAAGCGACGTGACCACATCTGAGCGCAGCGCAGGCGACCGGCGGCCGGCGGAGCCCGAGCGGGTGGCGATCTTCGACACCGCCCTGCGCGACGGCGAGCAGTCGCCGGGCATCTCGCTCAACACCCAGGAGAAGCTCGAGATCGCCCACCAGCTGGCACGGCTGGGCGTGGACGTGATCGAGGCCGGCTTTCCGATCACCTCGCCGGGCGACTTCGAGGCCGTGCAGGCGATCGCGCGCGGGGTGCACGGGCCGGTGATCGCGGCCCTGGCCCGCTGCCACGCGGCCGACATCGACGCCGCGCACCGGGCGGTCCGCGACGCCGAGCGGCCCCGCATCCACACGTTCATCTCCACCTCCGACATCCACATTCGCCATCAGCTGCAGTCAAGCCGGCGGGACGTCCTCGGCCAGGCGCGCGCCGCGGTGGCGCACGCCAGGGAACTGGTCGACGACGTCGAGTTCTCGCCGATGGACGCCACCCGGGCCGACCTCGAGTTCACCGCCGAGGTCTGCCAGGCGGCGATCGAGGAGGGGGCCGGCACGATCAACATCCCGGACACGGTCGGCTACGCGCTCCCGCACGAGTACGAGGCGATGCTGCGCGCCCTGTATGAGCTGGTCGGCGGCCTGCGGGACGTGGTGCTGTCGGTGCACTGCCACGACGACCTGGGGCTGGCGGTGGCCAACTCGCTGGCGGGGCTGCGCGCGGGCGCGCGCCAGGTGGAGTGCGCCGTCAACGGGATCGGCGAGCGCGCCGGCAACGCGTCGCTTGAGGAGATCGTGATGATGCTGCACACGCGCGGCGACGAGGTGGGCCTGACCACCGGCGCCGTGACTCGGGAGATCGCGCGCACCTCCCGCCTGGTGTCGCGGCTGACGGGGTATCCAGTGGCGCCAAACAAGGCGATCGTGGGGCGAAACGCGTTCGCGCACGAGTCCGGGATCCACCAGGACGGGGTGCTCAAGGAGCGCACCACCTACGAGATCATGGACGCCACCTCGGTGGGCCTTGAGGCCAACTCGATCGTGCTCGGCAAGCACTCCGGCCGCCACGCGCTGGCGCAGGCGCTCGCCCAGCTGGGCTTCGAGCTTGAGGGCCAGTCGCTGAACGCGGCGTTCAGGCGCTTCAAGGAGCTGGCCGACCGCAAGAAGCACGTGACCGCGATGGACCTGGAGGCGCTGGTCACCGACGAGCTGCGCCAGGAGCTGGCCGGCTACACGCTGTCGTGGTTTGAGGTGGAGGCCTCGAGCCGGCGCCCCCCGCACGCCACCGTCGCCCTGCGTGCTCCCGACGGCGCCGAGCAGGTCGGCTCGTTCACCGGCGACGGGCCCGTCGACGCGATCTTCCACGCGATCAACGTCGCCACACGCGTCGACGCGAGGCTGCGCGAGTTCCGGGTGGACGCGGTCACCGGCGGCCCCGACGCGCTGGGCGAGACGTCGGTCGTGCTGGAGGTGGACGGCCAGACGGGCGCCGGGCAGGGCGTCTCCACCGACATCCTGGAGGCCGCGGCGCGAGCGTACGTGCGCGCGCTGTCAAACGCGACGGCGCGCGCGGGGCGCGCGCGCGCCGCGCAGGCCGATGCCGCGCAGGCGCCGCCCGGGGTGGTGCGCGCTCCCTGAGCGCGGTCGCCGGACGCCCGCCGGCGGCCTCGCCCGGACGCAGCGCGCGCCGGACGCAGCGCGCGCCGGCCGCCGGCCGCAGTCAGGGCTCTCTGAGGCCGATCACGCACGCCGGGTGGCGCGCGTCGGGCAGCGTGCGAAACCCGAGCGCGCGCAGGTCCTCAGAGCACCTCGCCGTCGAGTAGGGGGCGTGCACCTCCACCTTGATCGCGGCCACCAGGGCGGCCCACTCGGTCGCGCTGGCGAGCACCTGCTCCTCGGCGCCCTCGATGTCCATCTTGACGTAGTCCACGCGCTCTGCGCCGGTCAGCTCCGCCAGGCGATTCAGCGTCAGCGCGGGGGCGGTCGCCCCGGCGCCCACGTCGGCCTGCGGGTCCTGGACGATGCGCAGCCCCCACTCGTTGCCGGCGTCGGGCCGGTAGCGGACGGTGCCCTCGCTGACCCAGACGCCCGCCTCCAGCAGCCGGCAGCGGTCGCCGTAGGCCGCGAGGTTGCGCCGAGCGAGCTCGGCGTTTGATCCGTCCAGCTCCACCGCCCAGACGCGCGCGTGCGGGTGAAGCGCCGCCAGGTGCGCGGCGGTGTAGCCGACGTTGGCGCCCAGGTCCCAGATCGTGCGCGCGTCCTGCGCGCTGACCGTCTCGGGCGGCAGGTGGAAGCGGCGCATGAAGGTGTCGATCAGCACCGACACGTCGGTGCTGCCAGGGCGAACCCAGACCTCGCCGCCGCCGAGCTCGCGCACGCGCACGGCGACGGGCACGCCCGGCGGGCCGCAGGCGGCCCGGCGCGCGAGCCCGCGGACGGTCAGCGCCGAGCGCGGCCCCGCGAACGCGCGGCTCAACGCCAGGGCGGCGCGCACGCGCGAGGACAGACGCTGCGCTTGGATGGCGCCGGGCGCGCGCACCTACCAGCCGCCGCCGAGCTCGCCCTCGCTCCATGCTCGCGCGACGGCGAGCCCCTGCAGGTGGCCGCAGGCCGACACCAGATCCCGGCGGCTGGTCTCCATCGCATCGGGGCCGATCGCGGCGGCGGTGCGCGCGTCGGGCGCGATCAGCGCCACCCGCGCGCCGCGCGCCAGCAGCGCCTCCCGCTCCAGCGCGCCGGCCGCCGAGGCGACAATCGCCATCGCGCGCACCGGGCCCGGGGCGGTCATGCCGGCGAGCGGATTGAGGCACAGCACCCGGGTCTGGCGCCCGGCGGGAGCCGCGTCGAGGTTGGTGGGGCTCCACACGGCGCCGTCGACGTACGCGCGCCCTGAGATGACGACCGGCGCGCGGCGGCCCGGGATGGCGCAGGATGCGGCCACCGCCGAGGCGACCGTGGCCTCGGGCGCGCCGGGGCTGCCGAACAGCACGCGAGCGCCGTCGTCGCGGCGCACCGCCGCCACCCTCAGCCGCCCGTCGAAGACGGCTCCCCAGCGCGCCACCCGCGCGCGCAGCGCGGCACCGGACTCGCCGCCCCCGCGCACGGCGCGCAGCGCCAGCGCCCGTGCGGCGGCGCCGGCCGGGGCCGTGGCGCCCAGCGCGAGGGCCACGAGCGGCCGCGCGGCCGCCAGCGCCGGCCGGCTCAGCGCGGCGAGCGCCGGCGGGCCCACGGCGCCGAGCGCCGGGGGCCAGATGTTGGGGGCGGCGGGCAGCGCCAGCGCCCGCGCGCGCTCGACGGCGGAGCGTGAGGGCCGGCGCGGAGGGCGGCCGGAGGCCAGCCAGGCCGCCACGATCGCACCGGCCGAGGTGCCGACCAGCACCTCGGCCGCCCGCCCGTCACAGGCCTGGGCGTCCCGCAGCCCCGCCAGCACGCCCATCATCCAGGCCTCGCCCAGCGGCCCGCCGCCGCCGAGCACCAGGACGTCCACCGCCGAGGGCACCGCCCGAGCGTATCCGCGCCGGCGTCTGTGATAGCGTACGGGCGTATGACGATGTCGGACACGGCTGCGCTGGACGGGCTGGGGCCCCGGATCCGGGCGCTGCGCGAGGCGATGCGCCTGTCGCTGCGCGAGCTGGCGGGGCGCTGTGGGGTCAGCGCCCCGATGCTCTCGCAGGTGGAGCGCGGCGAGACGAGCCCGACGCTGCACGTGGCGGCGCGGATCGCAGGCGGCCTGGAGCTCAGCCTCTCGCAGCTTCTGCGCCTGCAGGAGGGCGGCGCGGTGACGATCGTGCGGCCGGCCGAGCGGCGCACCGGCCCTCCCGGGGCGCGCGGCCACAGCTACGAGATCCTCACCCCGCCGCTGCCCGGCCAGCGCGCCGAGCTAAGCCTGCACCGGCTGGCGCCCGGGGCGGCGACCGGCGGGCCGGGGGACCCGCCGATGCACGAGCCCGGCAGCCGCGAGACCGCGCTGGTGCAGGAGGGCGACGTGCTGCTCGTGTGCGACGGCGCCGCGCACCGGCTGTCGGCGGGCGACTGCGTGACCTTCGACGCCGACCTTCCCCACCGCTTCGAGAACACCTCAAGCCGCGAGGCGGTCCTGCTGGCCGTCGTGAGCGCGGGCCTTCGGAGGAGCTGATGCCAGACCGCAAGGTGAGACCCACCAGCCTGTTCGACAAGATCTGGGACGCGCACGAGGTCGCGCCCGGGCTTCTCTACATCGACCTTCACCTGGTCCACGAGGTCACAAGCCCGCAGGCGTTCGAGGGGCTGCGCCTGGCGGGCAGGCGGGTGAGACGACCCGATCGCACCCTGGCCACCGCCGACCACAACGTACCGACCGACGGGACCGCGACGGCGCAGCGCATCCGCGACGAGCTCTCGCGCGTGCAGGTGCAGGCGCTGGAGCGCAACTGCGCCGAGTTCGGGATCCCCCTGTACTCGCTGGGCTCCGACCGCCAGGGGATCGTGCACGTGATCGGCCCCGAGCTCGGCGTCACCCAGCCGGGCATGACGATCGTCTGCGGCGACAGCCACACGGCGACGCACGGGGCGTTCGGCGCGCTGGCCTTCGGCATCGGCACAAGCGAGGTGGAGCACGTGCTGGCGACCCAGTGCCTGGTCGCCGCCCGCCCGCGCTCCATGCGGATCCGCTACGAGGGCGCGCTCGGCCATGGCGTCACCGCCAAGGACCTGATCCTGGCCACGATCGGCCGCATCGGCGTCGACGGCGCCGTCGGGCACGTGGTCGAGTACGCCGGGCCGGCAATCGAGGCCCTGACGATGGAGGGGCGCATGACCGTCTGCAACATGACGATCGAGGCGGGCGGCCGGGCCGGGATGGTCGCGCCCGACCAGACCACGTTCGAGTACGTGATCGGCCGCCCGGGCGCGCCACGCGAGGTCCCCGAGGAGTGGCTGACGCTGCGCTCCGACGAGGGCGCCCGCTTCGACCGCGAGGTGGTGATCGACGCCTCGCAGATCGCCCCGATGGTCACCTGGGGCACCAACCCCGGGATGGTCGTGGAGGTCACAGCCTGCGTGCCCCAGCCCGCCAGCGAGCAGGACGAGCGAGCGCTCGCCTACATGGGCCTGCGCGCCGGCACGCCGATGACCGAGATCCCGCTGGACCGGGTGTTCATCGGCTCGTGCACGAACTCGCGCATCGGCGACCTGCGCGCCGCCGCCGAGATCGTGCGCGGCCGCCGCGTCGCCGACGGCGTGCGCGCGATGGTCGTCCCCGGCTCCCAGCAGGTCCGGGCGGCGGCCGAGCGGGAGGGGCTGGACCGCGTCTTCCGCGATGCCGGCTTTGACTGGCGCACCGCCGGCTGCTCCATGTGCCTGGGGATGAACCCGGACGTGGCCGCGCCGGGCGAGCGGGTCGCCTCGACGTCGAACCGCAACTTCGAGGGCCGCCAGGGGCGCGGCGCCCGCTCGCACCTGGTCTCGCCCCAGATGGCCGCGGCCGCCGCCGTGGCCGGGCACTTCGTCGACATCCGCGACTGGGAGGTGCGCGCCAGATGAGGCCGATCCGCAAGATCGCGGGGCGCGTCAGCGTCCTGGCGCGCGACGACGTCGACACCGATCAGATCGTGCCCAAGCAGTTTCTGAAGCGGATCGAGCGCACCGGGTTCGGCAAGTACCTCTTCTACGACTGGGCGCGCGAGCCGGGCTGGAGCCTGCCGCCCAACCCGATCCTCGTGACCGGGCGCAACTTCGGCTGCGGCTCAAGCCGCGAGCACGCCCCCTGGGCGCTCGAGGACTACGGCTTTGAGGCGATCGTCGCGCCGAGCTTCGCCGACATCTTCAAGACCAACTGCACCAAGATCGGGCTTTTGCCGGTGACGCTCGACGCGGGCATCTGCGAGGCGATCGCGAGCGCCGGCGAGGCGGAGATCGATCTACCCGAGCAGCTGGTCCGCTGGCGCTCGCCCGGCGGCGCCGACTGGGCCGGCAGCGCGCGCTTTGAGATCGACCCCGAGGTCAAGCGCCGGCTGCTGGAGGGCCTGGACGACATCGCGCTGACGCTCGCCTCCCAGGACGCGATCGCCGCCTACGAGCGCGAGCGCGAGCGCCCCGGACCCGACACCACCTCTCTGTGAGCGCCGGCCCGCAGGCGGGCGACTGGGACGCCGGCGCCTACGACCGGCTCTCGCACCCGCAGGCGCTGTGGGCCTCCGAGCAGCTCAGGCGGCTGACGCTGCGCGGCGACGAGGTGGCGCTCGACGCCGGCTGTGGCTCGGGCCGGGTGACCGCCGAGCTGGCGCGACTGCTGCCGCGCGGACGCGTCTACGCCGTCGATGTGGCGCCGTCGATGGTCGCCCACGCCCGCCGGGCCCTGGGCGAGGGCGCGATCGTCCTGCGCCAGGACCTCGTCGAGCTCAGCCTCCCCGAGCCCGTGGAGCTCGTCTTCTCCAACGCGACCTTCCACTGGATCGCCGACCACGACGCGCTGTTTGACGCGCTGGCGCGCAACATGCGCCCGGGCGCGCGGCTGGTCGCCCAGTGCGGAGGCGCCGGCAACATCGACGCGCTGCGCAGGCTCGCCGACGAGATCGCCGGCCAGCGGCCGTTCGCGCCGTACTTCGAGGGCTGGCGGGGGCCGTGGAACTACGCGGGCGCCCAGGAGACGGCCGACCGGCTGGCCAGAGCCGGCTTCAC
>DATGLC010000045.1:0-4616 GCA_035294345.1 Solirubrobacteraceae bacterium
TCGAGACCGCGACGATCTGTGCGGCGCGGTCGCCGCCCACCTGCGCCTGGCGCGTCGGAGGCGGCCCGGGGAGGCCAAGGTGCGCGTCTACAACCCCGATCGCGAGCGAGACGGCTGGAGCTCGCCCTACACGGCGGTCGAGATCGTCTCCGACGACATGCCGTTCATCGTCGACTCGGTGACGATGGAGCTCAGCAGCCAGGGCCATGCGATCGAGCTGATCGTCCACCCGGTCATGCGAGTTCGCCGCGACGCCGACGGCCGGCTGACCGACGTGCTCGAGCCGCACGCTGCGCCGGACGGCGCGATCGCCGAGTCGGTGATTCACGTGGAGGTCTCCCGCGTGCCCGACGCCGAGCGCCGCGACCGGCTGCAGAGCGGGCTTCTGCGGGTCCTGGCCGAGGTCCGGGCGGCCGTCGAGGACTGGACGCCGATGCGCGACCGCGCCATCGAGCTCGCCGCGCTGGTCTTCAAGGAGGCGCCCGGCGGCCCTGACTCGCGCTCGGAGGCCCAGGCGTTTTTGCGCTGGCTGGCCGACGGGCACTTCACGTTTCTCGGCTACCGCCGCTATGAGCTGAGCGACGGCCCGCAGCCGGCGCTGGTTGCGCTGCCCCAGTCGGGGCTGGGGATCCTGCGAGGCGCGCCCAAGAGCCCCTCGACGCCCCTGGCGGGCCAGGCGCTTGAGCTCGCGCGGTCGCCTTCGCCGCTGGTGCTGACCAAGGCCAACTCGCGCGCCACCGTGCACCGCCCCTCCTACCTGGACTACGTCGGGGTCAAGCGCTTCGCGCCCGACGGAGCGGTGCTGGGCGAGGAGCGCTTCCTGGGGCTGTACACGACATCGGCCTACAAGAGCAGCCCGCTCGCCATCCCGCTATTGCGCGACAAGGTCAGGCGCGTGATGGATCTGGCCGCCTTCCCGCCCGACAGCCACGACGCAAAGGGGCTGGCCGACATCCTCGAGTCGCTTCCGCGCGACCTGCTCTTTCAGATCGACGCGGACGAGCTGTTTGAGACGGCGATCGGGATCCTCGGGTTGGGCGAGCGTCAGCGGGTGCGCCTGTTCACGGTGGTCGACCGGCTTGACCGGTTCGTCACCTGCATGCTCTGCCTGCCTCGCGACCGCTTCAACACGGAGAACCGCCGGCGTGCGGCGGAGATCCTCGCCCAGGCCTACGGCGGCGAGCAGGTCGACTGGCATCCCCAGCTCACCGAGTCGCAGGTCGTTCGCGTCGACTACGTGATCCGCTGCCCGCGCGGGGTCGCGCGCGGCGTGGACCTGACCGCCGTCGAGGCGAGGATCGCCGAGGCCACGCGCGCGTGGACCGACCAGCTGCGGGCGGCCCTCGTGCTCGCGCACGGAGAGCAGCGGGGGCTGGAGCTCCACGCCCGCTACGGCGACGCGTTCCCGCCCGGGTACCGAGCGGACTGCGGCCCGGAGGTCGCGGTCGGAGACATCGAGCGCATCGAGGAGCTCGAGCAGGCGCAGCGGCCGATCGTGACCGTCTACCGGCGCGCCTGCGACGCTCCGGAGGCGGTCCGCTGCCAGATCGTCAGCGCGGCGCGGATCGCGCTTTCGGACCTGGTGCCGACCTTCGAGCACATGGGCGCGCGGGTCGGCGATGAGCGGCCGTACGAGGTGACCCCCGCCGGCGCGGCCCCGGTGTGGGTGTACGACCTGGGCCTCAGCTGCGAGCCGGCGGCGCTCGAGCGGGCCGGAGACGCCTTCGGCGAGGTGTTCCTCGCCGTGTGGGCGGGGGAGCTGGAGGACGACCCGCTCAACGGCCTGGTGCTCGCCGCCGGGCTCGGCCCGCGCGAGATCACCCTGCTGCGCGCCATCCTCCGCTATCTGCGCCAGGTCGGGGTGACGTTCTCGGACTCCTACATGGCGAGCACCCTGGTCGGCAATCCGCAGATAGCGGTCGCCCTGGTGCAGCTGTTCTGCGCAAGGTTCGATCCCGACCGTCACGACGGGCGGCGGGCGATGGACGCCGAGCGCGAGGTCGAGGCCGCGATCGACGCCGTTCAGAGCCTGGATGAGGATCGCATCCTCAGAAGCGTCCTCGCCGTGGTGCGCGCGATGCTCAGAACCAACCACTTCCGCACCGGGGGCCCGGCCGCGCCCGAGCGCCCGCACCCTCCGCAGCTGTCGTTCAAGCTTGACCCGCAGCGGCTCGAGATGCTGCCGGCGCCGCGCCCGCGCTACGAGATCTTCGTCTACTCGCCGCGCGTGGAGGGCATTCACCTGCGCGGCGGCAAGGTGGCGCGCGGCGGGATCCGCTGGTCGGACCGGCGCCAGGACTTCCGCACCGAGGTGCTGGGGCTGATGAAGGCGCAGATGGTCAAGAACGCGCTGATCGTCCCGGTCGGATCAAAGGGCGGGTTCGTGGTCAAGCGCCCGCCGGCGGGCGGGCAGGCCGAGCAGCTGGCCGAGGGGATCGCCTGCTACCGCTCGTATCTGTGCGGGCTGCTCGACCTGACCGACAATTACGTCGGCGATCGCGTGCTCGCGCCCGACCGGGTGGTGCGCTACGACGACGACGACCCGTACCTGGTGGTGGCGGCCGACAAGGGCACGGCCACCTTCTCGGACATCGCCAACGAGGTCTCCGCCCAGTACGGGTTCTGGCTGGGGGACGCGTTCGCCTCGGGAGGCTCCCACGGCTACGACCACAAGCAGATGGGCATCACCGCCAAGGGCGCCTGGGAGGCGGTCCGGCGCCACTTCCGCGAGCTGGGCATCGACGTCCAGTCCGAGGAGTTCACCGTCGTGGGCATCGGCGACATGTCCGGCGACGTGTTCGGCAACGGGATGCTGCGCTCGCGCCGCACGCGGCTGTTGGCCGCCTTCAACCACGCGCACATCTTCCTTGACCCGGACCCCGATCCGCAGGCCAGCTTCGCCGAGCGCGAGCGCCTGTACGCGCTCGGTCGCTCCAGCTGGAGCGACTACGACCGCTCGCTGATCTCCCCCGGCGGCGGCGTGTACCCGCGCAGCGCCAAGTCGATCGAGATCACGCCCCAGGTCCGGGCCGCGCTCGGGATCCAGGGCGAGCGCCTGGCTCCGGCCGATCTGATCCGCCAGCTTCTGTGCGCGCCGGTGGACCTGCTGTTCAACGGCGGCATCGGGACCTACGTGAAGGCCTCCACGGAGTCGCACCTGGATGTCGGCGACCGCGCCAACGACGCCCTGCGGGTCGACGGCGCGCGGCTTCGCTGCAGGGTGGTGGGGGAGGGCGGGAACCTCGGCTTCACCCAGCGGGGACGGATCGAGTACGCCCTCTCCGGAGGGCCCGACGGCACCGGCGGACAGATCAACACCGACGCGATCGACAACGTCGCGGGGGTCAACTGCTCAGACCACGAGGTGAACATCAAGATCCTGCTCGCCGACGCGATCGAGGCCGGGGAGCTGACCGCCGAGGAGCGCAACCGCCTGCTTGCGCAGATGACCGACGCGGTCGCCGCGCACGTGCTGCACGACAGCTACGTGCAGTGCCAGGCGATGTCGCTGGCCAAGGCGCAGTCGGCCGAGATGCTGGAGGTCAACGCGCGCCTGATCCGCCGCCTTGAGGAGGTGGCCGCCCTGGACCGGGAGCTCGAGTCGCTCCCGTCCGAGCGCGCGATCGCCGCGCGGCACGCCGAGGGCCGGGGCCTGGTCTCGCCCGAGCTGGCGATGCTCACGGCGCACGCCAAGATCCACCTCTCCGCCCAGCTGCTGGAGTCCGAGCTGCCCGACGATCCCGATCTGATCGCCGACCTCGAGCGCTACTTCCCGGCGCTTTTGGTGGAGCGCTTCGCCCCTCGCATCCGCGCCCACCGCCTGCGCCGGGAGCTGATCTGCACGCTGATCGCAAACCAGCTGGTGGACCGCGGCGGGCTGACGTTCGCCTTCCGGCTGATCGAGGAGACGGGCGCGCGCGTGCCCCAGCTGGCGCAGGCGTTCGTCGTGGCGCGCGAGGTGTTCGCGATGCGGGAGCTGTGGGCGCAGGTGGAGGCGCTCGACGACCGGGTCGACGCCGCCGTGGGGCTGGGGATGCTGGCCGACGCCCAGCGCCTGCTCGAGCGCGCGGCGCGCTGGCTGGTGCGCGCCGCCGGCCGCTCGCGGCTGGATGTGGGAGCGCTGATCGCGCGCTTCACCCCGGGCGCGAAGCTGCTGGCCGGCGAGCTGCCGGGCGTCCTGCGCGGCCAGGACCTGGAGCGCTTTGCGGCTCGCCAGGCGGAGCTCTCGGCGGCGGGCGTGCCCGCCGAGCTGGCGCGCCGGATCGCGAGCATGCCGGCGCTGCTGTCGGTGTTCGACATCGTCGTCGACGCGGCCGCCACCGGGGCCGACGAGCGGACCGTGGCGGGCGTCTACTTCGAGGCGGGCTCGACTCTCGGACTCGACTGGCTGCGCGACCGGATCCTGGAGCTGCCGCGCGACGATCGATGGCAGGCGCTGTCGCGCGCCGCGCTGCGCGACGACCTGTACAGGCTGCATCGCTCGCTGACGCGCGAGATCCTGCTCAGCGCCGCCGAGCACGGCGACCACGGGTCACCGCTCGCCGCCTGGCTTGAGCGAAACGCCGAGGAGGTGGCCCGCTGCGCGGCGGTGCTCGCCGACGTCAAGGAGTCGCGGG
>DATGLC010000046.1:0-112819 GCA_035294345.1 Solirubrobacteraceae bacterium
CAGCTTGAGAGGAACGGCAGGAGCGCCGCTGAGCGCGTGTCACGCGTCTGCAGGATCACGTTGGGCGCCGGCCCGGGATCGGCGGCGTCGGCCGGCGGCGCCTCGATCCGCGGGGTGGCCACATCCAGCGTCCAGGCCACCATCGGCACCTGGAAGCCCTCGGTCATCACCGACCCGCACGCGAGCACCTTCGCCGGCCCGCCGTAGGCGGCGACCAGCTCCGTCAGCCCGCGGCGCAGGTTGGCCTGATAGACCAGCGCGCCGTGCGTGCGGGGGATCGAGATCAGGTTCGGTCCGATCCAGTTGGGGCCGAACAAGAAGACGATCGCCGCGCCGGCGGTCGCGCTCCAGGCGAGCGCCGGCTCGCGGGCGCGACCGGCCCGGGGCACCCGGCGCAGAAGCACGCCCAGCTCGCGCGCGGCCCAGCCGTAGCCGATCGCCCCGCAGCAGTCCACCAGCGCCGAGCCGAGGACCAGGTAGCGGTTGTTGCCCGAGAACCCGATCTGGGTCATGACCGCGATCACCAAAAACCACACCAGCCCGCCGAGCGCCATCAGCGCGGCCGCGATCCGGGCTCGATGGGGATCGCGCAGCAGCGCCGCCGGCCCGCCCGTGCGCCACGCCCGCCAGGAGGTGACCGCCACGGCCGCGACCAGCAGCGCCGCCACGGCCTTGATCCGCAGCAGCATCGTCGGCCACGCCGCCTGGGAGAGCTCGGCCTCGAACGGATTGGACGCGAACGCGAGGCTGTTGGAGCGCGGCTTGAGCGCGCGGCTGACGCTGCAGGTGAACGAGCCGCAGCCGAGCTTGACCGGCACAAACCACAGCGCCAGGACCAGCACGGCGCTGGCCAGCACCAGCACGCGCGCTCCCGGGTCGCGCCACAAAAGCCACAGCCCGAGCGGTCCCCAGAACAGCCAGATCTCGGGGCGGTCCAGGGCGACGAAGAAGCCGACCACGAACGCCTGCCGGGGGTGGCCGTCCAGAAGCCGCTCGATCGCGACCAGCAGCAGAGCGGCGGCCAGCGCCTCCGAGTATCCGAGCGCGTTTGAGGAGATGAACGCGCCGGAGGCCGAGAGCGCCAGCGAAACCGCGGCGATCGCGCCCGCCAGCAGCGCCGGTCCGGCGCTCGCCGCAGGCGCCGCCGGCTCCCCGAACAGCCCGCCGACCCGACGCGTCAGCCGCCACGCCAGGCGAAACACCATCGCCACGGCGGCGATCGCGCCCGCGCGCGCGACGATCAGCCACAGGTTCGGCGCCGCGCCGCCGGCCAGCGCGAACGGGATCGTGAACAGCATCGGCAGCGGCTTCCAGGACGTGCCGCTGGTGGTGATCGTCAGCTGCCCGTGGATGATCTCCCGCGCCCACAGAAGCCATGACCACGGGTCGTAGCTGGGCGTGGAGGGCAGCAGCAGCGACAGGGCGCCGAGCGCCAGCGAGACGATCGCCAGCGCGAGGTAGAAGGCGCCCGGCGTGGCGATCGCCCGCGACGGGCGCGTCGCGGCGACCGGCGGGGCCGGCGTCCGCGAGGCGCCGGGTGGCGCCTCGGTGGCCATCACCCCTTGACCCCCAGGGCGACGCACGCTTCGACCTTGGCGTCCAGCGCGTCAGGCGCGAGGTTTGGGTACACGAGCGCCGCGCCGATCACCTCGGCCGCCTGCGCCTCGCCCTGGATCTGGGCCGCCTGCGCCGCTCCGGGGGTGGGCTCGAACGCGACCGTGGGGCCGTAGGGCGCGGTGGCGACCTGGAAGGCGGGCAGGCTCTGGCCGGCGACGGTGACGCGCTCCAGATGAACGGGGATGTGCTGCGCCTGAAGGCACGCGACGTGGCGGGCCCGAGGGTCGTCGAGGCCCAGCCGGCTTTTGGCGATCGCCGCCGGCGTGCCGGCCTGCGGCTTTGAGGCCGTCCCGCACGCTGACAGCGAAAGTGCGGCCAGCCCGATGGCCACCGCGCGCTTCGCAGAGGGCATGGGGCAAGAGCGTAGTGGATGATCTGCGGCAGGTGCTGACCCTGGCCGCCCTCACCGGACCTGTCCCCAAGGCGGGCGTGATCGCCGTGACGCTGCTCGCGGCGGCGGCGCTCGTGCTCGGCGCGCGCCGGCAGCGGGCGGCCGCGATGCTCGCCGCGCTCGTGCTCTCGCCGGTGCTGCTGGCGGCCGAGGTCTGGCATTCGCCGCAGCTTCAGACCCTGCACCGGCACGCCGCCCTGGCGGCGGTTGCGCTCCTGCTGGTTGGCGTGCTGGTCGTCGCGGGCGCCACGGTGATTGGAGCCCACCGCGGATGGGCCGCGCTGCTGGCCGTGGCGGCGCTCCCGTTCCGCGTGCCGATCCAGGCTGGCGGGCGGTCGGCCAACCTGCTGGTCCCCCTCTACATCGTGGTCGCAGCTGCCACGCTGGCCTGGATCTGGGACGCGCTTGGCAAAAGCGACCCGGCGGACGCCCGCCACTCGCCGCAGGGGCGCGCCTCGCCGGGCCGGTCCGGGAACCGCCGGTCGCCGGGCGCCCTGGAGCGAGCGGTCTCGCGCCTTTTGGCGCTCTACCTCGTGCTCTACGGCGTCCAGGCGACCTACTCCGCCGGCTTTGAGACCGCGCTGCAGAACGTGGTGTTCTTCTATGTGCCGTTCGCCCTGCTGTACTGCGTCCTGCGCGAGGTCCCCTGGAGCGCCCGCCTGCTGCGCGACTGCCTGCTGGTCACCGTGGCGCTCGCGCTCGCCTTCTCGCTGCTGGGCTTCTACGAGTACGCGACGCGGACGATCATCCTCAACTCCCGGTTGGCGCTCAGCAACGAGCTGCACACCTACTTCACGGTCAACTCGGTGTTCTTTGACCCGGACATCTTCGGTCGCTACCTGGCGCTGACGATGATCCTCGTCTCGGTCTGGCTGATCTACGATCGCGCCCCCGGCCAGCAGGGGCTGGCGGCGGCGGCGCTGGCCGTGCTGTGGGCCTGCCTGGTGCTGACGCTGTCCAGGTCCAGCCTCGGCGCCCTGCTGCTGGGGATGGGGGTGCTGGCGGCGCTGCGCTACCGCCCCGGCCGCGCGCTCGTGGCGGCGGTCGCCGTGGTCGTGGCGGGCGGGATCGCCGTTGCCGTCTCCCCCAAGACCTTCGGCCTCAACCAGGGGATCAACGGCGCCTCCAGCGGTCGCGGGGGGCTCGTCTCCGGGGGGCTTGACCTGTTTGCCCAGCGTCCGCTGTTGGGATGGGGGTCGGGGTCGTTTGTGACCGAGTACCGCCGGCACGACCCCCACCGGTTCACCGCGCTTTCGGCCTCGCACACGATCCCGATCACCGTCGCGGCCGAGCAGGGGCTGATCGGCGAGGCGGCCTACGCGGCGTTCGTGGCGGCGGCGATCGCGCTGCTGGTAAAGGGCGCGCGCGGGGACCCGGTGCGCTCCGCGGTGGCGGCGGCCTTCATCGCGCTGGTGTTCCACACCCTCCTGTACGCGGACTTCCTGGAGGACCCTACGACCTGGACGCTGCTGGCCGTGGGCGTGTCGCTGGCGGCGGCTCCGATCGCCACCCCCGCGAGCCCGAGCGGGCGGCGGGCGCTCAGCCGCCTGCCCGGCGCTTCGGCGGCGCCGGGCGGCTCCTGACGGGCCGGCGGCCCACCTCGGTGGCGGACCACTCGCCCGCCGCTTCGTCCGGTTGATCGCCGCCGGTCGCGGCGTGGGCGGCGTCTGCGGCCGTGGCGTCCTGGGCCGCCACGGCGAGCGCCAGCAGCAGCTTGTGCAGGTCGGCGCGCTCCCGTTCTGAGAGCGGCGCCAGCAGCTCCTCCTGCGCCTGGCGGGCGAGCTCGCGCCCGCGCTCAAGCGCCGCCCGTCCGGCCGAGGTCACGTGCAGCGCATGCGCGCGGCGGTCGGACGGGTGCGGACGGCGCTCGACATAGCCCAGCGACTCGAGCGCGTCGATCGCGGCGACCATCGAGCTTGGATCCATCCCGATCGCGCGGCCCAGCGCCTGCTGGCTGATGCCGTCCTCGGATGCCAGCACGTTCAGCGCGCCCCACATTCGCGAGCTGAGCCCGATCGTCGCCATCCGCTCGCCGAAACGGCGCGCGGCGTAGTGCCCGACGCGGCTGACGAGGTAGCCGGTGTTGCGCAGCAGGGCGGCGTGCAGGCCGGGGGCGCTCGCGCCGGCCGAGTGCTGGCCCGCCGTCTGCGCGGCGCCGGCGCGTGGGCCTGAGGCGCCCGCACCGGTGGCGTGTGGCGTGCCCGCGCCGGTGGCTTGCGCAGCGCCCTCGACGACCGGACCGCCTGCCCGGGCGCCGCCGTTTCCGCCGTCCGCGGGTCGTTCGGGTCGCGGCCTGCTCATCTGCCCATTGTAGCCACAGCTCCTTGACATCAACAACTATTGGTGTTACAAACGATTTGACGGACAAATCGATTCGAGGAGCACGAGCCGCGATGATGAGCAGGATCACACGCTGGGTGCTCGCCCACCGGCGCCGCGTCGGCGCCTTCTGGGCGATCGTGACGGTGGCCGGCGTGGCCGCCGCGGGCCCGGCCACGCACTCCTTCACCAGCCAGTTCGCCGCGCCCGGCCGCGAGGGCTTTGAGACCAACCTCCAGATCGCCCGCCTCTACCACCAGGGCGGCGCGGGTGCGCCCGTGCTGGCCGAGGTGACGCTGCCTGCCGGGCGGACGGTCGCCTCGCCCGGCGTGCGCGCGCAGCTTCAGAGCCTGACCGCCCGGGCGCAGGCGGCGCTTCCCGGATCGCGCGTGGCCTCCTGGGCGACGACCGGCAGCCGCGCGTTCGTGTCCGCCGACGGGCGCACCACCTTCCTGCTCGCCTACCCCGTGCCCGACCACGAGGCGTTCGGCACGGACACGCGCGCCGCGCGGGCGCTGACTTCGGCGCTGGCGGGCGCGCGTGTCGGCGGCGCCCGGGTGCTGGTCACCGGCGTGGACGCGCTCCAGAGCCAGACGGGCGGCTCCGGCGGCCCCAGCGTGCTGGTGGAGTCGGTGCTCGGCGGCCTGGGAGCGCTGGCCGTGCTCGCGTTCGTGTTCGCCTCCCTGCTGGCGTTCGTGCCGCTGGTGATGGCGGTCGTCTCGATCATGTCCACCTTCCTGATCCTCTGGGGGCTTGCGCAGATCACGAGCGTCTCGTTCATCGTCGAGTTCCTCGTCGCGCTGATCGGGCTGGGCGTGGCGATCGACTACTCGCTGCTCGTGGTCGTCCGCTGGCGCGAGGAGCGCGCGCGCGGGCTGACCGGTGACGAGGCCGTCGTGCGGGCGATGCAGACCGCGGGTCGCGCCGTGGCCTTCAGCGGCACCACGGTGGCGATCGGGCTGCTGGCCCTGGTCGTGCTCCCGCTCCCGTTCCTTCGCTCGATCGGCTTCGCCGGGATGCTCATCCCGCTGGTCAGCGTGATCGTCGCGACGACCCTTCTGCCGATCGTGCTGGCGAGTGCCGGGGAGCGGCTGGACTGGCCCCACCTGCGCTCCGAGCGCCGCGCCAGCGCCGCATGGACGCGGTGGGCCGGGCTGGTGGTCTCACGACGGTGGCCGGCCGCGGTCATCGCGCTCGCCCTGCTCGTGGCGCTTGGTCTGGCGGCGACCTCGCTGCAGCCCGGCCAGGCCAACCTCAACACGCTCTCGCGCGGCGGCGAGGCGCGCGCCGGGCTTGCGGCGCTCGAGCGCGCCGGAATCGGGCCGGGCGCGCTGACGCCGATCGAGGTGCTCGCGCCCGCGGGCGAGGCCGCCGCGGTGGCCCGCGCCGTCGCCGCCGTCCCCGGCGTGCACGGCGCCGTGGCCCCGGACACGGCCGCCTGGCGTCGCGACGGCACCGCGATCGTGGACGCGTTCGCGGTCTCGGACGGCTCGACCGCCGCCGGCCAGGCGACGATCGACCGCGTCCGCGCCGCCGCGCACCGCGCCGGCCGAGACGTGCGCGTCGGCGGCACCGGCGCCGAGAACGAGGACTTCGTATCGGCGATCTACGGGAGCTTCCCGCTGATGGTGGCGCTGATCGCGCTTTTGACCTACCTGCTGTTGGCGCGCGCGTTCCGCTCGCTGCTTTTGCCGCTCAAGGCCGTGGCGCTCAACGTGCTCTCCGTGGGCGCCGCCTGGGGGGTGATCACGCTCGTGTGGCAGGACGGCCACGGCTCGGCGGCGCTGTGGGGGATCCCCGCCACCCACTCGGTCTCGGCCTGGATCCCGCTGATGGTGTTCGCGTTCCTGTTCGGGCTGTCGATGGACTACGAGGTGTTCATCCTCGCGCGCATGCGCGAGGAGTACGACGCCGGCGGCTCCACCGACGCCGCCGTCGTGCGCGGCATCGGCCGCACCGGGCGGCTTGTCACCAGCGCCGCGCTGATCCTGTTCCTCGCGTTCGTCTCGATGGCCACCGCGCCCAACACCGACGTCAAGGTGTTCGCCACCGGGCTGGCCGCCGGGATCATGCTCGACGCGACCGTGATCCGCGCGCTGCTGGTGCCGGCGGTCGTCTCCCTGCTCGGCCGCTGGAACTGGTGGCTTCCCGCCCGGCCCGCGCGGCTTCTGCGGGTCGCCCCCTCGCCCGCGGCCGTCCAGGGCGCCGGCGCGAGCCCCTGACGAGCTGCGCAGGGGGCGGTGCCTTGAACCCGCGACGACCCTTGCAATCACGGCCGCGAGGCGTAGCATCCCCGGCGCGGTGACCTGGGGTTTCATCTGGATCATGCTGGCGCTGAAGATCCCGCTGGCGGCGCTGATCGTGCTGGTCTGGTGGGCGATCAGGCAGCGGCCCTCCGAGCAGGGGGACGGGTCCGATGAGGGCGACGGCGGGATCCGCCGCCACCGCCGCCATCCGCGCCAGCCGTTCCCGCGTCGCCCCCGCCGGGGCCCGCACGGCGGCCAGAGCCCGTCGCCGCCGGCGCGCGTTCGCACCGTCAGGGCTCGCGCCCGCAGCCTCGGCCACTGATCTCTGGCGCCCGGGCGCTCGCACCGTCGCCCCCGATCTCCGGGGCCCGCGCCCGCGGCGCCGGCCGCCGATCCTCAGCCGCCGCGCGCCCGCGGGCGCTGGCACACTTGCGCGTGATGCCCGCAGACGCCGCCCCCAGCCCCCC
The DNA here is from genome assembly GCA_035294345.1 of Solirubrobacteraceae bacterium. Classification (GTDB taxonomy): domain Bacteria; phylum Actinomycetota; class Thermoleophilia; order Solirubrobacterales; family Solirubrobacteraceae; genus Palsa-465. Next base: position 7,041 of record DATGLC010000046.1, read on the forward strand.
GGCCGCGCCGGGCGGCGCGGTTCTCTCGGACGCCACGCTCGCGGCCCTCGTGGAGGCCGGGCGCATCAGGATCGACCCGTGGGAGCCGGGCCTGGTGCAGCCGGCCAGCGTGGACCTGCGCCTGGGCGACTCGTTTCGCGTCTTTCACAACCATCGCAGCGCCGCGATCGACCTTCGCGAGCCGCCGGCCAACCTCACCGAGGAGGTGGTCGTGGCCGAGGGGGACTCGTTCGTGATCCACCCGGGCGAGTTCTGCCTGGGCCGAACGCTTGAGTGGATCGAGCTCCCGGACGACATCGTCGCGCGGATCGAGGGCAAGTCCAGCCTCGGGCGCCTGGGGTTGATCGTCCATGCGACCGCGGGCTTCTGCGACCCCGGCTGGCGCGGCACCCTGACGCTTGAGCTCAACAACCTCACCCGCGTGCCGATCATCCTGCGCCCCGGCCTGCAGATCGCGCAGCTGTCGTTCATGGCCCTGGATCGCCCCGCGCGGCGTCCCTACGGCAGCCCCGGGCTCGGCAGCCACTACCAGGGCCAGAGGGCCGCGACCGCCAGCCGCTACCGGTCCGATCCGGCGCCGAGCGAGTGAGCGTCGCGCCGGCCCACGGTGCCGAGCGAGCGAGCGCCGCAGCGGCCCTGCGCGCCGCCGGGGCGGCGAGGCATCGCATCGGCCCGGCACGGCGCGGCGCACGCCTCCGGCGCCAGACCGCGGTCCGGCGCGGGCGTGCGCCACGGGCACCGCGCGATCGGGTAGGCTCGCGGCGATCACATCATGCGCCTGCTGCTGATCACGGCCGCGACCTCGAAGGTTCCGTTCTTCATCCTCGGCGGGGCGTTTGCGGCCTGGGCCGCGGTGCTCGCGTGGCTGGGGCTCACGCGCCCGCAGTTCCCATACGGCGAGCGCGGCTCGCGCCTGGTGATGCTCGCGACGCTCGTGCTGATGGCGCTCGCGATCGGCGCCTCGATCGCCACCGCCTGAGAGGGCCGCGGGTCCGGGCCGCGCTTCGGGCGCCCGGCGATCGCCGGTGCGGCGAGGTCGAGCGCCGTCCGGTACTAGAGTCTGGATCAGTCCCGGCCGCGGACGCCGCGCCCGGGGGCCTCCGACATCACGCCTCAAGGAGGGCCATGACCACCGAGACCCAGCAAGCGAACGACGGGGGCGGCGTAGCGACGGCGAAGGAGACGCTCACCGTCACCGACAACCGCACCGGGCGCACGTACGAGATCCCGATCCAGGACGGCACGATCCGCGCCACCGAGCTTCGCAAGATCAAGCTCTCAGACGACGACTTCGGCCTGATGACCTACGACCCGGCGTACATGGCGACCGCGTCGTGCCGCTCGTCGATCACGTTCATCGACGGGGATCGCGGGATCCTCGAGTACCGCGGCTACCCGATCGAGGAGCTGGCTGAGAAGTCGACCTACCTGGAGGTCGCCTACCTGCTGATCCACGGCCGCCTGCCGACGCGCAGGGAGCTCGAGGACTGGGACCACATGATCACGATCCACACGTTCGTGCACGAGAACGTGAAGGAGTTCATGCAGGGTTTCCGCTACGACGCGCATCCGATGGGGATGCTGCTGGCGTCGGTCGGGGCGCTGTCGACGTTCTACCCGGAGGCCTCGGCGATCAAGGACCCCGAGGTCCGCTACACGCAGGTCATCCGCCTGCTGGCCAAGATGCCGACCCTGGCCGCCTTCGCATACCGCCACAACCGCGGCATGCCCTACGTCTATCCGGACAACGACCTGAGCTACCCGGCCAACTTCCTGTCGATGATCTACAAGGTCGCCGAGCTCAAGTACCAGGCCGATCCGCGTCTTGAGCGGGCCCTGGACGTGCTGTTCATCCTGCACGCCGATCACGAGCAGAACTGCTCGGCCAGCGCGGTGCGCAGCGTCGGCTCCTCTCAGGTGGACCCCTACTCGGCGATCGCGGCGGGGATCGCCGCGCTGTACGGCCCGCTGCACGGCGGCGCCAACGAGCAGGTGCTGCGGATGCTGCGCCGCATCGGCCACAAGGACAACGTGCGCGAGTTCGTGCAGGGCGTGAAGGCCGGGCACGAGCGGCTGATGGGCTTCGGCCACCGGGTCTACAAGAACTACGATCCGAGGGCGAAGATCATCCAGCGCGCCTGCTACGACGTGTTCGAGGTCACCGGCACCAACCCGCTGCTGGACCTGGCGCTGGAGCTTGAGAAGATCGCGCTCGAGGACGAGTACTTCGTCGAGCGAAAGCTCTACCCGAACGTCGACTTCTACTCGGGGATCATCTACGAGGCGATGGGGATGCCGGTGGAGATGTTCCCGGTGCTGTTTGCGATCGGTCGCACCGCCGGCTGGATCGCGCAGTGGCTTGAGATGATCGACGACCCCGAGCAGAAGATCTCCCGGCCGCGTCAGATCTACACCGGCGAGCGGGGCCTGCACTACGTGCCGCTCTCCGAGCGCCCCGGCTAGCGCCCGGCTCCACGGCCCCCGCGGGGCGGGGCGATCGCTGGGATCATGGGCGCGTGCCGTTCAGGCTCACCGTCAGATCCGGTCCGCGGGTGCGCCATCTCACGTTCCCGAGCCTGCCCGGCGCGCTCGAGGAGCTTGAGGCCCAGGCGCGCGCGCTGGCCGCCGGCGCGACCGGCGAGGCCGTCAACGCCGGCGTGCGGCGCTTTGAGGCGGGCGACCGGGTGATCGCCCGGATCGAGCTGGCGGGCCCGCAGCGGCTTGCGCCGAGCGTGCGCGCCGGCGTCGACGTGCGCGGCGACGGGACCGTGTCCGCCTATCGCGGCAGGCTGCGGCGAGCGCCGCTTCTGCCGCGCCGCGGCGAGAGCGTCTATGCGGCGCTGCGGCGCGAGCTGACCACCGGCTGACCCTCCCCGCCCGTGGGCGCTGGCCACCTGGGCAGCACCAGCTCTGAGCCGTGGCGGCGAAGCCACGCCGCGTGCTCGCGCCAGGACGGGCAGCGGGCGGACACCAGCGCCCAGAACCGCGGCGAGTGGTCCATCACCTCCAGATGGCACACCTCGTGCCAGATCACGTAGTCGAGCACGTCCTCAGGGGCCAGCAGAAGCCGCCAGTTGAAGCTCATCGCGCCCGCGGCCGAGCAGCTCGCCCAGCGGGTGCGCTGCCCGCGGATCGAAAGCGAGGCGTAGCGGCCGCCCACCGTCGCGCAGGCTCGCTCAAGCCGCGGCTCTATCTCCCGCCTGGCGGCGCGCCGGTACCAGCGCTCCAGCGCGCCCTCCTGATCGCCGCCGGCCGGCACCAGCAGCTCGTCGCCGCTGCGGCGCACGCTCAAGCGACCATGCTCGGCGCGCAGCCTCAGCATCTGCCCCAGGTAGGGCACGCGGTCCCCGCGCCGTGCCACCGCCTCGGCGGCGGCGCGAAGCTCGGCGAGGCGCCGCGCGATCCAGGGCTCAAGCTCGGCGACGGCCGCCGCCGCCTCCCGCTCGGCGGCGCGCGCGGGAAGCACCGCCTCCACGCCCTCGGCCGTCACCCTCACCTGCACGCGACGAGCGCGCGGCGAGCGCCGGATCGTGTAGTCGATCGACTCCGCATCTGTGCCGTCGCGCATCCGCGCAGGGTACGTTGACGTCCTGACATGCCGTCCTTCCCGATCCTCCCGGCGCCGCTGACAGGGCGGCTCGCGCGCCTTCGCCCCGCCGCCGAGCGCGACATACCCGAGGTGCTGATCGCCCACCAGGACGACCCGGGGCTTCACGCCGCGCTGGGGGAGCGCCGGCCGCCCAGCGGCGCGGAGCTGGGGCGGCGGGCCGAGGCGGCCGCGGCCGAGCTGGCCTCCGGGACGCGCGCGTGGCTTACGATCTGCGAGGGAGAGGATGACGAGTGCCGCGGGCAGCTGGACGTGTTCGACGTCGAGTGGGCTCATGGCCGCGCGCGCCTCACCGTCTGGGTGGCTCCGCACGCCCGGGGCCGCGGCCTGGGTGCCGAGGCGCTCGGCCTTTCGGCACGCTGGCTGCTGGGCGACTGCGGGCTGGTGCGGCTGGCGCTGTTGTGCGAGCCGGCCAACGCGCCGGCGCTCGCGGCCGCCCGCTGCGCCGGGTTCGTGCACGAGGGAGTGCTGCGGGCGCACGAGCGCCGCGAGCATCGCCGGGTGGACCTGGCCGTGCTGTCGCTGATCGCCGGAGACCCTGCGGCGGGCGCCGATCCGCATCCGCGCCTCGGACCGGGGGCTGACCGCTGAACGCCTCAGAGCACCCGCACGGCGGCGCCGGGCACGCGGGCGCCGGCGGCCGGCGCCGCGAGGAGGGCTCGCGCGTGCCGCTGCCGCCTGGAGTCACCGCGCCCTACGAGGTGTACGTCAACGGCGTGCGCCAGGAGCTGGGGACCGACTTTCGCGTCCAGGATGGCGAGCTGGTGTTCCGACGGACGCTTGTGACGCGGAGGCTGGGGGCGTGGGCCTGGTTTCTCGGCATCTGGGGCATCGGGACCTACGGCCGTGACGAGATCGACGTCCGCTATGAGCGCGGTGGCCAGGCGTTCGTGGCGCACGGGCTGAAGGTCAAAGAGCCCGGCCGCTAGCCCCGGGAGACAGATCAGGCCGCGACCAGGGCGGACGCCTGATCGGCTGCGGCGACCGCGGCGGGCCGATCTGGGCCGACGAGCGCGGCGGCCGGACCCGGGAGGCCGAGCGCGGCGGCCTGATCCGGGGTTCTGGCCGCGGCGCCTTTATCTGGGGCGCCGAGCTTGGACGCCCAGCCGGCCGGCCCGGCGTCCGATGCCCCCGGTGTGCGCGCCGCGGCGCGGCCCTCCCATGGGCGCAGCAGCCGCAGCGCCGACAGGATCGCGCGCGTGGCGTGCGAGCGGTTGAGCGTGTAGAAGTGGATCCCGGGGGCGCCCCGAGCCAGGAGCTCGGCGCACTGCAGCGTCGCGTATGAGACGCCCAGCTGCAGGACGGCCTCGGGGTCATGGGATCGCCACTCCAGCGCCTCGCGAAGCTCTGCGGGGATCGTGGCCCCGCACATGCCGGTGATCGTGCGGATCTGGCGAAGGTCGGTGATCGGCATCACGCCGGGCAGGATCGGCACATCGATGCCGGCCGCGCGAGCCGCCTCGACGAACGAGAAGTAGCGCTCGTTGTCGAAGAACAGCTGCGTGATCAGAAAGGACACGCCGCTTTGGACCTTCTCGCGCAGGAAGCGCAGATCGTGATCGAGGTCGGGTGCCTCCGGGTGCACCTCCGGAAAGCACGCCCCGCCGACGCACAGCCCGGCGTGGTCGCGGATCAGCCGCGCGAGCTCGGTCGAGTGGCGCAGGCCCTGCGGGTGCGCGGCCCAGCCGCAAGAGCCGTGGGGCGAGTCCGCGCTCAGGGCGCGCGCCGGCTCCGCGCATGAGCTGCGGGGCGGGTCGCCGCGCAGCGCCAGGATGTTCTCGATGCCCGCCATCCGCATGCGCTCGACCACCGAGCGCAGCTCGTCCTCGCTTGAGCCCACGCACGTCAGATGCGCCATCGCCTCGATGCCGAGCTCGCGCTTGATCCACTCGGTCAGCTCGAGCGTCCGCTCCCGCGAGCTGCCGCCGGCCCCGTAGGTCACCGAGACGAACGACGGGCGCAGCTGGCGCAGCGACTCAAGCGCCAGCCCCAGGACGCGCTCGCCCGCGTCGCTGCGCGGGGGAAAGAACTCGAACGAGAAGACGGGCTCGGTGGCCTCGGCGAGGATGCGGTCGATTCGCACGGCGTCAGGCTATCAACCTTGACATGAGCATGTCAAGGTTGATCGGCAGACTGCGGTCCTGCTTGAGCCCGGCGGCGGGCCCGGTCGCGCCGTCCCGGTCGGGCTGGTCGCGCCGTCCTGGTCGGGCTGGTCGCGCCGCCCCGGTCGGGCTGGTCGCGACCGTCAGGCGGCGAGCCAGCGCTCCCCCTCGGCGGCCACCACCCGCCCGGCGAGCTCCAGGTGACGCAGGTAGCAGAGCGTCTGGGACAGGAACCACGGGGCGTTTCGCTCGTCCAGCCGCTCGTCGTAGACGACCGGAACGATCTCGGCCGCCGTGCGCGCGGCCCCGGAGACCGCGCTCAGGACGGCCGCAAGCCGATCTTCGACCAGCCGTCGGTTGCCCTCGATGTGGCCGCGCACGTCGACGAACGGGCGGCCGTGGCCCGACAGCCCAAGGCGCGCGTCGAGTGCCTCGATGCGCACCAGCGACCCCAGAAACTCGCCCACCGGGTCCTCCGAGAGCCCGTAGTCGAAGTACAGCGAGATGCGGCCCAGGATGTGGTCGCCGGAGATCAAAAGGCGCCGCTCGGGCTGGTGCAGGCACACATGCGACGGCGTGTGCCCCGGCGTCTCGTAGGTCACCCAGTCGCCGAGGTCGGTGCCGAGCTTCACGCCGTCGATCAGCGGCCGGTCGCCCGAAAGCGCCCGTGCGACGCCTGATGGCATGTCACGCGCGCGCTCGGCGTAGCGGGCGAGCGCCGCCTCCGGCACGCCGCTCTGGCGGCCGATCTCCAGCCTGTGCGCGAGCGCCGCCTGCGGATCGTCGACCAGGCGCGCGGCATCGGCGCACTTGGGGTGAATCCACACCTCGCATCCCGCCCGGTCGGCCACCGTCGCCGCCTGGCCCCAGTGGTCGGCGTGCGCGTGCGTGATCGCAACCAGGCGCACCTGCTCGAGCCGGAGCCCTACCTGCGCAAGCGCCAGCTCAAGCTGCGCCAGCGAGCCGGGCTCGTGCAGGCCTGTGTCGACGAGCACGACGCCGTCGCCGGCGGCGATCGCCCACGCGTTGCAGTGCGGGACGCCCGGCCAGGGCAGGGGCAGGCGCAGGCGCCAGAGGCCCGGAAGGACCCGCTCGCCGCGTGCGAGCTCCCGTTGTCCTGCCATCGCGCAAGGGATGTTGGCGAACGGCGCGCCGCAGTGCCCGCCGCCTCGCCGCCGCCGTGCTCGGCGCGCCGCCGCCGCGCCCGCCTCGCACGCGCAGTGCTCGCCTCGCACGCGCAGTGCCCGCCTCGCACGCGCCCTGCTCGGCGGGTGCGACCACAGGTGAGCGGCCGTGCCCCTGGGCGCGCGGCCGCGGCGGCGGCGTAGACTCGCCAGGCCGATGGCGACCACCTCCGAGATCGCGCGGCGCTACTTCGACGCGCTGGCGGCGCGGGACCTCGACGCCGCCGTCCAGTGCTGGCGGCCCGGCGCGCAGCAGCGGCTGTCCAGCGGCGAGGCGCTTGAGGCGCCAAGGCAGCTGCGCGAGCACCTCCGGCGGCTGCTGGATGCGCTGCCCGATCTGGCGGTCGAGGTGGTCGACCTGACCACCTCGCGCCAGCGCACCGCCGTGCGCTGGCGGGCACGCGGGACGTTCGCCGGCCCCGGGCGGCTGGACACGCTCGCGCCCAACGGCGCGAGCGTGAGGCTTGACGGCTGCGACGTGCTGGTCGTCGAGGACGACCGGATCGTCGCGGGCGACTCCTATCTGGACAGCGGCGCGCTGGCCCGTCAGCTGGGGCTGGCGCCGGCGCCCGGATCCGCGCCGCACGCGGGCCTGGCGCGCCTGGCCAACCTCAGGACCCGCGCGCGCGGCGCGATCCACGGCGTCCAGGCTGAGCCGATCGCGCCCGGCGTCTGGCTGGTGCGCGGCGGCTTTCCGCTTCGCACGATGAACGTCTATCTGATCGAGGACGACGGCGGGGTGACCGTGTTCGACGCCGGCTGTCGCACGATGGCGGTGGCGCTGCGGGCGGCGTGCGCGCGGCTGGGCGGTGTGCGCCGGGTGATCCTCGGCCACGCGGACGCCGATCACCGGGGCGCCGCCCCGGCGCTGAGCGCACCCGTGCTCTGCCATCCGGCCGAGCGGCCGGCCGCCGAGTCACAGGCCTGGATGCGCGACTACTGGGACCTGGGACGCCTGCGGCCGTACGCGCGCCCGTTCTTTGCCAGGGCGCTTGAGAGCTGGGATGGGGGCGCGGTCGAGATCTCAGGCACCGTGGTCGAGGGCGATCGGGTGGCGGGCTTTGAGGTCGTGGAGCTGCCCGGGCACGCGCCCGGCCAGATCGCGCTGTTTCGCGCCTCCGACCGGCTGGCGCTGATCTCCGACTGCGTCTACACGCTCGACATCCAGACCGGCCGGCACGGTCCCCCGCGGGTTCCGCATCCGGCCTTCGACGCCGACGTGGAGCAGGCGCGCGCGTCGATCCTGAAGCTCGCCGGGCTCGGGCCCTCCGCCGCCTGGCCGGGCCACGCCCGGGCGGTGGCCGGCGATGTCTCCGCGCAGCTGCGAGCGGCCGCCCGGGCGGCGATCTGATCGCCGTGGCACAGCTCGCGTCGGGTACGGTCTGAGATGGGTCGCCGGCAGCGCCAGCGTACGCGATCCGCCGGGCCGGGCGCCGGAGCCCCGGCGCGCCCGACCGGCGAGTACCGGGACCAGGAGGCCGGCGTGCTGGAGCTGCGGTGCGTGCTGGGAGCTGCGGCACGGCTCGAGTACGCCAGGACGCTGGCGGGCGGACTGAACCGGGAGGACGCGCGCCAGCGGGCGATCGAGCTGCTGTTCGAGCGCCTGGCGGTTTCCTGGACGATCCACGGCCTTCGGACGGACCGCCCCCGGGAGCTGCTTGGTCGCTACCGGATGGCCTCGCAGGCCGAGCGCCAGTTCGTCCTTGAGGCGCTGCGCGAGCACCTCGCCGAGCACTTCCCGGAGATGGAGGCCCCGTGAGACGGAAGGTTGCCCTGTGAGCGAGGCCGGGGTCGCCGGCCCCGACCCGCACGCGTTCGCCGCGCTGCTGTGCGACTGGTGCCTGGCCGTCTCGCCCGGCGACCGGGTGGGAGTCCTCTCGACGACGCTCGCGTGCGACCTGGGCGCGGCGCTGCACAGCGCGATCCTGGCGCGCGACGCCTGGCCGTTGGTGTCGCTGGAGCCTCCGTCGCTGGCCGCCGAGCGCCACCTGGCCGCGCGGGAGCGCCATCTCACCGAACCCAACCCGGTGGAGCTGGCGCTGGTCGGCGCGCTCGACGCGCTCGTGCGCATCCACGCTCCACAGAGCACCACCGAGCTGGCGGATGTCGACCCCGCGCGCGTGGCGATGCTCACCCGGGCACGGCAGCCGATCCAGGAGGCGGCGCTGGCGCTGCGATGGTGCGCGACGCTCTCGCCGACCCCCGCGCTCGCCCAGCAGGCGGGGATGGGAACGGCGGCCTACGCCACGTTCGTGCGCCGGGCGCTGTTCCTGGACCGGCCCGATCCCGCGGGCGCGTGGCGAGAGCTCAGCGAGCGCCAGGCGCTGCTGGTGGCTCGCCTGGAGCGCGCCCGCCAGATCAGGATCCAGGCGGAGGGCACCGATCTGACCCTGAGCGTCGCCGGTCGCCGGTGGGTGAACTCGGACGGCCGGCGCAACATGCCCAGCGGCGAGGTGTTCACGGCGCCGTTGGAGCGCTCCGCGAACGGGACGATCAGCTTCTCGGTGCCCGGCGGCCCGCGCGGCTCGATCGTCAGCGGGGTGCGGTTGACGCTCAAAGACGGCGAGGTGGTCGAAGCTCACGCGCAGCGCGGCGAGCAGCGGCTGCTGGCCGCCCTGGCCACCGACGAGGGGGCCAGGCGGCTGGGCGAGCTGGGGATCGGCACCAACACGGGCATCGATCGGCCGACCGGGGAGATCCTTCTGGACGAGAAGATGGCCGGGACCGTGCACCTGGCGCTCGGCCGCGCCTACCCGGAGACCGGCGGCATCAACCGGTCGGCGCTGCACTGGGATCTGATCTGCGATCTGCGTGACGGCGGGCGGCTCACGGCCGACGGCGAGCCGGTCGTCGTCGACGGCGCGCTTGAGGCCTGAGGCGCCTCTGCGGCCCCGCCGGCAGCGACCCGTCGCTTCACAGGAGCGCAACGGCTTTTCGCTAGCTTGAGCGCGCGATGCGCCGCACCAAGATCGTCGCCACGATCGGCCCCGCCTGCCGCGATCTGGAGACGCTGACGCGCATGGTGCAGGCCGGCCTGGATGTCGCGCGGCTGAACTTCTCGCACGGAGATCGCGACCTGCACGCCGAGAACGCCGAGCTCGTCCGAGCCGCCGCCGCCGCGGCCGGGCGGCCGGTGGCGATTCTGCAGGACCTGCCGGGTCCCAAGCTTCGGATCGGCGCCCTGCACGGCGACCGTGTGGAGCTCAAGCCCGGCGAGCGGCTGGTGCTGGTGTGCGGCTCCGATGAGACCGGCAACGAGCGGCGGATGAGCGTCTCCTGGGCCGGCCTGGCCGCCGCGGTCGACCCCGACGACGCGATCTTCCTGGCCGACGGCGCGATCCGCCTGCGCGTGGAGCGCGTGCGCGATGGGGCCGGCGAGATCGAGACCGCGGTGGAGATCGGCGGCTCGGTCGCGTCGCGCCAGGGGCTCAACCTGCCCGGCTCCACGCGCGGCCTTGAGGCGATGCCCCAGGAGGATCTGGAGATGCTGCGCTTCGGCGAGTCGATCGGCGTCGATGTGGTGGCGCTGTCGTTCGTGCGCACCCCCGACGACATCAGGGCGGTGCGCCGGCACACCCGCCTGCCGCTGGTGGCCAAGATCGAGAAGCCGCAGGCCGTGCAGGACGCCACCGAGATCATCCGCGCCGCCGACGTTGTGATGGTCGCCCGAGGCGACCTCGGGATCGAGCTTCCGCTGGAGGAGGTGCCGATCCTGCAAAAGCAGCTGCTTCGCACCGCCGGGCGGCTCGCCCGGCCGTCGATCACCGCCACGCAGATGCTGGACTCGATGGTCGTCTCGCGCAGGCCGACCCGCGCCGAGGTGGCCGACGTGGCCAACGCGATCCTCGATGGCACCGACGCCGTGATGCTCTCCCAGGAGACCGCGATCGGGGCGCACCCGGTTGAGGCCGTGGCGACGATGGCCGCGATTGCCGAGCGCACCGAGACCGCGCTCCCCTACGACTCCTGGAACGAGACCCGCGTGCGCCGCGACGCCCGCGACCCCGCCTACACGATCGCATACAGCGCATGCGCGGCCGCGCGCGACCTGGGGCTGGCGGCGCTCGTCGTGCCGACGCTGTCGGGCCGCTCCGCGCGGCTGATCTCGGCCCACCGGCCCTCGGTGCCGATCTACTGCCTGTCGCCCGGCCGCGAGACGGTTCGCCGCTGCAACTTCATGTGGGGCGTGCAGGCGGCCTGGATGCGCCGTCACGAGGTCACCGAGGAGCTGATCGCCGACGCCGCTGCGCGCGTGGTGGAGCTTGGCTGGGTCAAGCCGGGCCAGCGTGTCGGCATCACCGCCGGGCTGCCCAGCGGGCGTCCGGGCACCACGAGCCTCTTTCAGGTGCAGACCGTCTGATCCGGCCCGGCGCCGGGCGGCGCCGAGCACCGGTCAGCCGCCGGGCCTGGGCATCGCCGGCAGGACCTCGGGCCGACCGGGTGACGCCTCATGCGGCCGCGCACGCAGAACGCGACCCGGATCGCATCAACTGCCCTGCCAGGCGGCCGCGCGCGCGTAGAAGGCGGCCTCCTGGCGTCCCAGCTCCGTCTGGGGCTCATCCCCGTAGAACCACTCGCGCGCGATCCGGTGGAAGTTGCCCCGCGCGTGCAGCTGCGCGATCACGGCCAGCGTCAGCACCTCCATCCGGCGGCCGAAGATGTGGTCGGGCGGGGCGGACTCGTGGCGCAGATAGCCGAAGTACTCCGAGCGCGGATCGCTCATGTCGATCAGCACCTGCGTCGCGTACTCGGGCGTGAGCGTCACCTCGCGGTCGGCCGTGTACCAGGAGGTGGCCGCGCGGAAGTGCGCCAGGACCCGGTCGGGGTTGAACTTCTCCGGCTGCGGGAAGAACCCCACCTCGGTGCCCAGGCGCATGATCGTGTCGGTGTCGCCCTCGATGATCGCCCGCGCGACCGCCTTCTCGAGCTCCAGGGCGCCCGGCGGCATCACCTTGAACAGCCCAAAGTCGAAGAACGCCATCCGCCCGTCGTCGAGCAGCATCGAGTTGCCGGGGTGAGGGTCGCCGGAGAACTGCCCGTGGCGGTACAGGCAGCCGAAGTAGAAGCGGAACAGGATCTCGCCGATGCGGTCGCGGTCGGCCTGCGGCAGCGCTCGGATCTCCTCAAAGCCGGCGCCCTGCACGTACTCGGAGACCATCACGCGGGCGTGCGACAGGGACGTGATCACCTCCGGGATGACGATGAACGGGTGGCCGCGGAAGATGCGCGCGAGCGTCCGCTGATTGGAGGCCTCAAGCTCGTAGTCAAGCTCCTCCTGCACGCGTGCGCGGATCTCCTCGCCGATCGCCTTCGGGTCAAGGCCGGGCGCGATCCGCTTGAGCAGGCGCAGGATCAGGCCCAGGTTCTGCATGTCGGCGCGCACGGCCGCCGCGACGCCGGGGTACTGGACCTTGACGACCACGTCGCGCACCACGCGGCGCGATCCGTCGGCCGAGCGCCGCCCCGCGCCCTCGGCCACGTCCTCGCGCAGGCGCGCGCGATACACCTGTCCGATCGACGCCGCGGCGATCGGCTGCTCGTCGAACTCCTCGAAGACATCCGACAGCCGTTCGCCCAGCTCCTCCTCGATCACCCGGCGCATGTCCCTGAAGGTCACGGTCGGCGCCGCGTCGCGCAGCACCGCCAGCTTGCGCTGGAACTCCTCCCGGTACTCCTCGCCGACCATCCCCACGTCCAGGAACGAGAGCACCTGGCCGACCTTCATGGCGGCGCCCTTCATCGTCCCCAGCGCGGCGACGATCTGCTCCGCGGCCTCGATCTGGCGGCGCTCGAGCGCCGCCCGGCGCGCCTGCTCGCCGCGCGCGACGTTTGCGGCGCGGGTCCCGGCCTCGCGCAGCACCTGGCCGGCCGCGAGCCCCCCCAGCCGCGCGGTGCGCCCCACGCGCGACGTCGGGATCCTGTCCTTCGCCACCTCGCCTCAGGCCCGCTGAACCTGCGAGCCGGGGACGATGTCGTCGGAGCCGTCGGGCCAGCGCACCCACGCCTTGTGGCCTCCGTCGTAGTCGTCGCCCAGCAGGATCAGCGTCGCCGGCCGCCCCATCGCGGTGCACGGCTCGTCGCCCTCCGGGTCAAGACCGCGCCAGATCCGCACGAACCGGTTGTGCTCCAGCTCGTCGGCCACGGTGCTCGGCTCCGTGTGCCCGGGGTGGATGCGCGTCGCGGGCGGCAGCTTGAGCAGCGTGTCCATGATCGACGACCGCAGGTCCTCGTAGGTGGTGTGGCCCGGCGCCCTGACGCCTCCGACCGAGCCCCTGAACAGCGTGTCGCCGGTGAACACGTCGGTGCCGCAGACCAGAAGCGACAGCATCCCGGCCGTGTGCCCCGGCGTGTGCAGCGCGACGATCGACAGCTGGCCGGAGTGGACGGTCTCGCCCGGCGAAAGCGTGCCGGTGGCCCCGTCGACCAGCTCGCGCTCAAGCGGGTGGATGAGGACCGGCACGTCGGGGAACTCGTCGCGCACGCGCGAGAGCTCGGCGACGTGGTCGTGGTGGTGGTGGGTGAGCAGCACGTGGGTCAGCGTCAGCCGCTCACGGCGCAGGAACGCCAGCAGCGGCTCGACCGGCCCCCCGGCGTCGATCATCACGGCGCTGCCGCCCGGCTCGTCGCCCACGACGTAGGTGTTGGAAAGCCACCCGTCGCTCATCGACCGCTCCAGCAGCATCCGCCCAGAGGCTAGCGGTTGTACCCTTCAGGGCGCGCATGGGCCTCGTCCACACCTGCTACCGGATCACCGACATCGACCGCTCCGTCGCGTTCTACCGGGCGCTTGGCTTTGAGGAGGTGCGGCGGATGCCGATCCGCGACGAGGCGACGAACGTGTTCATGAACATCCCTGAGGACGGCGAGGAGCCGAGGCTCGAGCTGACCTTCAACCACGGGCGCACCGAGCCCTACGACATCGGCACCGGCTACGGCCACATCGCGATCACCTCGCCGGACCTGGACGAGACCCTCGCGCGGCTGGCCGAGCAGGGCATCGAGCCCGAGCGCCCGCCTTACACCGTCAGCGAGGGGGGCAGCCGGATCTGCTTCGTGCGCGACCCCGACGGCTACAGGATCGAGATCATCGAGCGCCGCTGAGGAGCACCGGGATGGTCGACACCGCGACGATGGCCAAGCTGCTTGAGCGCTTCGCGCAGGGCGTCGCCGCCCACGACCGTGAGAACCCCACGCACAACAGCTGGGGGATCGGGATGGCGCACTTCGACATCGAGCGCCTCGGCCTCGAGGAGGGCGAGGAGATCCTGCCCGGGATCGTGCTGTGCGCCGATGGCGGCGTCACGGGCAACTTCCGCGTGCTGTGCGACGGACAGCACGATGGCGCGGGCGAGGCGCGGGAGGCCGAGGTGGTCGACGCGGTCGCCTCGCAGGAGCTCGCCGAGCCGGTGCGCGTCGGATCGCCGGCGCCGCTTCGCCCGCCGCTCTGAGAGCCCCGTCCAGGACCGCTAAGGGCGCCGCCTGCGGCGCTCGCGATCGGCGACCGTCCGGGGCCGCTGCGGGCGCCGGCCGCGGCGCTCGCGATCGGCGACTGCGCCGGCGAGCCGTTCGATCGTCGGGCAGCTGAGCGAGCGCGCCGCCGCCGCCCGCAGCACCGCGCCGGCGATCGCGTCAAGCTCGGTCGGGCGGCCGGCGGCCAGGTCGCGCCGCATCGAGGAGTCAAGGCCCGGGTGGGCAGCGCGCAGCTCCGCCGCCGGCACCGAGGGGTCAAGGCCGGCGCCGTGCGCGTTGGCGACCGCCACCACCTCCGCGATCGCCTCCTCAAGCTCCGCGCGGCGGCGAGGATCCTCTCGCAGCGGCCCGAGCGGCGCGTCGTAGGCGCTGGTGGCGAGCGCAAGCGGGCACAATCGCGCGAGCTTTCCCCACATGACCTCCGCCTCACCGGCGCCGGTCGCCAGGCGGATTCCGGCGGCCTGCAGCTGGCGGGCCAGCTCGCCGGCGCCGGCGCGCGCTGCCGGCGGCGCCGGCGCCATGTCGATCCGCACCACCGGACCGCGCTGCACGATCAGCCCCGGGGCGGGTCGGTCCGAGTGCACGCGGATCACCGCCGCGAGCACGCGCTCTGCGCCGAAGCGCTCGCGCAGCACGGTCAGATGCTCGATCCCGTTGAGCAGCGGCACGACCAGCGGCGGCTCGTAGAGCACGCGCCCAAGCGCCCCGCTCAGGTGCACCGACTTGGTGGCGAGGATCAGCGCGCTCGGACGCTCGCGCAGCGCCTCCACGGCCTGCGGCCGCGCGCTGAAGTCCCCCAGCGCCTCGCTGTGCACGGTCAGCGCGCCCGCGCGGATCGCCCGCGCGCTGGCCCGGCGCGCGACCAGAATCACCGGCGTTCCGGCGCGTGCCAGGGCCCCGGCGATCAGGCCGCCGACGCCGCCGGCGCCCAGCACCGCGACGGGCGCCCCCGGCCGGTCGTGGGGGTGCGCTGGCCGGTCGCCCGGGCATGGCTTTTGCTCGCTCACGGTCGCACCATCTTCGTGCACGGCGGCCAGCCCGTACCCTGAGACGAGATGAACCCGCTCGGCGCGCCGCGTGGCGCCCCACCACCGCACCGGCCGTGACCTACTCGATCGTCGCGCGCGACCCGGCGACCGGCGAGCTCGGGGTTGCGGTGCAGTCGCACTGGTTCTCCGTCGGCCCGATCGTCCCGTGGGCGAGGCCCGGCGTGGGCGCGGTCGCCACCCAGGCCAACGCGGAGCCGGCCTACGGGCCCCGCGCGCTTGACCTGATCGCGGCTGGAGCCAGCGCGCACGAGGCGCTGCGCGCTCTGCTGGACGGCGATCCGCTGGCCGAGTCGCGTCAGGTCGCGGTCCTGGACGCCGCCGGGTCGGTCGCCGTACACACCGGCTCGGAGTGCATCGCGCACGCGGGGCATGCGGCCTCGGACGGGGTGAGCTGTCAGGCCAACATCATGGCGTCGCCGACCGTCTGGCCGGCGATGCTCGATGCCTACCGGGCCGCGGAGGGGCCGCTGGCCGACCGGCTGCTTGAGGCGCTGCGAGCCGCGGAGGCGCAGGGCGGCGACCTGCGCGGCCGGCAGTCCTCGGCGATCCTCGTCGTCCCGGCGGCTGGCGAGAGCTGGCGCACGAGCTGCTCGCTGCGCGTCGAGGACCACCCGGAGCCGCTTGCCGAGCTTGAGCGGCTCGTCGCGCTGGACCGCGCCTACCGGATCGCCGCCGAGGGCGACGAGCTGCTGGCCGCAGGCCGCGCGCAGGAGGCCGCGGCCCGGTTCGTGCGCGCGCTGAGCGCGGGCGCCGATCTGGGCCAGGGGGCGGCCGAGCTGCGCTTCTGGGCGGGCCTGGGGCTCGTGCACACCGGCGAGCTCGAGCGCGGCGCACGGCTTGTCGCCCAGGCGCTGCAAGAGCACGCCGCCCTTGCGCTGCTGCTGGAGCGCCTGCCGGCGGGGATGGCCTCCGCGGCGGCTGCGGTGCGCGAGCGCCTGCGGTGAGCGCGGCAGCGCCGGGCGCTGTGCGCCGCGGCGCGCGAGCGCCTCGTGGACCGGCGGGCTCGCCTGCGACCGGCGGCTCGCGCGGCACCACCGGGTACCGTTGCGGCGTGACGGCGGTCCCCGGCATACTCGCACGCGGCCCATGGCGGCCATCCGACGTCGAGGTCATCTGGCGCGAGCGCGCGTTCGTGCCCGCGCCGGACGCCACCGCGGCGGCCGATCTGGCGCTCGAGGAGCTTCGCGGTCGCGGCTCCCCGAGCCACGATGGGCTCGCCGGCCGCCTGGCCGGCTTCGCCTCAGACCGCGGGCGACTGCGGCTGGAGTGCGAGCCCGCGCGCTGGGCGCTGCGCCTGCTGCCGCAGGGGGCGATGCAGAGCCTGTCCGCGCTGTGCGTCGTGCGCTCCGCCGACGGCGACTGGCTTGCGGGCCGCCGGGCCGAATGGGTGGCGACCTGGGCGCGGCGCTGGGCGCTGGGCGCCGCGGGCTCGGTGGAGGTGGGGGAGCACCCCGTCCAGACCCTGCGGCGGGAGCTGGCCGAGGAGTGGTCGGTGACCGAGCGGCGGCTGGACGTCGAGGCCCTGGTGCGGATGCCCAACGGCGCTGTGATGCTGGTCGCCACCGCGTGGCTTGAGCCCGGGGCCCGCGTCACGCCGGACCGCGAGCACGACGAGTTCGCCTGGTGGCCGCGTGAGGTCTCGCGCTGGCCCGAGCAGGCCGACGCGACCCTGCGCGCCCTCGGAAGGCTGCTCTCGGAGCCAGGGAGGTGAGCGCACGGGGCCCGTTGCGGCTGGTGACCTTCCGCCGCCTGGAGATCGCGTCCTTCACGCACTCGACGATCTACCTCGGCCTGCTGGTGTGCGCGTTCGCGCTCGGACAGGTGCAGCCGGAGACGCTGATCCTCGGCTGGGCGCACGGAAGCGCCTGGATCATCATGTCGCTTCTGTGCATCTACGCCGCCAGGCGCGCCGTGATCCCGTTCTGGCTGGCGATCCTGGTGGCTGTGCTCGGGGGCCTGGGCCCGTTCGCCGGCTCGATCGGCTTCATCGTGGCGGAGCGCCGCGGCGTCGCGCGCCACCGCGGGCGTTCGGCCGCCACGCCGCAGTAGAGTGAGAGCTCCAGGTAGATGGCTGTCGAGACCGGCACTGTTCAGGTGGTCATGCCGGCGATGGGTGACTCCGTCGCGGAGGGCACCGTGCTCGAGTGGCACCGTCGCGAGGGGGAGGCGGTCGCGGAGGGGGAGACGCTCGTTGAGATCTCCACCGACAAGGTCGACGCGGAGGTGCCCGCACCGGTCTCCGGGACCGTGGCCGCGCTGCACGTGGCGGAGGGGGAGACCGTCGCCGTCGGGACGCTGCTGGCTGAGATCGCCCCCAGCGAGCCCGCGGACGACACGGCCGCACGCGTGGTCGACATCGTCACCCCCGCCGGCGGGGAGTCGGTCACCGAGGGCACGATCCTCGAGTGGTCGGCCAGAGTGGGCGAGCGCGTCTCAGAGGGCGACACGCTCGTCGAGATCTCCACCGACAAGGTCGACATGGAGCTGCCGGCGCCAGCCTCGGGCACGCTGACCGAGATCCTCGCCAAGGAGGGCGACACGGTCACGGTCGGACAGGTGATCGGACGCCTTGCGGTCGGCGGGCGTGCCGGCGCTCCGCCGCGCCCCTCGGCGCAGGTTCCCTCCTCCCGCCCGCTCGCGCCAGCGGCCGCCGAGACCGCGGCCGAGGTGAGCGCCTCGCCGGTCGCGCGCCGCGTCGCCGCGGCCGAGGGCGTTGACCTCAGCTCCGTTCACGGCAGCGCGCGGCGGGGGCGGATCACCAAGGCCGACGTGCTGGCCGCCGGCGCGCAGGGCTCAAACGGCGCCGCCGTGGCGCCGGGGCGCGCGAGCGAGCCGGAGGCCGCCGGAGCCGGGGCTGGCGGCTCGGCGCCGCCGGGCCCGACCGCGCAGCCGCTGCGCGGCGGCGCCGCGGCCCTTGCGCGATACATGGAGGAGAGCCGGTCGCTGCCGACCGCGACCTCGCTGCGCACGATCACCGTCACAGAGCTCGAGTGGCGCCGCCGCCAGCTCAAGCAGGCCGGCGCGCGCGTGTCGTTCACGCATCTGATCGCCTACGCGGTCGTGCGCGTGGTAGCCGACGAGATGCCGCAGATGGCCCACCACTTCCAGGAGATCGACGGCCGCCCGCACCGCGTCGACGACCGGGCCGTGCATCTGGGCCTCGCGGTGGACGTGGAGCGCCGCGACGGCGGCCGCACGCTGATGGTCCCCGTGATCCGTGACGCGGGGCGGCTCGGCTTTCGCGAGTTCGTGGCCGCCTACGACGCGCTGGTCGAGCGCGCCCGCGCCAACACGCTGACGGCCGACGATCTGCAGGGGGCCAACATCTCGCTCACCAACCCCGGGGGCATCGGGACGATCGCGTCGGTCCCCAGGCTGATGCCCGGGCAGGGCACGATCGTCGCGACCGGAGCGATCGGCTATCCGGTGGGGCTCGAGCGTGTCGGTCCGGCGATCGGCGCCGAGCGGGTGCTGACGATGACCTCCACCTACGACCACCGGATCATCCAGGGCGCCGAGTCCGGCCGCTTCCTGGCCCGCATCGAGGCGCTGCTGCACGGCGAGGAGGGCTTCTACGAGCGGGTGTTCGGTGATCTGGGCGTGCCGCTGGGACCGCCGCCGCCCGAGCCCGCGCCGCCCGGGCCGCAGGCCGCGCCTCAGGCCCCTGCCCCTGGCGCCACCCCGGCGGCGGCCGACGGACGCGAGATAGAGCGGCTGATGGCCGCCGTGCAGGCCGCGACCTCGCTGGTCAAGGCCCACCGGACGCACGGGCACCTGGCCGCGAGGCTGGACCCGCTGGGCCGCGAGCCCGAGGGCGACCCGGCGCTCGACCCCGGCCCGCTGGGCCTCAGCGACGAGCTGATGGCCCAGATACCGGCGCGCGTGCTGCGCATGTACGTGCCGGGGGAGACGCTGGCCGAGGCGCTGCCGCACCTGCGGGAGACCTACTGCGGGACGATCGCCTACGAGATCGAGCACATCTCCTCACACCGGCAGCGGCTCTGGCTGCGCGAGGCGATCGAGTCCGGCGAGTTCCGCCGGCCGCTGACGACCGAGGAGCAGAAGGCCCTGCTGCGGCGGCTGACCGAGGTCGACGCCTTCGAGCGCTTCATGCACCGGGCCTACCTGGGCCAGAAGCAGTTCTCGATCGAGGGGCTCGACATGACCGTGCCGATGCTCGACGAGCTGATCCAGCTGGCGGCCGCCCGGGGCGCGCGCGAGGTCGTGATCGGGATGGCGCACAGGGGCCGCCTCAACGTGCTGGCGCACAACCTCGGGCGCTCGTACGAGTCGATCTTCGCCGAGTTCGAGGGCGCGTCGACGCTTGCGCCGATCACCACCCTGCCGCAGGGTGGCACCGGCGACGTCAAGTACCACCACGGCGCGCAGGGCTCATATCGGCTGCCGGGCGGCGAATCGATCGTCGTGCGCCTGGAGTCGAACCCGTCGCACCTGGAGGTCGTCGCGCCGGTGGTCGCCGGCGCCACCCGCGCCGCCCAGACCACCCGTCAGGGCCCGCACGCCCACCAGGACACCAACGCGGCGATCCCGGTCATCCTGCACGGCGACGCCGCATTCCCCGGACAGGGAGTGGTCGCCGAGACGCTTAACCTCCAGGCGCTCGACGGCTACACGGTCGGGGGCACCGTCCACATCATCCAGAACAACCAGGTCGGCTTCACGACCGATCCCGACGACGGGCGCTCGACCGCGATGGCGTCCGACCTGGCCAAGGGGTTCGACGTGCCGATCATCCACGTCAACGCCGACGACGTCGCCGCGTGCATCAGCGCCGTGCGCCTGGCGTTCGAGTTTCGCCAGCAGTTCGGGCATGACGTGCTCATCGACCTGATCGGCTACCGCCGCTTTGGCCACAACGAGGCCGACGAGCCCGCCTACACCCAGCCGGAGATGTACCGGGCGATCAAGCGCCATCCGCCGGTCCGCGAGCTGTTCGCGCGCCAGCTGATCGAGGCCGGCGTGGTCTCAGAGCAGGAGTCCACGGAGATGACCGACCAGGTGTGGGCGGTGCTGGCCGACTCGCACCGGCGCCTGAAGGAGCGGATCGAGGCCGCCGGCGAGTCCGGCGAGCACGCCACGGGCGAGTACGAGCTTGACCGCACGCCATCGCCGGAGGTCGTGACGGCCGTCTCCGAGGAGCGGCTGCGCCTGCTCAACGAGCAGCTGCTGGCGGTGCCCGACGGCTTCACGGTGCACCCCAAGCTGGTGCGCCAGCTCGAGCAGCGCCGTGAGGTGTTCGCGGTCGCCGAACAGACGCTTGAGCACGGCGACCAGGCGCGCGGGCACGGCGGGGACGGGGCCGCGCGGGTCGAGCGGGCGGCCGCGCGCACGGACGGGGATGCCGGGCGCGGCGAGGCGCAGGGCGCGCCGGCAGACGGGCAGCGGCGGGTCGCGTGGGCTCATGCGGAGGCGCTGGCGTTCGCCTCGCTGCTGGTGGAGGGCATCCCGATCCGGCTCACCGGCCAGGACACCGAGCGTGGCACCTTCAGCCAGCGGCACCTGGTGCTGCACGACCCCAACACCGGCCAGGAGCACTGCTCCATCCAGCACCTGCCCGGCGCGCTGGCGCCGATGGAGCTTCACAACAGCCCGCTGTCGGAGATGGCGCCCCTCGGCTTCGAGTACGGATACTCGCAGGAGGGCCCTGAGACGCTCGTGCTCTGGGAGGCTCAGTACGGAGACTTCGTCAACGGCGCCCAGGTCGTGATCGACCAGTTCATCACCTCGGGGCTGGCCAAGTGGGGACAGACCAGCCGCCTGACGCTGCTGCTGCCGCACGGATACGAGGGCAGCGGGCCCGAGCACTCCTCCGGCCGCCTGGAGCGCTTCCTGCAGCTGGCGGCCGAGGGCAACATCCGCGTGGCGATCCCCACCACCCCGGCCCAGTACTTCCACCTGCTGCGCCGCCAGGCTCGGATCGCCAAGCAGCGCCCCCTGATCGTGATGACCCCCAAGAGCCTGCTGCGCCTGCCCCAGGCCACGAGCGCGCTCAGCGAGCTCACCGAGGGGCGCTTTGAGCCGGTGATCGCCGAGCGGGGCGTGGACGCCGAGCGCGTCACGCGGCTTGTGCTGTGCGCGGGCAAGATCTACTACGACCTGTCGTCGAGCCCGGAGCGCGCCGAGCGGCCGGAGGTCGCGATCGGGCGCGTGGAGCTGCTTTACCCGTTCCCGCAGGCGCAGATCGAGGCGCTGGTGGCCACCTATCCCAACCTGCGCGAGGTCGTCTGGGTGCAGGAGGAGCCGCGCAACATGGGCGCCCGCGCGTTCATGTCCCCGCGGCTGCTGCAGGTGCTGCCCCAGGGCCTGCGCTTCGGCTACATCGGTCGTCCGGAGCGCGCCGCCGCCGGCGAGGGGTACCCGGTCGCCCATGCGGCCGAGCAGAGCCGCATCGTCCACACGGCGCTGGACGTCTCCACCCCGGTCTCGCAGTACCCGCGCAAGCCGCCCGGCGAGCGCTGAGCCCGTCGCGCGGCCGCCGGCCCCGCCACCGCTGCCTGCCGCCTGCCGATCGTCCCGGGGCGCACCGGCAGCTCGGCGGCGGCGGTCGCGCTGTGGCAACCTCTTGGCATCCGCTTTCGCAGAGACGGCTCCCGTCGCGACAACTCCCGCCGGCACCTGGTGCCCACCTTCGGCGTCCATGACGTCGCGATCGACCTGGGCACCGCCAACACGCTCGTGTACGTGGAGGGGCGCGGCATCGTGGTCTCCGAGCCCTCGGTGGTGGCCTCCGACACGCTCACCGGCGAGGTGCACGCGGTCGGCTCCGAGGCCGAGCGGATGATCGGCCGCACCCCCGCCACGATCGCGGCCACCCGCCCGCTCCGACACGGGGTGATCGCCGACTTCGAGGTGTGCGAGGAGATGCTGCGTTACTTCATTCGCCGGGTGATCGACCGCCGCAGCGCGCATCCGCGGCTGATCGTCTGCGCGCCCTCCGGGGTGACCGAGGTCGAGAAGCGCGCCGTGGAGGAGGCGGCGCTGGCCGCCGGCGCGCGGCGCGTGCACCTGATCGAGGAGCCGATCGCGGCCGCGATCGGGGCCGGCCTGGCGATCGAGGAGCCCGTCGGCCGAATGGTCGTCGATGTCGGCGGCGGGACCAGCGAGATGGCGGTGATCTCGCTGGGTGGGATCGTCGTCAACCGCTCGGTCAGGGTCGGCGGCTACGAGCTCGACGAGGCCCTGGTCGCGCATGTGCGCGGGGTGCACCAGCTGGCGATCGGCTCGCGGACCGCCGAGGCGATCAAGATCAGGCTCGGCTCCGCGGTCCCCGTCGGCGACGATGACGAGGCGTGCGAGGTTCGCGGGCGTCACCTGGCAACCGGCCTGCCGACAGCCGTCAGCCTCACCGCCGCCGAGGTTCGGGAGGCGATCGCGCCCCCCCTGCGCGAGATCGTGCAGGCGATCCGCGACACGCTCGAGGTCACGCCCCCCGAGCTGGCGGCGGACATCGCCACGCAGGGGATCCTGCTGGCGGGCGGCGGGACGCTCGTGCGCGGGTTCGACGAGCTGGTCTCACGCGAGACCGGGATGCCGGTCGCTCACGCCGACTCCCCGCTGACCTGCGTGGCGATCGGATCCGGCAGGGCGCTCGCGCACCTGGACCAGCTGACCCGCTCGCGGGCCCTGGCGCGGGCGCCGGTCGCCCCGGACTGGCGCACGGCCCAGTCCTGAGCGCAGCCGCGACAGGGCTGCGGCGAGCGCGCATCCGGCGAGCATGACCACGAACGGGTCGATCGGCTCACGGAACCGGGGCGTCTCCACGTTGATCGGCGCGATCGAGATCCAGTACAGCAGCGGCATCGCCCAAAGCCACCGCGGCGCCGCCCGCGCGGCGCGCGTGAACAGGCCCGCGATCGCCGCCAGGGCCGCGAGCCAGAAGGCGTAGATGCCCACCCGAGCGACCGAGATCCGCAGCCCGATGGCCGCCGCCGACGCATGCCAGGCGAAGCTTCCCCTGAGCTCGAGCATCCGCAGCGTGTTGCTGGCGAAGACCTCAAGCGGCGCGAGCGGGTGGGCCTCTATGTAGTGCAGTGCCTCGCCCTGCAGCTTGTTGGACAGCTCAAGCTCGGTCTCGTGGCGGGCCTGGATGCGGAAGCGGCGCAGCTGCGGGATCTTCAGATACAGCCTCCACTTGTAGGGCAGACGCGGATTTGCGGCCGACTCCGGGTTGTAGGTGCCCGCGAGCGTGATCCCCGTCTCGTCGGAGATCGGCACGAACGCGTGCAGCTCGATCGCGTTGCGAATCGTCCAGGGGGCGATCGCCAGCGCCGCGCAGGCGACCACGACCAGGCTCGCCGCCCAGGCGCGCACCCCGCCGTATCCCCGGTCGCGCGCGACGCCCCACCCGGCGACGGCCAGCGGCAGGATGTACAGGACCGCGTTCTCGTGCGCGAGCGCGCACAGCCCGGCGAGCAGGCCGGCGGTCGCCAGCCACGCCCAGGCGCGCCGGCCCGCCGCGCGGCGCGCGCGCAGCGCCGCCCACGCGGCCGCGAGCTCGAGCGCCACGACCAGGTTCTCGGCCACCAGCGTGCCCGACAGCTCGATGAACACCGGGTAGATGGCCGCGATCATCAGCGCCGCCAAAGCGGGGCCCTCGCCGAACGCCTCCAGAGCGACCAGTCCGCACAGCCCCACGCTGAGGGTCCCGAGCGCGGCCATCTCGATCCTCTCGGCCGGCACCGCCGTGGGGCCGCCTGACGTGTGGCCGTCGATCAGGTCCGCGACGGCGAGCAGGTACGGGAACGCCGGTGGGAAGTATGCGCTTGGCCCGCGTGAGCCGCCGGCGCCGCTGTGCGGCCCAGAGCCCGTGTGGTAGTCCCCGTAGCGGGAGATCATGCTGGCCAGCCGGTTGTAGGTGCCGGCGTCGTTGATCGCGTGGTAGGGCTCGGCGGACACGAACGCCAGGCGCAGCGCCAGCGCGAGCGCGAGGATCCCGACCACGAGCGCGACCCGGCGGCCGTCTGGGCGCAAGCGCGGGACCGTCGCAGGCTGGCGCATCGTGCTCAGCGGTAGCCGACGATGCCGGCGCACACCCAGTTGGACGCGCCCGCTCCGCCTCGCCAGATCCGGGCGGCGACGGTGTCCTGCTCGGACTTGGGCGCCAGGTAGGCGGCCGGGCCGCTGCCGCCGAACAGCTTCCAGGTGCTGGGGATGATCTGGTAGTAACCCGACGCGCCGGCGCTGTTTGGAGGCAGGTTCTGGCCGCCGGACTCGCACAGAACGATCGGGTAGGGGATCGCCCAGCCGCCGGGCGCCCCGGCGGGCCCGTAGCTGGGGCTCGCCTGAGCCGCGCGCTGCGCCGCCGCGGCGGCCGCGGCCAGCTGCGCCTGCACGTGTGCGATCTCCCCCTGCAGGCGCCGCCCGCGTGCGGCGACGGCCCCAAGCGCTGCCTGCTGCGCGTCGCGCGCCCGCGTGATGGCGGCCTCACGCGAGGTGAGCAGCGCGTCCATCCCGGCGAGCGCCCGAGCGTGCAGCTCCGTCTCGGCCGCCAGCAGCCGGTCGGAGCGGTCAAGCGCAGCGAGCGCGCGCGTCGCCGCGTCGGCCTGTGCGCGGGCGGCGCGCGTGATCAGGATGATCGACTGCTGGCGGTTCTCGGCCGCTCCCAGGTACACGAGCTCGTCCAGCAGCTGGCTGAATCCGTTGGCCTGCAGCACGACCGACATCAGGTCGGGGCGGGCGGACTCGTACCCTGAGACCAGCTGGCTGGCGAGGATCGCCCGCGCTCTTGCCAGCCGCAGCTCCAGTCGGGCTCGCAGGGCCCGCTCCCGCGCGAGCGCGACGCTAACCCGCGCCAGGGCGCCGCGGTCGGCGGCCAGCTGCGAGGCGACGGCCGCGGCGCGCCGGCGGACCAGCGAGATCTGGCCGTCCAGCGAGGCGATCGCTCCGTCCAGACGCGAGATGCTCGCCGACAGCGACCGCTCCCTCGCCCGCTGGCCCGCCAGGGCCGAGCGCAGGGAGCCGAGGCTCGGATCCGCCCTGGAGTCGTGAGCCCACACCAGCGCAGTCGCCATCAAAAGCAGCGCGACGATGGCCGCAGTGGCGGGTCTGCTCCGTGCGGTGCGCCTGCGGATGGTCATGCCTGTGGCCCGAGCCGCCCGCTGATCCCCGTCAGCGGCCGCGACCGCGCGACCATAGCAGCGCCCCGGGCTCGCGGCTTCACGCCTCTGGGCGTGCAACCGCGCCGCCGCCACGCCTGGGGCCGTGCGCGCCACCGGCAGGCCCGAGACCGTCCGCGCCAGGGCACGAAGTGCGATCCTCCCGGGCGTGACCCGCCGCGACCGCGCGCAGATGATCCTCGCCAGGGTGCGCGCGGTACCGGAGGGGTTTGTGCGCACCTACGGCGACGTGTCGCCGGGCGCCCCGCGCGTGGCGGGCGCGGTGCTTGCCGACTGCGAGGACCCGGACGTGCCCTGGCACCGGATCGTGCGCGCCGACGGGTCGCTCGCCAAGGGAGAGCGCCAGCGGCGGCTGCTGTTGGGCGAGGGAGTTCCGTTCAGGGGCGAGCGGGTGGACATGCGCGCGGCGCGCATCCCGGACTGGGCGGTCGCTGCGGGGGCGCGCACCACCAGTCGCCGGCGGGAGCGGCCGGGGCAGGCACCGCGAGCGGCCGGGGCGGGCAACGGGAGCGGCCGGCCGGTGGGGCGGGGTCCGAGCTGAGGTGGGTGCAGTGAGCGCCTGGGTTCAGCGTGAGATCGTGCTCGCCCCGCGCCCGCGTGGCTTTCATCTCGTCACCGCCGAGCTGCTCGAGCGCCTGCCTGAGCTTCGCACGCTGCGCGTCGGGCTTTTGCACCTGCTGATCCGCCACACCTCCGCCTCGCTGGCGCTCAACGAGAACGCCTCGCCGGATGTGCGGCACGACTTCGAGAGCTGGTTTGACAGGGCGGTCCCCGAGCGCGCCGGCTACTGGACGCACACCCTCGAGGGCGATGACGATATGCCCGCTCACATCAAGGCGGCGCTGCTCGGCCCGTCGCTGACGCTGCCGGTGGCCCGGGGCCGGCTGGCGCTTGGGACCTGGCAGGGCATCTACCTCTGCGAGCACCGCG
The DNA here is from genome assembly GCA_035294345.1 of Solirubrobacteraceae bacterium. GTDB lineage: Bacteria > Actinomycetota > Thermoleophilia > Solirubrobacterales > Solirubrobacteraceae > Palsa-465. The sequence goes on from DATGLC010000046.1 coordinate 33,519, forward strand.
ACCGGGGCGGGGCGCGGTCGGTGATCGCCACCGCGTGGGGAGAAGGCTGAAAGGGCCTGCGAGCCGAGGCAGTTGAAGTCGGCGAGGCCGGACAGCTGACGCCTGCCAAGCAGGCAGCTGAAGCCAGTCCGACTCCCGACCGCGGGACCGACCGAGCGACCGACCGCGCTGCCGGACGCGCCGCCGCCGCTTGCCGGCCCGCTAGCGACCGCGCCACACGGGAGCGCGCTTCTCGGCGAACGCGAGCGAGCCCTCGCGGGCGTCCTCGGATGCGAAGACGGGGCCCGCGATCGCCTCCTGGCGGTCGAAGAACTCGCTGTCTGGCCAGTCCGGAGACTCGGTCAGGATGCGCTTGGTGGCCCGGAGCGCGAGCGGCCCATTCTGCGCGATCGCGCCCGCGAGCTCAAGCGAGGCCTGGAGCGCCTCCCCCGGCTCTACCAGCCGGTTAACCAGCCCGAGCGCGTGGGCCCGCTCGGCGTCGATCGGGTCGCCCGTCAGCGCCATCTCCATCGCCACGTTTCGCGGCAGCGAGCGTGGGAGGCGCAGCAGCGCGCCGCCTGATGCCACCAGCGAGCGCTTGACCTCCGGGATCCCCAGGCGGGCGCCGCGGGAGGCGACGATCAGGTCGCACGCGAGCGCGACCTCGAGCCCTCCGGCGACCGCGAACCCCTCAACCGCTGCGATCAGCGGCTTCTCCGGCGGCCGGCGAACGATGCCGGCGAAGCCCCGGCCCTCAACCCACGCCGATTCGCCGGCGACGAACGCCTTCAGGTCCATGCCCGCGCAGAATCCCCGTCCGGCGCCGGTCAGCACCCCGATCGCGAGCTCCTCGTCGCCGTCGAGCTCGTCAAGCGCGGCCGCGATACCGCGCGCGACCGCGGAGTTGATCGCGTTTCGCTGATCCGGTCGGTTGATCGTGACCACGAGCACGCGCTCGCGGCGCTCGCACAGCACGGCGGGCTGGGCATCATCGGCCATCCTCGACCTCCGTTGGCTTGTCGTCACTGGCCCGCGGGCTTGACGCCGCGGACCACGGACCACGAAGCCTCGCATGTCGGCGTGCCGGGCGCGGCCCGGGCGAGCAGCCGTCGGCAGGTGCGGGCGAGCAGCCGCCGACCCGCGCGGTCATCGCTCAGGTGGCCAACGCGGCGCCGGCGCGACGTCGCTCAGGCGGCGAACAGGCGCAGCTCCGGCTCGCGCTCGCCGCGCAGGACCGACAGATCGACCTCCACGCACTCGATCCCGCGCGCCTGGGCCAGCACCCGGGCCTGTGGGCGGATCCGCTGGGCTACGAGCATCCCGCGGCATTCGGCGAGCCGCGGATCCAGGCGCATCCGCTCCAGGTACCTCGTCAGCTGCTCGACCGCCTCGATTCCGGCGATGCGCTTGACCTCTACGGCCACCCACCGGTCCTCCCGGTCCCGGCACATCAGATCGACCGGTCCGATATCTGTCGGCCACTCGCGCCGGACGAGCCTGAAGCCCTCGCCGCACCACTGCGGAGCATCTGCCAGCAGCTGCTGCAGATCGGACTCCACGCCGTCCTTGGCCAGCGCCGTGGCGGCCTCGGCGGCCTCGAGCTCGTGCGTCTGATCGGAGATCACCTCGCTCAGCTTTATTCGCACGAGCTCGTCGCCGCCACGCTTTCGGACCTCGATCACGCCGTCCAGCTCCTCGACGACCGTCGGGGGGGTCATCCAGTTGAGCGGCTTCACGCTCGAGCCGCCGCGATCGGACCAGACCATGAACGTGCCGTCTGACTTGAGCATCAGCAGCCGAACGGCCTCGGGAAGCGCGGTGGAGAGGCGGCCGCTGTAGGTCACCGAGCAGCGTGCCACGATCAGGCGCACCGGCGCAGGATATGAGCCGCGTCGGACGCGCGGGGGCGGTGGCGCCGTCGGTCCGCCGCTGACGCCGGCTGCGACCTGGCCCTGGCCCGGCGGTGACGCGCGCGGCGGGCGTTAGCATCGATCGTATGCGAAGCCAGCTGCGACCGCTGTTCGACCGGGTGGTGATCAAGGAGCTTGACCCCGATCGGGTCCGCCGCTCCGGCCTGATCGTCCCGCCCGGCACCGATGAGCCCCCGCCCCAGCACGGGATCGTCCTTGCCGTCGGCCCGGGGCTTGACTGGTGGGATCACGTCGGGGTGCGAATGCCCGTCAAGCCGGGCGATCACGTCGTGTTCCCGGCCGCCGCCGGAACGTGGGTGGAGGTGGACGAGGAGCGTCTGCTGGTGTGCCGAGTGGGCGAGCTGCTCGGTGTGATGGAGGCGCTCGAGCTGTGCCCGGCGTGTGGCAACAGGCCGCTGGGCGAGCTTGAGAGCTGCCCCGTCTGCGGGCGCGAGGGCTCGGCCGCCCCCTCGTAGGCGGCGCGCGGCTCAAGCCGGAGCCCTCGGGCCCGACCCAGGACGGTCAGGCGGCCGTTCGCCGCGCCAGCCCGCGCGGGCGCATCGAGGCGAGCCGCTCGAGCAGCTGGGAGACCTCGTGATCGTCGCCCAGCTCCAGCGCGCGACGGCACGCCTCGCCGCACTCGCTCAGTCGATCCGTGCGCGCCAGCGCGTGCGCGTAGGCCGACCACGCGCGCGGCGATCCGGGATCGAGCCTGGTGGCGGCCTCGGCCGCCGACACCTCGGCGCCCACGTCGCCGGCGAGGTGGTGCGCGAGCGCCAGATCGAGCAGCCCGTCCACCGAAGGCCCCACGAGGCGGGCTCGCTCGAGCGCGCCGATCGCCCCGGCGCGATCGCCCAGGCGCAGGCGCAGCCTGCCCAGGCGCTCCCACGCGGACGCGTCGCCGGGGGCTCTGTCGGCCGCGCGCACGGCCGCCTCCGCCGCCAGGTCCACCGCACCCATCGCCTCATAGATTCGGGATGCGAATCGCTCCGGGGTCGGCCGATCGGTCTCCGCGCGCGCCCAGTCACGCACCGCCCGCGCCGCGGCCTCGAGGTTGCCGGCCTGCCAGAAGGCGGCCGTCAGAAGGCGCAGGACGGTCGGGTTTCCGGGGTCGGCATCGCGCGCGTAGACCAGGCGCTGGGCGGCAAGCTGAGCGTCCCCCTCCGCCAGCGCGTGCTGGGCCGCGGTCATGAACCGCTGCACCCTGTCGGCCGCGGGGTCCGGCTTGGAGAAGTCCACGAACTGAAGCGAGCCGGCCGGGACCGTGCGCACGCCGACCGAGAACAGCACCCTGGCCCACTGCTGCGGGCTGTCCTCGTCGCCGGAGAAGTAGATCCCCGAGACGGTGCCGACTCCCCACTCGGGATAGGAGACGCAGCGCGCGTAGCGGTGCACCACCGAGTGGTCGGGAACCCGGGAGCCGAACGGGTCATGCCGGGCGCGTTCCGCCGCCGCCGCCCGCTCCCGCTGCTCGGCCTCATAGGCCCGGCGTCCGGCCTCGGCACGCGCCCGGCGGGCCGCGGCGGCTGAGACCTTCACCGCGTTGCGGCTCACCCGCCCGCCGCGCGAGCCCTCCGCAAGCTGCTCCAGCGCGTCGGCCGCCTCGTTGATCGCCTGCAGGTGGCGCTGGTGCTCGTGCTGGCGGCCGGGCGGTGCGATGTCCGGGTGCCAGCGCTTTGCCAGGCGTCGCCGCGCGAGCTGAACGTCCCGCTGATCGAAGGGCGCCTCGATCTCAAGCAGCAGCAGCGCGGCCTCGACATCGAAGATCCTGGGCATGAACAGCCAACGTTAGCGGCAGGCGGCGGCCGTCAGAGCGCCGGTCGCGCGCTTGTGCCCGAGCGTGGGCGCCGGTGACAGTTCGGCGCCGCTCGTGTGCCGATTGCGTGCCGTCCTAACCGCCATCGGCGCTGCGGACCATATGGTCGGCCGGTGCGCTCTCGCGCAAGCATCGTCGCCCCGCTCCTGCTGGCTGGAGGGCTCGCGGCATCCCTGGGCACGGGGCTGCTCGCGCTCGCCGCGGTGCAGGCCGCCTCCCCGCCGGACCCATGCTCGATCTCCCTTGGCCCCGTCGCGGCCGCCCAGCAGGCGGGCGGCCAAGCGTCGCCGGCCGGTGAGCTTGTGGGAGCGACCGAGTACGGCGGCCCCGGAGATCCGTCCAGCGGCACGGTCGGGGCGTCCGGCGTGAACCTGGTCACCCACCCCGACAGCTACGCCGAGCTTGGCGGCTACACGTTCCAGACCGCCGATGCGCTGGGCGACCTCCCGTATATGACGCCGCTGCGCATAACCTGGCATGGCCACTCCGCGATCGCCTACAAGCGTGACTTCGGTCTGGGTGGCGGGCCGATCGATGGGCTTCCGCGGGCGATCGACCTGTGGTGGATGTTCGCGCGCAGGCTCGGAATCCCCTACGAGGACGGGCTCTGGTCGGGACTTGTCCGGATCTCGCGGCCACCGGCCACCGGCGCGGGCCCGCTCTTGGGGCTGACGCCCGCCGCGGTGGAGCCCGCCGCCGTGGACCCCGCCGCCCTGGAGCCCGCCGCCCTGGAGCCCGCCGCGCTTGCACAGGCCGGGGCCGGCCCCGCCGCCTTCGGTCCCGCCGCCGGCGCTGCCGCCGGAGCCCCGTGCCCCGCAGGGCCACCGCCAGCGGATCTGCCCGTCGTGCCCGGGTCGCGCGCGGTCCTGTTATCGAACGGCCTTGCGGCGGCGCCCGCGGACGCTCCGCCGGCCGTGGCGGGGATCATCGCGGCCGGCAACCAGATCGTCGGCAAGCCCTATCTCTACGGTGGCGGTCACGGACTGCCGCTTGACGAGGTGGCGCCCGCGTACGACTGCTCGTCGAGCGTCGAGCACCTTCTGTGGGGAGGTGGACTGCTGCCCGTCGACTACGACGCGCCATCGGGGACGCTTGAGTCCTTCGGCCTGCCGGGACCCGGCCGGTGGGTGACGATCTACGCGAGCGCCGACCATGTGTTCATGTACGTGGCCGGGCTGCGCTGGGACACGTGGAACGCCGCCGGCCCAGGCGACGGGACCGCCGGGATCGGCTGGCACCCGCTGGTTCGAGACGCCGCGGGGTTTGTCGTGCGTCATCCAGCGGGTCTGTGATCTGGGCCCGAGCAGATGTGTGTCGGTCTGGCGGTGATGATCGCGGGCAGCCGGGGTGATCGTGGGCCGGCGGGCATGACCACCACCAGCCTCCCGAGATGATCGTGGGCCGCTGGCGCGATAGCTGCCCCTGCTCAGAGCAGCAGTGCGGCCTGCCGGCCTGCGGCGCTCCGATCCCGGCGGTCCGTGGACGCGGGGGACGGCCGGCCGGCCCAAGTGTGCGGGTGGCCGCCGCCGTCGCTGTGATCGCCGCCCTTGCCCTGGCGGTCGGGGTGGCGGTCGTCGTTGCCGGCGGGCCCTCGGCCTCGACCCCTGGAGCGGCTGCGCGCGCCCCCTCCCGCGCCGGTGGGGCTGCCGGAGCGGCTGCGCGCGCCCCCTCCCGCGCCGGTGCGTCCGCCGGAGCGGCTGCGCGCGCGTCCTTGCGCATCGGCGCGAGCGGCGCAAGCCCGGCGCCCGTCCGCGCTACCCGTTGGGCGGCGGCTCCCCGTGCCAGCACGGCGGCGGGCGCGGGTAACGCCTCCGCTCGGGCTCGGCCGACGGCCTCCGGCGCCGCGGTGGCCGCGGACGTCGTACGCGCTGATCGGGCGCACGAGTATCCGGCCCCGGCGCCCCGCCAGACCGTGCTCGGTGGATGGCGAAGCCCGCTTCAGGCAGTCTGGGTGTTCGCCCGCACGTTCATCAACTGGAGCTCCGCCACGCTGCAGGCGAGGTTCTCGGCGCTTGCGCAGGTGAGCTTGGGGCAGGCGCGGTCATTGCTTGCGCTGGCGGCTTCGCAGGCGGCACACGACTACGAGCTTCAACGTTCCCGGGTGGCCAACTCGGGCACGGTGGAGGCGGTCGCGCCGCTGCCGGGCAGCCCCGGCCACTACGTGGTCGTCACCAGGGAGCGCACGACCGCGACCGGCTCGGCGGACTACCGCGGCCTGCCGCCCGCCTGGCACGTCACGCTTGCGGCCGTCGCGCGTGTCTTCGGCGGGCTATGGGTCGTGTCCGCCTGGCAGCCGGAGAGCTGAAGGGTCTGGAGGCGGGCCACCGCGCCTGGGCGCTGGAGAGCTGAAGGGCCTGAAGGCGGGCCACCGCGCCTGGGCGCTGGAGAGCTGAAGGGCCTGGCGGCGGGCCACCGCCTGGCCCGCTCAGTGCGTGAGGGCGCCGAGCGCCACCGCCGCCGCAAAGCAGGCCAGCGAGAGCGCGCGCAGCGCCCATCCGGCGCGCGCGCCGGGTCGGCCGGTGACCATCCCGGCGATCGCGGCGAGCATGCAGACCAGCGCCGCCAGGGCGAACGCGAGCGCAAGCAGGTGCGCGGTCACCTGGCCGCCCGGCTGTCGATCAAGCGGTCGTCCCGCCTTGCGGTGGCCCCGTCGTCCTCGCCCCCCTTGAAGGCTCCCTCGTTCTCGCCCCCCTTGAAGGCTGCCTTGTCCTCGGCCCTCTTGAAGGCTCCCTCGTCCTCGGCCCCCTTGAAGGAGCCCTCGTCCTCGGCCCCCTTGAAGGCCCCATCGTCCATGTTCATGGGGCCCTCATCCCGAGCAGTCGCAGATACCGCGCCACCGCCTCTGCGCGGTTGGACACCCGGAGCTTTCGCAGGATGCTGTTGACGTGGAACTTGACCGTGCCCTCGGAGATCACAAGCGTCTGCGCGATCGAGCGGTTGGAGCATCCATCCGCCATCAGCCGAAGCACCTCCAGCTCCCGACGGGTGAGCAGCCGCTCGAACACGAGCCGGTCATCCCGCGCCGCGGGGGTCGCTCCGGGCCCGGGCGCGGGCACCACCACCGGTCGTGATGCCCTTCGGATCGTGGACAGCCGTACAGGGGCATCCGTCAGCGCGGCCGATCGCGCGCCCACCCAATCCAGGAACTGACGCATCTGCTCGCGCTCCAAGCGCAGCGCCCGCCGCAGGGCCGCCGTCTCGTACGCCTGCGCCAGCAGGCTGGTGAACTCCCACAGCGCGTCACGGTCCAGCACGTCCAACCGCTCGCTGGGACCCCGGTCGGCGTGCAGCATCCCGATCACGCGGGAGCCCACGAGCAGGGGCGCGGCCACATAAGAGGTGCAGCCGAGCGCCCCGACGAGGTTGCGGTCCACGCGCGGGTGCAGCTGCGCGTCCACGACGATCGTCGCCCGCCGCCGCCGCATCAGCTCGGTCTCGATCAGCGGGTGCTCAAGGCGGATCGGCCCCGCGCGCAGCCGCTCGAGCGCCCGGGCCGCCGCCTCCGGCTCGTGCTCGAAGTGCGCCGACGAGGCCACGAGCCGTCCGTCGGACGTGATGCTCAGGATCGCGCGACGCAGGCTCGTCGAGGCGCACAGGGCCGCCGGAGCCCGCTCCAGGATCGCGGCCGGCGAGGTCAGCCCGCGCAGGTCATCCACCGCCCGGCGAACCGCCGCCAGCACCTCGATCCGGGCGTCGTAGCGCGCCCTCAACCGCGCGATCGCGGCGTCGAGGTCCGACACCTCCGCGGCGCCCTGCGGCCCCAGGAGCACCGCGAGCCCCTCGATCAGCGAGCGACAGCGCGCGATCAGGACCGCGTGGGGGTCCGTCGTGCCGCTGCGATCGGGCGCACCATCCGCGGCTGGTCGCGCATCTTCCGCCTCCGGCGAACCGGATCCTGGCGCGCCCTGGCGGCGAACGGGCGTGCCGCCGGCGGCGAGCGCCTCGGCGGCCTGCTCCGCGGCACGCTCCAGGCGCAGCCGCAGCTGCGCGCCCAGCGGGCCCGAGAACGCCTCGGCCGCGATGGTCTCGCCGCGTGCGGCCGCGCCGGCCGACGGCGAGCGCGCGCTGCCCGAGCCCGCCGTGGACCAGCGACGGGCGCTCATCTGCCTGCCGGTCCGTTGACGGCTCTGACGTAGCGCGCCACGGCGTCGGCGCGGCTCGTGGCCCCGAGCTTGCGCAGGATGTTCTTCACGTGGTACTTGATGGTGCCCTCGCGCACCATCAGCTCAAGGGCGATCGCCCCGTTCGTGCGCCCGCGCGCGAGCAGGTGCAAAACGTCGAGCTCGCGCCGGGTCAGCGTGTCGATCGCCTCCCGATCGGCGGTGTCGGGCCCCTGCGCGTGCTCCCCTGCGCCGGCGTCCTCAAGCCTGCTGAGCCTGCCGCCAAGCCATTGGACGGCGGTCGCGAGCTCCTCACGATGGAGGTCCAGAGTGTGGCGCAGAACCGCTCGCTCGAGCGCCCAGGAGAGCTCCTCGGCGAAGCGGCCCAGCAGCTCGGCGTCCAGCGGCTCGGCCGCTCGGCCCCGGCGGGTTGCGTCGCCGTGCAGCAGGCCGATCGTCTCTCCCCCGGCCGTCAGCGGCGCGACCGCGTAGGACTCCCAGCCCAGCTCCCGCGCGAGCAGCGCCGGCGTGCGCGCGCCGGCGCCGGGCACAGACACCACCTGCGGCACGCGCCGGCGTGCGACCTCCTCCTCCACCAGCGGGTACTGCAGCGCGATCGGCTCATCGCGCAGGCGAGCGAGCGTCGCCTCGGCGCGCGCCCGCGCGTCGGCGTCGGAGTCCCAGATCGCCACCGGCGCCATGCCGCCCTCCGACACCTCGCTGATCAGAACGCGGTCGAGCTCGCTCGCCGTGCCCAATGCCGCCGCCGCACGCTCCAGCAGCCCCTCGGCGCGGTCTCCGAGCCCGCGGCCGGCGTCGGAGACCGCCTCAAGCGCGTCGCTGCGGCGCACCAGCGCCAGCTCGTGCAGCTCGCGCTCGATTGCGATCAGCTCCGCGAGAGCCCTGTCCGCGTCCGTGGGCTGCATCGGCGCTCCGCCTCCGTCCGCCGCTTCTGCGGGGGCCATGACGCCGTCTCTCGGTCTCGTCGGGGCCCATCGGTCCTCGGGGGTCCGGTCTTGGCCGGCCCGGCCGGGTGGCACGCCTATCCTTTGTGCGGGTGCCGGCATACCCAACAGACCTCGTGAGCAGGCGCGCCGGGCCTGATCGCCTTCAGGGCACGATCGAGCACCGATGCTTCCCAAAAGTCTAGGTCGTTTCGGCAGTGTGGGGGTAGCGCCGAGGGCCGGCCGCCGCCAAGCTTCGCCTGCGACCGAAGGTGCCGAGGCGGCCACCGCGCGGCGCGGCGAACATGAGGGAGAGCGATAGATGAGCACCCGGGCCGATCAACGCGGCGCCCCGGCGGCGCCCGGCGACCGTCGTGCCGCGGCGACGGCCGGCTCTCGCGCAGCGGCGACCGCCGGCTCTCCCGCAGCGGCGACGGCCGACCGCTACGCGCGCCTCATGCGCATGATCGCGACCGACCGGTGCGTGATCCTCGACGGGGCCAACGGAACCGAGCTGATCAAGGTCAGGGGCGCGCGGCCCGGCGACGATGAGCACCTGTGGGGGCTGACCGCGCTGCTGGACAGCCCGGACGACGTCGCCAGGGTGCATCGGAGCTACATCGATGTCGGCTGCGACGTGATCTGCACAAACACGTGGGGCCTGCCCACCGCGCTGCGCGACCCCGGTCGGCTGGCGACCGGCTCTGAGCCCGTTCACTGGATGGACATCGCGCGGCTGGCCGTCGCCCTGGCGCGGCGCGCCGCGGCGCAGGCCGGGCGCCTGCAGGAGGTCGCGGTGGCGTTCAGCCTAAACGGCGACGTGGACACGCCAGACGGGCGGGAGACGATCGCGCTGCTGGCGCGCGCGTTCGAGGAGGAGCCACCGGACCTGATCCTGCTTGAGACCCTGTCGCTGGTGCGCAGCTCCACCTACGCCACGGTTGAGGCGCTGCTTGAGACCGGCATCCCGGTGTGGCTCAGCTTCCGCCGCTGCCGTCACGGCGTGTGCGGGGTCTACGGCGAGCACTGGGGCGGCCCGGAGGGCGACGCGTTCGGCCGTGCGGCCAGGCGCTTTGAGGAGATGGGGGTCGGGGCGCTTGCGATCAACTGCATCCCGCCAGATCACGTGCGCGGAATGCTCGCCTGGCTGCGCGACTTCACCGACCTGCCGCTGGGCGTCTACCCCAACCTCGGCTACCTGTCCTCCGCCGGCTGGCGCGAGGAGCCTGGCGTGGCGGGCCGCGAGTACGCCGAGCTGGCGCTGGCCTGGCGCGCGGAGGGGGCGCAGATCATCGGCGGCTGCTGCGGCGTCTCCCCTGAGCACCTCAGGGCGGCCCGCGCCGCGCTGGAGGGGACAAAGCCAGGTCACGAGCGGCCCGATCCGCTGTCGGAGGAGAACGGCGGGTCTCGGACGCGCGTCGACGTCAAGCCGTGGGCGGACCCGCGCGGGCGCCGGCTGTATCCGCTGGACATGCCCGAGATCGAGGTGCAGGAGGGCGTGTTCGTGCCCACCCAGGGCAGCTTCCTGATCTGGAAGTACCTCTATCGCGAGGGGATCGGCGCCCACCAGCGCTGCCTGGACGTGGGCTGCGGCTCGGGGCTGCAGACCGTGCAGCTGGCGCGAAACGGCGCGGCCCACGTCCACGGGATCGACATCGACCCGGTGTCGGTGCGCAACACGCTCACCAACGCGTTCCGAAACGGGGTCGCCGACCGGGTCACGGCCGCCGTTCAGGACCTCTACCCGTGGGTTCCGGAGGAGCGCTACGACGTGATCGTCGCAAGCCTCTACCAGACGCCGGTGGACCCCTTCGAGCAGGTCGCCAGCCACCGCCCGCTCGACTACTGGGGGCGCAACCTGCTCGACCACATGCTCCGCCAGCTGCCCGATGCCCTGGCCGAGGACGGCGTCGCCTACGTGCTGCAGCTGTCGATCATCGGCCAGCGCCGCACGTCGGAGCTTTTGGCGCGCCTGGGCTTTGGGGCGCGCGTGGTCGATTTCGCGTTCTTTGAGTTCTCCGACCTGTTCGCGGCCCGGCGCGACCACATCGCCCGCGTCGAGGAGCGCTCGGACGCATACCACCTGCGGTTCGGCGACACCGACGTGATGGTCGCCTACCTGCTTGAGATCCGCCGCCTGAGCGACAAGGAGGGGCCACGCCCATGACCCCCTCGGGGGACTCGTTCCTGTTCACCTCGGAGTCGGTCACCGAGGGTCACCCGGACAAGATCGCCGACCAGATATCCGACGGCGTGCTGGACGCCGTGATGCGCGATGACCCCAACGGGCGGGTCGCGTGCGAGACGCTCGTCAACACCGGCCTGGTCGTGGTGTCCGGCGAGATAAGCACCACCACCTACGTGGACATCCCGGCCATAGCCCGCTCGACGGTCGAGCGCATCGGCTACACCGACGCTGCGTTCGGGTTCGACTTTCGCACGTGCGCGGTCATCAACGCGATCGATCGCCAGTCGCCGGACATCGCGCGCGGGGTCGACGCCGCGATCGAGGTCCGCCTGGGCGGCGGAGACGAGCTGGACGCAGCGGGAGCGGGCGATCAGGGGATGATGTTCGGCTACGCCTGCGACGAGACGCCGGAGCTGATGCCGATGCCGATCTCGCTGGCGCACCGCCTGGCCCGGCGGCTGGCGCAGGTGCGAAAGGACGGCACGCTGCCCTACCTGCGCCCGGACGGCAAGACGCAGGTTTCGGTGCGCTACGCCGGTGGCAGGCCGGTGGCGGTCGAGAAGCTGCTGATCTCAAGCCAGCATGCCGAGGGCGCCGAGGAGCGGATCGCCGATGATCTGTGGGAGCACGTGGTCGTGCCGGTGCTGCCGGCCGAGCTCTACGACCCCGAGGCGCTGCGGCGGGCGTTCCTGGTCAACCCGACCGGCCGCTTTGTGATCGGCGGCCCGATGGGCGACTGCGGCCTGACCGGCCGCAAGATCATCGTCGACACCTACGGCGGCATGGCCCGGCACGGCGGCGGCGCGTTCTCGGGCAAGGATCCCTCCAAGGTCGACCGCTCGGCGGCATATGCGGCGCGGTATGTGGCCAAGAACGTGGTCGCGGCGGGCCTTGCGCGCCGCGTGGAGGTGCAGGTGGCGTATGCGATCGGCGTGGCGCGCCCGGTGTCGGTGATGGTCGAGACCTTCGGCACCGAGCGCATCGGCCGCGAGCGGATCCTGCAGCTGATCGCCGAGCACTTCGACCTGCGGCCGGCGGCGTTCAGGGAGTACCTGCGCCTTCACCGCCCGATCTACCAGCGCACCGCGGCCTACGGGCACTTCGGGCGCGAGGAGGAGGACTTCACCTGGGAGCGCACGGACCGCTCCCAGGCGCTGCGCGAGGCGGCCGGGCTGTAGCTGTCCGAGCGGGCCGTGGCCCGATGAGCGCTCACGGCCGGCCGCCTATGCTGGGAGGCCGTGCCGGAGCCCTACATCTTCACCACCCACCGGCTCTCCCGCCGATACCCGCCGGATCGCCAGGTTCTGAGCGACATCTCGCTCTCGTTCCTGCCGGGGGCCAAGATCGGCGTGCTCGGCTACAACGGGGCCGGCAAGTCGACGCTTCTGCGGATCATGGCGGGGATCGACACGGACTTCGACGGCCACGCGCAGCTGGCCCGCTCGGCGAGCGTGGGGCTGCTCGAGCAGGAGCCCCGCCTGGACGCATCCAAGGACGTGCGCGGCAACGTCGAGGATGGGGTCGCGGAGATCCGCGCGCTGCTTGCGCGCTTCGAGGAGCTGTCGATGAGCTACCGCGAGGAGATCGCCGACGAGTTCGCCTCCCTGCAGGAGCGGATCGACGCGCTGGACGGCTGGAACCTTGACACCACGGTGGAGATCGCCATGGACGCGCTGCGCTGCCCGCCCGGGGACGCGGACGTCTCGACGCTGTCGGGCGGCGAACGGCGCAGGGTGGCGCTGTGCCGTCTGCTGCTGCGCGCACCGGACCTGCTGCTGCTCGACGAGCCGACCAACCACCTGGACGCCGAGTCGGTGGCATGGCTTGAGCAGCACCTGCGCGACTACCGCGGCACCGTCGTTGCCGTCACCCACGACCGCTACTTCCTGGACAATGTGGCCGGCTGGATCCTGGAGCTCGATCGCGGGCGCGGGATCCCCTACCGGGGCAACTACTCAAGCTGGCTTGAGCGAAAGCGCGAGCGCCTGGCCGCCGAGGAGCGTCAGGAGTCGGCTCGCCGGCGCACGATCGAGCGCGAGCTCGAGTGGGTGCGGCTGAACGCCTCGGCCAGGCGCACCAAGCCGAAGGCGAGGCTCAACGCATACGAGCAGCTGCTCTCCCAGGAGCGAAGCGTGCGCCTGGAGGAGGTGCAGATCCACATCCCGCCCGGCCCGCGGCTCGGCGAGGTCGTCGTCGAGGCCGAGGGGCTGCGCAAGGCCTACGGCGACCGCCTGCTGATCGACGACCTCTCGTTCAGGCTGCCGCGCGGCGGGATCGTCGGGGTGATCGGCCCAAACGGTGCGGGCAAGACGACCCTGCTGCGGATGATCTGCGGCCAGGAGCAGCCGGACGCCGGCACGCTGCGGCTGGGCGAGACGGTTCAGCTGGCCTACGTCGACCAGTCGCGCGAGGCGCTCGACGAGCGGCGCACGGTCTGGGAGGAGATCTCCGGAGGCCAGGAGCAGATCCGCCTGGGAGAGCGCACGGTTTCCAGTCGCGCCTACGTCGCCGGCTTCAACTTCAAGGGCTCAGACCAGCAGAAGAGGGTGGGCAACCTGTCAGGAGGGGAGCGCAACCGCCTGCATCTGGCCAAGCTTTTGCGCTCCGGCGCCAACCTGCTGCTGCTCGACGAGCCCACCAACGATCTGGACACGGACACGCTGCGCGCGCTGGAGGAGGCGCTGCTCGCCTTCGCGGGATGCGCGGTGATCGTCTCCCACGATCGCTGGTTCTTGGATCGCGTCGCCACGCACGTGCTTGCGTTCGAGGGCGACTCGCAGGTGCGCTGGTTTGAGGGCAACTTCGAGGCCTACGAGAGCTTCCGCCGCCAGCAGCTCGGCGCGGCCGCGGATCGTCCCCACCGGATCACCTACAAGCGCCTGGCACGCAGCTGACCTCGCGCTCTGCCGCGCCGGCGGCGGATCGTCTGCCCTCAACTCCGCCGCCGGGCAGCGTGTGCCCTCAGCTCCGCCGCCGGGGAGCGTCTGCCCTCAACTCCGCCGCCGGGCAGCCGATGACAGCGGACATGAGCCACGACACCTCCCCTCACGCGCAGCCGGGCGGCCAGGATGCCACCGCCCGTCTGTCGTCCGACCCCCGGTCGCAGCCCGCGGTCGGACTCGGCCGCGCGCTCGGCCGGCTGAGCATCCGCACGCGCCTGTTCGCGCTGGCCGCCGCGGTGGCGGTGCTGGGCGCGGTCGCGGTGGCGGTAGCCACCAGCGGCCTGATCGGCCAGAAGGGGAAGGTGCACGATGTGGCCGCGACCTTCAGGGGCTTTCGCACGGCGCGCAACGCATACGAGGGCTGGCTGACCGCCGACGACCAGATGAACATGTACGCGGCGCTCGCGATCCTGCGCCAGCCCGGCGAGCAGCAGCTGATGGCCGCCACCTGGCAGCAGCTGGCCGCCGGCCACGCCCAGGCGGTCTCCTCCCTTCAGACGCTGATCGTCAGCGCTCCGGAGGCCAGGCTGCGCAGCGCCGCGCGCGCCGCGCTCGCTGACCTCAACCGCTACTACGCCTACACGCTTCGGATGCGCGCGCTGGTGGCCGCCGGCCGTCTGCGCGCCGGGGTGCACGAGGTGACGGTCTCCAACGCCGGCATCTCAAACCGCGTCCAGGCGGACCTGCAGGCGATCAGCCACGCGTTCACGCTGCGGGTCGCGGCGATCGACGCCGGGGCGATGTCCTCCGCGTCGAGCTCCGTGCAGCTGGTGATCGTGGTGTCGGTGGTCGCCGTCCTGCTGGCGCTCGTGGTCACCCTCCTGCTTGCCCGTTCGATCATCCGCCCGCTGCACGAGATCACCTCGGCCGCCGAGCGGATCTCCGAAGGGGATCTGGAGGTCGCCCTGCCACCCGAAGCTCAGGACGAGATCGGCCGCCTGTCGGGCGCCTTCCGCCGCTCGGTCGGCTACCTGACCGAGATGGCCGGCGTCGCGCGCAGCGTCGCCGAGGGCGATCTGACGGCCGAGGTGCGCGCGCGCTCGGAGCGGGATGTGCTCGGGACGGCGTTCGCCAGAATGCGAGAGCGCCTGGCGGCGGCGATCCAGGAGATCGCGCGCAGCTCCGACAGCGTAGGCTCCGCGTCGGCCGAGATGGCGCAGTCAAGCCAGCAGGCCGGGATGGCGGTCGGGGAGATCGCCAATGCGGTCGGATCGGTCGCCGAGGGCGCCGAGACCCAGGTGAGGGCGCTCGAGCAGGCGCGCGAGGTGACCGTCCAGGTGGCCGCCGCCTCGCAGGCCTCCGCCGCGGACGCCGAGCAGACCGCGCTCGCGGCCCGGCAGGCGCGTGAGGTCGCCGAGCAGGGTGCGACGTCCGTTCGCCGCGCGTCGGACGCGATGCGTGCCGTGCACGAGTCAAGCTCGGAGATAACAGAGCGAATGCGCGAGCTGGGCGCGATGAGCGAGCAGATCGGCGGGATCGTCGAGACGATCACCGGGATCGCCGAGCAGACGAACCTGCTGGCGCTCAACGCCGCGATCGAGGCGGCGCGCGCGGGCGAGCAGGGCAAGGGCTTTGCGGTGGTGGCCGAGGAGGTGCGCAAGCTGGCCGAGGAGTCCCAGACCGCCGCGGGCTCGATCGCACAGCTGATCTCGCAGATCCAGACGGGCACGACCAAGGCGATCGAGGTGGTGAGCACCGGCGCTCGCCAGACCGAGGAGGGCGTGGGGATCGTCGACGAGGCGCGCCAGGCGTTTGAGGCGATCGACGCAAGCGTGCAGGACATGGACGAGCGGGTGCAGCGAATCGCCACGGCGGTGGCGGAGATAGTCACGGCCGGCGCGCAGATGCAGGAGTCCATCGAGCAGGTGCTGAGCGTCGCCGAGCAGTCGTCGGCCTCCGCCGAGCAGGTCTCGGCCACGACCGAGCAGACCAGTGCGTCGGCGCAGCAGATCGCCGCCTCAGCGGGCGAGCTTGCCAACACCGCCGAGGCGCTGCAGGGCATCGTGCGCCAGTTCAGGCTGGCGGTGGACGGCTCGGAGGATCGGGCGTGAGCGCGTTTGCGTCCACGGCCAGCTCGCCGCACGCATATCGCGCGAGCGCGGTGCTGACCGCCTCGCACGGTCAGCTGATCGTGATGCTCTACGACGGAGCCCGGCGGTTCCTGCGCCAGGCGCGCGTGGCGATGTCCGAGCGGCAGATCGCGCTCGCCCACACCAGGCTCAGTCGCGCCGAGGACATCCTGCGCCATCTGCGGGCGACCCTGGACATGGACCAGGGGCAGCTTCCGGAGCGGCTGCTGGCGATCTACACCTTCTCGCTCAACGAGCTGCGTCTGGCTCGCATAGAGCAGGACCCGACCAGGATCGACCGGGTGTCGGAGCTGCTTGGGCGACTGCGCGACGCGTGGGCGGCGGTCGCGGGCGAGGCGTGAGCGCGGTGCCGGACCGCGAGCCTGCGGGCTGCGCAGCACAGGACGACCCCGTGCCTGCCGCCCCGGCGGGCGATCGCGGCGGCCGCGCGGGCCGGATCCTCGCCGACTACGAGCGGCTGGCCTCCCTGTTTGAGCTTGAGCTCAAGCTGGTCTCAGAGCGCCGCTTTGACGAGCTGGAGCAGCTCACCCGCGCCCGCCTCAGGCTTCAGGACTCGCTCCCCAGCACCCCTCCGGTGCAGGCACGGGATGCGCTTGAGCGCTGCTCGCTGCTGCGCAGGCGCGTCGAGATCGAGCTGCTGCGGGTGCGAGAGACGCTGCTGCTGGAGCTCGAGCAACTTGCGCGCGCACAGCGCGCGGCGGCCGGCTACGCGCCTGCTCGCCAGGGCGGCCGGCGCATCGCCGCCAGCGCGTGACCGCATCCTGAGGCCTCGCCGGCGCGGGCGCGGCCCGCAGCGCTAAAGACTTGACCGCGCGGGCCGACAACAACGGGTGACCGCAGGGAGCGGCGGAGAAGACGGCCCAGGGAGGGCCAGTGCGACCAGACCTTCCCTCATGTCGATTCTCGATACGACCCAGCTCGCCCTCGAGTCCGCGATGAGCGGCTCCGCGCTGCGCCAGACGCTGCTCACCAACGACCTCGCCAACGCCGACACGCCCGGCTTTCAGCCTCAGGACGTCAACTTCCAGGGCACGCTGCAGAGCGCCATGGCCGCCGGCCAGTCGCCGAGCTCCGTGCAGTACACCCCGTACACCGTGCCGGGCGTCGTCAGCGCCGACGGCAACGGCGTCAACGCCGAGCAGACCTCGGCGGAGCTCGCGTCCAACGGCCTGCTCTACGAGGAGCTGACCGCGGTCGCCGCGCAGCGCGAGCAGATCCTGCTGTACGCCATCGGCGGGCCCGGCGCATGAGCTTCTTCGACGCGATCGACATCGCCGCCAGCGGGCTGACGGCCGAGCGCACGCGGATGGACGTCACGGCCGAGAACCTCGCCAACGCGCAGACGACCAACGGCCCCGGCGGCCAGCCGTACCGCCGCCAGGAGGTCGTGCTGCAGGCGGTTGGCTCGTCCCCGTTTCAGGCGACGCTTGCCGGCGCGATGGGCGCCTCGCCCGCGCCCGGCGGGGTGCAGGTCGCGGGCATCGTGTCAGATCCCACGCCTGACCAGTTGGTCTACGACCCAGGCAACCCTGCCGCCAACGCGCAGGGGTACGTGCGGATGCCCAACGTCAACCCGGTCACCGAGATGACCGACCTGATCGATGAGTCCGACTCCTACGAGGCGGACGTGACCGCGATGGAGACCGCCAAGACGATGTTCACCAAGACCCTGGACCTGCTCAAGTGATCCCGCCGATCTCGGGCGCGATCGGGCCGTTGGGGGCGTCGGAGTGGAACGTCGGCTCGCTCAACGGCAGCGGGCCGACCAACGCCGGCGCCACCGGCGGCTCCGGCTCCTTCGGCGGGGCGCTGGCCAACGCGCTCAACACCCTCGAGGCCAGCCAGGCCAACGCCACCACGGCCGCCCAGCAACTGGCGACCGGCCAGGCCGCCGATCCGATGCAGGCGATCACGGCGGTGGAGAACGCGTCGCTGGCGATGGACTTCGCCGCTCAGCTGCGAAACCAGCTGGACACCGACGCCACCACGATCTTCCAGACCCAGGTCTAGCCGGTGCCCGATTTCACGGAGATCATCAAGCGGCTGTCCCCCAAGGGCTGGGCGATGCTCGGCGCCTCGGTGCTCGTGGGGATCGTGTTCCTGGTGGTGGTGATGCAGATGGCCTCGGCGCCCACCTACACGACGCTGATGGCCGGCATCAACCCCGCCCAGACCGGGAAGATCACCTCCACCCTCGCGGCCCAGGGCATCTCCTACGAGCTTCAGAACAACGGGACGGCGATCGGCGTCGCGCCAAGCCAGACCGCCCAGGCGCGCGTGGCGCTGGCCACCGCGGGCCTTCTGACCACCCAGCAGCCCGGCTTCTCGCTGATGGACAGCCAGTCGCTGGGTCAGAGCAACTTTCAGCAGCAGGTGACCTACGAGCGGGCGCTTGAGGGCCAGCTGGCGTCGACGATCGACACGATCAACGGCGTCTCCTCGGCGGTGGTCAACCTGGTGCTGCCCAACACGCAGGACCAGCTGTTCACAAACAACTCCCAGCCCGCGACCGCCTCGGTGCTCTTGGGCACCAACTCGCTGGGGCCAGACTCGATCCGCGGGATCGCGCAGCTTGTGGCCTCGAGCGTCCCCGGGCTGTCGATCGACAAGGTCACGATCACCGGCGCCGACGGCACCCTGCTGTGGCCGTCCTCCTCGGCGTCGGACAGCGGCGGCCTGCTGGCGCAGGAGGCCGCCCAGCAGCACTACGACGCGGCGATGTCCGGCGAGGTCAACGCGATGCTCGCCCAGACGCTCGGCGCGGGCAAGGCGCAGGTGGTCGTCAACGCGACCGTCAACGCCAACCAGACGACCCAGGACACGCTCACCTACGCCAAGAAGGGCGTGCCGCTCACCCAGCAGGTCTCCACCGAGACGCTCAAGGGCGCCGGCACGACCGCCGGCGGCGCCGCGGGCACCGCCTCGAACATCCCCGGCTACACGGCCTCCGGCGGCTCAGGCGGCAACTCAAGCTACTCCAACCGGACCACGAGCACCACCTTCGGCGTCGACAAGACGATCACCCACACGGTGGTCGCGCCCGGCCAGATCACCCAGCAGAGCATCTCGGTGCTGGTGGACCGCTCGGTGCCGGCATCGGCGCTGCCGGCGATCAAGGCGGCGGTCGAGAACGCGGTTGGCTTTGACCCCAAGCGGGGCGACACGATCTCGATCGGGCAGCTGGCGTTCGCCAAGCAGCCGGTGTCAACGGCCCCGGCCGCCTCGCCGACCGGCTCGATGATGACCTACGCCAAGTACGGCCTGGCGGGGATCGGCTCGCTGGTGTTCCTGGTGCTGACCGCAAGGATGATCCGCCGCCGCGAGCGCGAGTCATTCGCCGGGGAGCCCACCTGGCTGCGCGAGCTCGAGGCTCCCAGGACGCTGGCCTCGCTCGAGCGCCACGCGCCCGTTCCGGTCGGCCCGCCGGAGGAGACGCAGGTGCAGGCGCTGCGACCGGCGGTCAACGTCGCCCGCCGGCAGGTCGAGGACCTCGTCCAGCGCGACCCCGAGCGCGTGGCCCAGCAGGTGCGCGCATGGATGGCCGAGGACTGACCGCGGTGGCGGCACACGCGGCGGCTGAGGCCTGAGCTGAGATGGCGGTCGAGGTCTACAAGCCCGGCGGTCCCCTGTCGCTGAGCAAGATCAAGGGTCGGCAGAAGGCGGCCGTGCTGCTGGTTTCGATCGGGCCCGAGCGCGCCGCGCAGGTGTTCGAGCGCCTGCGCGAGGAGGAGATCGAGACCCTCTCGCTGGAGATGGCCAAGCTCCAGTTCCTCGAGCCCGGGGTCGCGGACGGCGTGCTGGACGAGATGGCGGCGACCGTCGAGGCCTACGACTCGCTCAACGCCGGCGGCGTCGAGTACGCGCGCGAGGTGCTCGAGCGCGCCCTGGGGCCCGAGCGTGCGCGGGAGATCATCGGCCGCCTGGCGAGCGTGATCGAGAAGCGGCCGTTCGAGTTCCTGCGCCGCACCCCGCCCGAGCAGGTCGTCACGTTCCTGCGCAACGAGTCGCCGCAGACGGTGGCGCTCGTGATCGCCAACCTGCACACGACGCTGGCGGCCCAGGTGCTGTCGAGCCTCCCGGACTCCGAGCAGCCGGAGATCGCGCTGCGGATCGCGCGGATGAGCGAGACGAGCCCGGACGTGGTCCGGCAGGTGGAGGCGGTGATGAAGCAGAAGCTTGCCAACGTCGTGCAGCAGGACTTCTCGGCCGCAGGAGGGGTCAAGTCGCTGGCCGAGATCCTCAACCACGCCGATCGCTCCACGGAGCGCAACGTCCTTGACTCGATCACCGAGACCGACGAGAGCCTCGGGGCGGAGGTGCGCCGCCTGCTGTTCATCTTCGAGGACATCGTCAAGCTGGACGACCGCTCGATCCAGCTGATCCTGCGCGAGGCCGACCAGAAGGACCTCGCCCTGGCGCTGCGCGGCGTGGCCGACGAGGTCAAGGAGCGGATCCTGGCCAACATGTCCGAGCGCGGCGCCCAGATGCTGGTGGAGGAGATGGAGTACCAGCCGCCGCAGCGCAAGCGCGACATCGAGGAGGCGCAGGGCCGCGTGGTCGCGATCGTGCGCAAGCTCGAGGAGTCGGGCGCGGTGGTCCTCTCGCGCTCCGACGACGACATCGTCTACTGAGCGACCCGATCCGATGAGCGCCGCTCCAGTCCGATCCGGCGTCCCGGCGCGAGGCGCATCGCCCCGGGATGGCCAGGAGTCGGCGGCCGCGACCGTCGAGGCCTACACGTTCCGTCAGCTGGAGGCGCCCGCGGGCACCGTGGGGCGCGCGGCCGACCTGCTGTCCGTCGCGCACGCCGAGGCCGAGGAGATCCGCGCCCGCGCCAGGGCCGAGGGCGAGGCCCAGGGTCGCGCGGCGGGCGAGGCGGCGATCCGCGCCGAGCTTCAGGGCGCGCTGCGCGCGGCCGGGGAGGCCGCACAGGCGCTCTCCCGGCTGGGCGACGCGGTCGTGGCCGAGCTCGAGCGGGACGCGGTCGAGCTCGGCCTGCGGCTCGCCGAGCAGATCGTCGCGGGCGCGCTCTCGGTGCAGCGTGAGCGGCTGGTGGAGATCTCCGCCCAGGCGCTGCGGCGCATCAGCGAGCGTCGCCGGGTCACGCTCGTGTGCAACCCCGCCGACCTTGACCTGCTCTCCGAGTCGGTGCAGGCCCTGCGCTCGCAGCTGGGCGGGATCGAGCAGCTGTCGGTCCAGGCGGACCGCCGCGTGGGCAGGGGAGGGGTGATCGCGCGCACGGAGGACGGCGAGATCGACGCGACGATCGAGGCCCAGCTGTCTCGCGCGCGAGAGGTGGTGGCCGCGCAGCTGGGTGGACGGCCGTCGGCGGCGGTCGGTCCCGACGGCGTAAAGCTCGGTTGCAACGGCGTGGAGTTGGGCTCCGACGCCGTGGAGGCGGGCCCCGATTGCGTGGAGGCGGGCCCCGATGGCGCGGAGCTCGGTCCCGGCGGTGCGGCGTCCAGCCCCGGCGTCGCGGGTGCGCACGCGTGAGCGCGCCGGCGGCGATGCGGCCGTGTTTGGCACGCGTCGCACGGGCGCTGGCCGACGAGGACCTCGCCAGGCGCCGCGGCCGCGTCCGCGACCTGATCGGCCTGATCATCGAGGCGACGGGCCTGCAGGTGGAGATGGGTGAGATCTGCCTGGTGGGGGACCCCCGCGATCGAGACCTCAGCGGCCCCGTGCCCACCGAGGTGGTGGGGTTCCGCGGCGGCCGCACGCTCTTGATGCCGCTCGGCGAGCTGAGCGGGATCGGACCCGGCACGGCCGTGCATCCGACCGGCGCGCCGTTTCGGATCGCCGTCGGCCGCGGGCTGCTGGGGCGCGTGCTGGATGGGCTGGGCCGGCCGCTGGACGGCCGTGGCCAGCTGCACGCCGACGGCTGGCGCCGGGCGCAGGCCCCGCCACCGGATGCGCTGAGCCGCCCGCGGATCACCGAGCGCGTCGGCCTCGGCGTGCGCGCCCTCGACGCGCTGGTCCCCTGCGGGCGCGGCCAGCGGCTGGGCATCTTCGCCGGGTCGGGCGTTGGGAAGTCCTCGCTGCTGGGGATGATCGCCCGCAGCACGACGGCGGACGTCAACGTGATCGCGCTCGTCGGCGAGCGCGGCCGGGAGGTCCGGGAGTTCATCGAGCGCGATCTCGGCTCGGCGCTGGAGCACTCGGTCGTCGTGGTGGCCACCTCCGACCAGCCGGCGCTGGTGCGAATCCAGGCCGCCTTCACGGCGACGGCGATCGCCGAGCACTTCCGCGATCGCGGACGGGACGTGATGCTGATGATGGACTCGGTGACGCGCCTGGCGATGGCGCAGCGCGAGGTCGGCCTGGCGATCGGCGAGCCGCCAGCCACGCGCGGCTACACGCCGAGCGTGTTTGCCCTGCTGCCGCGGCTGCTGGAGCGCGCCGGCACGAGCCCGGACGGTTCGATCACCGGCCTGTACACCGTGCTGGTCGACGGCGACGACATGAACGAGCCGATCGCCGACGCGGTCCGCTCCATCCTCGACGGGCACGTGGTGCTCACCCGCTCGCTGGCCCATGCGGGCCATTACCCGGCGATCGACGTGCTGCAGTCCGTCAGCCGCCTGGTCGGCGAGATCACCGCCCCTGAGGTGCGAGATGCCGGCCAGCGCCTGCGCGCCGCGCTTGCCGCCTACCGGGAGAAGGAGGACCTGATCTCGATCGGCGCCTACCAGCGCGGGACCGACCCGCTGCTGGACGCGGCCATCGCGCTGCGGCCCAGGATCGACGCCTTCCTGCGCCAGCGGGTGGAGGACGCCAGCACCGCGGAGGGCGCCGACGAGCAGCTGCTGGCGCTCGGCGCGGACCTGGCCGCGGCCACGGGCGACGATCGCGCCCAGGCCCAGGCCGAGAGCCCGGCCGCCGGCGGCCAGGTCGCTCCCGCACCGCAGCGGCCCCGGCCAGCGGTCGCGCTGGGCGGCCCCGTCGGAGCGCCGGCGGCGATCCCCGCGCTTTCCCTGAGGCGATGAGCCAGGACGCGGCCACGATCAGCGCGCGGGCGTCGAACAGCCGTCCAGGCTCGGTCAACGGCATCGCGCCCCGGCCGATCACCGGGCCATGACCGGTCCCTCGTACCGCTTCAGGCTCGAGCGCGTGCGCGCGCTGCGCGAGCGCGCCGAGGACGCCGCCAAGCAGGCGTTCGCCTCCGCGATGCAGGATCGGGTGCGGTCCGAGCTGGCGCTCGAGGAGGCGGAGCGCAGGCTCGCGTTCGCGCGCGAGGCCCAGCGTGAGGCCCTCTCCCAGACGACCACCGCCAGCGAGCTGCTCGCGCGCCAGGCCTACCTCGAGCGCTCCGAGCTGGTCCGTCGCGCAAGCCAGGAGGAGCTGGGGCGGCGCGAGCTGGTGGTCAGCCAGCGGCGCGGGGAGCTCACCGAGGCCGCCCGCGAGCGCCAGGCGCTCGAGCGTCTCAAGGAGCATCGCCGGCTGGAGCACCAGCGCGAGCAGGCCCGCCTCGAGGCGCAGGCGCTCGACGAGATGGCGCTGAACGGCTACCGACGGAGGGTGGCGTGAGCGCCGCCGCGATGCTGCCGGCGGGCGCGGCCGGGGCGGCCGGTCAGCCCTCGGGTCCGCCGCCGGACACGGGACCGCCGGGCGAGTTCGCCGGGGTCCTCTCCGGCGAGGTGGCCCGGACCGCACCTGCGGAAGGCCACAGCAGCGGGAGCCCCTCGAGCGGGGCTCCGGCGCCCGCCGGTGCCTCCCACCGCTCCGGCTCGCAGGATGCCGAGACGCTCTCGCTGGCCGCGGCGCTGACGGCCGGCGCGGTTGCGACGCCGACCCCGTCGGGCGGCCGCGGCGCGGGCACGGTTGCGACGCCGACCCCGTCGGGCGCCTCTGCCCTCGCCGGCGGTGCGTCCCCGGGTGCCGGCGAGCCCGCGGCGGCTTGCCCGCAGCCGCCGGCCACCGCGGCCCAGCCGGGCTCGGGGGGGCAGCCGGCGTCGCCGGCCCAGCCCGCGTCGCCGGCTCAGCCGGGCGCGTCGGCCCAGTCGGCTTCTCCGGGGTCGTCGGCTTGGCAGCTGGCGCCGGCTCCCCGGAGTCCAGCGGCTCCTGCGGTCGCGCCCGCCGCCTCGGCGCCGGTCGCGCCTGCCGCCTCGGTGCCGGTCGCGCCCAGCGCTCCGGCGCCGGTTGCGCCCGCCGTGCCGGCGCCCGCGGCCCAGCCGCAGGCACCTGTCTCCCAGCAGCCGGCGCAGGGCGCCGTCCCGCTGCCTGCGGCCAGCTCACAGTCCGCCACGCCGGTGCCCGCGCAGCCGGCCGCCCCGGCGCCGGCCGCCCCGGCGCCGGCGTCCGCGTCGGCTCAGCCGACAACTTCCGCGCCGGCGCGGCAGCCCACCCCGGCGCAGGCGACCAGCCCGGCGCAGGCGGCCAGCCCGGCGCAGGCGGCCATCCCGGCGCAGCAGTCCACCCCGGGACAGGCGGCCAGCCCGGCGCAGGCGGCCACCCCTGCATCTGCCGGCTCGCGTGCGGATCGGGGGTCGTCCACCCCGAGCTCCCTGGCGAGCGCCGGGCCGTCAAGCCCCGCCGGGCCCGATCTGAGGGCGCCGAATCCGGCGGCCCAGAGGCCGCAGCCGCCGGCCGCCCAGCCCAACGCGGCCGAAAACCCGCCCTCGCAGGAAGCGCCACCGCAGGCTGAGGCCCCCGAGACGCCCGTCTCGCAGGGCGCGACGCCGGACACCGGGGCGCCGCAGGGATCGCCACCCGGTGATCCGCTGCCCCAGCAGCCCCAGTCCCAGCAGCCCCAGTCCCAGCAGGCCCAGTCGCCGCAGCCACAGCAGCCGCAGTCGTCGGCGGCGCAGCTTCGCGCGGCGCAGCCGCCCGCGGCGCAGGTGCCGGGGACCCAGGCTTCGGCGTCTCAGCCCGCCGCGTCTCAGCCCGCGGCGTCTCAGCCCGCGGCGTCTCAGCCCGCTGCGTCTCAGCCCGCGGCGTCTCAGCCATCCGCCGGGCAGGACGCTCAGGCTCCGGCCACGGGAACGCAGGCTGCGCCGCAGCCGAGCGGCGCGCTTGCGTCGGCCGCGCCCGCCCCCCAGCCGGCGACCCCGCCGCCTGCATCGAGCGGCGGTCGAGGCGCGCCGCAGGTGCCCGTCTACGGGGCCAGGCTGGCGCAGGCTGCGGCCACCGTCTCGGACGCGATCGCCTTCGGCTCCCGCAACGGCGTCTCGATCGCGCGCATCCAGCTTGAGCCGGCGTCGCTGGGCTCGATCCAGATCCACCTCCAGCACACCGACGGCGGGCTTGTGGCGCGGGTCGTGACCGCCCATCCCGAGGCCGCCGAGACGCTGATGCGCTCAAGCGACGACCTGCGCCAGTCGCTGGCGCAGAGCGGCGCGACGCTGTTGCGCCTGGACATCCACAGCTCCGACGGTCGGCGGAGCGGCCCGGAGCGCCAGGGCGCGCAGGAGCAGGCCGCCCCGCGGCGGCCCGCCGCGGCCGGAGGCGCCGGGGACGGCGACCAGGCCGGCGCCGAGGCGCATCTGCACCAGCCGCGCGGGCTGACCGGAGCCACCCTCGTCGACCTTCTCGCCTGAGCGGCCGACGCCCCTAGATCGAGCACAGCAAAAGCCACAGGAGCCACCGCGATGAGCACCACGCAGATCCAGCCCTCCGCCGCCTCCCAGGGGGCGCAGCTGAGCACGCCGGGCACGACGCTTGCGCCGAGCGGCAACGGCCTGGGCGAGAACGCATTCCTTCAGCTGATGATGGATCAGCTTCAAAACCAGGATCCGCTGAACCCCACCGACCCCACGCAGTACCTCTCCGAGCTGGCCCAGTTCTCGCAGCTGGAGCAGGAGACGACGATCGCCAGCTCGGCGTCGGCCACCGCCGGCCAGGCCTCGACCGCCTCGGCGCTCGCGCTGCTGGGGCGGACCGTCGCCTACACCTACGGCGGATCCAGCCAGACGGGCACGGTGTCGTCGGTGCAGTTCGGCTCCTCCGGCCCGACGCTGACGGTCGGCTCGGCGAGCGGCATCCCGCTGTCGGCCATCACGGAGGCCTCGTGAGCCAGATCCTTCCGACCGGGCCGCTGGCGCCGCCGGTGGTCGGCGCCGCCGGCGGCGTCCCACCGGCGGCCGGCACCGGCGCCGCCGGCGGGATCTCCCCGGCGGGCGCGCCGGCGACGCCCGGACGGTCGTCCGGCTCTGCGGCACCGGCCACGGGCCCCTCGTTCGCCGAGGTGCTCGCCCGCAGCGCTGATGGCGCGCAGGCGCCCAGCTTCTCCCGCCACGCGCTCGAGCGCGCCTCCAGGCGGGGCATCCCGCTCGATGGCGCCACCGTCGCGCGCCTGGCGGGCGGGATCTCCCGCGCGGCGGCCAAGGGGTCGCGTGACGCGGTCGTCTTCGTGGACCGGACCGCGTTCGTGGTCTCGGTCCCGAACAACACCGTCATCACGGCGGTGGGCTCAGAGCACATGCGCGAGCACGTGTTCACCAACATCGACAGCGCCGTGATCGCATGAGCGAGCGCGGCCCAGGACACGGCCGGACCTCTCAGAGGAGGCCGAGAAAGGAAGTGGTGCCCCGATGATGCGAGGCATGTACGCCGCGATCAGCGGCCTTGAGGCGTCCCAGACGATGCTGGACGTCACCGCCAACAATCTGGCCAACTCCGACACGGTCGGCTACAAGGCCCAGGCGATCTCGTTCGTGGACGAGCTGTCGCAGACGCTGGCCGCGCCCACCGGTCCCAACGGCTACAACGGCGGGACCAACGCAAAGCAGGTGGGCCTTGGCGTGCAGGTCGGCTCGATCGACAACGAGATGGGGACCGGGTCGCTGCAGACCACCGGCAACGCGCTTGACATCGCGATCCAGGGCGAGGGGTTCTTCCAGGTCGGAAACGGCGACCCGGGCACGACCGCGCCCTACACGTCCAACCTGCCGACCAACCCGCAGTACACCCGCGCCGGGAACCTGACGCTCAACTCGGAGGGCTTCCTCACCACCCAGAGCGGCGAGTACGTGATCGGCTACACGCAGCCCTCCAGCAGCACCTCCGCGGTGCCGACCTACATCAACGTGCCGCCGGGCTCCACGAACATCGCCGTCGGGCAGGACGGCGCGGTGACCTACACCGACGAGAACCCCAGTGACCCGACCTACGGCCAGACGGTCACCGCCGGCTACATCACCCTGGCCATGTTCCCCAACTCGGCCGGGCTGGAGCGCGAGGGCGGGTCGCTGTGGAAGGCGACCGCGAGCTCGGGCCCGCCGACGATCGGCACCCCGAGCGTCGGCGGGTTCGGCCAGACGATCTCCGGCTCGCTGGAGATGTCCAACGTCGACATGGCGACCGAGTTCACGAACATGATCACCGCCGAGCGGACCTACCAGGCCAACTCGACCGTGATCTCGACGGCCGACCAGATGCTCCAGACGCTGGTCCAGCTGTGATCCGATGGTCACAGCGCAGCATTGGGGGCGGCGATCGAGGGACGCCGCCCCCATCCCCTTCCCCGCCGTCCGCCGGCACAACGCCAACCCCAGGAAAGGCAAGCCCATGATCACCCTGCACCGCCTGGGCCACCAGGTGGACACCTTCCAGATCAACCCGGACGTGATCGTCACCGTCGAGGCGACGCCGGACACGGTGCTGACGATCGTCAACGGGCAGAAGATCGTCGTCGCCGAGCCTCCCGAGCGCGTCGCCAAGGAGATCTCCGACTACCGGGCGCGGATCCTCGCCGAGGCGCTGCTGCGCCGCCACGAGCTCCGCGAGGAGCGGGGCGCGCTGCGCCGCGTGGTGCCGCTGCGCAAGCCCAGCGCCACCGCGTTTGCGATCCACGCCGTCGGCGAGCCCGAGCAGACGGCTTGAAGAAATCCGGGCGGCTGTCGATGTAGGGGATGAGATGAAGCCGGCATCCGCCATCGGCATCGGCCTAGCGGCCGGGGGAATACTCATGTCCGCGATGATGGGCGGCACCAGCCCGGCCGCCTTCATCGACATCCCGGCGCTTTTGATCATCATCTGCGGCACCGGTGGCGCCACGCTCGCAAGCTGCGGGATGCCGGCGATGAAGCGCATCCCGACGCTGTACAAGCTCGTGTTCGGGCCGCCGGAGATCGACCTCAACGCGCGCGTGCAGCAGCTGGTCGGCTTTGCCGAGCAGGCACGCCGGGAGGGGCTGTTGGCGCTTGACTCCAAGGCCTCGGAGATCGAGGACGACTTCACCCGCAAGGGGCTCCAGCTCGTGGTCGACGGCTCCGATCCCGAGCTCGTGCGCGACATCCTGGAGGCCGAGATCGACGGCATGATCGCCCGCCACCACGAGGGGGCGATGCCGTTTGAGAAGGCGGGCGGCTTTGCGCCGACGATGGGGATCATCGGCACGGTGATGGGGCTCGTGCACGTGCTCCAGAACCTGGCCGCCCCGTCCACGCTCGGTCCGGCGATCTCCTCGGCCTTCATCGCCACGCTGATGGGCGTCGGCTCGGCCAACGTGATCTACCTGCCGATCGCCAACCGCCTGAAGGCGCTGTCGGCGGCGGAGGTGGAGCTGCGCACGCTCACCCTCGAGGGGATCCTCGCGGTGCAGGCGGGCGACAACCCGCGCGTCGTCGCCGAGAAGCTCGGCTCGTTCGTGCCCCCCAGCGAGCGCGGCGCCGAAGACGATCAAGGCGGCAAGGTCGCGCAGATGCCCCAGCAGGAGGCCGCCTGATGGCCTCCCGGCGCGGCCGCCGCGGCAGGGCCGCGGCGCCGGAGAACGAGGAGCGCTGGCTGTTGACCTACGCCGACATGATCACGCTGCTGATGGCGCTGTTCATGGTGCTGTTCTCGATCTCGTCGGTGAACATCTCCAAGTACCAGACGCTGCAGCAGTCCCTGAAGTCGGCGTTCAGCGGCTCGATCCTCTCAGGCGGGCGCGCGATCCTGCAGTCGGGCTCGGAGTCCACCTCCGCGCACACGCCGGCGACCGCCGAGGTGCCCGCGATCGTCCCGCTGACGCCGAACATCCCCAAGCCGGTCGACACCTCCGCCCAGCAGATCGCCAATGCGATGCTCGCCCAGGCGGCGGCCCAGCAGGAGCAGGAGAGCTTCGTCAAGCTGGCGCGCGAGCTCAACGCCTACGCCCGCGCCCACGGCTTCTCAAACCAGGTGCGCGCGGTGATCGACGAGCGCGGGCTGATCGTGCAGGTGCTCACCGACAAGCTGCTGTTCGCCTCCGGCCAGGCGACGCTCGAGCCCGCCGGCCTGCCGCTACTCAATGAGATCGCCGCGCTGCTGAACGTCGACCACCGCCACCCGATCACGGTCGAGGGCTACACCGACAATCAGCCGATTCACACGGTGCTGTTCCCCAGCAACTGGGAGCTGTCAACCGACCGAGCCACCACGGTCGTCCGCTACCTGATCGCGCACGGCGTGGCTGCACGGCGCCTGTCGGCGGCCGGCTACGCCGACCTTCACCCGATCGCCTCAAACGCCACAGCGGCGGGTCGCGCGCGCAACCGCCGGGTCGACATCGTGCTCGACCGCATCTACCCGGACCTCGCGCCCGCCCCGGCGGGCGGCTGACGCGTGACCGGAGCATGGGACCGCTGACCACCGAACACAACCCAAGTCACCCGAGATGACCAAGAAGAAGATCCTGATCCTGCTGCTGGCCGTGCTGGCGGGTGGCGGCTACGCGGCCAAGACGTTCCTGCTGCCCAAGCCCGCCGTCGCCAAGCCGAAGATCGCGGGCACCATCTACGTGCTGCCGAAGTCGTTCACGCTCAATCTCACCGACGGCCGCTATGCCACGATGACGGTGGCGCTGGTGCTCGCGCCCGGGCAGAGCGACGGCGTCGGGACCGCCGGGGTGACGACCGATCCGGCCGGCATCGGGCCGCTGCCGGAGGAGGCGGTGATCCGCGCGATCATCACCAACCTGGTCACCGACCAGAGCTCGCAGACCCTGCTGAGCGCCTCCGGGCGCGCGGCGCTGCAGCAGCAGATCCTCGCGCAAATCCGCAGCTCCACCGACGTGAAGGTCACGGAGGTGCTGTTCACCGACCTGGCGGTCCAGTGAGGGCGGCGAGGTGAGGGCGACGCGCGTTCTCCACAGCGGAGGGAGTGGCACATGAGCGAGGATGTCGGTTTCACCCAGCTGACCGCCACCGGCGGCGAGCACTCGCCCACGGTGGGCGACCTGCGCCGCCTGAGCGCGGTGCCCGTCGAGCTGAGCGTCGAGATCGGGCGCGCGCGCATGTCCGTGGGCGAGACGCTCGAGCTGCGCGAGGGATCGGTCGTGACGCTCGACCGCATGGCGGGGGAGCCGGTCGACCTGCTGGTCAACGGCACCCCGATCGCACGCGGTGAGGTGGTCGTGATCGACGAGCAGTTCGGTCTGCGGCTCACGCAGGTCCTCGGCGCCGGCGCGGCCGGCGACGCCCCGCCGGCGGGCGGGGCCGCGGACCAGGCGCCCGTCGCAGCCGGCGCGCTGCAGGAGCCCGGACCGCCCCCCACGGCGGACTCGGTGCCCGACCCCGCGCCCGAGTCAGCGCCGCAGCCGGTGGCCGCGGCGTAGCGACCAGGCCGGGCACGCCGCGCTACCACGCCAGCCACAGGAGCCAGCGCCGCAGCCGTGGCCGCGGCGCAGCGACGGCGGCCAGGCCGGGGGGAGCGGCCCTCGGATCTAAAGCTCGCGCCGGGAGGGCCGAATAACCCGTCAGAGCGCGGCCCGCCGACACCGGCCGCCCACCGCACTACAAGGAGCAGCACGAGATGGCAGACCAGGCCGATCACGATCACAGGCAGCTGGTGGTGTTCACGCTCGGCGCCGAGCACTATGCGCTGCCGATCCAGATGGTCAACGAGATCATCCGCTACAGCGAGCCTCGGTCGGTCGCCTCGCCCAACGACTGGGTGCGCGGCGTGATCAGCCTGAGGGGGCGGATCGTGCCCGTCTACGACGTGGCCACACGGCTGGGGCTGCGCTGCGAGCTGACCGAGCAGTCCAAGATCGTGATCGTCGAGGCGGGCGCCGAGACCGCCGGCGTGATCGTCGACTCGGTGGAGGAGGTGCTCACCGTCTCGGCCGATCAGATCGAGTCGGCCCCCGGCGCCGATCCCGCGATGATCGAGTCGATCGTGCGCATCGGCGACCGCCTGATCGTCCTGCTCACGATCGGCGCGATCTTCGCCGAGGCCGCCGAGCTACCGGCCGCCGCCTGAGAGGGCCGGCTCCGACCCCAGGCCGAGATGAACGCCGCCACAAAGCCGCGGGTCGTCGTCGCCGACGACAGCGCGCTGATGCGCCGGATCGTCTGCAACCTGCTCTCGCGCGGCGGGATCGACGTCGTGGGCACCGCCGCCGACGGCGACGAGGCGCTGGCCCTCTGCGAGCGCGAGCGCCCCGACGCGATGACGCTTGATCTTGCGATGCCGGGCATGGGGGGCCTGGATGTGCTGCGGGCCCTGCGCGCTCGCGGCGCCGAGCTGCCGGTCGTGGTCGTCTCGGCCTTCTCCCCCTCGCAGGGCGCGCGGGCGGTGGACGCGCTCGCGGAGGGCGCCTTTGAGCTGGTCCAGAAGCCCACGGGCGGCGCCGACGTGGACGGCTTTGAGCGCAACCTGCTTGGCAAGATCCGACTCGCCGCGCGCACCGGCGTGGGCCGCGCGGCCCGGCGCATCGGCCTGCGCGCCGGCGAAGGTGGCGCGGGCGGGGGCCGCGAGGGCGAACGACCGGCTCGCCAAGGGCCCGGACGCATGCAGCGCGCGCTGCTGATCGCCACCTCCACGGGCGGGCCGCGCGCGCTCTCGTCGCTGTTGCCGGCGCTTCCGGCGCCCCTGGGCCTGGGCACGCTGATCGTCCAGCACATGCCGCCCGGGTTCACCTCCTCGCTGGCGGCCAGGCTTGACCGCTCGAGCCGGCTGTCGGCGCGCGAGGCGCAGGGCGGCGAGGCGGTGGACCCGGCGGTGGCGCTGGTGGCGCCGGGGGGCCGTCACCTCAGGCTGGGCGCGGGGGGCGTCGCCCAGCTGTCGGACGCCGATGCGATCGGCGGCCTGCGGCCGCGCGCGGACCTGCTGATCGAGGACGCGGCCCGCGCCTGGGGCGAGCGCCTGACGCTGGTCGTGCTCACCGGCATGGGCAGCGATGGGCTGCGGGGCGCCCGGGAGGTCAAGCGCCACGGGGGGCGGGTGCTGGTCGAGGACGAGTGCACCTGCACCGTCTACGGGATGCCCCGCGCGATCGTCAACGCGGGCCTGGCCGACGAGATCGTGCCGCTGCACGAGATGGCCGGCGCGATCGTGGCGGAGGTGGCCTGTTGAGCGCGATCGCCGACCAGCGCGCCCGCGCGCGCGAACCTCTCGGGCGCCGAACGACCGGCCCGGCGCCCGGCGACGACTACGAGGCCTTCTGCGAGGGCCTGCGCCTGCTGTGCGGCGTGGACCTCGCCCAGTACAAGCGCCCGCAGATGGAGCGCAGGCTGCGCGCCTTCTTCTCACGCCGGGGCATCGAGCGGCTGACCGACTCCCTGGCGATGCTGCGCAGCGACCCCGCGGAGCTCGATGCGCTGCTTGACCGGATGACGATCAACGTCTCGCAGCTATGGCGCCACCGGGAGCAGTGGGAGCGCCTGGAGCGAGACGTGCTGCCGGAGCTGGCGCGGGCCGGAAGGGTGCGCGCCTGGAGCGCCGGCTGCTCCTACGGGGCCGAGGCGTACACGCTCGCGGCGGTGTGCCTGAAGGCGATCCCCGCCACGCCGGTGCGGATCGTGGGGACCGACATCGACCGCCGCATGGTGGCGCGCGCCCGCGAGGGCGTGTTCTCCGAGCAGGACGCGCGCGACGTGCCGCACGCCGAGCTTGAGCGCGCCTTCGAGCGCGTGCCGGGGGGCTGGCGCGCGCGCGAGGCGCTTCGGCGGATGACCGCCTTCGAGCAGGGCGATCTGCTGCGGATGCGCCCGCCGGCCCGCGCGCACGACCTGATCCTCTGCCGCAACACGGTCATCTACTTCGCCGAGCCGATCCGCGACGAGCTTCACGCCAGGCTCGCCCAGGCGCTGCGGCCGGGCGGGCACCTGGTGGTCGGGGCCACCGAGCGCGTCTGCAGGCCGGCCGAGCTGCAGCTTGAGATGGTCTTCCCGTTCATCTACCGCAGGGCGTGATGGACACCTCCGAGTACATGCCGATGTTCCTCGCCGAGGCCCAGGAGCACCTCCAGGAGCTCAACCTCGCGATCGTGCGCCTGGAGGAGGACCCACGCGACCGCGCCACCGTCGATGAGATCTTCAGGATCGCCCACTCCCTGAAGGGCATGAGCGCGACGATGGGCTTTGCCCGGATCGCCGAGCTCACGCACGAGATGGAGGACGTCTTTGAGCTGCTGCGCCAGCGCAGCGATGGCCTGCCCCGGGAGGCGATCGACACCGTGCTGGCGTGCCTGGACGCCCTCGCGGGCGCGTTTGACGCGATCGAGGCCGACGGGGGCGAGGCGCTCGAGCCCGCGCAGCTGATCGAGCGCCTGCGAGGGCTGGTGCGCGCGCGCACGGCCGAGCAGGAGGTGAAGCGGTCCGGTGGCGCCGATCTGCCGGACCTGGTGGCCGCCACCGCCGCCGGACGGCGCGTGCTGCACGTGGTCGCGCTGCTCTCCGATCAGGCGCTGATGCCGGCGGTGCGCGCGCACATGATCTTCGCTGCGCTGGGCGACCACGGGGAGCTGATCGGCGGCGTGCCGGCGCTCGAGGAGGTCGAGCAGTTCAGCGGCCTGCGCGTCGAGGCCTGGCTTGCAACCGAGCACGAGGAGGAGGTGGTCGCACGCACGGTCGCGGGCGTCTCGGATGTCAGCGGCGTGGAGGTCGGCGAGGTCTGTGCCGGAGAGGGGGCGGCGCCGGTCGACGCCTGCGTCCAGGCCGGCGCCGCCCCCTCGCCTGCGCCCAGGCCTCCCTCCGCGGGCGGGGCTGAGACCCACGCCGGCGGGGCCGCGCCCTCCGCGGGCGGGGCTGAGGCCTCCGCCGGCGGGGCTGAGACCTCCGGCGCAGAGGATGCGACATCCGCGGGCTCGGCCGCGCCCTCCGCGGGCGGGGCTGCGCCATCCGCCGGGGGCGGCGGCGCCGTCGCCAAGGCGGCCTCCGCCACGCGCACCGTGCGCGTGGACGCCGAGCGCCTGGATGCGCTGATGCACTCGATGGGCGAGCTCGTCATCCACCGCACCGCGGTCGAGGCGCTCACCGCCAAGCTCGAGGTACCGGGCCTGGCGCAGGCGATGCAGGAGCTCACCCGCAGCTCGCAGGTTCTGCAGTCGATGGTCATGCAGGTGCGCATGATCCCGGTGGACGTCGTGTTCCTTCGCTTCCCGCGGCTGGTCCGCGACCTCTGCGCCAAGCTGGGCAAGGAGGTTCACCTGGAGCTCGTCGGCTCGGAGACCGAGCTTGACCGCACCGTCGTGGCCGCGCTCGGCGATCCGCTGGTGCACCTGGTGCGAAACTCGCTGGACCATGGGCTTGAGCCGGTGGCCGAGCGCCGCGCGGCAGGAAAGCCTGACGTCGGGACGCTTCAGATCGCCGCTCGCCACGCGGGCGGCAGCGTGGTGATCGAGGTCCGCGACGACGGCCGCGGCGTGGATCCGGAGGTGATCGCGCGCAAGGCGCTGGAGCGCGGGCTGATCGACGCGCAGGCGGCCGCGGAGCTGACGATGAAGGCGGCGGTCGAGCTGCTGTTCGCCCCCGGCTTCTCCACCGCGCAGGCCACCAGCGACATCTCGGGTCGCGGGGTGGGGATGGACGCGGTGCGGGCCAGGATCCGCGAGCTCGGCGGCGAGGTGGTGCTCGAGTCCGTCAAGGGCCAGGGCACGAGCGCGCAGATCCGCCTCCCGCTCACCTTGGCGATCGTCTCCGCCCTGCACGTGGAGATCGCCGGCGCGCCGTACGCGGTGCCGCTTGACCGCATCGAGCGCACCCTGCGCTTGTCCGAGCAGACGGTTCGCTCGGTGGCGTCCCGCCGCATGCTCGTCCTTGAAGACGGCGTGCTGCCGCTGCTGGAGGGAGCGGTCGCGTTCGGGCGCGCGCCACAGCGCGAGCACGGGTTCGTGGTGATCGTGCGCTCGGCGGAGCGGCGGCTGGCGCTGGCGGTGGACGAGCTGGTGGGCCAGCGGGAGCTGGTCACCAGGCCGCTGCCGGCCGTCGTCTCCGGCGGCGAGCCCGTCTCGGGCGGCGCGGCGCTGTCGGATGGCCGCATCGCGCTGATCGTCGACTGCGACGCGCTGGAGGCGATCGCCCGCGGCGGCCCGCCCGCCGACGCCGGCGCAAGGCCAACGCCGGACCGATCGGCCTCCGAGCTTCCGGCGGCCGCGTGAGACAACGTCGAACACAGGAGAGAACGTGAATCAGTCCCTGACGGAGATCCAGCTGGACGCGCTGCGCGAGCTGGCGAACATCGCCTCGGGCACCGCCGCCACCGCGCTGTCTCAGATGCTCGGCCGCGAGGTGCAGATCAGCGTTCCCAAGGCCCTTGCCCTGCCGCCCGCCGACGCCGTCGAGGCGTGCGGGGACCCGGAGGCGCACGTGGCCGGGGTGGTGGTCGAGCTGCACGGCGACATCAGCGGCCTCGTGCTGCTGCTGATCCCGTTCGAGCAGGCCGAGACCCTGTGCTCGATGCTGGGCGTGGAGCCCCACAGCGAGGTGGGCGACTCGGCGCTCAGAGAGATCGGCAACATCCTCGCCACCTCCTATCTGAACGGCCTGGGCGCGATGACCGGCCTGGTGCTCGAGCCGTCGCCCCCGCAGCTGCACAGCGACATGCTCGGCGCGATCGTCTCGACGCTGCTGGTCGAGGTCGCCGGCGCGGATGCGGACGCGCTCGTGCTCGACTCCGAGCTTGACGTCTCCGGCGAGCCGTGCTCGGTCTCCTTCCTGCTCTTGCCGGCCGCCGGCGAGGTCACCGACCTGCTCGCGCCGCTCGGCCTGGCCGGACCGGCGGCGTGAGGCGATGCCCGGGGTGCGCATGGGCGAGATCGCCGTCGCCGGCGGCGCTGAGGAGCTGGTCGCCCTCGGGCTCGGGTCGTGCATCGGCCTTGCGATCGTCGACTGGCGAGCGGGGGTCGCGGGCCTCGCGCACGTGGTGCTGCCGCACTCAGGCGGGCGCGCGCAGCAGCCAGGACGGTTCGCCGACACGGCCGTGCCGGCGCTCGTGTCGGCGCTGCGCGGCGCCGGCGCGTCGCCGCGGAGGCTGCGGGCGGTGATCGCGGGGGGCGCCCAGATGTTCCGGTCAAGCGCGAGCCTGGACGTCGGAGCTCGCAACGATCGCGCCGTGCGCGAGGCCCTGTGCGCCGCACGGATCACGCTGGGCGCCGCCCGGACCGGCGGGGCGCAGGGGCGCACGCTGCGCGTGTCGCTCGCCGAGGGCCTGGTGACCGTGAGGGTCGCCGGCGAGCCCGCCGCCACGCTGCTTGAGGCGCCCGATCCGCCCGGCGCGACGGATCGCCGCTGTCGGCCGGCGGGTTCGCTTCTGATCGCGGGGCGGCCGTGAGCGAGATCCTGACACCCGAGCAGATCGCCGCGCTGGTGCAGGCGGCCAAGCAGGGTCAGCTGCCCGAGCCCGGGGCCGAGCAGCGCGCCGTGCGCCGCGCGCACCGGATGCGCACGGTGGACTTCAGCCGCCCGACCAAGTTCTCGGCCGAGCAGCAGCGCCGGATCTCGCGCGCGACCGAGACGTTCTGCCTGACCGCCGGCACGCGGCTGTCCTCGGAGCTGCGCTGGCCGGTCGAGTTCGAGCTGCTCAACACGGTGCAGCTGACCTGGTCGGCGGCGCTTGCGCAGCTGGCTCCCAAGTCGCTGTCCTCGATGGTGGAGGTCGAGCAGCTGGGCACGCGGATGCTGCTGTGCGCGGAGCGCAGCTTCGTGCTGTCGGCGATCGAGGCGCTGCTCGGCGGCACGCCGGAGCGCACGCCGCGAGAGCGGCGGCTGAGCGAGATCGACTGGAGCCTGACGGGGCGCCTGTTCGAGACGCTGGTCCAGCAGCTGTCGCTGGTCTGGCAGGAGCTGGCGGGCGTGTCGCTGCGCGCCGGGGAGATCGGCGACCACGACTCAAACCAGATCGCCTCGGTCTCCGAGCCCACGTTCACGCTGCTGATCGAGTGCCGCGTCGCCAAGCAGTCGTTCGCGCTGGCGATGCTGATCCCGTGGGTGGCGGTCGCGCCCGTGGAGCGCAAGATCGCCGGCCGTGAGGCGGGGGGGCGCAGCGACCCGAGGGCCGGCCTTCCGATCCAGCGGGCGATGGCTTCGGTGCCGGTGACGCTGCGTGCCGAGGTCGCGTCCGTGTGCCTGGGCGTGCGGGAGATCCTCGCGCTCGCGCCCGGAAGCGTGATCGAGTTCGGCGTGCCCGCCCGCGACGGGGTGACCGTGTTCGCCGAGAGCGTCGAGCTGGTGCGCGCGCAGCCCGGCTCCAACGGTCCGCGGCGCGCCGTGCAGATCTGCGCCGCTCAGGGAGGCGGGCGGTGAGCGCCGATCCCGCCCGGCGCGAGGCGCTGATGCGGCTGGGGGCGGCCGGCGCCGAGGCCGTCGCCCAGGTGCTGGACATGTTCGCGCCCGGCACGGTGGCGCGCGGCGAGGTCTCGGTGGTCGCCGACGGGGCCGCGCCGTTCGCGGACGTGCCCGCGGGCTCGGTGGCGGCCAGCGTCTCCTACGTGGGGGGCGTCACGGGCGCCAACGTGTTCGTGCTGCCCCCCGCCGGGGTTCGCAAGCTCGCCCAGGGCATGGGGATGCCGGCGCCCGACGGCGAGGACTGCGAGCTGTCCGATCTTGAGATGTCCGCGGTGGGCGAGGCGGCCAACCAGATGATGGCCGCAGCCGCGAGCGCGATCGGCGTCGTCATCGGCCAGGAGATCGAGATCTCGGTCCCGGACATCCGCGTGCTCGACGATCCCTCCGCGGCGCAGGAGATCTACGGGACCTCGCCGCACGCGACCTCGGCGACCTTCCTGATCGGCGGCGAGCCGTGCCGGCTCATCTGCCTGGTGCCGAGCGCGTTCCTGGTGCGGATCTCCCGGGCGCTGGATGAGCTGCCGCTCGAGGGTGCCGGCGCCGCAGCGCAGGGCGAGCAGCCGGACCACGACTCCCAGACCCGCGCGCTCGCCGACGCGCTGGCGGACATCGAGCTGCGGGTGTGGGCCGAGCTTGGGCGGGCGCGGCTTGAGCTCGGCAGCGCGCTGACGCTGCCGTTCGGCTGCGTGGTCGAGCTTGATCGGCCCGCCGAGGCCCCGGTCGACCTGTTCGTCAACGGCGTGCCGTTCGCTCAAGGTCGGCTGTTCGTCACCGATGACGGTGAGTGGGCGTTCCGGTGCGAGACCATCGGACGGTTTGACACCGGCACGCTCTCCACGTCGAGCGCAGCCTCGCGCATCCAGTCAACCCTGCAGGAAGGAGCACCCATCTGATGGCCCGTGTACTCGTAGTCGACGACGCCGCCTTCATGCGCAAGGTCGTGGGCGACGCGCTCGCCTCCGGCGGCCATGAGGTGATCGGCGAGGCCGGCAACGGCGTGGAGGCGGTCGAGCGCTTCCGCGAGCTGCGCCCGGAGCTGACGATGCTGGACATCACGATGCCTGAGAAGACCGGGCTGGAAGCGCTGGCCGAGATCATGGCGATCGACCCCGCGGCGCGGGTGCTGATGTGCTCGGCGCTCGGCCAGGAGTCGAAGGTGATCGAGTCGATCAAGCTCGGCGCCAGGGACTTCGTCGTCAAGCCCTTCCAGCCCGAGCGCCTGCTGGAGGCCGTCGGCAAGGCGCTCGCCTGAGCCGGCGGCGAGCGGCGGCTCGCCTGCGCGGCGTTGCGCCCTTGACCGGGCCGGCTCAGGCGCACTACAGTCGGTTCGGCTTGGGAGCGCAACGAAGGAGGTTTCGATGAGTCGCAGGATGCGAACCGTCCTCTGCTTGATGTGCGCCGCATCGCTCTCGGCGTGGAGCGCGAGCGTCGCGGCGGCGGATCCGCCCGGCCGTGGCGGACCCGGCGGCCACGGGGGACCTCCTCACGGGCCCGCCCTGTACGTCAGCCCTTCGGCGACGACGGGCGCCGCGGATCGCAGCTGCCAGAGCGCCGCCTACACGAGCGTGCAGGCCGCGGTCCAGGCGGCCCGTCCCGGGCAGCTCGTGTACCTGTGCGGCAGCGTCCCCTACCGTGAATCGGTGCTGATCGACAAGGACCTGCGCCTTGGCGGAGATCCGGGTGCGACGATCCAGGCGCCGGCCGGCGACGCGTCGCCTGCGACGAGCTTCTTCTCAAATCAGGGTCTGCTGACCCCCAACGCGGTGCTCACGATCCTGGGCGACGTGCACGTGCGCGTGCAGGGGCTGCAGATCGAGGGACCGTTTGACAACAGCGGCTGCACGCCCGACGACTTCGGCATCCTCGACATCGGCGCGACCGTGCAGATCATCGACGACCGCGTCCTTGACATCCGAGCCTCAGATCAAGCCGGCGACGGCGGCTGCCAGTACGGGATCGCGGTCCAGGTCGGCCGCCGCTACTGGCCGAGCGTCTCAGGCTCGCCGACGCTCGTCAACTTCAGCGCCACAGCCCAGATCCTCAACAGCTACATCGCCGGCTACCAGAAGAACGGCATCACGGTCGATGGCGCCGGATCCAGCGCGCAGATCCGCGGCAACACCATCCAGGGCGGCGGTCAGACGGCCGCCATCGCACGCAACGGCGTGCAGGTCAGCAGAGGCGCCACCGGTCAGGTGGTCGGCAACCTGATCTCAGGCAACGAGTACACGGGCCCCGGATCGTTTGCCGCCGCCACCGGCGTGCTCGTCTACGGCGGATGCGGCGACCCGCTGTCGTCGGGGGTGCTCATCGCCCGCAACGCGCTCGTCGACAATGACGCGGGCATCGACGTCTC
Organism: Solirubrobacteraceae bacterium; assembly: GCA_035294345.1. Classification (GTDB taxonomy): domain Bacteria; phylum Actinomycetota; class Thermoleophilia; order Solirubrobacterales; family Solirubrobacteraceae; genus Palsa-465. The sequence continues at coordinate 73,311 of DATGLC010000046.1, forward strand.
GGAGTTTGACCCGACCTGCTCCCAGGCGCCTTCCAGCCCCACCGACACCCGCGTTGTGGCAAACGAGGTCGTCAAGAGCGACGGCGAGACCAACCAGAGCCCCTTCACCGCCCAGGATGGCAGCTCCTACACGGCCTACCAGGTGGGGATCGCCGACACTGGAAACGGGGACAGCGTCGTCCACAACGCGATCGTCGGCACCGTGGCCTCCGGCGCTGACACGGCCTTTGGGCCGCTGACGACACCGGGCGGGCCGTTCTTGGCCCCGATCGACGTGCAGACCTATCCGCCGCTCAACGCGTCGGTCCAGGGCAACGTGTTCGACGGCGCGCCGACGAGCCCGCCCTACTGATCGCCCGCGGCCGGCCCCTCGGTCCAGCAAGCCCGGGCGCGGCGGCGAGCGCTGCATCGCCCGCGCGAGCGATGCAGCGCCTGGTGGCGCGGCTCGCTGGCCCGGTCTCGGCGTGGGTCCGGCCTTGGGCGTCGAGGATGGGAGCCCGGGGGGACTTGACCTGATCCGGCGGGCTGGGCTAAAGCCCAGCCCGCGTGCGGCCGATCAAGCGGGTGACTTTCCCTCGAAGTCACCCCTCGATGCGTTCGATCACGTTGACACGTGGCGCCGTGCTCGGCGGCGCCCTGGCGGTCTGCTGCGCTCCCGTCGCGCTCGCGGCGCCAACCGGCGAGAGCACCCCGCTTCACCTGGGCTCGAGCACCGCGGTGCACGCCGCCTCGAGCGGGGGCTCGAGCATCCTTCGCACGCTCGTGGCGCTGGTCGTAGTGGTCGGCGTGATCTACGCGATCGCGCGCATCCTGCGCGCGATCAAGGGGCGCGACGCCGTCCGCGCATCCGGCAGCGGCCTTGAGCAGATCGCGAGCCTGCCGCTCGCGCCGGGCAGGTCGGTGGCGCTCGTGCGCTCCGGCCGCGCCATCGTGCTCGTCGGGGTCGCCGAGCACGCGGTTACGGCGATCAAGACCTACACGGAGGCCGAGGCGCTTGCCGTCGGGATCGAGCTGCCGCGGCCCGGGGCCGCGCGCGAGGACCCCGAGCGCCCGGTGGAGAGGGCGCTTGACCGCCTGCGCCGGATGACGGTGCGCGCGTGAAGATCGACTCCTCAAACGCGCTTCAGATCCTCGTCCTGGTCGGCGGGCTGTCACTGGTCCCCGCGATCCTGTTCACCGTCACCGGGTTCACGCGCATCCTGATCGTGCTCGGCTTCATCCGCTCGGCGATGGGCACCACCACGACGCCGCCCAACCAGGTGCTGGTCGGGATCGCGCTGTTTTTGACCCTGTTCGTGATGAAGCCCACGATCGGCGCGGTGGTGCACGACGCCTGGGACCCGCTCGAGCACCACCAGATAACGATGTCGACCGCGATCACCCGTGCGGAGGAGCCGCTGCGCGAGTTCATGTTCGGTCAGGTGCAGGCGCAGGACCTCACCCTGTTCGTCTCGCTGGCCAAGATCCCCACGCCGCAGACGCGCGCTCAGGTTCCCACCTACGTTCTGATCCCGGCCTTCATCCTGTCCGAGCTGAAGACGGCGTTCCAGATCGGCTTCTTGATTTTCTTGCCGTTCTTGATCATCGACCTGATCGTCTCCTCGACGCTGATGAGCGTGGGCATGATGATGCTGCCGCCGACGTTCGTCTCGCTGCCGTTCAAGATCCTGCTGTTCGTGCTGGTCGACGGCTGGGACCTGATCACCCGCTCCCTGATCCAGAGCTTCCACTGAGAGGAGGCGGGCGACAGTGAACCAGGACACGGTCGTCAACCTCGCCACGCAGGCGATGACGCTCGCGATCGAGGTGGCCGGGCCGATGATGCTCGTGGGCCTGGTGATCGGGCTGGTCGTCTCGATCTTCCAGGCGGTCACCTCGATCCAGGAGCAGAGCCTCTCCTTCATCCCCAAGATCATCGGCCTCGCAGCGCTGATCGTGCTGCTCGGGCCGTGGATGCTCGACCAGCTGGTCAACTACGCATCGAACCTGTACCTCTCGATCCCGCAGCTGATCGCCGGCGGATGACCGAGGCGGATCTCAGGACGCTGCTTGGCTCGATCGGGCCCGACCAGGTGACCGGCTTCTTCCTCGTGCTGGCGCGGGTGACCCCGCTGTTCGTGCTGGCCCCGGTGTTCTCCTCGGCGATGCTGCCGCCGAAGGTGCGCAGCGTCGTGGCCGTCGGGCTGGCGATCGGCCTGACGCCCCTGGCCGTGCACGGCCAGCGGATACCCACCGACGCGCTCAGCGTCGCCGGCCTGCTGGTCGAGCAGGTGCTGGTGGGGCTGGCGTTCTCGTTCGCCGTCGGCGCGGTGCTGTACGCGGTGCAGGCCGCGGGCGGCCTGGCGGACATGCTGTCAGGGTTCTCGTTCGGCGCGCTCGTGGACCCGATCAACGGCAACCAGGGCGGCGTGCTGACCAGCCTCTACAGCCTGCTGGGGATGATGATGTTCATCGCCATCGGCGGCGACATGTGGATGGTGCGCGGGCTGGCGCGGACGTTCGGCCTGGTTCCGCTCACGGGCTCGGCGCCGCTGCCGGGGATCGCCTCCGGTGCCGTGGCCACGCTCGGCTCGGTGTTCATCGGCGCGGTCGAGGTGGCGGCGCCGGTGCTGCTGGCGATGCTCGTGACGGACGTGGCGTTCGGGATGGTGTCAAAGGTGGTCCCGCAGGTGAACGTGTTCGGCGTCGGGTTCGCGCTCAAGGTCGGCGTGGTGATGCTGGTGATCGCCGCGTCGCTGCCGTTCATCGGCGCGTTCATGTCAAACCAGATCGTCGGCGCCGTGCAGACGGCGCTGGGAGCGATATAGGGGCGCTGGATGGCCGCGCAGGAGAGAACCGAGAAGCCCACCGCCAAGCGCCGCAACGAGGCGCGGCGCAAGGGCCAGGTGGCCAACAGCGCCGAGCTCAACCACGTCGTCGTGCTGATCGCCGGCCTGGCGGCGGTGCTGGTGCTGGGGCGGACGATCGTCTCTGAGGCGGCTTTGACGATGCAGGCCGCGTTCGCGCTGGCCTCAAGCCCTCACACCGTCACCTCCGCGGCCGGCCTGCACGGCCTGCTGAGCCTGGCGCTGGGCGCGGTGCGCTCCACGCTTGTGCCGATCGCGGGGATCTGCCTGGCCGGGGCGCTGATCTCAAACGTCGCCCAGGTCCGCCTGCGGCCGGCGTGGTCCAAGCTCAGGCCCGACTTTCGCCACATCTCGCCGATGGGCGGCTTCAGACGGCTGTTCGGACGCCAGATCGCCTTCCAGCTTGTCCAGACGCTCGCCAAGGTGGCGGTCGTCGGCGGCGTGGCCGCGCTCGCGCTCCTGCCCCAGATCACGGGGGTCAGCGCCGCGGTCGGCACCACGCCGGGCGCGCTGGGCTCGCTGATGAGCTCGAGCGCGCTTGCGATCGTCGAACGGGTCGCCGCCGTGTACCTGCTGATCGGGCTGATCGACCTGATCTGGTCGCGCCGCCAGCACGCCCGCTCGCTGAAGATGACAAAGCAGGAGGTCAAGGAGGAATCCAAGAGCACCGAGGCTCCGCCAGAGGTGCGAGCCGCGATCCGCCGCAGGCAGTTTCAGATCATGCGGGCGCGCATGATGGCGGCCGTGCCGACCGCCGACGTGGTGGTCACCAACCCCACCCATTACGCGGTCGCGCTGCGCTACGACGGGACGCTCCCGGCCCCCGTCGTCGTCGCCAAGGGCCGCAACCTGATCGCCGCGCAGATCAGGCGCATCGCATCCGAGCACGGGGTGCCGATCGTGCCCGATCCGCCGCTGGCGCGCTCGCTGTACTCGATGGTCGCGCTTGAGGCGATGATCCCGGCCGAGCTGTACGCGGCCGTCGCGCAGGTGCTCGCCTACGTATACCGGATGGCCGGACGCCGGAGGGTGGCGGCCTGATGGAGCGCGGGCTGCGCAGGCTGCTGGCCCACACCGACCTGCTGGCGGCGGTGGGGGTCGTGCTCGTGGTGACGATGCTCGTGGTCCCGCTGCCGGCCACGCTGCTTGACCTGCTGATCACGCTGAACATCTCCGGCGCGCTGGCGGTGGTGGTCGCCACGATGTACGTCGAGCGGCCGCTGGACTTCTCCTCCTTCCCGACGCTGCTGCTGCTGACCACCATGTTCCGCCTGGCGATCAACGTGTCGGTCACCAGGCTGGTGCTGACCAAGGGCGACGCCGGCAGCGTGGTGCGCGACTTCGGTCAGTTCGTGGTCGGCGGCAACGTGATCATCGGCCTGGTGATCTTCATGATCCTGGTGGTCATCCAGTTCGTCGTGGTCACCAACGGCGCCGGTCGCGTGGCGGAGGTCGCGGCGCGCTTCACGCTGGACGGCATGCCCGGCAAGCAGATGTCGATCGACGCCGACCTCAACGCCGGGCTGATCACCGACGAGCAGGCCCGCGCGCGGCGCGCCGAGATCGGGCGCGAGGCCGACTTCTACGGCGCCATGGACGGCGCGTCCAAGTTCGTCAAGGGCGACGCGATGGCGGCCGTGGTGATCACCGCGATCAACCTGATCGGCGGCATCGCGATCGGCATGCTCCAGCGACACCTGGGCTTCAGCAACGCCACCCACCACTACTCGCTGCTGACGGTCGGCGACGGCCTGGCCGAGCAGATCCCGGCGCTGCTGATCTCGGTTGCCACCGGGATCATCGTGACCCGCTCGGCGGCCAGCCGCGACCTGGGCTCGGAGATCACCAGCCAGATCCTCGGTCAGCGCCGCGCGCCGCTGGTGGCCGGCGGCGCGATCATCGCCTTTGCGCTGATCCCCGGGCTGCCCAAGCTCCCGTTCCTGCTGGTGGGCGGGGTGCTGTTTGCGATCGGCTGGACGCTGCGCCGGCACGGCGCCGAGCTGCTGGCGCCCCGCCTCGAAGCGCCCCAGGCGCCCGCGGCCGAGTCCGAGCCCAAGGTCGCGCCGCGCGACGAGGTCCTGCGCGAGCTCCCGATCGACCCGCTGGAGCTGGGCATCGGCTTCGGGCTGGTGCCGCTGGTCGACCGCGGCTCCGGTGGCTCGCTGGTCAGGCGCATCTCCCTGATCCGCAGGCAGATCGCCGGCGAGCTGGGGATGGTGATCCCGCCGGTGCGCATCCACGACGAGGTCGAGCTGGACTCGCACGAGTACGTGTGCAAGGTCCGGGGCACGGAGGTCGCTCGCGGGCGGGTGATGGCCGGCCACAAGCTCGCGATGGACCCCGGCGACGCGGTTGGCAACCTGCAGGGGATCCCGACCACCGAGCCCGCGTTCGGGCTGCCGGCGGTGTGGATCGCCGACTCCCAGCACTCGGAGGCCGAGGCGCTCGGCTACACGGTGGTCGACGCCGAGTCGGTGATCGTCACGCACCTGACCGAGACGATCCGCGCCAACGCCGCCCAGCTGCTCACCCGCCAGGACGTGCGAGCGCTGCTGGACCAGCTCAAGGAGACCAACGAGGCGGTCGTGACCGAGGTGGTGCCCGACATCCTGTCGGTCGGCGAGATCCAGCGCGTCCTGCAAGCGCTGTTGTCGGAGGGGGTCTCGATCAGGGATCTGGGCGCGATCGTCGAAGCAGTGGGCGATAAGGCGAAGATCACGCGCGACACGGGGCTGCTGGCGGAGTACGCTCGGCAGGCGCTCGGGCGTGCGATCACCGCTCCCCACCTTGCTCCCGACCACAAGCTGTGCGTGATCACCCTCGACCCCGCGATTGAGCAGGAGGTGGCCACGTCGATCACCCAGACGACCGACGGGGAGTACCTGGCGCTGGACCCGGCTCGCGCGCACGCGCTGCTGGGCGCCCTGCGCACCCAGACCGAGCAGGCCGCGGCGCGCCGCGGCATCCGCCCGGTGCTGCTGTGCTCGGCCCGCGTGCGCCGCCATCTGCGGCGGCTGGTCGAGTCCGCCGTGCCGCAGCTGGCCGTCTGCTCCTACAACGAGATCTCCTCGGGCATCAGCGTCGAGACGCTGGGGGTGGTGAGCGCGTGAGCGATCAGGACCCGGACCTCGCGGCTCAGGCGGGCAGCCTGACCAACTCGGGGGCCGGCCGGGCCGATACCGGTCACCGCTCCGCGGTGGGCCGGGCCGACGCCCTCTCCCCTGCCGACCGGGTGGATGCCAGCGGCGTTCGCACCTACCGCGGGCGCTCGGTCCAGGAGCTGATCCCCCGCATCCGCGCCGAGCTTGGGCCCGACGCGATCATCCTGCGCCAGCGCGAGGGGCTGACCGGCGGCATCGGCGGGTTCTTTGCGCAGCGGTGCGTGGAGATCGACGCGCGGCCCGCGGCGAGGATCAGCATCTACGACGACGCCGAGGAGCTGGACGATCTGCAGGACGCGCTCACGGTGCCGGCCGGCGCGCCCGCCACGGCGCCCGCCCCCTCCGCCGGCCCGCCGGGCGCGACGCCGTGGCCGGCCGGCGCCACGCCGGCGGCCGACGCGCCGGCGCCCTCAGCCTCTGCGCCGCCCGCCGACGCGCCTCTGCACGCCGACGCGCCCCTGCACGCTGACGCGTCCCGGCCCGCCGACACGCCCCGGCACGCCGGCCGCGTCCCGACCTTCCTCGACGAGGCATCGTTCGCCGCGGCCCTGGAGCAGGCGACCCAGGATGCCGAGCGCCCGGAGCATGACTTCGCAGAGGGCGAGCCGGCGCCGGCCGGCCACCGGCCCGAGCAGGCGCGCCCGTCGTTCATCGCCTTCGACGAGATAGGCGACTCGGTCCCGGCATCCGCGCCGGCGTCAGAGCCGCCGGCCCAGCAGCCGGCGGCCGCCGCCGAGCCTGAGCGCGCGCCGTCCGCCGAGCCACCGCCAGCCGAGCCGCCGCCGCCTGCGCCCCTGTCCCCTGCGCCGCCGGCGCCCGAGCCACCGCCCCCGTGGATGCGCTTCGCCGCACAGCAGCCGCAGCGGCGCAGCGCGGAGCCCGGCTCGCACGAGGGCGGTGAGCGTTCGGCCCTGCCGGCGCGCCCGGAGCCTGGCTCGCACGAGGGCGCTGCGGGTCCCGCCGTGCCCGCGCGTCCGGTCGCCCGTGTGCAGGAGCAGGCCAGCCATGCCTCGCCGTACGGGTTCGCCGTGCGCCGCCGCGGCGGCATCCTCCCCGCCGCCGAGCGGATCCTGCGCGCCGCGATCGAGGCCGCCCACGCTCCGGCCGAGGGTCGCCCGCACGCCTCTTCGCCCTCCGCGCCCACGGCTGGGCCGGACCGGTCGCCTGCGGGCGCCCGCCAGCCCGCCCCGCCTCACGCCCGCCCCGCCGGCGACCCGTCGCAGGGGGAGCCAGCGCCGCACGACGCCGAGCTCGAGCGCCGGCTGCTGGCACGGGGCGTCTCGGCCGCCAACGCGGCGGCGATCATCGTTGCCGCCCGCGCCGAGGTGGGGCGCGACGCCGGGCCCGACCGTCTGCTGGATGCCGCGCGCGCGCTGCTGGCCCGCTCGATCCCCCCCGCGCGGGCGATGCCGCAGCGCTGCGGCGCGGTGGCGATCGTCGGGGCCGGCGGGTCGGGCAAGACACGGGCCGTGGCCGCGCTGGCGACCGCGCGCGCCCGCGCCGGAGAGCTCGTGAGCGTCGCCACGCTCGGCGCTCCCGCGCGAGAGGTGGAGCTGGGCGCGCTGCTGCGTGGCGAGCCGGTCACCGTGATCCCGGCGATGCGCACCCGCGCGACGGCCCGCGCGGTCGCCTCGGCGCGTCAGCGGGGCCTCGTGGTCGTGGACACGGCGGCGGTCACGCCCCGTGACACGGCGACGATCGAGATGCTGGCCGAGGCCCTGGACGGCTTCGGCCTGGACGGCGTCTACCTGACCGTGCCCGCGACCGTCAACCTCGCCGCGGGCGCGAAGCTCGTCGACGGGTTCTCCGCCTTTGACCTCGCCGGCCTGATCGCCACGCACGTGGACGAGACCGATCAGCTGGGCGTGGCGGCCGAGCTTGCGATCGCCACCGGGATCGGGCTCTGCCACACGCTTGCGGGAGGCCAGCTGGCGCAGGCGATCGCCCCGGTGGACCCTGACACGCTCGCCGCCGTGCTGCTCGAGCCGCTGGAGGCGACCCGGTGACCTGCCCGGCCGGCCATCGCGAACCGCAGGCCGGCGCGGGCGGCGAGGTCCGGCCTTTCCCGGGCAGCGGCCAGGGAGTGCTCACCACATCCGGCGGGGAGAGGCTTCCGGTGCGCACCTTCGAGCGCGGCCGCGAGGTGGTCCTGGTCGTGCTGGTCGACGTCGACGAGGCGCCCAGCGGGGAGGCCGGGGAGGCCGACCTCGAGTACACGTCCACGCGCGGCGTGGTGCGCCTGCACGGCCGCGCCGTGTTCGAGGACCGCTCGCTGGTTCGCTTCCGTGCCGACGGGGAGCCCGAGGTGGTCCAGCGGAGGTCGTTCGTGCGCGTTCACACCCCGCAGGCGGTGACCCTGCAGACGCAGGATGGCGCCCGGCGGCGGGTGAGCACGGTCGATCTCAGCGGCGGTGGCATGCTGCTGGCCGGCGCGGAGATCCTCGAGCCCGGCCAGAACGTCGGCTTTGCGATCGCGCTGGGCGGCGATGCGCCGATCGAGGGCGAGGCGCGCGTGGTGCGCGTGGACGGCCGTGACCGCCGGGCGCTTGTGTTCGAGCGCATCGGCGAGCACGACCGCCAGCGCCTGATCCGCTACGTGTTCGAGTGCATGCGTCGCGCGCGGGCGCGAACGCGCGGCGACTGGCTCTAAGAGGAGGCGGGATGGCCAAGGAAGCCAAGGCCACAGGCAAGGACAAGAAGAAGGCCAAGGGCAAGAAGGGCGCATCGGCAAAGGACGCGCCCGGCGGGATCAGCGTGGCCACGCACCCGCGGGCGGCCGCCTCGGTCCGCCGCGCCAAGGGCCTCGGCGGGCTGGCGGCGTTCGCGCTGGCGGCGTATCTGTCACACGGGGCCGGCGTGCCGCTGGAGCAGGTTGCCCTGCGGGCGCTTGCCTTCGGGGTCGCGGGCTACCTGGTCGCATGGGCCTGCGCGGTGGCCGTGTGGCGCCACCTCGTGCTCGCCGAGCTTCGCCACGCGATCGAGACCGGGCGCGCCACCTACGCGCCGCCGGCGGGCGAGCAGTCCGGTCGCCGCCGCGGACGTGGCCGTCGCGCCGCCCAGCAGCAGCCGGAGGCTCCGGAGGCGGCGGGCGAGTCCGCCGGCGGCTGAGGGGCAGGAGGATCGCCGGCGGCGTCGAAGCATGAGCCGCGGGACCGCCGCATCGACGGCCCGCCAGCCGCGCAGCCGGAAGGGCCATGGACCCGATCGCCCCGATCCCCCCGGTGCCTCCGACGATCCCGCCGGTGTCCGGACCGCGGGCGGTGGGGCGCTCCGGCGAGCGCCCGGGGCAGCGCCGCGAGCCCGAGCCCCGTGGGCGCCGGGCGCGCGGGAGCGCGGCCCAGGCGCAGGATGCCGCGCCGCCAGCCGATGACCAGGCCGCGAGGGACCGGGGTCAGCGGGGCGATGACGACGGACGCCCGCACATCGACGTGACCGCCTGAAGGCTCCGCATTGGGATCTCGCCGCGCCGAGGCAGAGCCCCTGAGTCGGTATCCCGCTCCCGTGCCGCGATGAGGCTCGGGGAGTGGGGCTCCCCTCCTCATCCGGGCCCCGTCACCGTCCGCGTCGATGCGTCCAGGCGCGCTGGACGCGATCTCAAGTCCCCTGTGGGCGCGTCGATAACGGGGGTGCCGGCCGCACGGAGCAGCCGGGGGACAACCAAACGATCTGCACCACGGAGGTGTCTTCAATGTCCCTTTCGATTCTGACCAACATCTCGGCGATGAACACTCAGCAGAACCTGCTGAACTCGTCCAACGCCGTCGCCCAGTCGATGGCGCGCCTGTCGTCCGGCCTGCGGATCAACAGCGCCGCCGATGACGCTGCCGGGTACGCGATCTCCGAGGGGCTCACCTCTCAGGTCAACGGCCTGGACCAGGCAGCGAGCAACACCAACGACGCGATCTCGATGGTCCAGACCGCGTCCAGCTCGCTCAACGACGTGGAGAACATGCTCCAGCGCATCTACGAGCTGGGCGTGCAGTACAACAACGGCTCAAACTCCGCGCAGGACCAGCAGGACATCCAGGCCGAGGTCAACCAGCTGACCCAGGAGATCGATCGCGAGCAGAGCTCGTCGAACTTCAACGGCCTGAACCTCCTCAACGGCACCGCCGGCACCAGCGGCACGGTCACCTTCCAGGTGGGCCCGAACGCCAACGACACCCTGACCGCCACGTTCTCGGCCATCGAGGGCACCAGCGGCCTGGGCGGCCTCGGATTCAGCTGGACGCAGGCGGCCAACGGCGGCACGGTGATCGACCTGAGCAACGCCAACGCGCTGACCAGCCTCACCGACGCGATCAACAACATCTCCAGCCTGGCGGCCACGCTGGGCGCGGTCCAGAACCGCCTCCAGTACACGTCTGACTCGATCGCCGCGACCGAGCAGAACCTGGCCGCGTCCAACAGCCAGATCAAGGACGTCAACATGGCCCAGGAGATGACCAACCTGACCCAGGAGCAGATCCTGGAGCAGGCGGGCACGGCGATGCTGGCCCAGGCACAGGCCCAGCCGCAGCTGATCCTCAAGCTGCTCGGCTGACGTCTCCTCCTCCCCTCGGGCGGGCGGCGTCCACGCGGCGCCGCCCGCACCGCGGGGCGAGATCTTCGCCGCAGCGGCGGCGGCGCCGATGCGCGCCGCGCCCGGCGGCGTCACAGGCTCGGACGCGGCCGGCCCGGCCGTCCGCACTTCGAGAACAACAACGCCTCGCGCTCACCCAAGGTCGCAAACCGCGGGGCCACATCAGATCCGATCCATCGAGGGAACGGTTGGAGGAGGCGGGCCGCTCGCACCGGCCCGCCTCGCTCCGTTCCGGGACCGAACGCTTCACCGACACGGTCCGCCGCTCGGGTGAGCGGCCGTTCAAGCGCCCGCTCCGCACGCCGATCACCAGGGCAAAGATGAGCTACACCGACGCGCTGGCGCGCATCTCGCAGATCTCCGCCGAGGCGGCCTCGCTGCGCGCTGCCTTCTCAGCGCCGGTCGCGGCCGCCGCGCCCGCGGCCGCGTCGAGCTCCTCGGCGGCCACCGCCGCCGAAAGCCAGGCTGCGGCGAGCTTCTCGACCGCGCTCGCCAGCGCGCTCTCCGACTCCAGCCAGGGGTCGCCGCTGTCGGCCTCGCTTTACCCGGCGCTGCCGGCGAGCCTCACCGTGGCGCCCGCCGGCGCCGCGCTCGGCACCGGCGGCGAATTCTCGGCTGGGGCCGGCCTTGCCGCGGTCGGCATGTCCGCAGGCGGCGCGGTCGGCGTGCCCGCGGCCGGCGCGGTCGGCGTGTCCGCGGCCGGCGCGGGCATCTACTCAGGCGGCGCGCTCGCCGTCGGCGCCGGGCTTCCCGCGAGCGCCTCCACTCTGCTCACCCCCGGCCAGCAGCAGTTCGCCAGCCGCCTTGCGGCCGACACCGGGCTTGACCCCGGGGTGGTGACCGCCTGGCTTTTGGCGGAGGAGAGCGGCGGCGCGGCCGCTTCCCGCCAGGCCGCCGGCAACAACGACTGGCTGAACATCGGCTACACGGACTCGGGCACCTACGGCGCATCAGACGCCGTCTGGAGCGACCCGATCACCGCCGCCGACGCGACGGCCGGCTGGCTGTCCGGGCAGAGCACGATCCCCGGCTATGGCACCGCCAGCCCGGGGATCCAGGCGATCCTGCAGACGGCCGGCCAGGGGCCGGCCGCCCAGATCCAGGCGCTGCAGAGCTCCGGCTGGGCCTCCAGCGGCTACCCGGACCTCCCGTCGATCTACCAGCAGGTGCTGGCCTAAAAGACGGGGCCGCGCCGCTAAACGCCAGCCTGAGCCGGCCGATCACCCGGGCATGGCCCTCGACGGATCGCCCCGCGTCACGCTGGGCATCGCCACCCACAACCGCCACGACTACCTCGCGGCGGCGGTGCGAAGCGGCCTGGAGCAGGACTTCGCCGACATGGAGGTGCTCGTCGTCCTCGACGGCACCACCAACCCCGCCACGGAGGCGATCCTCGCCGAGCTGTCTGACGACGCGCGGCTGCGCGTCGTGCGCCACGAGCGCAACCTGGGGATAGCGGCCGCCTACAACACGTTCATCTCCGCGGGCCGCGGCGAGCTGATCGCGATGCTCGGCGACGACGACCTCTGCCTGCCGGGCCGCATCCGCCGCCAGGTGGAGGTGTTCGACCGCCACCCGGACACCGGGGTCGTGCACGGGGACGCGATCGTGATCGACGCGGACGGCCGCCGGACGGGGATCTGGCCGAGCGTCGACCTGGCGCCGGGCGCGCTCGTGCGCTCGCTGTGGCGAAGCCACAACCATCTCGTCGATCCCACGCGGATGGTGCACCGTCGCGTGTATCAGGCGGTCGGCGGCTACGACGGCGCCTACCCGATGGCCAACGACCTCGACCTGTGGCTGCGCGCCGCGCCCCGCTTTCGCTTCCGCCACTGCGGCGGCGCGCCGCTGACGGCGGTGCGCCGTCACGGCGACAACGCCTCCGGCGAGTCCGCCCGCGAGCGGGAGCTCGAGGAGGTCCAGCGCGCGCTCGAGGCGGCGCTCGAGCGCACTCCGCTGCGGGAGCTTGTGCCCGAGCTCGACTGGGCGGTCCTGGACGAGCGCGACGCCGAGCGCCAGGCGCTGCTGCGCCTCGCCGACCTGCTGGAGCTCAGGCGACTGGCGCTGCCTGAGCTGGCGGCGAAGCTCAGGCGGCGGGCGCAGCTGATACCAGCGCCCGACTGGGAGCGGATCGCGGCCACCGGGCGCCGCGCCAGCCCGCGCTCGCGCTCGTGCGCGGATGATTCGGCGACCGGCGAGGTGCCCGCCGGCCTCCCGGCCGCGGGTGCGCTGGCCGAGCGCCCGCACCGCCTGATGATCACCTCGTTCGGGTTTGACGACAGCGGCGGCGGGACGACCGTGCCGCGCCTGGTCGCCAAGGAGCTCGCCCGCCGCGGCTGGGATGTGACTGTCTTTTGCGCGGCGACCGAGCCCACGCAGTCGCGCGCCGCCTACGAGGTGCGCGAGTCACGTCGCGACGGCGTGCGCGTGATCTCGGTCCACAACCGCGACCACGGGCTGTTTGACATCTCCAATCCGCTGCGGGAGCTGGACGATCCTCCGATCACGGCCGCGTTTGAGCGGGCGCTGGATGCGACCGGGCCGCAGGTGGTGCACTTCCACAACCTGCACAACCTCGGCGCGAGGCTGATCGACGTGGCCGCCGCGCGCGGCCTGCCGGCGTACTTCACCACCCACAACTACTGGCTGATCTGCCCGCGCGCCTACCTGCTGGACGGCGACGGCCGCATCTGCCCCGGTCCGGGGGATGGCGGCGCGTGCGCGGGCTGCGTCGGCTGCGCCGACCCCGGCGCCTACCGCCTGCGCCTGGAGGAGATCTGCGCCGGCGCGCAGCGCGGGCTGACCGCGATCCTCGCCGTCTCGCACGCCGTGCGCCGCACGCTGCTCGGCGCCGGCTATCCGGCCGAGATGGTGGACGTCGTGCGCCAGGCGATGCCGCACGAGGGCGAGATCTGGGAGCGGGTGGGGCGCGACCGCTCGCCCGGGAGGGTGGCGCAGCGCCTGACCGTCGCGTTCGTGGGATCGGCCTACCCGCACAAGGGGCCCCAGCTGCTGGTCGAGGCGGCCCAGCGCACGCGGGCGCAGCTTGACGTGCGGATCCTGGGAGAGGTGCCGGACGCCTTCGCGCGCAGGCTGCGAGAGCGCGACCGCCGCGGCGTGGTGTCGCTGTGCGGGTCCTTCTCGCCCAGCGAGCTCCCCGGCCTGCTGGCCTCGGTGGACGCCGTCGTGCTGCCGTCGATGTGGTGGGACTGCGCCCCGCTGGTCGCGGCCGAGTGCCTGGCGGCGCGGACGCCGCTTTTGGTGCCGCGCCTGGGCGGTCTGCCGGAGGCGATCCGCGACGGCGTCGACGGGCTGACCTTCGAGGGGCTGGACGCCGACGACCTGGCGACCCAGCTGGACCGCTTGGCGGACGAGCCGGGCCTGCTGGAGCGCCTGCAGGCGGCGATCGAGCCACCGCGGCCGTTCGGCGACTACGTCGACGAGCTTGAGCGCTACTACGACGGGGAGCGCCCCGGCGCCGTGGCCGACCCCGTTGAGGGTCAGCCGCCGACCGTGCGCTGGCAGGGCGACTTCGGGCTGGCGACCAGCCTGTCGATCATCAACGAGCGGATCACCGGCCGTCTGGCGGGGCCGGTCCGCAGGGTCTCCCCGGCCGGCTCGCAGGGCGCTGCGGCCGGCCCGCAGCATGGGGCCGCGGGCTCGCAGGGCGCTGCGGCCGGCTCGCAGCATGGGGCCGCGGCCTCGCAGGGCGCTGCGGCCGGCTCGCAGGGCGCTCCGGCACCCGCCCGCGAGCTGCCCCACCCCGCCGATGTGGAGGTTCGCCACCAGTGGCCTCCGGACCTGACGGCGCCGCGCGCCGGGCGCCTGGCCGTGATCCTCCCGTGGGAGTTCGGCGCGATCCCCGAGGACTGGATCGAGCCGCTTCAGCGCGGCGTCGATGAGCTGTGGGTCCCCAGCGAGCACGTGCGCTCGATGTACCTGCGCGCCGGGCTTGACGCTAAGCGGGTCGTCGTGATCCCCAACGGCGTCGACCTGGAGCTGTTCCGCCCCCGGCGGGACGGCGAGGATCTGACGGGAACCGCGCTTGAGGCGCACCTGCGGCCGGTCGAGGCCGCGACGCGCTTTCTGTTCGTCGGCGGCCTGGTGGGCCGCAAGGGCGCGGACCTGCTCGCGCCCGCGTGGATCGGCGCGTTTGCGGGGCGCGACGACGTGGCGCTGATCGTCAAGGACTTCGGCTCCGGCGGCATCTACCGATCCGGCGAGCGCGACGCGATCAGGCGCCACGCGGCCTCGGGCGCGCTGCCGCGGATCGTGCTGATCGACGAGGAGCTGCCCGCGGCGGAGCTCGCGGCGCTGTACCGGGCCTGCGACGTGCTCGTGCACCCATACCGCGGCGAGGGGTTCGCGATGCCGGTGCTCGAGGCGATGGCGAGCGCCCTGCCGGTGATCGTCACCGCCGGCGGGCCCACCGACGAGTTCGTCCCCGAAGGCGCCGGCTGGCGGATCTCCGCGCGGCGCGTGAGCTTCGCCGAGGACCGGATCGAGCACCTGCAAACGCGCGGCACGCCGTGGCTGCTGGAGCCCGACCTCGCCCACCTGGTGTCACTGCTGCGCGAGGCCGAGGCGGCCGGCGCGGCCGCCCGGCGCGCGCGCGGCGCCGTCGCTCGGCGCGCGGCGGAGCGGCTGAGCTGGGAGGCGGTCGCCGAACAGTACGAGCGGCGGATCGCGAGCCTCGCGAGGCGGCGACCGCGGCGATGCTGGGGCGCTGGCGCCGAGCCGTTCCCGCTGGCGGGCGAGTTTGCACTGCGCGTGCTCGCCACCCCGGCCTGGCGCGGGCGCGATCAGCTTGACCGCCTGCTGGGGGAGTGGGCCCGGGCGACCGATGCCGGCCGCAGCGCCTGCCTTTACCTGCTGGCGGACCCGCGGGTGGACGGGCGCCCGGAGGAGCTCGAGCGTGGGATCCTGCAGGCCGCGCAGCGCGCCGGCGTCGACCTGGAGCACGCCGCGGACATCGAGGTGCTGATGGAGCCCGCGCAGGCGCAGCGCGATCCGCGCCTGCACGCCGCGATGACGGCCTACGTGCCGCTGCACCCCGCCTGCGCCGGCCACGAGCGCATGGCCCACGAGGCCGGCTGCGCGGTGCTGGAGCTGGGCACCGGGGCGATCGGCCGGCTGGTGGGCGCGGCGCCGCTTGCGCGCGCCGCCTGACGGACGAGCCGCGCTCGCGCGCGCCGCCTGACGGACGAGCCGCGCTCGCGCGCCGCCTGACGGACGAGCCGGGTTCGCGCGCCGCCTGGCCGGCGAGCCGCGCTGGCGCGCCGCCTGGCCGGCGAGCTGCGCTCGCGCGCCGTCCGACGGGGAGGCCAGCCTTCAGCGCGTCGGTCGCCTGGGGTCAGATCTCTCAGGCCCCCGGCGGTGAGCGTCTCAGCAGGCGGCGGTGATCGTCTCAGCAGGCGGCGGTGAGCGTCTCAGGCGGCGGCGCGCAGCGTCGCGCCCGCCGACCGGGTCAGCTCGCTCATCGCCGCAGCGGAAGCCCGGAGGCCGCAGGCGTGCAGGACCGCGCCGCGACGCGCCTGCCGGTCGCCGGCGGCGGCGCCGGACCAGCCGCGCACGGCGCGCAGCGGCTCGGCCGCCGCGGGGTCGACCGCCAGCGCCAGCTCGCCGAGCACCCACGCGGCCGCCCCGCCCCGGCGCACGACGACCGCCGCGCCGGCAGCGGCCGCCACCAGCGCCTGGCGATCGAACTCGTCGTCGGGGTCCACAGCCACCACGATGTCGCTGCGCGCCGCAAGTGCCGCGAGCGCCCGCTCGTCGGTGGTCGGCGAAAGCAGCGTCGCGCCCGGCAGCGCCTGATGCAGCTGGCGGTGGATCTCCGGGGTGCGCACGGAGGGCAGCACCGCCACGGGAACGTCGCCCAGCTCGCGCAGCCCCTCCAGCAGCCGGGCCGTCAGCGTGCGATCGTGCGTCGGCGCCAGGACGAGCGCCCCATGCCCGCCGTCGCCGGCCTCGGCCTCGATCCCCGCCGGAGCCAGCAGCTCCACGCGCTCGGCGCGCCAGCCGGCCGAAAGCAGGCGGTCGGCCGCTGCCGGGCAGGCCGCCCAGGCCGTTGCCCCAGCAGCGGCGGTCTCCGGCCGGGCGACCGGGCGCCGGGCAACGCCCGCTCGCAGCACATCCTCGGCGGCGGGCATATCGCCAAAGCCGATCGTGGTCGCCCCAGGGGCGCTCGCCCGCGCGTGGGCGAGCGCCAGCTGGCGCCATCGCTGCTCATCCAGCGCGGGCCCCACCCAGGTGGGGGCCACCGTGCGCGCCGCCACATCGGCGCCTGCGTCGAGCAGCGCTCGCACCAGCCCGCGGGCCTCCGCTCCCCGGGGCCCGAGCCCGCACAGCGGACCGACGATCCGAAGCGGGGCTCCGTCGGCATCGTCCGGGGCCGCGCGCAACCCCGCGATCGGGTTCAGGATCGCGCCGTGGGCGGTGCGCAGCAGCCTCTCGTCGTCTGACAGCATCGCGCCCCAGCGGCTGAAGAACCGCCTCGGGTTGCCGTGGTTGTCGTAGCTTCGCCCGGAGGTGGCGCCCTCGTGGTGGACGATCTCCACATCCCCCAGGCAGCGGACGGTCGCGCCGGTGGAGCCGATCCGAAGGCACAGGTCGGTGTCCTCCCAGCCGTTGACGTAGCCCTCGTCCAGGCCGCCGACGAGCTCGAACAGGTCCGCCCGCACGGCGATGCAGCCTCCGGTGACCGTCCCGATCTCAAGCGTCGCGCGCGCGGCTGGGAGGTCCCCCTCCTCGTGGTGGAAGATGTGAAACGGGACCAGGCCGGCGGGCGCCTGGCGCCAGGCGATGCCGGCGTGCTGCAGCCGTCCGTCCGGGTAGCGCATCCGAGCGCCGACGAGGCCCACGCCGGGCTTTTGCACCTCGTCGATCAGCGCGTCGATCGCGCCGGCGCCCAGCTCCATGTCGGTGGAGACGACTATCAGCACCCGCCCGCGTGCCGCCCTCGCGCCCGCGTTGACGCCGCCGGCGAAGTTGAGGTTGCGCTCGAGCGCCACGACCGTCGCGCGCGGCTCCCAGCGCCTGAACAGCTCAAGCGTGGAGTCGGGGGAGTGGTTGTCGACGAGCACCAGCTCGATCTCCGACCCGAGCCGGTCGCCGAGATCGCGCTCAAGCGCGGCCAGGCAGCGCTCGGTCATCTCGCGCTTGCCGTAGGCGGGTATCACGATCGACGCCCGTGGGGCGCCGGCCTGTCCGCGCGGCGAGGGCCACATCTCGTCGTGGGGCCATCCCGGCGCGAGCGCCTCGCCGACCGCCGCCCGCCAGTCAAAGCTCGGCGCGTCGTCCGGGCGCAGCGCCACCGCGCGCGCGGGGAGCGGCGGATCCTCCGCGCAGGGCATGACGGCGATGTCGGGTATGTGGTCGGGGTCGGCGCCGACGCGCCCGACGGCGTCCCCCAGCAGCGCGAGCACATCGTCTGCGGCCTGGCGGCCGGCGGTCACCGGAACCGCGAGCGTCACCGCCTCTTTCGCCGAGAACGCGCTCAGGTAGCCGCCCACGACGGCGTCGGCGGCCGCGGGCGTCCAGCGCTCGCAGCGGGCCATCACGCAGGCGGGAACCGCGCTTGCGAACGCACGGCGCATCGAGGCGATCCCGGCGGCCACCCCGTGGCGGGCGTCGACGTGCGCGCGACCGGCCCTTGCCAGCCGCTGCCAGAGCGCCGCGTCGCCGTGCAGGCGCACGACCGCGCGCGCGAACTGCTCGCCGGGCTCGGCGATCAGCACGTGCTCGCCGTCGACGAGCCCCATCCCCTCGGCGCCGATCGTCGTGGTCACGACCGGCAGGCCGTGCATCAGCGCCTCGCCGATCTTCCCCTTCACGCCCGCGCCGTAGCGCAGCGGCGCGATCGACACGCGTGCCGCATCCAGGTAGGGCGCCACCTCGGGCACCTGTCCGGTCACCGTCACGCGCCCTGAGGCGAGCGAGCGGACCTCCGGCGGCGGCGCCCAGCCGACGATCGTCAGCGTCGCGTCCGGCAGCTGCTGGGCGATCAGCGGCCAGCTGTGCTGGCAGAAGTCCAGGATCGCGTCGACGTTCGGCCGGTGGTCGAAGTTGGCGACGAACACCAGCCCTCTGCGCTGCTCAAACGGCGGGCCGGGCGGGACGTCGAGGTGGACGTTGGTGACGATCTCGATCGGCACGCCGGGCGCGAGCTCGCGCAGGGCCCGCGCGTCGTCCTCGCTGACGGCGGTCAGCAGGTCCGCCTGCGAGTAGATCGCCGCCTCGCGCTCGCGCGTTCGCTCGGCCGCCGCAAGCGCGGCCTCGTCGCCGGAAAGCTCGGCTCCGCGGCGCTCGCGAACGTGGTGGACGTCGTGCGTGTCGATCAGGATCCGCGTCGCGGGCGACAGCGCGCGGATGTCGGGCAGGTACTGCTCGGCGGTGCCGTAGAAGTTCAGGTAGGCGAGGTCGAAGCGGCCGCGCGCCAGCAGCAGCCGCAGGTCAAACCCCACGCCGCGGATCGGGTGGCCGCCGTCGCGCAGGCGCCGGTGATCCAGCGGGTGCACCTCGACGCCGAGGGCGCGCAGCTCGTCGGCGTAGCGCTCCTGCTCCCAGCCGGCGCGCCCGACGAACGTCACCCGGTGGCCGTCGGCGACCATGAACTCGACGTAGCGCTGCAGGCGCAGCGACCCTGACTGCCGGTCGTAGGTCGGCAGCTCCTCGTGGACGACCAGCACGGACAGCGCGCGCTGCCTCGAGCAGTCGCCGGCGATCGCGCGCAGTCGCGCGATCTGTCCGTCGGCGGGGGCCATGACCGGGTTATCGCCCGCGCGCGGGGGCGCTTGAGCACTGGGTGCGGCTGGGATCGCCGTCGCCACGCCGCCCCGGGGTGGCCCGGTGGTCACGTCACCCGATCTGGCCTGGCCGTCGGCCCTGCTCGGCGGCGCTCGGGGCCGCCCGTGCGACCGTGGCTCAAGCCCCGATCGCGCCAGCCGACTATTCCGGCCGGTCCCTCGATGCGCAGCCAGGTCATGCTCTCGCAGCCGCCCTCCCCCGTCGATGGCGCCGCGCGCCCTCCGGCGCCCCGCGTCGAGCGCCGCGTCGGGCCGGGCCGGCGCGCGTCCGATCGCCGCGCCGCCGATGTGCGCGCAGCGGTCCGCCGCGCCACCGACCCGGTGCACCGCGCGCGGGCGCCGCTGAGGATCAGCTTCGCCGGCGGCGGCACCGACACCTCGCCGTTTCGCGAGCGCGAGGGCGGCGTGGTGCTCTCGACCACGATCAACCGCTACGCCTACGGCACGCTGCGCGCCCGCGGTGATGGCCAGGTGCACATCGACTCGCTGGACTTCGGCCAGACCGCCACCTTCCCGGTCGCCGGCGACGTGGGGCTCGGCGACGCGCTTGACCTTCCGCGGGCCGCGGTCGCGCGGCTGCGCACGCACGCCGAGCACTTCAACGCCGACTGCGGCTTTGACCTGTTCCTGCACTCCTCGGCCCCGCCCGGATCGGGCCTGGGATCGTCCTCGGCGATGATGGTCACGCTCGTGGGGGCGATGCAGAGCTTCTACCGCCTGCCGCTGTCCGAGTACGAGGTCGCCGAGCTGGCCCACGAGATCGAGCGCCGCGACCTCGGCCGGGAGGGGGGCATGCAGGACCACTACGCGGCCGCGTTCGGGGGCTTCAACTTCATCGAGTTCGAGGCCGACCGCGTGATCGTCAACCCGCTGCGCATCGGCGCCGACATCCTCTCCGAGCTCGAGTACAGCCTGCTGCTGGCCTTCACCGGCTCGACCCGCTCCTCCGATCGCATCATCGCCGACCAGAGCGCGCGCTACGAGGCGGGCGTGAAGGATGCGCTCGCGGGGCTGCGGGCGCAGAAGGAGCTGGCGGTGGCGATGAAGGACGCGCTGCTGCGCGCGCGGCTGGCGGAGTTCGGCTCGCTGCTGGGGGAGGCGTGGCAGGCCAAGAAGCGGATGTCGCCGCGGATCACCACGCCCGAGATCGACGAGATGTACGAGCAGGCGATCCGCGCCGGCGCCCTCGGCGGCAAGGTCACCGGCGCGGGCGGCGGCGGGTTCATGCTCTTCTACTGCGAGTACGACAGAAAGCACCGGGTCGCGGCGGCGCTTGACCGGATGGGCGCGCCGGTGTCAGACATCGGGTTCGACCAGGAGGGGCTGAGACGGTGGACGACCCAGGTCCCGCGCTGACGGGGCGCCCGTCGCCGGCCGCGCCCGCACGCCGCCCGGCTGGCCCCGGCCCGACTGAGGCGGAGTGCCTGGCCGGCTGCCCGCCGATGCCGGAGGGCAGCCTGGACGAGCCCGCTGCGGTGGCGGGCCGCCGTGTGGCCGGCTGCCGGTCGATGCTGGAGGAGCGGCTCGCCGAGCACCGGGCGATGCTGGAGGAGCGGCTCGCCGAGCACCGGGCGATGCTGGATGCCCTGTCGGCCGGCGCCGCGCTCGACGCGGCCGCGCGCGCCGCGGCCGCGGCGATCGACTCTGTGATGGGCGGCGGCAGGCTGATCCTGTTCGGCAACGGCGGCAGCGCCGCCGATGCGACGCACCTGGCGGCGGAGCTTCTGGGGCGCTTTCTCGTCGACCGTCGCCCGCTCGCGGCGCTGGCGCTGGCCGACAACCACGCGGCCCTGACGGCGATCGGCAACGACTACGCCTACGAGCAGGTGTTCGCGCGCCAGCTCGAGGGCCTTGGGCGCCCCGGCGACACGGCCATCGGCCTGTCGACGAGCGGCGCATCGCTCAACGTTGCGGCCGCTCTGCAGGCGGCGCGAGCGCTGGGGATGGCGACCGTCGCGATGACCGGTGCGGACCCGGGGATCGTCGGCCAGGCCGCCGAGATCGTGATCGCGATCCCTGCGCATTCCACGCCGCGCATCCAGGAGGCGCACATGCTGGTCGGCCACACGATCTGCGAGGCCGTCGAGCGTGCCCTGCTGGCCGACGGCGCCACCCACCGGGACGGCCGCCGAGCCCCGGCCCGCGCGCCGCTGGCGTCGGCGATGCCGGCGACCCAGCTGGCACTGGGGGCGTGATGGCCGCGCGCGCCGTGTTCCTGGATCGCGACGGCACGCTCAACCACCCGGCCGCGCCCGGCGACTACATCACCGAGCCCCGCGGGCTGCGCCTGTTCGACGGCGCCGCGCAGGCGGTGGCGCTGCTGCGCTCGCTGGGCTACCTGTGCGTCGTGGTCTCAAACCAGCGCGGCGTTTCGCTGGGCCTCATGTCGGCTCAGGGGCTGCGCGCGGTCGACGACCGCCTCAGAGAGCTGGCCGCCGTGGACGCGAGCTACTACTGCACGCACGGGCTTGCCGAGCGCTGCGCCTGCCGAAAGCCGCGAGCCGGACTGCTGGTGCGCGCCTCGGCGGAGCTGGACATCGACCTGAGCCGCTCCTGGATGGTCGGCGACCGGCAGTCCGACTGCGAGGCCGGCCGGCGCGTCGGCTGCCGGACGGTGCTCGTGGCGCCGCGCGACGGCGCGCTGCTGGCAGCCGCCCACCGGATCGCCACCACCACGCCTGCCGCACGCTCCCTCGGGCCGTCGGGAGCGCTCGCGGCGTGACCGGCAGCCAGTTCGCAGCCGGCACGATCGTCACACCGGACCGCCTGCCGTGGGCCCGTGCGCTCTGGCGGTCGTTCGCCGAGCACCATCCGCAGGTCCCGTTCGCCGTCGTGGCGCTCGGCGAGCCTGATCCATCAGCGCTCCTGCCGGACGACGGCTTTGAGCTGCTCGGCCCGGCGGCGCTCGGCCTGGACGAGCGCGAGTACGGTTGGATGCGCGCCATCTACGACGGCTTTGAGCTGTCCTGCGCCGTCAAGCCGTGGCTTTTGCGCCACCTCCTGGCCGAGGTCGCGCCTGCCGCCGTCTACCTGGACGCTGACATCCTCGTGTGCGCGCCGCTGGATGCGCTGGCCCAGCGCGCGGCGCGCTCGGGCGTCCTGCTCACCCCTCACCTGCTGGATCCGCCGGCCGGTGATGGGGCCGAGACGCTGGCGGCCAACCTGCTGCGGCTGGGGCAGTTCAACGCCGGCTTCGTGGCCGTGGGCCGCTCGGGCATCCCGTTCCTGCGCTGGTGGGGCGAGCGCCTGCGGCGCGACTGCGTCGACCACAGCGACGAGGAGCCGCTGCGCTTCGTCGACCAGCGGTGGCTGGACCTGGCGATCAACTGCTTTCAGATCGAAGTCCTGCGCGCCCGCGGGGCGAACGTCGCCTACTGGAACGTGGGCTCGCGGCTTGTGACGCGGGACGCGCGCGGCTACGCCGTCGACGGCGAGCCGCTCCTGTTCATGCACTTCTCAGGCTTTGACCCCAAGGAGCCCGGGCGCCTGTCCAGGCACGCACACCAGCCCCCGCGGGTCGACGCCGACGGCACCTGCGCGGTGGGCGAGCTGTGCGCGCTCTACGCGCAGCTGCTGGCGCGGGCGGGCCTCAAGCTCCCGCCAGCGCCGGCCCAGGGCCTTGACGCGCCGCCCGCGCCGGCCCACTCCGGCCCCGAGCTCCTGCCCACGCCCGCGCAGGCCGGCCCCGAGCTCTCCGCTTCACCCGCGCAGGCCGGCTCCGAGCTCTCCGCTTCACCCGCGCAGGTCGACCCCGAGGCTCCGGCGCCATCCCCGGCGCCCAGCCCCCAGCCTTCGCTGCCCGGCGGGCTGTCCCCGACGCCGGCGGCGCGGCGCGCGCTTCGGGCCGCGCTCGTCGAGGCCGAGCGAGTCGGGCCGCGGGCACCGGATCCGCGCGACGACGCCGCCGTGCTCGAGTGGCTGCGCGCGCCGATGACGCCCGCGGGCACCTCCCGCTACCTCTGGGCGCTGCGCGCCAGCCGCAGGGCGCTTCGCGAGCGCTTCCCGGCCGTGCCCGGCCCCGACGAGGGGCCGCTGCAGCGCTGGTCGGCGCTCGACGGCCTGGAGGAGGGCCTGGTGGAGCCCGCGCTGGCGGGTCGCGCGACGCCGGTCGCGCTTGACCGTGAGCGCCCGTTCGTGGTGCTCGTGCACGCCGACGAGGCGCTCGCCGATCCGGCGCTGCTTGAGGGAGTCGCGACCGTGCTCGCGCCCGACGCCGGCGCGCTGCTGCTGTTTGCGCCAGGCTGGGAGGCGGGCTCGTTCACCTGCCTGATGACCCCCGTGCTCCGCCAGGCCGGGCTCGAGGAGCCCGGTGCCCCCGATGCCCTGGGCGTGCTGGTTGCGGCCGCCGGCGCTGCGCTGGCGCCGCTGGTCGATGTGGTCCTGACCCGCCGGCCCCCGGCCGCGGGGCTTGAGTGCGTGCCACACGTCGGCGATGCGCGCGGCCTGCGCTCCATGCGCCCGCGCACGCCGGCCGGGCTGGTCGCCGACGGGGCGTTCGCGCTGCGCGACGGTGGTTTTGCGCCCGCTGGCGACCCGGCGGGCGCGCCCGTCCGGTCGGCGCGCGCGTAGCCGGCCGGCGGGGGTCTCAGCCGGCGGCCGATCCGGCGCCGGCGGCCGGTCCGGCGCCCTCAGGCAGCCAGCCTGTCAGCCGCCGGGCGCTCGCCGCGGGATTCGAAGCAGCTCCCGGGCGCAGGTCTCAAGCACATCGGACGCCAGCTCCTCGTCGGTGGGCTCCCGCTCCTCGGCGTGGCCGATGCTCGAGCGCTCCTTGAAGTGCACCGCCACCGGCTCGTGCAGATGGCAGATCGCGGCCCCCGCCTCGCGCATCCGCCGCCACAGGTTCCAGTCTCCCGGCTCTCCCAAAAGCCAGGCGTCCGGGTCGTAGCGCATGTGCGCAAGCCGGGCGCTGTAGAGCACCGCCGAATGGTTTACCTCGCCGTAGACCATCGGCCAGCTGCCGTGCAGCCTCCAGTCCCCGGAGGGCCACTCGGCCATCGTGCGCCCGTAGACCAGGTCGGCGCGCTCGCGCTCCAACGCCGCCAGGAGCGCCGGGATGTGGTCGTGGGTGAGGCCGTCATCGTGGTCAAGTGGCGCGATGAAGCTGCCGCGCGCCTCGTCCAGCAACCGGTTCACCGCGTGCGTCCCGGCGGTGCGCCAGAAGCTCTCGGGCCAGGAGGGGTACCGCGGCCGCTCGTCCAGCTCGATGTAGCGGACCCTGGGATCGTCGATCGCCTCGACCGCGGCGCGGGCATGCGGCTGGGGCCCGTCGCTGCACACCAGCACCTCGATGTTGCGCCACGCTCCCGCCAGCGCGGACGGGATCGCGCGGCCGATGAGCTCGTCGACGGCGCCGTATGTGGGGATCCGCACCGTCACCAGCGGCTCTGCATCAAACCGCGGCGGCGCTGCAGCCTGAAGCAGCGCGCGGTCCAGCTTCGCCTGTGCGGCGTCGACGATCTGCTTGCTCCAGCGGGCGTGCGCGACGATTCGCGCCGGCTCCTGCCGCGGGTCTTGAGAGCCACCCGGCGCGCCGGCGCCCAGGCGCTGGGCGAGCTCTAGTTCATCGCTCACCCGCGTGGCGCCCGGTGGCTCATCCACGGTTCCCTCCAGCAGGACCACCGGCGCGAAGGCGCCACCACCGGCCAGTCGCTCGCACGCGTCCGCCACCAGCGAGCGGACCACGAGCGGATCCAGCCCGGCGCCACGACCGTCGATGTACAGCCGCGGGCCGTCTCCGGGCGCCGCGAGCGCGATGTGGGTGCCCAGCACAGCGAGCCAGTCGATCGGCCGCCGCCAGGACCGCGGCGCGAACAACAGCCCGGGCTCGACAGCGCTCGCGCGCCGGGCCCGCCTCACCCGGGCGGCCGGTCCTGCGAGCTCGGCCGCCTGTACCTCCTCGGCATCCTGCGCCAGCTGGGCGGCTTGCTCCAGCTCACCAGGCGCGCGCGGCGAGCCGAGGTCGAACGCGCCGTCCCGGCCCCGGGCGATCGAGCAGCCGCACGCAGCGCACCGCACCGCCTGCCCGGCCTCCTCGGCGCCCAGCCCCAACCCTCCGCACGACGGGCACCTGACGGCGCTCCAGATCTGCCGCTCCAGGGCCTGGGCCCCGATCGCCGCCAGTCCGCGCTCGCGACGCTCGAGAGCCCAGGCGGGGCGAAAGCTGTCTCCAAACCGCGCCGCGTCAAGCACCGCGCGCCAGCGCTCGCGGTTGTCGCGCCACTCCCTGGCCGCCAGCTCCGCGGTGCCCGGCAGCATGTCGCCCAGCACGATCAGCCCGCTCAGAAGCCCGTTGGGCATCGACAGCGAGCGCGCGCGAAAGCCCGGGACCGAGTTCGCCCATCCCGCGATCTCGGCCGCGGTCGGGAGCCCGTGCTCGTCGTGCTCGGCAAGCCACTGCGGGGGCTGGGCCCCGGCGCTGCGCAGGGCGTCGTGCAGCATCCGCTCAACCCACGCGCCGTCGGTGGACGGGCAGGCGACGAGCACCCTGTGCGCCGCAACCCGCGCCAGCTCGGCGACGAAGCCGGCCCGCTCCCCGGGCGCCACGTGCTCCACGACGTCGAGGCACACGACCGTATCGAACGCACGGTCGGCGAACGGCAGCGGCCCCGGCCTCGCGCACAGCGCGACCATGTGCGCAGCGACGGGCTCCCCGAACATCACGTCGATCCCCGCGAACGTCGCCTCGGGCGCGACGATCGACAGCCCGTGCGGCCCGCAGCCGACGTCGAGCACGCTCTCCAGCAGCCGACCGGAGCCGTCTAGGCGCAGCTCGGCCGCCACGGGCGCATACCGCGTCAGCCAGTTGAGCATCGCACCCGGGCGGGATCCACGCGCCAGCACAGTAGCGACCGGCGGCCGGGGCCCACAGCGGGGCTGTGGCCCGCACCGCGGCGCCGGCCAGCAACGCGGCCGTGGCCGACGACCCGTGATGCCCTCCATCGTGCGCCGGTCGCCCAGGCCAGGCCGTGGCCGCGCTCAGCTCGCTTGGGGTCTCGCGTCGCGGCCGGCGTGTCGATGTAGCCTCGCCTCGGCGCGCCGCACGCCGCGGCCGTCTTGACCCATGAGCCGAGCACCGATTCCCAAGCCTCCCTACCGCGTGCTGGTCCTGGCCGGCGGCACGGAGATCGGCCTTGAGATCCGCCGCTCCCTGCGCGATCTCAAGGAGGTCCGACTGGTGGGGGCGGGGTCGGCGGACGACCGCCACGGGCCGTTCGCCTACCGCACGTGGGAGCTGGTGCGCCCGGTGCAGGAGGACGGCTGGCTTGAGGAGCTGTGCGACGTGATCGACCGCCACCGCGTGGACTTCGTGTTCGCCGGCCACGACGACGTGCTGCTCGCGCTGGCCGAGCACGCCGATTCGATACCCGCGTGCGTGGTCACGTCTCCGGCGCGGACGTGCCGGGTTGCGCGGTCCAAGCGCGCAACCTACGAGCTGCTTGGCGACGCGCTGCCGGTGCCGCGCACGTTCGCCCACGCCGACGAGGTCGACTCGTTCCCCGTGTTCGTCAAGCCCGATCGCTCGCACGGCTCGCGCGGCGCCGTGGAGGTGCGTGACCGCGACGAGCTGCTCCGGTGCGTGGCGGCTGGCTCGGATCTGATCATGGAGCTGCTGCCCGGAGAGGAGGTGACCGTCGACTGCTTCTCCGACCGCGAGCGGGGCCTCCTGTTCGCCCGCGCGCGGCCGCGCCTGCGCACCCGCGCCGGGATCAGCATGTCGTCGTGCACCGCGGGCACGGACGAGCCGCTGGTGCGCGTCTACGCGGAGGCGATCACGAGCAGGCTGGCGCTTCACGGCGCCTGGTTCTTTCAGCTGCGGCGCGACCGCGACGGCGTGCCTCGACTGCTGGAGGTCGCTCCGCGGGTGGCCGGCACCAGCGCGGTGCACCGGGTCACCGGCATCAACTTCGCCCTGCTGTCGATCTACGAGGCGCTGCGCGTGCCCCTGCAGGTCGCCACCAACGCGGTCTCCGTGCAGCTTGACCGGGCCCTGGTCAACCGCTACCGCCACGACCTCAGCTTCAGCGCCGTCTACGTCGATCTCGACGACACGCTGATCGTCGACGGCGCGGTCAACGTACGGCTGGTCGCGTTCCTGTACCAGTGCCTGAACGAGGGTCGCCGGCTGGTGCTGCTGACCAGGCACCGGGGCGACCTGGCGGGCACGCTGCGCCGTATGCGCCTGCACGGCCTGTGGGACGAGGTCGTCCAGCTGGCCGAGCACGAGCGCAAGTCGGACGCCATCCGCGAGGCGGACGCGCTTCTGATCGACGACTCGTTCTCCGAGCGCCGGGCCGCGGCGCAGGCGCTGGGGATCGCGACGTTCGATGCAAGCATGCTTGAGCTGCTGCTCGACGACCGCGTCTGAGCTGACCGCGAGTCCCCCCGGGCGGTCGCCGCCCCGCCGTGCGCCTCAAGTCGCGTGCCCGGGGGCCGATCACCTCGGTGATGGCTAGGCCTGCGACCAGGGTCGTGTGCGCGCCGGCCCCTGGCGCCACGCCGGCGGCGCGCTCGAGGCCCCGACACGCGCCTCGCCCAAGGCCGGCCGGGCCGCTTGCGGTCATCCCGTTGCAGGCTCCCGAGCCGCCCGCGCCCGAGGCGATCATGCGCCACTACCGGCGTTCGGTGGCCGCGGGCTTCTATTCCAACGGTGGGCCCTGCGCGACGCTGCTGGCGGAGCGCCTGGGCGAGTACCTCGGCGGCGACACGCAGTGCGTCCCGGTCGCCAACTGCACGCTCGGCCTGGTGGTGGCGCTGCGCGCCGCCTGCCCGGCCCCCGGCCGCCGGCGCCGCCTCGTCCTGTGCCCCTCCTACACGTTCACCGCGACCGCCTGCGCGATCGCGGCCGCCGGACTTGAGCCCGCGTTCGTCGATGTCGAGCGCGGTGGATGGCATCTCGACTGCGACTCGCTCGAGCACGAGCTGACGCGACATCACGGTCGCGTGGCGGCGGTTCTCGCCTGCGCCACGTTCGGCACGCCGCCGCCGGTCGCGCACCGAGCCAGGTGGCGGGAGATCGCCCGCCGCCACGGGGTTCCGCTCGTGGTCGACGCGGCTCCCGGTTTTGGGGCCGTCGATGAGGCCGGTACGCCGCTCGGCGGTGCCGGCGACACCGAGGTGTTCTCGTTTCACGCCACCAAGCCGTTCTCGATCGGGGAGGGCGGGTTGATCGCCACCGGCGACCGCTCGCTGGCCCGGGCCGCGCGGCGGCTGATCAACTTCGGCCTGCGGCCCGGGTCGCGGGCCTCGGATGCGGTCGGCCTGAACGCCAAGATGTCCGAGCTTCACGCTGCCGCCGCGCTGGCGATGCTCGAGCGCATCGACGATGTGGTGGCTCGCCGCCGGGACAACGCGGCGCGTCTGCGCGAGCGGATCGAGCCGCTCGGATATCGCTTCCAGGTCGGCAGCGAACGCTCCACCTGGCAGATCCTGCACGTCCAGGCGCCGACCGCCGAGGTTCGCGACAGGTGCGTGTCGCTGGCGCCCGCGCACGCGATCGAGCTTCGCACCATGCACGAGCCGCCGTTGCACCGCCAGCCGGCGTTCGCCAGCGCCGACCGGGGGCCGCTGGCGGTCACCGACGCGCTCTGCGCGCGCTCGCTGGCGCTGCCGATGGCCAACCGGATGCCTGAGGACGCGTTTGAGAGGATCCCGGCGCTGCTGGAGGCGGCACTTTCGTCGTGAACGCGGCCGCGAACGCCACCGCGTTGCCGGGCCCGGTGGTTCCGGCGGCCGTCGACGTCGAGCACCTGGCCGCGATCCGGTCGAGCGTCGAGGCCTTCCAGCGCGATGCGGTGGCTCGCTGGGTGCGCTCCGGACACGTCGTGCTCGACGTGGCGCCGCAGACGCACGCGGGAGTGCGCGCCCTGCTGCCGCCCGGTGCCGTGCTCGAGACGCTTGACATCGACCCGACGGCGGACGCCACCTACACGGCCGATCTGTGCCAGACCAACCCACATGTCGCATCCGGCCGGTTCGACGCGGTGTTCTGCACCGAGGTGCTCGAGCACACGCTGCAGCCGTTTGACGCGGTCGCCGAGCTTCGGCGGATCCTGCGTCCGGGCGGCCGCCTGATCCTGACCGTGCCGTTCAACTTCCGCGTGCACGGGCCGCTGCCGGATTGCTGGCGCTTCACAGAGCACGGCCTGCGGGCCCTGCTGCGCGACTTCGACGAGGTCGCGATCGACTCGCTGCCCACCCCGGGCAGGCCGCTGATGCCGATCCACCACCGCGTCAGCGCTCGACGCCCGCGCTGAGGGCCCCGTCGAGAGCCGTCGTGCGCGCCGCGCGTTCGGCCGTGTGCGCTGCACGGTTGGCCGTGTGCGCTGCACGGTTGGTCGTGTGCGCTGCACGGTTGGTCGTGTGCGTGGTGCGGCCGTCGCCTGCGCCGCGCGGCCGCCACGAGCCGGCCGATCGGCGAGGCCGCTAGAGCCCGGCCGGGTGAAGCACCGTTGGGAAGGTCGCCAGGTAGGCCGCCGAAGGCGTGGCGATCCGCTCCACTCCGCCGCCCCCGCCCCAGGGGCCGTGCATGCCACCCGACTCATAGAACTGGCCGTCGATCTCGATGATCACATGGCCGCTTTGGCCGGGCAGCGCGCGGTCGTAGATCGTCACGTACTGGCCGGGGCCGGCCAGGATCCCCGGCTGCTGGGGCAGGGTGACAGTCGTCTGGGGCGAGCTCAGATATCCGCCGGCGTGAAGGACGGCCGAGACGAACCCGGAGCAGTCGTAGCCCGCCTGCGGCCCCCAGCCCGAGTGCCCGCCGCCGACGATGTACGGCTTGCCGACCAGCGAGTTGGCCGTCTGAAGCATCGCGACGACCCTCGGGTCGGCGGCGCCCAGCGTCGTTGCGGCGCCCAGCGTGGTCGCGGCACCCAGGCCGGCGATCGACGGGGACCCGGCGATGCCGGTCGCTCCGCCGCCCGCGATCCCCAGGCCGAGCCCCTGAGCGACCGCGTTGCCCGCAACCGGGCCGTCAACGGTGCCCGAGGACAAGACGCCCGGGACCGCACCGCCCACGGTGCCCGGGACCGCGCCGCCCGCGGTGCCCGGGACCGCGCCGCCCCCGGTGCCCGAGGCCGAGCCGCCCACGGTGCCGGCGGCCGAGCCGCCCGCGGCCCCCTGGCCTGTCCCCAGCGCGCCCTGCGCGCTCGCCAGCGCGCTGGCGAAGTCCTGAGCGCCGCCCGACAGGCTTGCCGCCGCGGCGGCGGCCGCGGGCAGCCCGCCGGCGACCGCCGGGTCGGCGATCTGCTGCGCCAGCGAGACGATCTGGGCGATGCGTCCGATCGTCGCATCGATGCTCATGCCATCCGGGAGGATCGGCGCCCGCGGCGGCTTCTTTAGGCGCCACGGGCGCCGGCGGCCGGGGCGCCGCCATGGACGCGCCGCGCGCCGCGGCCGCGCTCGTCGCCCAGGTCCGCGGTGGGCGGCCGTGAGCTCGGGCGGCGCGGCCGCCCGGCCCGCGTGGTGGTTCTCTACAGTCGCGGGCGCATCCAGATGTCCACGCTTTGCAACGAGATCGCGGCCCGCGCCCGGCGGCTGCTCGGGGATGGCTACGGCCTGCACCTGGTCTCCAATCGGGATGTGCTGGCGCTGCTGGACACCGCGCCGCTGGGGGTGCCGGTCGAGCCACTGGACTTCCTCGCCTCGTCGGGCCCGGCGGACTGGTCGGTGGCCGACCTGATGCGCATCTACGCGACGCTCAACGCGGTCGCCTTCGACGCCAAGGGAATCCCGATCCCCACCTGGGTGATGATCGACCTGGGCCTGCTGCCGTCGGCGTTCTTAATCGTCACCCTCCCGCCCGAGCCGGCCGCGCTGCTTGCCCGGTCCGGCAACGCCCGCACGGCCGAGATCCTCACCGCCGTGCTGCAGGAGGCTGACCGGCTCGGTCATCGCGGGCCAGTCCCGGTGGCCGGGTACTGCGCCGCTCCCACGCCCGACCCCGCGGCATGGGTGGGATGGTCGCTGTGCTCTGCGATCCCCGGGCTCGGCACGGTCGCCAAGGGCCTCGCGCTCGCCGCCTACCGCGCGCGGACGCTGACCGGCGTCGCCCAGTTCTCAGACCACGGACTGCGAGTGCACCGGAAGTTCGGGCGCATGGAGATCCTGCGCGCGGTGCTCGACCTGCACCCGGTGCCCCAGACGCTCGTGTATCGCACGTCGGTCTTCGATGACGACGATCGTGGCCCGGACGGCGACGGGCCCTCGTTCTGGCTGAGGGCCGGAGACCTGGATGCGCAGCGGCGCCTTCAGGCCCGGATCGACGCCCGCCAGAGCCGCTTCTTCATTCTGTCCCCCGGCCTGGTCGACGACCGGGTCCCGATCCTGGAGCGCAATTGACCGAGCCACGTGGCCGCCACTTCGTGCTCGCCTTCTCAGGCGGGCTTGACACGTCCTACTGCCTTGCCGTGCTCGTCGACCGCGGCGAGCGCGTCACCACGGTCACCGTCGACACCGGCGGGTTCTCCGCCGAGGAGCTGGAGCGCATCCGCGAGCGAGCCCGCCAGCTGGGCGCCGCCGAGCATCTGGTCGTGGACGGGCGCGCGCGGCTCTACGAGCAGTTCGTCTCCTACATCCTGAAGGCCGACTACCTGCGAAACGGCGTCTACCCGTCCTGCGTGGGGGTGGAGCGGATGCTCCAGGCGGAGGAGGTCACCCGGGTTGCGCTCGAGCGCGGAGCCGATGCGATCGCGCACGGGTCCACGGGCGCCGGCAACGACCATGTCCGCTTCGACGCGGTCGCCCGCGCGCTCGCCCCGGCGCTCGAGATCCACGGGCTGATCCGCGACGAGCGCCGCACGCGCGAGGAGGAGCGGGACTTCCTGCGCGCCCGCGGCCACGCCGTGTCGGACCTGTCGGCCGCGTACTCGTTCAACTTCGGGATCCTCGGCACGACGATCGGCGGTGAGGAGACCTATGGCTCGTGGGAGTACCTGCCCGAGCAGGCGTGGCCCACGACGCGCTCGGTGGCCGATGCCCCCGACGAGCCCGCCGAGCTGATCGTGCGCTTCGAGCGCGGCCTGCCGTGCTCGCTGGAGCGCGTCGACGGCCGTGAGCTGCCGGCGCTGGGCGAGCGGTCGATCGGGGTGGCGGGCTACGACGTCCTGGCGACGCTCAACCTCCTGGGGGCC
Source organism: Solirubrobacteraceae bacterium (assembly GCA_035294345.1). Lineage (GTDB taxonomy): Bacteria > Actinomycetota > Thermoleophilia > Solirubrobacterales > Solirubrobacteraceae > Palsa-465. The sequence continues at coordinate 105,834 of DATGLC010000046.1, forward strand.
GAGCATGGCGTCGGACGCGGGATCCACACCGGGCAGACGATCATGGGGATCGCCGGTCGCCTCGGGTTTGAGGCTCCCGGGATGCTGACGCTGATCGCCGCCCACCGGGAGCTCGAGCGGCTGGTGCTCACCAACGCCCAGCAGGCGGTCAAGGCGACGCTCGGGCAGACGTTCGGCGACATGCTGCACGAGGGCCGCTACTACGAGCCGCTGCTGGACGACATCCGCGCGTTCCTGGACAGCTCCCAGGCGCGCGTCAGCGGGGACGTGCGCATCCGCCTGCACAAGGGCAACGTCGTCGCGCTCGGCGCGCGCAGCCCGCACAGCCTGCTGGACGCCGGCCGCGCGCTTGGCTCGACCTACGGCCACGGCTCGTCGCTTTGGACCGGCGAGGACGCGCGCGCGTTCGCGCACATATACGCGACCGCCGGGCTCGTCGCGCGGGCGGCCGCCGGGGGCGGCTGACCGCGCCGCCCGCGCCAAAGCCCGCCGGTTGGCCGGTGCGGCCGGCGATCCGGCGGGGCCGCCGCCAGATCACGGGCCTGCGGCAGGTGGGGCGATCGATCTCAGCCCCCTGCGCGCTGTTGACCGTACAGGGGCCTGCGCGCAGGTGGGGCGATCTCAGCAGCCGGGCGTGCGCGCCGCGGCCTCGGCGACGATCGCGCCCAGCAGCCGCTCCAGGCGCTCGAGCTCGGCCACCGCGATCGACTCGCTGCGCTGGTGCGGGTCTCGCCCGCCGCTGGCGACCGCCACCACGTCGGCGTGGGCGGCCAGATGGTTGGCCTCAAGCGTCGCGTGGCGCTGCTCGCGCGCCACCTGGATCCCTGCGCGCGCAGCGGCCGCGGTTGCCAGCGCCAGCGCACGCGAACGGTCGTCGCCGGGGTAGGGGGGCACCGACCGGGATCGGTCTCGCAGCCACTCCAGCCCCGCGCCGTGCTCGCGGCATACGCGCGCCACCTCGGACTGGATCCGCGAGAGCGAGCCCTCAAGCTCCTCGGCCGAGAACGCCCTCACCTCGCCGCGCACGAGCGCCAGGTCCGGGATCGAGTTGGTGGCGGTCGCCTCAAGCGCGGACCTGACGGCCGCCTCGCCGTGGCCTCCCGTTTGGCCGCGGCCTCCCGTTTGGCCGCCACCGCCGGCTTGATCGCGCCCGCCCGCGTCGCTTGCGATCGCGCGCCTGATCGCCTGTGGGAGGCGCTCGATCACCCCTCCCCCGACGATCGCCGCGATGCTCGCCGAGCCGCCCCCTTCAAGGCGCCCGAGCCGCAGCGCGGCGATCGCCTCGGCGGCGACTCGGATCGCGTTGATCCCCGCCTCCGGGTTGGCGGCCGCGTGCGCCGAGCGCCCGCGAACCGCGAACGTGAACGCCGACTGCCCCAGTGCGCGGGTGATCAGGGTGCCGACCGGCCGCGCTCCGTCCACGCAGAACGCGCAGTCGACGCCGTCCAGCAGCTCGGGGTCAAGCAGCGAGGCTCCCATCCGCCCGCTCTCCTCACGGCAGGTGAAGGCCGCGATCAGGGTCGGCTGTCCGCCGGCCGGCGAGCGACCGGCGGCCCGCTCGCGCGCGGCCGCGGCGCACACCCGCATCACCGCCGCCACCGCCGCCTTGTTGTCGGCGCCCAGGATCGTCTCACCGTCGGAGCGGATCACGCCGTCGTCGCAGACGCGCGGGACGACCGCCCGCTCGCCGCTCTCGACCGTGTCCATGTGTGCGACGAACAGCAGCGCCGGGGCGCCGGGCGAGCCATCGACCGTGGCGATCAGGTTGCCCGCGTCCGAGCCGTTGACCTCGCCCGCGCCATCGCGCCGCGACCGCACCCCGTGGCCGGCCAGCCACGCGGCGATCTCCCGCGCGAGCATCAGCTCCCGCCCGCTGGGCGACGGGATCGCGACCAGCTCCAGGAACAGCTGCGTCACGGACGCGTCGGCGGTCAGCGGCACGCGAGCACCTCGGTCAGCCGCCGGCGATCACCCGGATCGGCGCACCGGCGAGGTGCGCGGCGATGTCCTCGACGACCTGGGAGTACATGTGGCGCATGCCGGCCTCCGACACGTACCCCAGGTGGGGTAGCAGCACCACGTTCTCAAGCGTCGTCAGCGGGTGCCCCTCCGGCAGCGGCTCACGGTCGTAGACATCCAGCCCGGCGCCGGCGATCGTGCCGTCGCGCAGCGCGCAGACCAGCGCCGCCTCGTCGACGATCGGGCCGCGCGAGGTGTTGATCAGCGCCGCGGTGCGCTTCATCTGCGCAAGCTCGCGCTCGCCGAGCAGGCCTCGCGTGCGCTCTGACAGCACGAGGTGGATCGAGACGAAGTCCGAGCGGCTCAGCAGCTCCCGCAGCTCGACCGCGCGCGCGCCGACGGCCTGCGCGCGCTCGGCGGTGAGGTTCGCGCTCCAGGCGATCGGCTCCATCCCGAACGCGCGCGCCGGGCCGACCATCGCGCTTCCCAGCCGCCCAAGCCCTATCAGCCCAAGCGTCGCGCCCCCCAGGGTCGCGGGCATGCCGGTCTGCCACCGTGCACGGCGGATCGCGCGGTCCTCGATCGTCACCCGCTTGGCCACCGCGAGGATCAGCGCCCATGCGACCTCGACCGTGCTTGCAACGCCGGGCACGCCGGGCGGCGCCGTGCCGTCGGTGCCGCAGACGGTGACGCCGCGCTCGCGCAGCGCATCGAGGTCAAGCGCCGCATTGCGCATCCCGGTGGTCACCAGCAGCTCCAGGCGCGGCAGCGCCCGCACCAGCGAGCGCGGGAAGCGGGTGCGTTCGCGCATCGCGACGATCACCTCAAACGGCTCGAGCGTCTGCGCCAGGCGATCCTCGCAGATCGGCTGGCCGAAGAACTCAACCTCGACCTCGGGGCCCAGCGTGGACCAGTCAGCCCATCCGGCCGCCCCGCCCAGGTAGTCGTCGAGCACCGCCACGCGCATGGCCGCCAGTCTTGCAGTCGGCGCGATCTGCCAACCGTCCGCCCGCTCCGCCTGCGTTGCGGCTACGCTGCGCGTCGCAAATCGGCACTGTCCACAAGCCAACCGCAGGGAGACAGGATGAACAAGACCGAGCTCGTAGAGGCGATCGCCAAGGACAGCGGCCTCTCCAAGGCCGACTCGTCGCGCGCGCTGGAGTCGCTGCTGGCGACCGTCACCAAGACGCTGAAGAAGGGTGACGAGGTTTCGATCACCGGCTTTGGCAAGTTCTCGGTGGCCAAGCGGGCGGCGCGCACCGGGCGCAACCCGCAGACGGGCGAGACCGTCAAGATCAAGGCGTCCAAGAGCCCCAAGTTCACCGCCGGCGCGACGCTGAAGGCCGCCGTCGCCGGGCGCCGCAAGTAGCGGTTCGCCCGGCGCAAGGGGCTCCCGTCAGCGCGGGGGCGGCCGTCGGCGGCGCCCGTGTGGGCGGCTGCCGTCAGTTACTCGTCGAAGTCAGCGTCGTCGACGGCGAGGCCGGGCTCGTCCTCGGCCGCGTGGACCGAGCAGAGCGCGGGGCCGCCGCTCTCCAGGATCGCCTGCATCTCGGCTTCGGTGAGCGGCGCGCCGCACTCCTCGCAGCGATCGCCGATGCCGCGCGGGTCAAGTTCGTCGAGATCCATGGCGCCGAGTCTACGCCTTGACGGGCCGGGCCTACGCCTCGGCCGTGTCGCGATCAGGCGAGTTTGCGACGAGGAACGAGATCAGCTCATCGTCCGCGGACTCGTGGCGCTCGACGGTCTCGCCGGTGCACGTGCAAAGCTCGTAGACGGCCACCGGTCCGCGCCGCTTGACGATCCGCACGCCGGCGCCGAACTGCACCCAGCGCCGCAGGTCGGCGATCGTAGGCTGCCGTGTGCCCACGGCCCGATCCTATCCTTGCCGGTCGATGAGCGCGCTGCCCGCACGCGATGACCGCGCCCCGCAGCCTGCGGACATCGACAGCCGCCAGGACTGCGAGCGGCTCGTGCGCGCCTTCTACGCAAGGGCGCTTGACGATGAGGTGATCGGCTGGCTGTTCACCGACGTCGCGCACCTCGACCTCGAGGCGCACGTCCCGCGGCTGACCGCGTTCTGGGAGACGGTGCTGCTGGGCGCCGCCAGCTACGGGGGCGGCGCGTTTCGTCCGCACGCGGCGCTTCACGCACGCGCCCCCCTGCGCGCGGGGCACTTCGCTCGCTGGCTGCATCTGTGGAACCTGACGGTCGACGAGCTGTTCGCCGGCCCCCGGGCCGAGCTGGCCAAGCGCCACGCCGCGCGCGTCGCGCGCGCGTTCGCGGCACGCCTGCAGGCGCTCGCGCAGCCGCCCGGCGCCTCGCTGCCGCGCACCGCCGGCGCTGCGCCGCCGGCTGGCGCGGGGGCTACCTCCCCGGGTGGTGCAGGCGCTGCGCCGCCGGCCGGCGCCGCCGCCGCGCTGGCGATCACCTATCACGGCCGGGGCTGAAGCTTGGCGGACGTTCGCGTCCCGGGCGCGCGCGCTGCCGCGCTGGCGATCACCTATCACGGCCGGGGCTGAAGCCGCGCCTGCGCGCCCACCGCGTCTGAGAGCGCGTGCACCGCGGCCTGCGCCGCCGACTCGTGCAGCCTGCCGTAGCCGAGCACCAGCCCGCGACGGCCGCGATCGACGATCGCATAGCGGCTGAGGGCCTCAAGCGCGATGCCCGCCGCGCGCGCCCTGCGCTGCACGGCGAGGTCGTCGATCGTGCGGTCCAACTCCAGCGTGACGCTCAGCCCCGCGGCGACCCCGGAAACCCGCCGGGACGGGAAGCGCTCGGCCAGGGCATGCACGAGGCGGTCCCGCCGCGCGCGGTAGAGGGCTCGAGCCCGGCGGATGTGGCGCTGATGGTGGCCGTGCTCCAGCAGGCTCGCGAACGCCAGCTGCTCGAGCGCCGGGGATCCGTCATCGAGCAGCGCCTTGGTCTTGGCGAGGTCCTGGACAAGGTGCCGCGGCGCGACCAGCCACCCCAGCCGCAGCCCCGGGGCGAGCGTCTTTGACGTCGTGCCGAGGTAGAGCACCCCATCGGGATGGAGCCCCTGCAGCGCGCGCACCGGCTGGCGGTCGTACCGGAACTCCGCGTCGTAGTCGTCTTCGATCACGGGCGAGCCGGTCGCGCGGCTCCACGCGATCAGCTCACGACGGCGGCTCCCGGAGAGCACCGCGCCGGTCGGGTACTGGTGGGCGGGGGAGACGATCACGGCGTCGGCGTTCAGCCCGTCGACGACCACGCCCTCGTCGTCGACCGGCTGCGCGCGCAGCGCCAGCCCGAGCGCGCGGATCTGAAGGCGCTGACGGTCCAGGCTCGGGTCCTCGACCGCGACGCTCCCGACCCCCCGTCCCGCCAGCGTGCGCAGCGCGAGGTCAAGCCCCTGGGTGGCGCCCTGCACGACGATCACCTGATCGGGCTCGCAGATCACGCCGCGTGTGCGACCCAGCTCGTCGGCCAGGGCGGCGCGCAGCCGCTCAGATCCGCGCACGTCGCCGTAGTCCAGCGCCGATGCCGGCGCTCGCCGCGCGGCATCGGCGAGCTCCGCCGCCCACCGGGCGCGCGGGAACAGGGCGGTGTCGGGCGAGGTCGGCGTCATGTCGAAGCGGACCGGGGGCTGCGCAGGACGCCCGGTCCGGCCACGGCGGGCTGCGGCGGGCGCGACCGGCGCGACCAGCGGCGCGCGGCGCGCCACGGACACGAGGAACCCCTGGGCCGCCAGCTCGGTGTAGGCGTCGCTGACAACGCCCCGCGAGACCCCGAGCTGCCGGGCGAGCGTCCGGGATGCCGGCATCCGGACGCCCGGGCGCAGCGCCCGCTCGCGGATCATCTCGCGCAACGTGCGCTCGAGGCAGGCTCGCAGCGACTCCCGGTCGCGCGGCTCAAGCGAGATCGCGGTGGCCTCATCATCCGGTGTCTGCCTGGCACTTGTCATGGGTCCAGAGGCGGGCGACACTAGCGCTCATGCCCACGTCCAGCCCCCGGGCGGCCCGGCCCGGCTCTGTTGCCGCAGGCGCCGCCGCCGAGGCCGCCACCCGAAAGGTCGCCGAGCCCGCCGCCCGAGCGGTCGCCGAGCCCGGCGCCCGAGCGGTCGTCGAGCCCGCCGCCCGAGCGGTCGTCGAGCCCGCCGCCGAAGCTGTCGCCGCCGCTCCCGGTGCCCGGACGGCCGCCGGCGCTGCGAGGCCGAAGACGCGCGTTCGCCGCGAGCCCGCCCGCGCACGCTACGACCCGGAGTCCGTGCACCGCGCCCTGGATCGTGCGCTGGTCGCGCACGTCGCGTTCGTCGATGGCGGGCTGCCGTACTGCATCCCGACGTTGCACGCGCGGATCGGCGATCAGCTCTTGATCCACGGTTCGAGCGCGAGCCGGATGACGCGGCTTTTGTCGACCGGAGTGCCCGCCTGTGTCACGGTGACGAGCGTCGACGGCATCGTGCTCGCGCGCTCGGTGTTCGAGCACAGCGTCAACTACGAGTCGGTCTCGGTGTTCGGCAGCTTCCGCGCGCTCGACGATGCGTCGAGCAAGCTCGCGGCGCTGGAGGCGTTCACCGAGCGGTTGCTCCCCGGGCGCTGGGGCGAGGCGCGGGCGCCCGACCGCAGGGAGCTGAAGGCCACGCGGGTGCTCTCGCTTGAGATCTCCCGGGCCTCGGTCAAGCTGCGGCAAGGCGGGCCCGGCGACGATGGGACCCCGGACGCGGAGCTGGACATCTGGGCTGGGGTGCTGCCGCTGGCGCTCGTCTGGGGCCAGCCGCAGCCCTCCCCGGGGCTTCGGCCCGGGATCCCGCTGGCGCCGAGCGTGGCGGCGCTCGGCTCAGCGCGGCAGCCCGCGCGGGCTCTCGCCAGCCGTCCCGCCTGAGCCGCCCGCCCGGTCTCGGTCGGCGTCCTGCGGCCGGCGGGCCTGAGGTTGTCCCGGCTGGCGTAGAACTTGAGGTGGCGGTCCTCCCGCCCTTGTCCGCTCCTGGTGGGAGCGTGTAGGGCGATTGAAGGCCATTCGTCGGAGTTCGAGCTCCGGCGAGGAGAGCAGGAGGAGCCGCCGTGCAG
>DATGLC010000047.1:0-30298 GCA_035294345.1 Solirubrobacteraceae bacterium
CGGGCTTGAGGTCGGCAGGCGCGAGCCTTCGGTCGATGAAGCGGACGTGGAGCGCGAGCTCGAGCGGCTGCGCGAGCGCCTCGCGACGCTCGAGACCGTGCAGCGCCCAGCGCAGCTGGGCGACCATGTCGTGATCGACTACACCGGGACGGTCGAAGGGAGGCCGCTGAAGGGCGGCGAGGCGCGCGACCAGGTGGTGGAGCTCGGCTCCGGCCGGCTGCTGGACGGCTTCGAGGAGCAGCTGGTTGGCGCGAGCGCGGGCGAGCGGCGCACGGTCGCGGTCACCTTCCCGCCTGATTTCCCCGACGGCGAGCTCGCCGGGCGCCAGGCGAGCTTCGAGGTCACCGTCTCAGAGGTCAAGGCCAAGCGACTGCCGCCGCTCGACGACGAGTTCGCCGCCGAGGCGTCGGAGTTCGACACGCTGACGGAGCTGCGCGCCGACATCGAGGCGCGGCTGCGCGCCGCCGACGAGCGCGCGATCGAGCGCGAGTTCGCCGAGGCGGTGCTGGACGCCGCGGTCGACGCGGCCGATGTGACCCTTCCGGGGCGGCTCGTCCACGCGCGCGCGCACGAGCTGCTGGAGCAGACGTTCAGGGCGCTCGAGCGCCAGGGGATCGCGCGCGAGACCTACCTGAAGGTGGTCGGCAAGGACGAGGAGGAGCTCGCGCGCGAGGCCGAGGCCGACGCGGAGCGCGAGCTGCGCCGCGAGGCCGTCCTGGCCGCGATCGTGGCCGCCGAGGGGATCGAGCCCAGCGACGAGGACCTGGCGGGGGCGCTGCGCTCCGGCGGCGACGGGGACGGCTCGGACCCGGCCGAGCTGGTGGCGCGGCTGCGCGAGACCGAGGCGGGGGCGTCGGGCTCGGGGCGGCGGGCGGTGGCGGCCAGGCGCGCGGCGCGGACCCTGCGCTCGCTGCGCGAGGAGGTGGCGGCGCGCAAGGCCGTCGAGCTGCTGGTCTCACAGGCGCGTCCGATCACCGTCGAGCAGGCGAAGGCGCGCAGCCGTCTGTGGACGCCCGGGCGGCGTGAGGGCGAGGGCTCGCCGGCGCCGTCACGGATCTGGACGCCCGGAGGCTGAGCGAGCGGCGGCGCCGGCGCGCGCTGCGCCCGAGGGGCTGGGCGCGCCCGGGATCGGTTGATACAGTCGGCGGGCCGGAAGGAATCCGACTCGGCACGCGAAAGAAGCGAGGACGATGAGCCCACTCGTACCGATGGTCGTCGAGCAGACCTCCCGTGGAGAGCGGGCGTTCGACATCTACAGCCGCCTGCTCAACGAGCGCATCGTCTTCCTGGGCACGCCGATCGACGATCAGATCGCCAACCTGGTCGTCGCCCAGCTGCTTCACCTGGAGTCCGAGGATCCCGACAAGGACATCTCGCTGTACATCAACTCGCCGGGCGGCTCGGTGTACGCGGGCCTGGCGATCTACGACACGATGCAGTTCATCAAGCCAGACGTGCAGACGATCTGCGTCGGGATCGCGATGTCGATGGGCGCGCTGCTGCTCGCCGGCGGAGCGCACGGCAAGCGGATGGCGCTCCCCAACGCCAAGATCCTGATCCACCAGGTGTCCTCAAGCTTTCAGGGGCAGGCGACCGATATCGAGATCCATGCGAAGGAGATCATCGACGTGCGGCGGCTGCTGGACGAGATCATCGCCCGGCACACCGGCAAGGCGCTCGAGGACGTCCGGCGCGACACCGAACGCGACTACTTCATGAGCTCCGAGGAGGCCAGGGAGTACGGAATCATCGATCGGGTGATCTCCCAGCACTGAGAGAACGAGCGCCCGCGCGCCGGCGGACGGCCGGTTGGGGCGCTCGCGCCGGACGGGGGCGAGCGGCCCCCGGGGAGAGCCGATTCAACGAGGCTCCGGGAGGGGAACATGGCACGGCCGACCGACTCCAACGACCAGCTTCTGTGCAGCTTCTGCGGCAAGTCCCAGCGACAGGTCAAGAAGCTGATCGCGGGCCCGGGCGTCTACATCTGCGACGAGTGCATCGACCTGTGCAACGAGATCATCGACGAGGAGCTCACCGCCCCGCCGAGCTTCGACATCGAGAACCTCCCCAAGCCGCGCGAGATCTACGACGTCCTCAACGAGTACGTGGTCGGGCAGGAGCAGGCCAAGCGCACGCTGTCGGTAGCCGTCTACAACCACTACAAGCGCGTGCAGATGATGCAGTCCGACGACCACGACATCGAGCTGCAGAAGTCCAACATCCTGCTGCTGGGGCCGACCGGGTGCGGCAAGACGCTGCTGGCGCAGACGCTGGCGCGCATCCTCAACGTGCCGTTTGCGATCGCCGACGCCACCGCGCTGACCGAGGCCGGCTACGTCGGCGAGGACGTGGAGAACATCCTGCTCAAGCTCATCCAGGCGGCCGACTACGACGTCAAGAAGGCCGAGACCGGGATCATCTACATCGACGAGGTCGACAAGATCGCGCGCAAGGCCGACAACCCCTCGATCACGCGCGACGTGTCCGGCGAGGGCGTCCAGCAGGCGCTGCTGAAGATCCTCGAGGGGACGACCGCGAGCGTGCCCCCGCAGGGCGGGCGCAAGCATCCCCACCAGGAGTTTCTGTCGATCGACACCACCAACGTGCTGTTCATCTGCGGTGGCGCGTTCGCCAACCTGGACCGCGTGATCGAGCGGCGGATCGGCCATCAGGGGGTCGGGTTCGGCGCCGCGATCCAGTCCCGTGACCAGCGGGACACCGGCGAGATCTTCGAGCACTGCCTGCCCGAGGACCTGATCCAGTACGGCCTGATCCCGGAGTTCATCGGCCGCCTGCCGGTGATGTCGGCGATCCACCAGCTGCACCGCGACGAGCTGATGCGGATCCTGACCGAGCCGCGCAACGCGCTGATCAAGCAGTTCCAGCGGTTCTTCCAGTTCGACGGGATCGAGCTGGTGTTCTCCGAGGACGCGCTCGCGTCGGTCGCCGACAAGGCGCTCGAGCGCGAGACCGGCGCCCGCGGCCTGCGCTCGATCATCGAGGAGGTTCTGCTGGAGGTGCAGTTCGAGCTTCCCAGCCGCCGTGACGTGCGCAAGTGCGTGGTCACGCGCGAGACGATCGAGAAGGGCGTCGCGCCGACCCTGGTCACGGTCGCCACGCCCGACGAGGACGAGGCCGCCGCCTAGCCCAGGCGCCCCGGTGCCCGGGCTTTCGAGCACGGCGCCGCGCGCGGGCGCAACTACACTCGCGGGCCTGATGTCCGAGCTTGCCTCGCGCACGCGCTACGAGCCCTCAGAGGTAGAGCCCAGGATCGTCGCCCGATGGCTTGAGTCGGGGATCTTCCACCCTCCGGCGCAGGGCACGCCCGAGGAGAACTTCTCGATCGCGATCCCACCCCCGAACGTCACCGGGGTGCTGCACATGGGCCACGCGCTCAACAACACGATCCAGGACTGCATCGTGCGCCACCAGCGCATGCTCGGGCGGCGCACCAAGTGGATCCTGGGCACCGACCACGCCGGGATCGCCACCCAGACGCAGGTGGAGCGCGCCCTCGCCGCCGAGGGGACCAGTCGCGCGCAGCTGGGGCGCGAGGCGTTCGTGGAGCGCGTGTGGCGCTGGCGGGAGCGCTACGGGGGCAGGATGATCGAGCAGCTCAAGCGCCTGGGGGCGTCCTGCGACTACGAGTCCGAGCGCTTCACGCTGGACGAGGGGTATGCGCGCGCGGTCCTGCGCGTGTTCGTGGCCCTCTACGAAAAGGGGCTGATCTACAGGGACCGGTACCTGGTCAACTGGGACCCCGGCTCGGGCTCGGCGATCTCCGATCTGGAGGTCGAGCAGCGGCAGGTGCGCGACACCCTGTACTACATCGACTATCCGCTGGCGACCGGCTCCGGCGCGATCACGGTCGCGACCGTGCGCCCGGAGACGATGCTGGCCGACACGGCGATCGCGGTCAACCCTCACGACGATCGCTACCGGCGGCTGATCGGAGAGCGCGCGATCCTGCCGCTCGTCGGCCGCCGCCTGCGGATCATCGCCGACGAGCACGTGCGGCCGGAGTTCGGCACCGGCGCGCTGAAGATCACCCCCGCGCACGCGATCGACGACTTCGAGATCGGCCGCCGCCACAACCTGCCGAGCCCATCGGTGATCGGCGAGGATGGCCGGATCACCGCCGAGGCGCCCGAGCGCTTCCGGGGACTGACGGTCGCGGCGGCCAAGGAGGCGGTGCTCGCCGAGCTGCGCGAGCAGGGGCTGATCGCCCGCGCCGAGCCCTACGAGCACTCGGTGCCGTTCTCGCAGCGCTCCGGGGAGCGGATCGAGCCGCTGATCTCGCTGCAGTGGTTCATGGCGATGGAGGAGCTGGCTCGCCCCGCGATCGAGGTCGTCGAGAGCGGCCGCGTGCGCTTTCACCCGCCCAGCTACGCGAAGGTCTACCTGGACTGGATGCGCAACATCCGGCCGTGGTGCATCTCGCGCCAGCTGTGGTGGGGCCACAGGCTGCCCGTCTACTACCGAGGGGATGAGACCTACGTGGGCGAGCAGCCGCCCGCCGGCGAGGGCTGGGAGCGCGATCCGGACGTGCTGGACACCTGGTTCTCGAGCGCGCTGTGGCCGTTTGCGACGCTCGGCTGGCCGGAGGAGACTGCGGAGCTGCGCGCCTTCTATCCGACGGACGTGCTCTCCACCGCGCGCGACATCATCTTCCTGTGGGTGGCGCGGATGATCATGATGGGGATCGAGTTCACCGGCCGCGTGCCGTTCTCGGACGTGAACGTTCACTCGATCATCCAGGCGCCCGACGGCCGGCGGATGTCCAAGTCGCTTGGCACGGGGATCGATCCGCTGGACCTGATCGAGGGCGGCCCGCGTCCGCCGGTGTTCGCGCGCGACGGCCGGCCGGCGGGCGAGTTTCCCGCCTACGGGGCGGACGCGGTGCGCTGGGGCCTTCTCGCCATGTCCTCGGGCCAGGACGTGAGCTTCAGCGAGGACAAGGTGGCCCAGGGCCAGCAGCTGGCCAACAAGCTGTGGAACGCGGCGCGGCTGATCCTGCTGGGCGCGGAGGACATCGGCGCCGACCTGCGGCCGGCGGCCGTGCCGCGGACGGTCGAGGACCGGTGGATCCTCTCGCGCCTGGAGCGAGCCCGGCGGCGCACCGGCGAGCTGATCGAGCGGTTTGACCTGGCTCACGCGGCGCTCGGGGTCTACGACTTCGTCTACGGCGAGCTGTGCGACTGGTACCTGGAGCTCGTAAAGCCCAGGCTCAGGGCCGGCGACCGGGCGCTCGGGCAGACGCTGCTGCACGTGCTGTGCGAGACGGTGACCCTCGCGCATCCGCTGATCCCGTTCGTCACCGAGGAGATCTGGGGCCTGATCCCGGGCGCCGAGGGGCTGCTCGCGGCCAGGGTGGCCCCGCCCGGCGCCGGCTCGCTGGACGAGGAGGCCGAGCGCGATCTGCAGCGCGCGATCGAGGCGATCGTGGAGCTTCGCCGGTGGCGGGACCTGGCCGGCGTGCGCGCGGGCGCGACGCTGCGAGCGCGGTTTGAGGCCGATGGCTACGAGCGCACGCGCGAGCACGTGGCGCGGCTCGCGCGGCTGTCGCTCGACGGCGAGGGGGACGCCGACGGCGGCGAGCCGCCGGTCGTGGCGATCCCCGGCGGACGGGTCGTGATCCTCGACGGCGTCGATGCGGCCGGCGCGCGCGCCAGGCTCGCCGAGCGCCGCCGGCGACTGGAGGCCGAGATCGAGCGCGCGCGGCGCAAGCTCGCAGACGAGCGGTTCGTGAGCCGCGCGCCGGCCGCGGTGGTGGCGGCCGAGCGCGAGAAGCTCCGGGCGCTGCAGGCCGAGCACGGCGCGCTGGACGGCCGCTCACCGGCCGCCGAGGATGGCCGCAGGTGAGCGGCCGCCGGGGAGGGCTGCAGGCGAGCGGCCGCCGGGGAGGGCCGCAGGTGAGCGGCCGCCGGGGAGGGCCGCAGGCGAGCGGCCGCGGGCCGAGCGGACGATCCACGAGGGCCGCATGACCGGCGAGGAGGCCGAGCGCTGGCTGCTGTCGCTGGAGCTGTTCGGCATGCGGTTCGGCCTGGACCGGATGCGCCGGCTGATGACCGCGCTGGGCAGTCCCGAGCGGCGGTTTGAGTCAATCCACGTGGTCGGCACCAACGGCAAGTCCTCGACCACGAGGATGATCGCGGCGATCCTCGCAAGCCACGGGCTTCGGACCGGCGCCTACCTCTCGCCCCACCTGGTCTCCTTCGGCGAGCGGATCCGGATCGGCGACCGCGACCTCGCGCCCGATCTGTTCGCGGCGGCGGTCGCACGCGCGGCGCGGGCCGTCGCGCTCGTGGACCGTTCGCTTGAGGAGGGCGATCACGTGACCCAGTTTGAGGCGCTGACCGCCGCCGCCTATTCGGAGCTCGCACGTCAGGGGGTGCAGGTGGCCGTGATCGAGGCCGGCCTGGGCGGGCGCTTCGACGCCACCAACGTGATCCCGTCCAAGGTCCAGGTGCTCACCGGCGTCGGGCTCGAGCACACGCGCTGGCTCGGGCCGACGCTGCGCGACATCGCCGGCGAGAAGCTCGACGTCGTGCAGCCGGGGGCGACGCTCGTGCTCGGCGCCGGGCTGGCCGACGAGGTGCTCGAGGTGGCCGAGAGCGTGGCCGCCCAGCGGGGTGCGCGCATCGTGCAGGCGGGCACCGACCCCGGGGTGCCGGTGGGCGCCGACGGCGTCTTTCAGCGGCGAAACTTCGCGCTGGCCCGCGCCGCCGCGGAGGCGTTCCTGGGGTCCCTGGACGAGCGCGCGGTGCTGCGGGCGGCGCGCGAGGTCAGGGTTCCGGGAAGGCTTGAGCGGATCGCGAGCGACCCGCTGACGCTGCTGGACGGCGCTCACAATCCCGACGGGATACGCGCGCTGGCCGAGTCGCTGCCGGACCTGGTCGCCGGGCACGACCGGCTCGTGGCGGTGATCTCCGTGCTCGACGACAAGGACGCCGCGGGCATGCTCGCGACGCTTCTGCCGGCCTGTGACGCGGCCGTGTTCTGCGCCTGCCACAACCCGCGTGCGCTGCCGCCGCCGACGCTGCACTCGCTCTCACGCCAGCTGCACGGTCCGCCGGGGGAGGTCGTCGCGGACCCGCACCTGGCGCTGGCCAGGGCGCGCGAGCTGGCGGGACCGCGCGGGGTGGTCATCGCAACCGGGTCCCTGTACCTGATCGGGGATCTGCTGGCGGGCGCGCAGCGGGCGCGCGCATCCAGGATGTAGGAGGGGCAGGTGCGCAGGGAGCAGCCGTCGCTTTTGAGGATGATGGCCCTGGTGGCGGTGACCGTCGCGGCCGTGATCCTCGTGTTCTTCGCGATCGGGTACGCGTTCGGGCGCCTGTTCCTCTGACGCCGGGGTCGGCCGCGCGGCCCCGGCCGCCCGCCGCAGGCAGGATCGCGGGCCGCGGCGGCGTATCAGGATGGGCGGCGGGCAGGCATCAGCTGCCACTAAACTCGCCAGATCTATGCCCTACGCGATCTTCGGCATTCACAACAGCGCGCTGAAGCTGGCCGTCGAGCTGGTGATCCTGTTCCTGGTGGTGATCTGGCTGGCGCTCGTCTACTGGACGTTCGCAGACGCCCGGCGGAGGATCGCCGACCCGCTGCTGGTCGGCTGCGCCACGCTCGCCTCGGTGTTTCCCTACGTCGGCACGATCGTCTACATGATCGTGCGCCCGCCCGAGTTCCTCGACGATGTCCGCGAGCGCGAGCTGGAGATCCAGGCGGCCGAGGCGCGGCTGGCCGAGCTGGGGTACCACCTGTGCCCGCACTGCGACTACGAGGTCGAGCGCGACTACCTGCGCTGCCCCAACTGCATGCGCAAGCTCAAGGACCCGTGCCCCTCGTGCGGGCGGCCGCTTGACCCGATGTGGAAGATGTGCCCCTACTGCGAGACGGAGATCGGCGTCCCCTCCCCGGCCGCCACCCGTCGCAGGCGGCGCCTGCCCGCCACCGAGGCGGCGCCCGAGCAGACCCCCATCCCCTGACGCGGCGGCCCAGCCGGGCCGCCGTCGGACGACAACCGACCAAGGAGCCGCCGTGGAGCGCACGCTGATCCTCGTCAAGCCGGACGCCTTCGCCCGCAACCTCACCGGCGAGATAATCGCCCGGTTCGAACGCAAGGGCCTGCGCCTGGCGGCGCTGCGGATGATGACGCTGGACCGCGGCCTGGCGGAGCGCCACTACGCCGAGCACGAGGGCAAGCCGTTCTACGGAGAGCTCGTGGACTTCATCACCTCCGGCCCGCTGGTGGCGATGGTCCTCGAGGGGGAGTCGGCGATCTCGGCGGCCCGGCAGGTGATCGGCGCCACCGACCCGCTGGCCGCGGCGCCCGGCTCGATCCGGGGCGACTACGCGACCGCGGTGGGCCAGAACATGGTCCACGGCTCCGACGGGCCGCAGTCGGCGCAGCGCGAGGTGCAGCTGTTCTTCCCCGAGCTTTGCTGACGTCCGCGCCGGCAGCGGCCGCAGCGCAGCCCGCTCCGCCGGCGGCGGGCCCGGTGGCGCTGATCCTCGCCTCCGCCTCGCCGCAGCGGGCCGCGATCCTCTCCCAGATCGGCGTGAGCTTCGAGGTGCGCAGCGCCGGCGTGCAGGAGCTGGCGCAGGGGCCGCCGGCCGAGGTGGTGCTCGAGAACGCGCATCGCAAGGCCGTGGCGGTCGCCTCAAAGCTGGCCTGCGGGTCGCCGCCGGTGCTGGGAGCCGACACCGAGGTCGTGCTCGACGGCTCGATCCTCGGCAAGCCGGCCGACGCGCGCGACGCGGCGCTGATGCTCGAGCGGCTGGCCGGGCGCCGTCACGTGGTGCTGAGCGGGATCTGCCTGGCGGAGCCGGTGGCGCCGGGGCAGCGCCCGCGCACGCGCACCGCGGCCTCGCGCACCGTGGTCGAGCTCCGGCCGCTGGAGCGCCGTGCGATCGACGCTTACGTGGCGACCGGCGAGTGGCGCGGACGGGCGGGAGCCTACGCGGTGCAGGGGATCGGGGCGACGCTCGTGACCCGCATCGAGGGCGACTACCTCGGCGTGGTCGGCCTCCCGGTCGCGACCCTGATCGAGCTCGCCCCGTGGCTGGCGCCGTGACCGTGGCCGCTCCCCGAGGCTCTGCCTGACCGTGGCCGCTCCGCGAGGCGCTGTGCGGATCGGCGCAGGGTGACGGCGCGGTTTGGCCGCCCGGCCGTCTGAGCGCGGTGTTAGATTCCGAGCATCAACGCCCCGTCGACGTTCACGGAGGGGATGTGTCCGACGTAAGCGCCACGCCTTCCGCCGCAGCGGCGAGCACCACGCCCAAGCTGTTCGTGCGCCAGTCCTCGGGCCTGGTGCGCAACGTCTCTGTGACCAACGCCCTGTTCTTCAACGTGGCTGCGTTCGTGGGCGTCGGGCTCACGCTCTACCCGATCTTCTACTCGCTGGCGGGCGTGGGCGTGTGGCGGGCGGGCCCGTTCTCCGAGTACGGCTGGGCCGCGATCATCGCCGGGCTGTTCTGCGTCCTGCTGGCGCTGATCTTCGCCTCGCTGACCTCCGTGATGCCGCGCTCGGGCGGCGACTACGTGTTCACCAGTCGGATCCTGCACCCGGGGCTCGGCTGGATGGAGTCGTGGACGCTCGTGATCGCCTCGGTGCTGATCATCGCCTTCGAGGTGCCGCTGGTGCTGCGGAACATCCAGATCACCGCGCGCGTGATCGGGATCGGCGCGGGCGGGCTGTCGAGCGCCAACTCGTGGTTCACCGACTCCACCGGGGCCATCACCGGGACCCCCGGGTTCATCGGATCGCTCGTCGTGCTGGCGCTGATCGCGGTTGTCTGCCTGCTGCCCACGCGGCAGTTTCACCGCGTGGTGACGGCGCTCGCCGGCTACGGCGTGGCGTGCTTCTTCGCGATGTTCATCTTCGGGCTTCTGCTCACCCACCGCTCCAGCTTCGACCACAACCTCCCGCACTACGACGGCGGCCTGACGGCGACGCAGATCGCCAACTCGGGACGCGCGGCGTTCCTGCCGGGCTCGGGCGGCAACTTCATCTCCGAGATCTTCTCCACCTCGGTGTTCCCGCTGATGCTCTCGGTGCTGCTGTTCCAGTACATCGGGTTCCAGTACTCGGCCTACATCGCCGGCGAGGTTCGGGGCAACGTGCGGCGCGGCGTGACCGTCGCCCTCCTGGGGGCGCTGCTGATCGGCGTGCTCGCCAACTCGGTCTACGTCGACGCGATCTCAAGCCACTTCGGCTTTGATACCAACGTCAGCTGGGGGGCGATCTACTGGGGCTTTGACACCAAGATCCCGCTGCCGCTCGGACAGCCCAACGCGATGCCGCTGCTGGCGGTGGTCGCCAACCACGGCCTCTGGCCGCTGTGGGCGCTGATCTCGCTGGGCGGGGTGGTGTTCCCGTTCCTGCTCTGCCCCGTCTACATCAACTTCATCAGCCGCATGCAGCTGGCATGGAGCCTGGACCGCCAGGTGCCCGAGTGGTTCGGCCGCGTCAACGAGCGCACCCGCGCGCCGCTGAACGCGATCATCGCCACGCTCGTGCTGACCGGGCTGTTTTTGTTCTTCCAAAGCTACAAGTCGCTGCCCACCTTCCTGGCCACCACCAACCACAAGCTGGACCTCGCGGGGACCGCGTGGTTCTCGATCGTGATGGCGATCTTCACCTGGTGCCTGCCAGGGGTCAACGCGCTGCTGGTGCGCTGGCGACGGCCGGATCTGGTGCGCAACGCCCCGTACGGCAGGGCGCTGCCCTGGCTGGGGCTGGGATGGCTGGTGTTCCCGCTGTGGATCTACGTCTTCGCGGTCGCAAAGCCGATCGTCAACGCGCTGTCCAGCGGCGGCAACGCGCTGACGTACCTGGAGACCAACGGGATCATCGACGCGGGCGTGTTCTACCTGCTGGGGCTCGTGATCTACCTGGTGATGCGATGGCGCACGAGCGCCGCGGGCGTGGACGCCAAGATGCTGTTCACGGAGCTGCCGCCCGACTGAGGCGAGCGCTCGCCGCCCCCACGCGCGCAAAGAGGATCCCGTGGCCACCCGGCTCTACATCGCATCGGACCTTCATGCCGCGGAGAAGGCGTGGCGAAAGTTCGTGAACGCCATCGCCCAGAACGTGTACCGCGCGCACGCCGCGCTGCTGGCCGGCGATCTCACCGGCAAGGCGATCGTCCCGATCATCGACCACGGCGACCGCTACGAGACCGAGCTGTTCGGCGTGCGGCGCACCGCGCGGGGCTCGGAGGAGCTGGCGCAGCTGGAGCGCGACATCGCCGACGTCGGCTACTACTCGTATGTGACCAGCTCTCAGGAGGCCGAGCGGCTGGCCACCGACGAGCCCGCGCGCGACGTGCTGCTCGCGCGTCTGATGGAGGAGCGGGTCGCGGCCTGGATGGCGCTGGCGACCGAGCGGCTGCAGGGCTCTGACGTTCCCATCTACCTGATCCCCGGAAACGACGACGAGTTCGGGATCGACCCGATCCTGGATGCGCCCGGGCACGCGCCGCTCAACGTGGACGGCCGCGTGGTCGAGATCCCCGGCGGCCTTGAGCTTTTGGCCTGCGGCTGGTCCAACCACACGCCCTGGCAGACGCCGCGAGAGGAGTCCGAGGACGAGCTCTACGCGCGGCTCGACGCCCTCGCCAGGCAGGTGAGCGACCCTCGGCGCGCCGTGTTCATGATCCACGTCCCGCCGCACGACTCCGGGCTTGACACCGCGCCGCTGCTGGACGAGAACCTGCGTCCCACGATCTCGGCCGGCGACGTGCTGCGCGGGCCGGTCGGCTCGACCGCGGTGCGGCGGATCATCGAGGCATACGAGCCGCTGCTGTCGATTCACGGCCACATCCACGAGTCCGGCGGCGAGCGCAGGATCGGCCGGACGATCTGCATAAACCCGGGCAGCGAGGCAAACCACGGGATCCTCCGCGGCTACCTGGTCGACATCGGCCGCAAGGGGGTCGAGCTGACCCAGCGGGTCGAGGGGTAGCCGCGCCCGGGCCCGCCCGGGCGTCCACCTCCGCCGGCGGCCGGGTCGCTCAGGCGCCGCCGCAGTCCGGGTCGCTCAGGCGCCGCTGCAGTCCGGGTCGCTCAGGCGCCGCCGCAGAAGCGCATCGCCGCGACCGCGAGCGCCTGCGCGCACGCGACCAGGCCCGCGACCGGCACGTGCTCGTCGATCGTGTGGGCGACCGACGCTCCGTCCGGATCAAAGCCGGGCGGCCCGTAGCCGATCGACGGGATCCCCGCCAGGTGGGTGAACGTGGCCCCGTCATACCAGGAGTCCAGGCCGCCCAGCTCGCGCCGCAGCCCCAGGTCGGCGCTTGCCTGAAGCATCGTGTCGACGATCGGCGCCGACGGGTCGATCTCCATCGGCATCACGCCGTTGGTCCACCAGGAGATGGAGGGCGGGTGCTCGGCCAGCCAGTCGTCGAGCTGGGCGCAGCGCTCGACGATCCAGCGCCCAACCTCCTCGCGCACGCGCGCGCCCCAGCCGCGCTCGTCCGCCTGCGCGGGCAGGTACATGACCGCGATCGTCAGCTCGCACGACGCCGGGTAGGTGACGGGCCACTCGCCGGCTCGCGCGACCGTGGGCAGCAGCGAGGGGTGCGACAGGTGCGGGTGGGCGAGCGCCGGATCCGCCGCCCAGCGCTCGCGCAGCTCGGCGATCGCGCGCAGCACGATCGCGGCCTTCTCGATCGCGTTGACCGCGCCGCCGGCGCGCCAGTGAGGCTGTCGGACCTCCGCGTGCCCGGGCCGCCCGGGAACGCTCACGACCCCGTACTCGGAGCCGCGACAGGCGACCCAGACGCGGAAGTCGGTGGGCTCGGTGACGATCCCCGCGTCGGCGCGCAGTCCGTGGCGCACGAGCGCCGATCCGCCCGCGCCCGAGGACTCCTCGTCGGTGTTGGTGGCCACGATCAGGTCGCCTGCCAGCCGGACGCCCTCCCGCACCAGCGTCTCGGCGGCGAGCACCATCGCGGCCACGCCGCCCTTCATGTCGCAGGCGCCGCGACCGTAGAGCATCCCGTCGCGCACCTGCGGGGAGAACGGCGGGCTGCTCCAGCTCTCGGCGGGCTGCGCCGAGACCACGTCGATGTGGCCGTTTAGCAGCAGCGAGCGGCCGCCGCCTGCGCCGGGGATCGTGGCGATCAGCTGCGGGCGCCCGGTGAAGCCGATCCCCTCGGGCACCAGCGGCGCGCCCGCCAGCTCCGACGCCGTCGGCTCGAACAGATCCACCGATGCGCCCACCCCAGCCAGGCGGTCGGCGAGCAGCGCCTGCAGCGCCTCCTCCTCCCGTGGCGGGTCGCCCGGCTCGCGCGCCGTCGTGTCGAAGGACACGAGCGCCGAGGCGAGCTCGACCAGCTCGTCCGACCGTCGCTCGATCGCCGCGCAGACCGCGCGCTCGGCATCGGACAACGACATCAACGTGACCCTAACAGGAGCGGCGCGAGCCGCGCCGGACGCTCGTGCGGGCACTTCGCCCGGCGGGGGCACCGTCGCCGCCAGCGGCGGTTTTCCAGCGGCTTTGTGCGTCCCGGGCGCCGACGGCGCGCCGGGCGCAGAGCGGGGGCGCGATACACTCACCCGCAGGCGAACCGGCAGCCGGGTGGCGCTCGGGTGCAGCAACCCGCCACCCGGCCCGAGGCTTCGCGCTACCTGCGACCATGGGCATGTTCTCGTATATGACCGGCTTCGGCGGCCGCGACATGGCGGTCGACTTGGGCACCGCCAACACGCTGGTCTACGTACGCGGGCGCGGGATCGTGCTCTCGGAGCCAAGCGTGGTGGCGGTCGACTCGCGCACCGGCGAGGTGCACGCCGTCGGGATCGAGGCCAAGCGGATGCTGGGACGCACCCCGGGCACGATCTCGGCGATCCGCCCGCTCAAGGACGGGGTGATCGCCGACTTCGAGGTGACCGAGGAGATGCTGCGCCACTTCATCCAGAAGGTCCACCAGAACCGCTGGGCGCACCCGCGCGTGGTCGTCTGCGTGCCCTCCGGCGTCACCGGCGTCGAGAAGCGGGCCGTCGAGGAGGCGTGCCTGAGCGCCGGCGCGCGCCAGGCGTACCTGATCGAGGAGCCGATGGCGGCGGCGATCGGCGCTGGCCTGCCGGTCGGCGAGCCTACGGGGTCGATGGTCGTCGACATCGGCGGCGGCACGAGCGAGGTGGCTGTGATCTCGCTCGGCGGGATCGTCGTCTCGCAGTCGATCCGCGTTGGGGGCGACGAGCTGGATGAGGCGATCATCAACTACGTCAAGCGCGAGTACAAGCTGCTTATCGGCCAGCAGACCGCCGAGGAGGTCAAGCTGGAGATCGGCTCCGCCTACCCGATGCAGGAGGAGCTGCAGGCGGAGATCCGCGGCCGGGACATGGTCTCGGGACTGCCCAAGACGGTGATCCTCACAAGCGAGGAGATTCGCGCCGCGCTCGAGGAGCCGGTGTCGCAGATCATCGACGCCGTCAAGCAGACGCTGGACCGCACCCCGCCGGAGCTGGCGTCCGACATCATGGATCGTGGCATCATGCTCGCGGGAGGCGGCTCGCTGCTGCAGGGCATGGAGGAGCGTCTGCGCCACGAGACGCAGATGCCCGCTCACCTGGCGGAGTCCCCGCTGACGTGCGTCGCGGTCGGGTCCGGGAGGTCGCTTGAGGAGTTCGAGGCGATCCACCGGTCCAGCAAGAATTCACGCAACCGCCGCCGCCGCTACTGACGGAGGCCGGACTTGCAGGGCCAGAGCTTGGAGACACGGATCACGTGCACGACAAACAGGTTCGACGGCGCCGGGCGGTTCTCGGCGCGCTCGTCGCCGTCTCCCTGATCCTCCTGACCGCCTACTTCGGCGAATCGCCCTCGAGCCCGCTGCACACCGTGCAGCGGGGGATCGTCGAGGTGCTCTCGCCCGTCCAGGCCGGAGCCTCAAAGGTCCTCTCGCCGGTGCGAGACATCGCCAACTGGGTGTCGGACACGCTGCATGCCAAGTCCCGCGCCGACCGCCTGCAGCGCCAGGTCGACGCGCTGGAGGCGCAGGTCGCGCAGCTGCGCGTGCAGCAGCAGCAGAACGCGCAGCTGACCGCCGAGGTGGGGCTCGACCAGCGGATCGGCGTCTCCTCCTACCACCCGGTCGGCGCCAACGTGATCGGACGCGACCCGAGCCTCTGGTATCAGACCGTGGAGGTCGACGCGGGCTCGGATGAGGGCGTCTCCCTGCACGACCCGGTGATCGCCGACGGCGCGCTGGTGGGCCTGGTCACGACCGTGGACCCGTCGGTGTCGGAGGTCACGCTCGTGACGGACCCGGCCGTCCAGGTCGGCGCCGAGGTCCTGGACAGGTCCGGCGATCAGGGCGTCGTCGGGCCCTCGGTCGGCAACCCGTATCAGCTGCTGTTGCAGGACCTCCCGAGCAGCGCGTCGGTGAGCCCCGGCCAGCAGGTCGTGACCTCCGGGTTCAAGGCGGGCCCGTTGTCCTCCTACTACCCGGCGGCGATCCCGATCGGCACGGTGCCCGCGGACCTGACGCCGACGCAGATCTCCAACGACCTGGTCAACGGCGACGGCATCCCGGTGGTGCCGCTCGCGGACCTTCGCCACTTCGACTCCGTGCAGATCCTCACCCGCCCGCAGGCAGCCGGCGCCCGGGCGCAGCTTCCGTGAGCGCTCTCTCCGCGAGGCTGATCCTGAGGCTGGCGCTGCTGGCGATCGCGACCGTGGTGGTGCAGGACGCGGTCGTCTCGCAGATCTCGCTGTTCGGGGTCACGGCCGACCTGACGGTCCTGATGGTCGCCTCGGTGGGGCTCTTGACGGGCTCCTTGACCGGCGCGGTGCTGGGCTTCTTCACCGGGCTGATGGTCGACACCGTGCTCCTGCAGACGCTGGGGATCACCTCCCTGCTGTACATCGCGATCGGCTACTGGGCCGGGCGCCTGCGCGAGCTGCGCGACCCGGCGCACGGCCTGGTCCCGATGGCGGCCGGGGCCGCGGCGACCGCGTTTGCCGGTGTCGGGATGGCGCTGCTTCAGTTCCTGCTCGGCGTGCAGGCGCCGGTCAGCCTGCTGCTCGCCCAGCAGATCTTCGTCACGGTGCTCGTCAACACGCTGCTGTCGCTGCCCATCTACGCCGTCGTGCGCCGCGTGCTGTGGACGGCGCTGCCCGACGACCCGCGCCGCCGGCGGCGGCGCGCGTACACGACCGGCGGGCTCAGCCCGCTTCAGAGCCCGTCGGCCCAGCGGGCCGGCCAGCTGAACAGGAGCGGACGTTGACCCCGCCTGCGGAGGATCGCCGGCCGCCCCTCTCGCCGCAGCTGGCGCTCCGGGTCGCGATCGCCGGCATGGTCGCGCTGGGCATGTTCGCGATCATCTTCTTCCGCCTGTGGTACCTGCAGGTCCTCTCCGGCAGCCAGTACGTCCAGGCCGCGACCGTCAACCGGGTGCGGGAGGTTCCGATCCCCGCGCCGCGAGGGGAGATCCTCGACCGGTCGGGCAACGTGCTGGTCGACAGCGTGCGCGAGGCGGCGGTCGTGATCTCGCCGGAGGACCTGCCCGTCCCGGTCAGCCTCGCGGCGCTGGACACGATCGAGCGCCCGCCGCGCGCCGACACCCTGCTGTACAACCGCCTGGCGCGCGTGCTGCGGATGCGCACGCGGCGCGAGCGCTGCCACCTGTACGTCGCGGGCGTCGACACCTTCCGCCTGTCGCCGATCGCCTGCATGGTGGGCCAGCAGCTGTCGCTTGACCCGGTCTCCGATGTGACGGTCGCAAGCGGCCCACAGCAGGTCCCCCCGGTCGTGGAGTTCTATCTCGCCGAGCGCCAGGCGCAGTTCCCGGGCGTGTCGATTCGCCGCGTCTACACGACCAACTACCCCTACGGGACGCTCGCGGCGCAGGTGCTCGGGACCGTCGGACAGATCACCGCCGCCGAGCTGGGAACCTCCGCCTACCGCGGCATCCCACAGGGCTCGGTGGTCGGCCAGTCGGGGCTCGAGGCCCAGTACAACTCGTTTCTGCAGGGGCGCGAGGGCTACCAGCGGATGCTGGTCAACGCCTTCGGGCAGCCCGTCTCTGAACTGAGCTCCCAGCAGCCGGTCCCGGGGGAGAACCTGCGCACGTCGCTGGACCTCGCGCTCCAGCGCGTGGGGCAGCAGTCGCTGGCCGAGTCGATGGCGCTCAACGGCTCGCCCGGAGGTGCGTTCGTGGCGATGAACCCGGTCAACGGGCAGATCTACGCGATGGGCTCGGAGCCGAGCTTCAACCCCGGCGACTTCACCCACCCGATGACCCAGGCCTACTACGACGCGCACTACCGCAACGCGTCCAGCGGCTTTCCGCTGCTCAACCGCGCCATCCAGAGCGCCGGGCCGACCGGCTCCACGTTCAAGCCGATCACCGCAACCGCGGCGCTTGAGAGCGGCGCATGGTCGCCCGGCGAGACCTTCGACGACACCGGCCAGTTCTGCGTCGGCAGCGGCGCGGCGCAGCAGTGCCGCCACAACGCGGGCCATGCCGTCTACGGCACGATCGACCTTCCGACGGCGATCAAGTTCTCCTCCGACGACTTCTTCTATCACCTGGGCGCGCTGCTGAACCCGCAGAACCCGCTTGCCAACGGCGGCAGCGGCGGTCCGCTGCAGGCCTGGGCGCACCGCTACGGGATCGGCCGTCCGACGGGGGTGGACCTCCCCGGCGAGGTGTCGGGCACGCTGCCCTCCCCCCGCTGGCGCGAGCAGCGAAACCTGCTGGAGTATGAGTGCGACAACGCGATCGGCCCGTTCCGCTACTCGAACGCGGCCGGCACGCAGTCGGGGCCGCGGCGACTTCCGGGGTGGCACCGCAGCCCCAAGCATCCGCCCGGCGGCTGCGGGATCGCCGACGGGACCAACCGCCCGTGGTCGATCGGCGACATGGAGAACCTGGCGGTCGGCCAGGGCGACGTGCAGGTCACGCCGCTGCAGCTCGCCGACGTGTACGCCGCGCTCGCCAACGGGACGCACGTGCCCACGCCGCACATCGGCCTGGACGTCCAGTCCGCTGACGGGACCGTGCTGCAGACCATCGCCCAGCCGCCGGGACGGCCGATCGACGTCAACCCGGCGTATCTGGACGAGATCCGCCTGGGGTTGCGCTGGGCCGCGTCGCAGCCCGGGGGCACCTCGGCGGACGTGTTCGGCAACTTCCCAGAGCAGGTGTACGGCAAGACCGGCACCGCGCAGTACTTCAACGCCCAGAACCTGGAGAGCGACTACGCGTGGTACGCCTGCTTTGTGCCACCCAGCGCGACCTCCAGGCCGATCGTCGTCGTCGTCTGGGTGGAGAAGGGCGGCTTCGGCGCCGTGGCGGCCGCCCCGGTGGCGCGCCAGATACTCTCGCAGTGGTTCTTCGGACGGCCGGGGCCGTACATCGCCGGGAGCTCAAAGACCCTGTGAGCCCTGGCATCGGAGACAGCGCATGAGCCCAGTCGTCCAAGGCACGTCGCCGTGAGCGCCACCACGCCGATCCAGCCGGTCGACGAGGCCGCGGTCCCGCGCGCACGCTCGCTGCCGGTGCTCGATGCGCCGCTGGCGCTCGCCGTCCTGGGGCTGTGCGCCTGCTCGTACGTGACGCTGCACGGGCTCGGCGCGGCCGCCGGCGGGCCCGCGCTGGCCAAGCGCCAGGCGATCTACGACGCCGGTGGCCTGGTGCTGGCGCTCCTCGTCAGCCGCCTTGACTACTCGCGCCTGCGCTCCCTCAGATACGGGCTGTTCGGGCTGATGGTCGCGCTCAACGTGATCGTGTTTGCGATGCCGGCCCGGCAGAACGCGCACCGCTGGATCCCGTTCCCGCTGTTCAGCTTCCAGAGCTCCGAGTTTGGAAAGGTGCTGATCATCGTGGCGCTGGCGGCGTTCGTCGTCGATCGCAGCCGGAGGCTGCACCAGTGGCGCACGACCCTGCGGATCATGCTGTTGGCGATCCTGCCGGCGCTGATCGTGATCCCGCAGCCGGACCTGGGCACGGCGATGGTCTACGTCGCCGTCGGCTTCAGCGTGCTGTTCTTCGCCGGCACGCCGTTTCGCCAGCTCGGCGCCCTGGTGGCGCTGTTTGCAGGCGCGATCGTGGCCGCGCTGGTCGTCGCGCCGCTGCTCGGCGTCCACGTGCTCCACGGCTATCAGCTGGATCGCCTGACCGCCTTCCTGAACCCGTCCAGCTGCGCGAACCTGCCGCCGTCGGTGCCCAACCCCTGCTACCAGGTCCACCAGGCGGTGATCGCGATCGGCGAGGGCCAGAAGACCGGCCTGGGCGTGCACGCCTACCAGACCCGGCTGGGGTTTCTGCCGGTCGACTACACGGACTTCGTGTTCGCCTCGATCGGCGAGACCTACGGGTTCGTCGGGGCGGCGGTCGTGCTGTCGCTGTATGCGCTGATCATCTGGCGGGGGCTTCGGATCGTGGCGATGGCCAAGAACCTGTTCGGGACGCTGATCGCCGCCGGCATCGTTGCGATGCTGATGTTCCAGGTGTTCGTCAACATCGGCGTGACGATCGGGATCATGCCGGTCACCGGCGTGCCGCTGCCGCTGATCAGCTATGGGGGCTCGTCGGCGATCGTCACCCTCATCTCGATCGGGCTGCTTCAGTCGATCTACATCCAGGCGCGCCTGGCGCAGGCCGGAAAGGGTCGCGTGCTGGTCGCCTGAGGAAGATCAACCGGGCGCAGCGCCCGCCGCGCGCCGCAGGCAACAAGGCGCGCCGGCAGGCGCGCGCGCCGCAAACCAAGAAAAGGATCATTGAGAATTGAGAAAGCAAGTGCTGGTCAGCGTCGACCGCGGGGAGACCCGCGTTGCGCTGCTTGAGGCCACCGGCAAGGTGCCGGCGCGCCGCGCCTCATCCGCCGCGGCCCGCGCCGGCCGCGCGTCCGCGGGCGCGAGCGGCTACCGCGTCGCCGAGCTGTACCTCGAGCGCCGCGGCAACCGGTCGATCGTCGGCAACATCTACAAGGGGCGCGTCGACAACGTGCTGCCGGGCTTGGAGGCCGCGTTCGTCGACATCGGGCTTGAGAAGAACGGCTTTTTGCACGTGGACGAGATCGTGCTCCCAGGCGTCGAGGCGCCGCGCCGGGGCAGGGGCTCGGGCCGCGACGCGCGCCAGATCACCGAGCTGCTCTCGCCCGGGCAGGAGATCGTCTGCCAGGTCGTCAAGGACCCGCTGAAGACCAAGGGCGCGCGGCTGTCGATGGACCTGACGATCGCCGGGCGCTACATGGTGTACGCGCCCTACGGCGAGGGCGTCGGGGTCTCGCGGCGGCTGGACGACAAGGAGCGCGAGCGGCTGCGGCGCGAGGCCGCCAAGCTCGACCTGCAGGGTGGCGGGGTGATCATCCGCACCTCCGCGCTGGGAGTCAAGCGAGCCGACCTCGAGCGCGAGCTCGTCTACCTGTTCAAGCTCGGCGAGGTGCTCAACAAGCGCGTGGCCGAGACACAGGCGCCCGCGCTGGTCTTCCAGGAGGCCGACCTCTCCGTGCGCGTCGTGCGCGACATCTTCTCCGCCGAGTTTGAGCGGGCGATCGTCGATGACCCCAAGCAGCATCACAGGCTGGTGTCGTTCTTCTCGCGCACCGCGCCCGAGCTGGTGGAGCAGGTGGAGCTGTGGGAGCAGGAGACGCCGCTGCTTGAGGCCTTCGGCGTCGAGGAGGTGCTCGCCTCGACGCTTCAGCGGCGCGTCGATCTGCCGAGCGGCGGCTACCTGATGATCGACTACGCGGAGGCGCTGACGGTCATCGACGTCAACTCGGGCTCGTTCATCGGACGCGGGAAGGGCGCCCGGCTGGAGGAGACGATCACCAAGACCAACCTCGAGGCGGCCGAGGAGGCCGTCCGGCAGCTGCGCCTGCGCGACATCGGCGGGATCATCGTGATCGACTTCATCGACATGGCGCGCGCGCGCAACCGCGACGCGGTGCTCAAGACGCTGCGCAAGGCCCTGGACGAGGACCGCACCAAGACGTTCGTGGTGGAGATCTCGCCGCTGGGGCTGGTGGAGATGACCCGCCAGAACGTCACCGACGGGGTGCGGGAGATCATGACCCGCCCCTGCCCGACCTGCCAGGGCGAGGGGGTGATCAAGTCCGAGGAGACGATCGCGATCGAGTTCGAGCGCCGGATGCGTGAGCTGGCCAAGCAGACCCAGGCGGAGGCGATCCTCATCCAGATGAACCCGCGCGTCAGCGCGGAGTTCACCGCCAACGACGCGCGAGTGCTGCACGCGGTGGAGGAGGCCACCGGCAAGGTGTTCGTGTTCGAGGGCTCGGAGGGGCTGCCGCTGGACCACTTTCGCGTGCTGGAGGAGGGCGATCGCGAACGGGTGCTCGAGCGGGCGCTGCCCTTCCGCGTGGGCGAGGAGGTCCACGTCGAGATCGTCGAGCCGCACATGTACAGCCCCGGCGATGCGGTCGCAAAGATCGACGGCTACATCATCTCGGTCCGCGGGGGCACCCGGTACGTGGGGTCAAAGCAGCTGGTGCGCATCGAGGAGGCCGGCCGCAACTCGGCGGTCGCCACGCTGGTCAACGCGCCCGCGGACGAGGACGGCGACGGGGAGCTAGAATCCAGGTCTCGGCGCCGAGGCCGCAGAGGCGGTCGGCGCCGTTCCGGTGCCAGGGCCGCCTCGGCCAACGGCGCATCCAGCTCCCAGTAGCCATGTACGCGATCGTCAAGACGGGTGGGAAGCAGTACCGCGTCTCGCGGGACGAGACCCTGCTCGTGGAGCGCCTGCCCGCGGGCGAGGGGGAGACCGTGGAGCTGCGCCCGCTTGCGCTCGTCGACGGCGACAGACTGCTCGACGGCGACGAGCTTGCCGATGTCAGCGTCCGCGCGCTCGTCGTCGCGCACGAGCGCGGCCCGAAGCTGCGGGTGGTCAAGTTCAAGCCCAAGCGCGGCTACAGGCGCCGCACCGGCCACCGTCAGGAGCTGACGCGGATCCAGATCACCGAGCTGGGCCGACCGGCGACATCACAGGAGGCATCCGATGGCGCATAAGAAGGGCCTGGGCTCCAGTCGCAACGGGCGCGACTCCAACTCAAAGCGCCTGGGCGTGAAGGTGTTCGCCGGGCAGACGGTGAGCGGCGGCGAGATCATCGTCCGCCAGCGCGGCACGCGCTTCAAGCCAGGCGAGGGCGCGGGGATCGGCTCCGACGACACGATCTACGCCCGCAGCGCCGGAACCGTGCACTTCGCCCGCGGCCGGCGTGGCAGGGTGATCTCGGTGCTCTCCGCCGAAGAGGGCTAGCGTCCGTCGCGCCCGGGGAGGCGGCTGCGGGCCGGCGCTCAGGCGGGCCCGCGGCACCGCTGCGCACGGCGTGCGGCCGCGCTCACGCGGGCGGCTGCGCCCGGGCGTGCGGCCGCGCTCAGGCGGGCCCGATCTGCGCGGTGCACTGCGGGCAGCGAGTCGCGCGCAGCGGGATCGTCGTTGTGCACTCAGGGCAGTCCCGCGTGTCGGGCACCTCGCTTGCCCCGCGCGCCGAGAACGCGTTGTACGGGCGCACCACGAAGAAGAACACCGCCGCTCCGGTGGCCACGAACGTGAACAGCGCATTCAGGAAGTCGCCGTAGAGGAACTGGCTGGAGTTGATCGTGAACGACAGCGCCTCGAAATTGGGCTGCCCGAAGATCAGGGCGATGATCGGCGTGATCAGGTCGGCGATGAACGCCTTCAGCAGCGCGGCGAACACGGCGCCCATCACGAACGCCACCGCCAGCTCGACGAGGTTGCCGCGGATCAGGAACCGCTTGAAGTCGGCGAGCACGGACACGGACCTCACCTCCGTTGGTGGATTGCGCGGCAAGCGTAGGGGCGCGCCCGGACGGCGCGCAGGCGGCGAGTTGGGCGCCGGACGCGCAGGGCGCAGGTCCGCCGAACGCCGCGGTGGTCCCGTCCCAAGGAGGCCGCGGCGTCCGTTGCGCCCCGCGCCTGCCTCAGCCGTCCTGCGCCGTGGGCCGGATCAGGATCTCGTTGACGTCGACGGAGGGCGGCTGGGAGACCGCCCACATCACAGCCCGCGCCACGTCGCCGGGCGCCAGCGACGCTCGCGGCCGGCGCTCGAAGAACGGCGTGTCCACCACGCCCGGAGCGATCACGGTCACGCGCACGCCGGAGCCGTTGAGCTCCTGGCGGGCGCTCTCGCCCATCGCGGTGACCGCCCACTTGGTCGCCGAGTACAGCGACCCCGCGATCGCCACGCGGCCGGCGACCGAGCCGGTCAGCAGCAGGTGCCCCTGGCTGGCTCTGAGCGCGCCGATCGTGGCGCGGATCGTCAGCGCCGCCCCGTAGACGTTGGTGAGCACCATCGCGCGCCAGTGCTCGGGTGACTCCGCGGTGAACCCGCGCCGTGCGCCGAAGCCGGCGTTGGCGAAGGCCACATCGAGCCTTCCCCAGCGCTCGAGGACCCGCAAGACCAGCTCCTGCTGATCGTCCCACTCGGTGACGTCACAGCGGACGGCCAGCGCGCGGTCGCCGGCGCCGAGCTCGGCTGCCAGCGCCCGGAGGCGATCCTCCGATCGGGCCGCGAGCGCGACCCGGTAGCCGGCCGCCGCCGCGGCGCGCGCGGTCGCGGCGCCGATCCCCGACGACGCGCCGGTGATCAGGAACACCGGATCGCCGTCGCCGGGCGCGGGGTCGCTGCCGCGGGCGGCGCTGGCGCCCTCTGGCTCGCCGGGCGCGGGATCCTGCCTTGCATCGGCCATAGTCTGGGAGAGGATGCACGATCGAGCCCGGATCCACGTCGTCGCCGGCGCCGGCGGCGACGGCTGCGTGAGCCTCAGGCGGGAGGCGCACGTGCCGCGCGGCGGCCCCGATGGGGGGGACGGTGGGCGCGGCGGTGACGTGGTGCTCATCTGCGACGGCTCGCTGCGCGACCTGTCGGCCTACCACCGCCGGCAGCGCTTCCGGGCCGGTCGCGGCGGCCACGGGCAGGGCGCGCTCCGCCACGGCGCGCACGGCCGCACGCTCGCGCTCCCGGTCCCACCGGGAACGCAGGTGCTGGTCGAGCGAGACGGCGCGCGCTACGACCTGGTGCACCCCGGTCAGCGCGCCACGGTGGCGCGCGGGGGCGCCGGCGGGCGCGGCAACAGGCGCTTCGCGGGACCCACGCGCCAGACCCCCCGGTTCGCCGAGCGCGGGCTGGCGGGCGAGGAGACCTGGATCAGCCTGTCGCTGAAGCTGCTGGCCGACGTGGGGCTCGTGGGGCTGCCCAACGCCGGCAAGTCCTCGCTGCTGGCGCGGCTCACGCGCGCGCGGCCGAGGGTGGCGCCCTACCCGTTCACGACCCTCGATCCGGTCCTCGGGACGCTCGAGGCCGACGGCCGCCAGCTGGTCCTCGCCGACATCCCGGGCCTGATCGAAGGCGCAAGCGATGGCGCGGGGCTCGGCCACGAGTTCCTCGCGCACGTCGAGCGCACCAGGTTGCTGGTGCACGTGCTCGAGCTGGCCCCGCTCGACGGGTCCGACCCCGTCGACAACCACGCCACCGTCGAGCGGGAGCTCAGGCGCCACGATCGCCGGCTCGCCGAGCTGCCCAGGGTCCTGGCGCTCTCAAAAGCCGACCTCGTGGACGCCGCTGCGGCCGCCGCCGCGCGCGAGCGCTGGCGTGCGCGGCTCGGCGATCGGGTGCCGGTGGTGATCACCTCGGCGCTGACGGGCGTGGGCCTGCCCGAGCTGACCGGAGAGCTGCTCGCTTCCGTGCCCGTGGCCATGCCCGGTCATGCGGGCGACAGCGCGGCGGCCGGCGGTGCGCTGGTTGCGGGTGCCCTGAGCGGCGGTGGGCCGGGCTGCGGTGGGCCGGTCGCCGGTGCTGCCGCCCCAGGCGGCGCCGAGCCGGGCGCGGTTGCCAAGGCCGCCGGTGCTGCGCCGGCGCCGGGAGCATCGGCGCACGCCGAGGAGCTGGCCGAGCACCGCGTCTGGCGGCCGGCCGCCGGCCGAGCGTTCGAGGTGACCCGCCGCGGCGAGGGTGAGTTCGCCGTCACCGGGGCTGCGGTCGAGCGGCTTGTGGCTCGCTACGACCTGGACAACGAGGAGGCGCTGGCGCACCTGGAGCGTCGCCTGCGCGGATTGGGCGTGGTGCGCGCGCTTCAGGCAGCCGGCTTTCGCGCCGGGGATGAGGTGTCGATCGCCGGCGTCGCCTTCGATTTCGACCCGGACAGCTGATCGGCCGGGCGGGCTGCCCGGCATCCGCCAGCGGCCGCCCGAAAGGGGGCCGCCGCCGGCGCCCTTGACGCCGGACGGCTCGGTCGGCGTCGAAGCGCAGCGCGCTGTAGGATCGTCGCGCCCGATTCGCGGAGGAAGGAGAGTCAATGCGGCGTGCCGGACTGGTGGGGACCGTGGCGGCGGCGATGTGCGCCATCGCGGGCCAGGCGAGCGCGCGGGTGCTCCTGGTCGGCAGCTACCACGGGATCCGCGGCCGCTACGCGACCATCCAGGCGGCCATCGACGCGGCACGGCCGGGGGACTGGATCCTGATCGGACCCGGCGACTACAAGACGACCAGGATCCTCACGCCCCGGGGAGCGCCTGACTTTCCAGCGGCGGTCCTGATCACCAAGCCCGACCTGCACATCCGCGGCATGAACCGGCGCACGGTCATCGTCGATGGCACCAAGCCCGGGTCGGCGCCCTGCAGCGCGCGCACCTCGGCGCAGAGCTTTGGGCTGCGCGGCGGCGCGAGGGGGATCTACAGCTCGGCGTCCTCGCGGGCCCCCTCGGGCCTGAACGGGATCATGGTCTACAGGGCCGCCAACGTCACGATCGAGAACCTGACCGCGTGCAACTTCCTGGGCGGCTCGCGCGACACCGGCAACGAGATCTGGTGGAACGGCGGCGCCAACAGCGGTCGCGTCGGCGGGCACGGGTTCCTCGGCGAGTACCTGACGGCCACCAGCACCTACTTCTCAGGGCCTCCGGCGAAGGCCGAGCAGACGGCGGCGCGCTACGGAGTGTTCTCCTCCAACTGGAGCGGCGGCACGTGGAATCAGATCTACGCGTCCAACTTCAACGACTCCGGGTTCTACATCGGCGCCTGCCGTCAGATCTGCGATCAGACCCTCGATCACGGCTGGGCGCAGTACAACGCGCTCGGCTACTCCGGCTCCAACTCGGGTGGCCGGCTGGTGATCGAGAACTCGCAGTTCGACCACAACGAGGACGGCTTTGACACCAACAGCCAAAACGGCGACAACCCGCCGCCTCAGAACGGCGCCTGCCCGGGCGATCAGATCAGCCCGATCACCCACACGCACTCCTGCTGGGTGTTCATGCACAACTACGTGCACGACAACAACAACCCCAACGTGCCCGCCGCCGGCTCGGCCGCAGCCGGCCCGGTCGGGACCGGGTTGTCGATCTCAGGTGGCCGCAACGACACGGTGATGGACAACCGCTTCGTCGCAAACGACGCATGGGGCGTGATCGTCGTTCCCTACCTCGACCACGGCGGCCCGTGCACCGGCGGCACGCCCGGCGCGCTCGGCGCCGGAAGCTGCCTGTTCGACGAGTGGGGCGACGCGGTCATCGACAACACGTTCATCGACGACGGCGGCTACGGGCACCCGACCAACGGCGCCTTCGAGCAGATCAACTTCTTGGGCGGCAACCCGACCGACTGCTTCTCGGGCAACGTCGGCGCCGGCGGATCGCCGCTGAACACGGCCGCGCTCGCCCTCCAGCAGTCCGAGCCGTCGTGCAACGGCAGTCCGCTTGCCAGCACCCTGACCGAAAACGGAGCCTTCCTGGCCCAGGTGCTCTGCGATGCCCGGATCGAGCTGAGCCCGGGACAGTCCGCCTGCCCGCCTGCGACCAGCTACCCGCGGGCCACGCGGATCGTCATGCACAGGCTGCCGAGGCTGCCATCGATGCCCAACCCGTGCGCCGGGGTTCCCGCCAACCCCTGGTGCACAGGCCGCCGCGGCTGACGCGTCGCGGCGGCCCTCAGGGGCCGAGGCGCGCCGGGTGGGCCTGCGTACCCTTGCAGGCAGGTGAGCTGCCTGGTGATCAAGCTCGGGTCAAGCCTCGTCGCCGACGAGCGCGGCGGCGTGCG
Source organism: Solirubrobacteraceae bacterium (assembly GCA_035294345.1). Lineage (GTDB taxonomy): Bacteria > Actinomycetota > Thermoleophilia > Solirubrobacterales > Solirubrobacteraceae > Palsa-465. Next base: position 27,030 of record DATGLC010000047.1, read on the forward strand.
CCGGGACGTGCTGGCGCAGGTCTGCGAGCAGGTCGCCGACCTGCACCGCCAGGGCGAGCGACCGGTGATCGTCACCAGCGGCGCGATCGCGCGCGGCATGGGGGTGATGGGGCTCGCGGTGCGCCCGCGCGCGGTGGACGAGCTGCAGGCGGCCAGCGCCGTCGGGCAGGGGAAGCTCTATCAGGTCTACGACGAGCTGCTGCGCGCGCGGGGCGTGCCCACCGCCCAGGTGCTGCTCACCTTCTTTGACATCAGCGCGCGCACGCACTACCTGAACGCGCGCCAGACGCTGCGCAGGCTGCTGGACTGGCGCGTGGTGCCCGTCATCAACGAGAACGACACGACCACGACCGACGAGATCTCGTTTGGCAACAACGACTTCCTGGCCGCGCAGGTCGCGATCCTGCTGAGCGCCAGGGTCCTCGTGCTGCTCACCGACGCCGACGGTGTGCACACCGCCGATCCGCGCCTGGACCCGAGCGCTCGGCCGATAGAGCGGATCGACGACCCCTCCGCGCTTGAGGGGGCGCGGATCGGAAGCGCTCCCTCGCCGCTGGGCTCCGGCGGCATGCGCTCCAAGGTGGTGGCGGCCGAGATGGCAACGGCGGCGGGGATCCCGACCGTGATCGCAAGCGGCCTGCGTCCCGGGGCGGTCGTCAGCGCCGCGTGCGGCGAACCGGTCGGGACCCTGTTCAGCGCCCGCGAGGGCCGCTACTCGAGCTTCAAGCTGTGGCTCAAGTACGCCAAGCCCGTCCGCGGCCGGGTCCTGGTCGACGCGGGCGCAGCGCGGGCGCTGCGCGAGGACGGCACGAGCCTGCTCCCGGTCGGCGTGGTCGATGTCAGCGGCGCCTTCGAGGCCGGCGACGCGGTCGAGATCGCCCACGGCCCGGCGACGATCGGCAAGGGGATCAGCAACTACTCCGCCGCGGAGCTTGCGCGCGTGCGAGGGCTCAAGTCAGACGCGGTGCGCGAGCTTCTGCCGCTCGCCTCCGAGGAGGCGATCCACCGCGACTACCTCGTGCTCGCCTGACGGCGGCTAACCTGCAGGGCACCGTGGCCAGCACCGCGCCCACCACCGCCCGCCAGGAGGCGGCCAGCGAGGGCGACTCGATCGCACAGCTGTGCCGTGCGGCCAAGCGGGCGTCCCGTACGCTTGCGACGCTCGGCTCGCCCGTGCGCGACGCCGCGCTTGAGACGATCGCCCGCAGGCTGGTCGAGCGCTCGGACGCGATCCTTGACGCAAACCGAGAGGACCTGCGCGACGGGCGTGCCGCCGGCCTGTCGGCGGCGCTGCTGGACCGCCTGGCGCTGGACGAGCGGCGCATCGGGGCGATGGCCGACGGGGTGCGGCGCGTCGCCGCGCTGGACGATCCCGTCGGCGAGGTGATCGATGGGCGCACGCTGCCCAACGGCCTGTGGCTGAGGCGGGTGCGAGTCCCACTTGGGGTGGTGGCCGTGGTCTACGAGGCGCGCCCGAACGTCACGATCGACGCCGCCGCGCTGTGCCTGAAGTCCGGCAACGCGGTGCTGCTGCGCGGGTCGCGCTCCGCGGCCCGCTCCAACGCCGTGCTGGCGCAGATAGCCGGCGAGGCGGCGGCCGACGCGGGGCTGCCCGACGGCTCGCTCGCACTGGTGCAGGGCGGCGGGCGCGAGGCCCTGGCCGAGCTGGCCACGCAGACCGGCCTTGTCGATCTGATCGTTCCCAGGGGAGGGGAGGGCCTCAAGCAGGCGCTCAAGGGCGTCGCGACCGTCCCTGTGATCTACGCCGCCTCGGGCAACAACCACGTGTACGTGGACGCCGGCGCCGACACCGCGATGGCGACGGAGATCGTCCTCAACGCCAAGCTGCAGCGGCCCGGGACGTGCAACGCGGCCGAGAAGCTGCTGGTCCACAGCGCGCTCGCCGAGCGCCTGCTCCCCGACCTGCTCGCGCGGCTGAGCGCGGCGGGGGTGGTTCTGCATGGCGACGAGCGCGCCCGCCGGGCTGCGCCCGGCGTGGCGATCGACGCCGTCACCGACGAGGACTGGGACACCGAGTACCTGGCGCTCGAGATGGCGGTCGCGGTCGTCGACTCCCTGACGGAGGCGATCGAGCACATAAACGCCCACGGCAGCGGCCACTCGGAGGCGATCGTCACCGGCAGCGCCGCCTCCGCCCGCGCCTTCCAGCTGGGGGTCGACGCGGCATGCGTGTACGTGAACGCCTCGACGAGGTTCACCGACGGCGGCGAGTTCGGGATGGGCGCGGAGATCGGCAACTCGACGCAGAAGCTCCATGCTCGCGGACCGATCGGCCTGCGCGAGCTGTGCACGTTCAAGTACCTGGTCGAGGGCTCCGGCCAGGTGCGCGGGTAGCTCCGTCGCCGGGCGCGGATGCGCGTCGGCATCCTCGGGGGGACGTTCAACCCGCCCCATCTCGGACACCTGATCTGCGCTCAGGAGGCGCACAGGTGCCTGTCCCTGGATCGCGTCGTGTGGATCCCGACCGGCATCCCCCCGCACAAGCCGCTGCGCGGCGACCCGGGCGCGCGGCAGCGCCTGCGCATGTGCGAGCTTGCGGTCGCCGGCGATCACAGGTTCGAGGTCAGCGACCTGGAGCTGCGCCGCGAGGGGCCGTCCTACACGGTCGATACGCTGACGGCACTGAGCCAGAGCGCGCCGGGAGACGAGCTGCATCTGATCCTGGGCGGCGACATCGCCGCCTCGCTGCCGCAGTGGCGTGAGCCCGAGCGGGTGCTGGCGCTCGCCACGATCGCGGTCGCCGGCCGGCGCGGAACGGCTCACAGCGCGGTCGTGCGCGCGCTGGCGTCCCTGCGGGGCGGGGAGCGGGCCCGGTTCTTCCCGATGCCACGGATCGGCATCTCCTCCACGATGGTCCGCCGGCGAGCGGGCGCCGGCCAGCCGATCCGTTACCTGGTTCCCGACGCGGTGGCCGAGCACATCCAACGCCACGGGCTGTACGCGTCGTGAGCCGCGACAGACTGAGGGCGCAGCGAAGGCCGGCTGTCGGCACGCCCGCGCCGGAGCTGCTGGTCGACGAGATCGCCAGGCTGGCCGCCGACCGAAAGGCGCTTGAGATCGTGGCGCTGGACCTGCGCGGACTGATCGGCTACACCGACTACTTCGTGATCTGCTCTGGCCGCTCGGACCGCCAGACCCGCGCCATCCACGACGCCGTGCACGCCGGGATCGCCGCCGAGCATGGGCTGCGCCCGCGCCGCGTGGAGGGGCTTGCGGAGGGCAGCTGGATCCTGATGGACTACCTGGAC
>DATGLC010000048.1:0-37028 GCA_035294345.1 Solirubrobacteraceae bacterium
TGAAGCCGCGCGCCCCGGCCTCGATGAGCTCGGTCGCCTCGCGGACGGCCAGCTTGCCCTTGTGCGGATCCACGGACGCGAACGGGATCAGCACGTCCGGGTTGGCGCGCGCCGCCTCCAGCACCTCGTGGGCGCCCAGCCGCCGACGGCCCATCCCCGCCTCGTCGTCGACGTTGAAGATCACCGCGGCCATGTTGCGCTCCCGGTAGTAGTCGGCCACCTCGCGCGCGCTGGGCTGCGGCGGATGGCCCCCGAAATAGCGGCCCGCGGCCTCGAGGACCTCTAGCGTGACCGGATCCTGCGGCTCGTCGTGGTTGCGCTCGGCGTGCACGTGCACGTCGATCGCGACCAGGCGCTCGACGTCGATCGATCCGCCGCTCATCCGCTCACGCGCCGTAGAGGCGGACGAGCGACTCGGCGACGCAGGCCGGCTTGGGCGAGCCCTCGATCTCGATTGTGACCAGCTGCTTGACCTGCACGCCGCCGGGCACGTCCTGCACCTCCAGGATCTCAACGCCGCCGCGGAAGCGAGCGCCGACCGGCAGAGGCGCGGGGAAGCGCACACGGTCAAGGCCGTAGTTGATGCCGGTGACCGCGTCGGTGACCTGCACCAGGCCGGTCTGGATCGGCGCCAGCAGCGCCAGCGTCAAAAAGCCGTGCGCGATCGTCCCCCCGAACGGGGTCTGCCGCGCGCGCTCGGGATCGACGTGTATGTACTGGTGGTCATCGGTGGCGTCGGCGAACCGGTCCACCCGCTCCTGCTCCATCGTCTGCCACTCGGTGAAGCCGACATGGGTGCCGACAAGCTCGCGCAGGCCCGCCATCGTGGTGACCACGCCCGAGGTCTCTGATGCGCTCAAGATCCTCCTCCGGTCGGGGCCCGACATCCTAGCCGTCGCCGGCCGTGCGCTGCCCGCTGCCGGCCGCTGCCCCGCCCACCCCAGCCCTGGGAGCGGCGCGATGCCCGGCCCGCCCCGGCTTGGGAGCGGCCCGCGATGCCCGGTCCGCCCCGACCGGCGGGATCGCCCGCGATGCCCGGCCCGCCCCGGCCGGCGGGATCGACCGCGAGCCGCACGGCGGGCGCAGCGCGAGCCGTATACTCGCCGAACACCGACGAGGAGCGTCCCGCGTGCAGGAGATGGTGATCTACGGCGTGAGCTTCGACATGGTCGGCAAGCAGCCGATCGTGCTGCTGAAGACCGTCTCCAGCAACAAGTTCCTGCCGATCTGGATCGGCCACCCGGAGGCGGCGGCGATCCTGATGAAGCTTCAGGGCGCCAGCACCCCGCGCCCGATGACGCACGACCTGCTGTCGGACATGCTCGGCGAGCTGGACGTCGAATGCACGCGTGTCGCGGTCACCGAGCTGCGCGAGAACACCTTCTATGCCTCGATCACGCTGCGGACCGGCGGCCGGGAGCTCGAGATCGACTCAAGGCCGTCGGACGCGCTGGCGCTCGCCGTGCGCTCGGGCGCTCCGATCTACGCGGCCGACGAGGTGATCAGCGAGTCGGCGATCGAGTTCGAGCACGAGGTGGAGGACACCGAAGAGGTGGTCGAGAAGTTCAAGAGCTTCCTCGACCACGTCACCCCGGAGGACTTCGCCTCCGACGACTGATCCTCCCCCGGTGCCGGTGCGCTGTGCCGGGTGCCGGTGCGCTAGACGCGCGCCGGTCGGCGACGGCGCGCTGCCTCCAGGGCCCGCTCCACGAGCCCATCGAACGCGATCCCCGCCGCCTCCGCCGCCTGAGGCAGGAGGCTGGTCTCCGTCAGCCCGGGAACCGGGTTGAGCTCGAGCACCTGAAGCTCGCCCGAGCCCTCGAGGATCATGTCCACGCGTGCGAACCCCGAGCAGCCGAACAGCCGCCAGGTGTCGAGCGCGAGCGCCTGCGCCCTGGCGAGGATGCCGGGCTCCAGCGCCGCGGGGCACTCAAAGCGGGTGCGCCCGATCTCGTAGCGCGCCTCGAAGTCGTAGAAGTCGCCGAGGTCCGGAATCGCCTCGACCACTGGGAGCGCGACCGGCTCGGCGCCGGGATCCTCAAGGATCGACACCGCAAGCTCCCGGCCCTGCACGTGACGCTCGAGCAGCACCTTGCGGTCATAGGAGAATGCGGCCACCAGCGCGGCGGGCACGCTCGAGGCGTCGGGCGCGAACTTGATCCCCAGGGCCGACCCGCCGCGGGCCGGCTTGACCACGATCGGAAAGCTCAGCCTCCGTTCGATGGCGGGCAGCGCGTCGGCGGCGCCCAGGGCCTGCAGCGCGGTCTCGCCGAGCGTGACGAACTCCGGAGTCGGAATCCCCGCGTCGCGCATCGCGTGCTTGGCCAGCGCCTTGTCGCTCGCGCGCACGCAGGCTGATGCCGCCGAGCCGGTGAACGGAATCCCGAGCACCTCCAGCAGCTCCTGAACCGTCCCGTCCTCGCCGTCGCGTCCATGAAGCGCGATGAAGGCGACGTCGGGTCGGCTCTCCTGAAGCCGCGCCACGAGGTGCGGGCCGGCATCGATCGCCACCACGTCGTGGCCGAGGCGCTCGAGCGCATCGCGGACGCGCGCGCCGGACCGCAGCGACACCTGCCGCTCCAGCGAGCGGCCGCCCTCCAGCACCGCCACCCGGATCGTCATCCGGCGCGCTTGCGCTGCACCGACAGCGGCACGATCGCGGCCACCGGGCCCTCGGCTGGGCCCTGGGGGTCATCCGCGCGCCTCGCGGCGTCACGGGCGCTGCCGGCGCGACGCGCGCGCCGGGCATCGGTCCCGGCGCCGGTCAGCGTGCCGTAGAGCGCCACCTGCTCGCGCACGACCTCGCCGATCCGGCTCACGCCCTCCCGGATCTCGTCCTCGCCCACGCAGGAGAAGTTCAGCCTCATCGAGCTGCCGCCACGGCCGTCGACGAACGCGGCTCGCCCGGGGACGAACGCCACGCGGTCGTCGAGCGCGCGCGCGAGCAGATCGGTGGTGTCGATGTAGTCGGGAAGCGTCGCCCAGATGAACAGCCCGCCCTGGGGGCGTGTCCACTCGGCCTCGCGCGGGAGGTGCTCGGCGAGCGCGTCGAGCATCACGTCCCGCCGGCGCCGATAGATCTCAACCAGCGAGCCCAGGTACTCCTCCCAGGGGCCGGCGTCGAAGTAGGCGCAGACGAAGTACTGCGACAGCGACGACGAGCACAGGTCGGAGCCCTGCTTGCCCACCGCCAGCCGCGCGAGGATCGGCGCCGGCGCAGCCGCCCACCCAAGCCTCACCCCCGGCGAGAGGATCTTCGAGAAGGTCCCGGCGTAGATCACGAACTCCTCGTCGAGCGAGCGCAGGGCCGGCAGCGGATCGCCCTCGTAGCGCAGCAGGCCGTAGGGGTTGTCCTCCAGGATCAGAAGCTCGCGCTCGGCGGCGAGCGCGACCAGCGCCCGGCGTCGCTCAAGCGACATCGTCACCCCGGCCGGGTTGTGGAAGTTGGGCACGGTGTAGATGAACTTGGGGCGCCGGCCCTCGCGCTCCAGTCCTTCAAGCGTCGCCTCCAGCAGGTCGACGCGCATCCCGTCGCGGTCCAGCTCGACCTGAACCACATCAGCCTGGTAGGAGCAGAACGTTGGGATTGCGCCCGGGTAGGTGGGGGCCTCGGCGACGATCACGTCGCCCGGGTCGATCAGCGTCTTGCACACCAGGTCGATCGCCTGCTGGGCGCCGGTCGTGACCAGGAGCTCGTCGCGGTGGATGCGAACCCCCTCCGCCGCCATCACGGTCGCGATGCACTCCCTGATGCGCTCCAGGCCCTCGGTCGGCCCATACTGCAGAGCCCGCGCGCACGACCGGGCCGCCACCTCGCCCATCAGCGCCGCGTAGGAGTCAGGCGGGAAGGTGGAGGTGTCCGGCAGGCCGCCCGCCAGCGAGATCACATCCTCGCGCTCCACCAGCGCCATCAGGTCGCGCATCGCCGAGGAGCGCATGACGCGCGTGCGCTGGGCGAACAGCGCTGCGTAGCGCTCGATGTCGCGCGCGGTCGAGCGCGGCCTGTCCCGGGCTGCGCGGTCCGGGCGCTCGCCCTGCGTGTGCGACTCGAGCCCGTCCCGGCTCACGCTCGGCGCTCGTCTATCGTCACGACCGGTCAAGGTACAGCACGGTGCACCTCGTCCTCGACATCCTCCAAGGGATCGGGATCGCGGCGGCGGTCGGGATCCGCCCGTTCCTGCCCGCGCTCGCCGTCGGCGCGCTGGCCGCCGGCGACGTCCAGATCGACTTCGCCCACACCTCGTGGTCGTTTCTGCAGGGGCCGCTGTTTCTGCTGCTGATGGTGATCGGGGTCGCGGCGCTGGGGCTCGCCGAGCGCTACGTCGCGCGGGAGGCGCTCGCGGCGCGCTCGGTGACGATTGCGCTCGCGCTGATCGCGGTGGTGCTCGGCGCGCTGTTGTTTGCGGGCGCGCTCGCGCACGGCCACCATCTCGCCTGGCCGGGGTTGATCGCGGGAGCCGCCTGCGCGGCGGTGGGCGTGGCTGCCACCGCGCCGCTGCTCGAGCGCGTGCGCGCGCGACTGGACGGGCAGTCGGCGATGACCCTGCCGCTGGTGAGCGAGCTGTTCGCGGTCCTGGCCGCGGTGCTGTCGGTGCTGGCCGCCCCGGTGGGAGCGGTCCTGCTGGTGGCGCTCGGGTGGCTTGCGATCGCCGGGCGCAGGCGGGCGGGGCGCAAGTACGCGGGCCTGCGGATCCTGCGGTGAGCGGCGCTCGGTGAGCGCCGGCAAAGCGGTGCGCAAAGGCGCGGCCGAGGGTTCCTCGGACGAGCGCGAGGGGGGCGACCGGGTCACGGGCGGGCGCGAGCCCGCGCGGGGGTCCGATGGCGGATCCGGCGCCCTGAGCGCGGGGTCCGGCGGCGGGTCCGGCGGCCGCAGCGCGGAGTCCGGTGGCGCGTCCGGAAGCCGGAGCGCGGAGTCCGGCGGCCGCAGTGCGGCACGGGAGCGCAAGCTCGTGCTGGTCGTCATCGATGCGATGAAGCCGGCGATGCTCGAGCGCGTGATGGCCGCCGGCCGAGCTCCCGCGCTGTCCGCGATCGCCCGCGAGGGGGTGTACGTATCCGACTGCGTGGCCGCCTTCCCGTCGGTGACGCCGGTCTGTGCGGCGACGATCACCACCGGTGCGGGCCCCGACCGCCACGGGATCCCGAGCATGAACTGGTACCACCGCCAGGAGGGCCGCTACATCGAGTACGGGTCGAGCTTCTCGGCCAGCCGCCAGTTCGGCGTGCTGCGATCGCTGACCGACACCGTCTACCGGATGAACTCAGAGCACCTGTCGGCGGAAACGCCGACCGTCTTTGAGGCGCTGGACGACGCGGGCGTGCGAACCGCCGGCACCACGTATCTGATCTACCGCGGACGCCACGAGCACGAGGTGGCCGGGGAGTCCACGCTCGCGCGGATCGTCACCTCGACGCTGTTTCGGCGCACGATCTCCGGGCCGCGGGAGCTCTTCTACGCCGACCTGTACGCCTCCCGCCGCACCGGCTGCCGGGGCCAGCTCGGCCTGCCCGGAGCGCGCGACCAGCACACCGGATGCGTTGGCGCGTACCTGGTGGAGCACGACCTGTTCGACTTCCTGCTGTACTCGCTGCCCGACAACGACGCCTGGTCGCACCGCAACGGGCCCCATGCGCAGGTCACCTCGCTGGCGGCCGCCGACCGCCAGCTCGAGCGGCTCATGCACGCCGCCGGCGGGGTGCGGGAGTTTCTTCAAACGCACGCGGTGATCGTCTGCTCGGACCACTCCCAGGCGCCGGTCGAGCGCAGCATCCGTCTGGATCTGGCGTTCGAGGGCTTCCGCGTGGCGGCGCCCGGGCGGTCCGGTGCCGAGGCTCCCCAGATCGCGCTGTGCCCAGCCCAGCGGGCCGCGATGATCTACGCCCTGGAGGGCGATGAGCAGGCCGAGGTGCTGGCGCGAGCACGCGCTGTCGCCTGTGGCCTTGAGGGCGTGGACCTGGTCGCCTGGCGCGAGGGCGAGGAGGGCGTGGTGCGCAGCCGGCGGGGGGAGCTTCGCTTTGCTCCGGGCGGCGAGCTGTCGGATCTGCGGGGGCGACGCTGGAGCGTCGAAGGGCGACCCGCCGTCCTGCGCGCGGAGATCCAGGAGGGCACGATCCTGTGCACCGAGTACCCGGACGCCCTGGCGCGGCTGTGGTCGGCGCTGCGCTGCCCGGCTGCCGGCGAGCTCGTCCTGTCCGCCGCGCCCGGCTGGGAGTTCGTCGACTGGGGCGGCTCCGACCACGTCGGCGGCGGCTCGCACGGGTCCCTGCACCGCTCGGACTCGCTCGGCGCCCTTCTGTGGTGCGGTACCGGCCCGGCCTCAGGAGGGCATCGACGGCAGTGGTCGCTGGAGGACGTCGCGCCGATGGCGCTTGAGCATTTCGGTTTGGAATCCCCGGTGCCGGCCGATTAATGAGCTGTTAGAGGTGCGCCCCAGGCGCACATCCCCAACCAGTCGGCGGCTAAATTACCCACGGTGTCCGAAGAGCTGACCTCAGCGGTCCCCCTCCCCTTCCACCATCGGGTCAGGCACGGGGTTCGCAAGCCCGCCAACTGGCTGCAGCTGGTCCGCTTCGCCGCCGTCGGCGCCAGCGGCTACGTCGTGAACCTTGCCGTCTTCGCGCTGTGCGTCCACGTCATCGGGATCGACTACAAGGTCGCGGCGGTGCTGTCGTTCGTCATCTCGGTGCTCAACAACTTCTGGTGGAACCGCCACTGGACGTTCAGCACCCAGCGGGAGGACCACCCCGTGACCCAGGGGGTGCGCTTCTTCGCGATCTCGCTGATCGCATTCGGATTCAGCTACGCGATCCTGATCTCCCTGGTCGACGGTGCCGGAGTCTCGAAGGTGCTCGCGCAGGCGGTCTCGATCGTGTGCGCCACACCGCTCTCGTTCATCGGCCAGAAGCTCTGGAGCTTTCGCCGCTGACCCGCTGTTCAGGCGGCCCGGGGTGAGCCCACGACTCCCGGGGCTGGCGGTCGCGGCCGCGCTGGTGGCCATCTGCCTCGCGGGGCCGTGGGCGGCGGGCGCCTCGGCCGCGACCGCCGCGCCGCCCCCGCTTGTGACCGGCGCGCCGGCTGCGTCGCCGACGCTCGTGCCCTCGCTGTCCACCCGACCGCACGGATACCGCCTCACCGCTGCGCAGGCGCTGGCCATCGCCCGAGCCGACCCGCGCGTGCGCGCGGCGCTCAGAGGCCACCGAGGCTGGCTGCCCTACGAGTACACGCGGGGCTGGCCCAACTGGCAGGTGAGCTGGTTCACCGACTCCCGGCCCGCGCGCGAGGCGATCCAGGTGTACGTCGACGACGCCACAGGGACGGTTACCCAGGTCTGGACGGGGTTTCAGGTCGCTTGGACGATGGCGCGCGGCTATCCGGGCGCATTCGGACGCCAGGTCAACGCCTGGTATGTGTGGCTGCCGCTGTGCCTGCTGTTCGTGGCCCCGTTCTTGCCGGCGCGCCGGCGGCCGGCGGGCGCCCGCGGCCGGTGGGCCGCGCCCGCGCTGGGCTGGCTGCACGCCGATCTGCTCGTGCTGCTGAGCTTCTCGGTCTCCCTGGCGCTGTTCAACCACGCCGACATCGGACTCTCGGTCCCGCTCATCTACCCCCCGATGCTCTACCTGGTGGGGCGGATGCTGATGCTCGCAAACGGGCGGGGCGTCCCCAGGATGCCGATCCGGACTGTGCTGGGCGAGCGCTGGCTGGCCGCAGGAACGGTCGCGCTGATGGCCTTCCGGGTCACGCTGAACGTGCTCAACTCCAACGTGATCGACGTCGGGTTCGCCGGCGTGATCGGCGCCGACCGGCTGATTCACGGGCAGCCGCTGTATGGCGGCTGGCCCAGCGCCAACCGCTACGGCGACACGTACGGGCCGCTCAACTACTACCTGTACATCCCGTTCAGGCTGATCTTTGGATGGAGCGGCCGGTGGGACTCGCTGCCCGCGGCTCACGCCGCGTCGATCTTCTTCGATCTGCTGACGCTCGGCGGTCTGTACCTGCTCGGTCGCCGGCTGCGCGGGCACTCGCTCGGCGTGCTGCTCGCCTACTGCTGGGCCTCCTACCCGTTCACGCTTTGGGCGCTTGAGTCCAACACGAACGACAGCCTCGTGTCCGCGACGCTCGTGCTCTGCCTCTTGGCGATCGCCTCGGCCCCGGGGCGGGGTGTGGCGGCCGCGATGGCGGGGATGACGAAGCTCGCCCCGTTTGCGCTGGTGCCGCTGCTCGCGCGAGGCGTCGACTGGCGCCCCCGGGAGCGTTCGGTGGCCGCATTCATCGTCGCGCTGGCGATCGCCACGTTCGCGATCATGCTGCCGGTGCTGCTGGCGGGCGATCTTGGCCCGTTCTGGCGGGACTCGGTCGCCTACCAGTCCGACCGCGTCACGCCGTTTACGATCTGGGGGCTCTGGGGCGGGCTGTCTGTCATCCAGCACCTCGCTCAGGGCGCCGTGGTGGCGCTCGCGCTCGCGGCCGCGTTCCTGCCCGACCGGCGCGGCGTGGTGGAGGTGTCGGCGCTGTCGGCGGCGATCCTCATCTGCCTGCAGATGGTCGCCAACTACTGGCTCTACTCATACATCGTCTGGTTCTACCCGTTGGTCATCGTCGCGCTGCTCGCCGCGCACCCGACCGCGGTGCGCGCGTCGCTGCTTGAGTGGGAGGCGACCGAGCTGAGCGCGCTTCGCCCGACGCCGATCGCCCCGGCCTGACGGGCTCCGGCATCGGGCCGTCCGCTTGCGGCCCGATGCCGTCAGCGCCCCGGATCGCCGGCGGGCACCAGGAGCTGATCGATCGCCGCGGCCCGCAGCGGCTCGGCCGCGGTGGTGATCAGAACCCCGTTGAGCCACGGGTCCTCGTCGGAGGTCTCAAACCGCACGGGCATCCTCGTTGCCAGGGCCTCGATCGCCTGCTCGCGCTTGACGCCGATCACCCCCCCGCGGGCGCCGGTCATGCCGACGTCGGTGATGTACGCGGTCCCCCCGGGCAGCACGCGCGCATCGGCCGTTGGGACATGCGTGTGGGTGCCCACGACGGCGGTCACCCGCCCGTCGAGATACCAGCCCATCGCGACCTTCTCGCTGGTGGCCTCCGCGTGCATGTCCACCAGGATGTGATCGGCGCGCCCGCGCAGGGCGTGCACGCCCGCGTCGGCCTCGGCAAACGCGGTGCGCACCGCGTCCATGTAGAGGTTCCCGGACAGCGACAGCACGCCCAGCGAGACGCCGTCCCGGCGCACGACGCACCATCCGTGGCCGGGCTGGCTGCGCAGGAAGTTGGCCGGCCTGACGATCTGGTGGTGCTCGTCGAGGTAGGTGTAGATCTCCCGCTGGCGGTAGGTGTGGTTGCCGAGCGTGATCACATCGACCCCCGCCTGGAACAGCTGGTCGGCGATCCTCGGAGTGATCCCCACACCGCCGGCCGCGTTCTCGCCGTTGACCACGACGAAGTCCGGTCGATGGCGCTCGCGCAGCTCGGGCAGCAGCCGCAGAAGCGTGCGGCGCCCCTCGCCGCCGACCACGTCGCCCGCGAACAGGATCCTCGCGGACCTACCCATGCGGACCTGCGCTCATACTCTGAGCAGTATGCGTCCAACGGCCGGAGCGCGCGCGACGCCGGCGCAGCGAGGTGCCGGGAGCCGGCCGCCCGCGGGCGAGCCGGCGCCCTCCGCGGCGGGCGCCGCGCCGCCGTCTGCGGCCGGTGCCGCTGGGCCGCCGTCCGCCGGTGCCGCTGGGCCGCCTCCTCCGGTGCTCGTGCCCCGATGGGTCCAGCTGGTGCTCCTTCCGCTGGCGCTGCTTGGGCTGTGGGCGCTCGCGCGCGCGGCCGGCCCCGTGCTGCTGATCCTGATCGCCGCCGCGGTGCTCGCGCTGATCCTCGCGCCGCCGGTCGAGCTGCTTGACCGCTGGCTGCCGCGGGGACTGGCGATCCTGCTCGTCTACCTGGCCGGATTCGCGCTCGTCGCCGGCCTGGCGGTGCTGCTCGCCACGCCCGTCGCCGACGAGGTCGCGACGCTGGCGCGCAACTTCCCTCAGATCGTGCACCACGCCAACCAGCGGCTCGACAGCGTGCAGCGCTGGTTGACCTCCCACGGGATACACATCCAGATCGAGAGCCAGGGACAGACGGCGCTTGAGACGCTGCAGCGCGATGTGCTCAAGCGCTCTGGCGCGATCGTCTCGTTCTCCCGCAGCCTGCTCTCCGGGCTGGTCACGATCGGACTGGACCTGATCCTGACGCTCGTGCTGTCGGTCTACCTGCTCGTGTACGGCCGTCAGATCGGCGCTCTCGCGCGCAGGCTGATGCCCCCCGGCGACGGCAGCCCGCAGGACGACTATCCCCGCCTCGTGCAGCAGGCGGTCTCCGGGTACGTCCGCGGGCAGCTGCTGTTCAGCGTCGCGATGGGCGCAAGCGCCGCCCTGGCGCTCGAGGTCCTCGGCCTGGTGGGGGTGTTCCCGGCCGGCAGCCAGTACTCGGTCTTCTTCGGCGTCTTCTACGGGCTGATGGAGTTCATCCCGTATGTGGGCCCGATCATCGGCCCGATCCCGGCCGTCCTCGTGGGCCTATTGGAGAGCCCCCTCACGGCGCTGTGGCTCGTGCTTCTGTTCATCGGCCTGCAGCAGCTCGAGGGCCACGTGGTCGCCCCGCAGGTGTTTCGGATCTCGCTGCGCATCAACCCGATCCTGATCATCCTCGCGCTGCTGGTCGGCTACCAGCTCTACGGGGTCGCCGGGGCGCTCGTCGCGCTACCCGTGATCGCGGTGCTGCGCCAGACGGCGCTGTATCTGCGCCGGCACCTGGTGCTCGAGCCGTGGACCGTGGGCGGTCAGACGCTGCTGTCGCTGTCCGGCGGGTCGCCGGCGGGGAGCGCCCCGCCCGCAGAAGGGGGCGGGCACGGCGTCGGCGCGCGCTCACAGGCCGCCGGCGAGCCATCGGATGATGATCTGGCGCGGGGGGAGGCTGGCGAGGGGCCGGGCCTGGATGGGCCGATCTCGCCCGAGGCCGCGCTCGCCGAAGCAGCGGTCTCGGACGCGGCGGTCTCCGCGGACCAGGCGGAGCTCGATCCGACGACCGCTGCGCCCGTCGGCGGGCGCGACCGGCCCCGGTAGGTGCGGCCGGTGGCGGCGATCGCACCCACGGCGGCGGCGGGTCCGCTCGTTGCGCGCTCGCTGACGCGAGCGTTCGGCGCGCGCGTTGCGCTGCGCGACGTGAGCTTTGAGCTTGCGCCCGGCGAGCTCGTGGGCGTGATCGGACCAAACGGAGCCGGCAAGACGACGCTGCTGTCGATCCTCGCCGGCGTGCTGGAGCCCGATTCTGGCGAACTGCGAGGCGCCGGCCGTACGGCCGGCTGGGTTCCCCAGCAGCCGGCGGTCTACTCCAGGCTGTCCGTGTCCGAGAACCTCAGGCTGTTCGCGCGCCTTGAGCGGGTCGCGGACGTCAATGCCGCCGTCGAACGGATGCTCGACCACGCCGGGTTGCGCGCGCACGCCGCCGACAGGGTAGACCGGCTGTCCGGCGGTCTGCGCCAGCGGGTGAACGTCGCGATCGGCTTGCTGCGGGATCCGGACGTGCTGCTGCTCGACGAGCCCTCCTCCGCGCTTGACCCGCGCCAGCGCGCGCGCCTGTGGGATCTCATTCTCGATCTCGCGGGGCGCGGCACCACGGTTGTGTTCTCGACCCACGACATCGCCGAGGTGCAGCGCTACGCCGACCGGGTGCTTCTGCTGGCCGATGGCGAGCTGCTGTTCTGCGGGACCTGCGACGAGCTGGTCGACATCGTGGGGTTGCGCTCCGCTCGCCGGGCGTCACCGGATCGCGGCGGCGGGGTGTCATCCTCAAGCCCGAGCAGGATGCCGTCCGCCGGCGCGCACGGGAGCGCGGACGAGGGCCGCGGCCGGCCGCCGGACCTTGAGTCGGCGCTTGTGGCGTTTCTGCGCGGGCGCGGCCACTGACTGCCGACCGGGCGCCTCCAGATGCGCTGGCTGCTGATCAAGGACCTGCAGATCCTGCGCCGCTCCCCGCTGCTGGTGGGGCTGTTGGTCGCCTACCCGGTCGCGCTGTCGCTGATGGTGGGCGTCGCCCTCTCAAGCCCCCCCGGCAAGCCCGCGGTCGCGTTTCTGGATGAGGTCGCGCCCGGGCACGGCGAGGTTGTCTTCGCCGGTCGCCGGCTGGACGTCGGCAGCCTGGCCGCCGATCTGCTTGGCTCGATCCGGCCCCTGCGGGTGCACACGCTCGCGGCGGCGATCGCGGACGTGCGCGGCGGTCGCGCGCTGGCGGCGGTCGTGATCCCCGCCGACCTGCCCGCCCAGATCCGTGGCCTGCTGAGCGAGGGCGTTGGCAGCCCAACCGTGCAGGTCTACCTGAACACCGCCAATCCGCTCGAGCGCGAGCTGGTCGACCAGGCGCTCACCACCCGTCTGGCGCAGATCCAGCAGGACGTCTCCCGTCAGCTGCTGCGCGTCGCGGTCGGCGACCTGCACGAGGTCCTCGACGGCGGCCGGGTGCAGATCCTCGGCCAGAGCGTGGCGCTTCTCGGTCTTCGGGACGCGCGTGAGATCGTCGCCGGCGCCGTCCGGGCGCTCCCGCCGGGCTCGGCGCTGCGCGCGGCGCTTGCGCAGGTGGTTGCGTTCGCGGACCTGGCCGTCGAGGGGCTGTCGTTCGCCGGGCCGGTGCTCGGCTCGATCGGATCCCCGCTCGTGGTCCAGCGCTTCCAGCTGGCCGGCGCCACGACGCCCGCGGCCACGTACGCGGCGTCGATCGCGGTGGTCGTGTCGCTGATGCTCGTGGCGATGCTGCTCGCCGCCGGCCTGCTGTCGGTGGAGCGCTCCGAGAACGCCTATGCGCGTCTGGCGCGCGGCCTGGTGGCGCCGCGCACCGTGCTGGCATCGAAGGTGCTGCTGGCGGGCGGGCTGGCCGCGGGGATGGCGCTGGCGATGGCCGCGGGGATCTCCGCGTTCGTGACCCTCAGCTGGGGTCGGGTCGAGCTCTGGGTGCTCTCCCTGGCGATCGGCGGCCTGTCGTTCGCCGCGCTGGGGGCGGCGCTCGGCGCGCTTGCACGCGATGTGAGCGCCGCGTCGCTGCTGGCCGTGTCCGTGTCGCTGCCGGTCGCGTTCCTGGCGCTGGTGCCCGCGGGCGCGGTGTCGCCTTCGCTGAGCCGGGCGCTTGCCGTGGTCTCTTTCCTGCTGCCCTTCCGGGCAGCGCTTGAGGCGGCCTCGCGCGCGTTCACGGCCGGCTCGCCGCTTCCGGCGGTCGCGCACCTGGCCGCGCTGGCGCTCGCGTTCGGCGCGGCCGGGGCGCTGGCGATGCGTCGCCTGCGGCCGTCCGGTCTGAGGAGCGGCTGAGCCCGAGCAGCTCGGCGTGGCGAGGAGGCCAAGGGGCGGACGGTCGGTTAGGCGACGCGGCGCAGCCGAGCGACCGGTCGCTCCAGCGAGCGGTGCGCCGCGGCCGGTCAGTCTGCGCAGCGCCATGCTGCGTCCCGTCGCCCGGTGCGGGGACGATCCTTGCGCCAATACGACCAGAACCGTCTGCGCAGCTAGCGTCTGCCGACGGTGCGCATGAAGCCAAGCAGGCACAGCGCGGTGACCAGGAACGCCAGGATCGGCAGGGTCGCTCCGATCACGCCGGCAACCGCCAGCACGAGGCTGACAACCCCAACGGCGCCGGCCGTCGCTCCGGTGACCACCATCCGGTAGGCCCGCTGCTCGCGCACCCTGCGGGGCGTGTAGCCACCCCGTCGCTGGAGGTCGCTCATCGCCGCAAGCGTACAGGGTCCGGTGCCCGAGCCGGTACCGTTGCGCGGGATGGCCGAGAGCGCGCTGCTGCTCCTGTACACCTACGTCGACGACATGCTCGAGCGCCGTGGCCCCCACCGGGAGGAGCACCTGTCGCGGATCGCCGCCGAGCGCGACGCGGGCCATCTGGTGGTCGCCGGCGCGATCGGGGACCCGCCCACCGGCGCTGCGATCGGCTTCCGCGGCGTCGACCGGGCGCACGTCGAGCGCTTCGTGGCCGGCGACCCGTACGTGAGGGCGGGGCTGGTCCGCGAATGGCGCGTTGAGCCCTGGGCGCTGGTCTGAGCGACCGTGAGCCGGGCCTGGGCCGGTCGTTTCAGGGACCGGCGCGGCGGGCCGGGACGCGCAGGTATGCTCGACCGTTGCGATGCCCTTTCCGCAGACTCGCCTGCGCCGCCTGAGGGCCACGCCGTCGCTGCGCGGCCTTGTGCGCGAGACGCGCCTTGCCGCGGAGGATCTGATCTACCCGATGTTCGTCGCGCACGGGGTCGACCGCCGCGAGCCGATCCCGTCGATGCCGGGGATCGACCATCTGTCGATCGACCATGCGGTCGCCGAAGCCGGCGAGGCCGCGCAGCTCGGCATTCCGGCCGTGCTGTTGTTCGGCCTTCCCGCGGCCAAGGATCAGGAGGGATCGGGCGCCTGGGACGAGGAGGGAGTCGTGCAGCTGGCGACCCGGGCGATCAAGGAGGCGCACCCGGGGCTGGTTGTGATCTGCGACGTGTGCCTGTGCGAGTACACAAGCCACGGCCACTGCGGCGTCCTGCGGGACGGCCCCCGCGGGACGGTGGTGGACAATGACGCGACGCTCGAGCTCCTGGCCAGGACCGCCGTCTCGCAGGCGCGCGCGGGAGCGGACGTGGTCGCGCCGAGCGACATGATGGACGGGCGCGTGGGGGCGATCCGCGCGGCGCTCGACGAGGACGGGCTCGCCGACGTGCCGATCATGTCCTATGCCGCCAAGTTCGCCTCCGCCTTCTACGGGCCGTTCAGGGCCGCGGCGGACTCGGCCCCCGCGTTCGGGGATCGGCGGGGCTATCAGATGGATCCGGCCAACGGCGACGAGGCGCTGCGCGAGGCGCGGCTGGACGCCCAGGAGGGAGCGGACATCCTGATCGTCAAGCCGGCGCTCGCGTACCTGGACCTGGTGCGAAGGATCCGCCGCGACACGCTGCTGCCGGTGGCCGCCTACAACGTCAGCGGCGAGTACGCGATGGTCAAGGCGGCGGCCGCGGCCGGTTATCTTGACGAGCGCGCCGCCGTGCTCGAGGCCCTGACCTCGATCCGTCGCGCGGGAGCCGACATGATCATCACCTACCACGCAAAGGACGCCGCCCGGTGGCTCGCGTAGGCGAGCGTCATCTCCCCGCCGCCGGCGGACATCACGGCCCGAAGCTGCGAAGCCGTGCCCGCGGCGCGGCCGTCGAGCTCAGCGACGTCGACCGGCGGCTGCTGAACCTGATGCAGGGCTCGTTCCCGATCGCCCCGCGCCCCTACCAGCATGTGGCCGCAGGGGCTGGGATCTCCGAACGCGAGGCGATCGAGCGCGTCCGGCACCTGCTGGATGCCCGCATCATCCGCCAGGTCACGCCGATCTTCGACACGCGCGCCCTGGGGTACAGCTCGATGCTGGTCGCCGCGAAGGTCGACCCCGAGCATCCGTGGCGCGCGGCGACCGTGATCAACTCGCACCCCGGCGTCTCGCACAACTACCTGCGAAACCACGAGTTCAACATCTGGTTCACCATCGCCACCGAGCCGGGCTCGAGGTTGGGGCTTGAGGGCACGCTGGAGGTGCTGGCGCGCGAGGCAGGCGCCGCCTCCGTGCGCCAGCTTCCGACGCTCAAGCTGTTCAAGATCAGGATGGACCTGGAGATGGAGGGCGACACGAGCGCGCTCACGCGGCCGACGGCGGAGGCGGTCGCGCCCGCCGAGACCGAGCCCCAGCCGCACGACGAGTTCGACCGCTCGGTGATCCGGGCCCTGCAGGGCGACATGCCCGTCGTGGAGGAGCCCTACGCGCCAGCGGCGATGCGCCTCGGGATCCCGCAGGAGCGGCTGCTGGCCCACCTGGAGGGGATGGTCGAGCGCAGGCTGCTCAGGCGTGTGGCGGCGATCCTCTACCACCGGCGCGCCGGCTTTTCGGCCAACGGGATGGGCGTCTGGCGCGTGCCCGAGGACCGGGTGCTTCAGATGGGCATGCGGATGGCCGCGTTCCGCGGCATCTCGCACTGCTACCAGCGGCCGACCTACCCCGACTGGCCCTACTCGGTCTTCACGATGGCCCATGGGCGCTCAAAGGAGGAGTGCGACGCGATCCTCGACTCGATCGCCGCCGACACCGGCATCTCCGAGCGAGCGACGCTGTACTCGTCGACCGAGTTCAAGAAGATCCGTCTCCTTTACTTCACCGACGCGCACCGTCGCTGGGAGCGCGAGCACGCGGGCGTGTGAGGGCGGCGACCGGCACCGCCGCCGGGCGCGCGCCGCGCTCCGCGGAGCTCTACGAGCGCGCGCTGCAGGTCCTCCCCGGGGGGGTCAACTCGCCGGTCCGCGCAATGCGGGCGATCGGGCGCGACCCGATCTTCATCGCCTCCGGCCACGGCGCCACGATCGTCGATGCCGACGGCAACGAGTACGTCGACTGGGTGTCCTCGTGGGGGCCGCTGATCCTCGGCCACGCGCACCCTGACGTCGTCGCGGCGGTCCGCGCGGCCGCCGCCCAGGGCACGAGCTTCGGCGCTCCAACCGCCGGCGAGGTGGCGCTCGCCGAGGAGATCGCCGTGCGGGTGCCGTCGGTGGAGATGGTGCGGATGACCTCCTCGGGCACCGAGGCGACGATGAGCGCGCTGCGCCTGGCGCGCGCCGTGACCGGTCGTGAGCGCGTCCTGAAGTTCGCCGGCGCATACCACGGCCACGTCGACGGCCTGCTCGCGCAGGCGGGATCGGGGCTTGCGACCCAGGGGATCCCATCGAGCCCCGGCGTCCCGGCCGGCGCGGCGGCGGCCACCGTGGTGGTGCCGTTCAACGACGCGGGAGCCGTGCGCGCGGCCGCGCTGGCCACCGAGCCGGCCGCGATCATCGTCGAGCCGGTGCCGGCGAACATGGGGGTCGTCCCGCCCGACGACGGGTTCCTCACGCAGCTCAGAGCGATCGCCGACGAGTGCGGCGCCCTGCTGATCTTCGATGAGGTGATCACCGGCTTTCGCGTCGCCAGGGGCGGCGCGCAGGAGCGATACGGCGTGCTGCCCGACCTGACGGTGATGGGCAAGGTCATGGGCGGCGGGCTTCCGGCCGCCGCGTACGGCGGCTCGCGCGAGCTGATGCAGCGCGTCGCGCCAGCCGGCGACGTCTACCAGGCCGGCACGCTGTCGGGCAATCCGCTGGCCGTCGCGGCCGCGCTCGCGACGCTCGCCCGGCTCGACGGCGAGGCCTACCAGCGCCTGGAGCGCACGACCGCGGCGCTGGTGGCCGGCCTGCGGGATGCCGCCGCCAGCGCGGGCGTCGCCGTGAGCGTGCAGTCCGTCCCCGGCCTGCTGACGGTGTTCTTCTGCGCGGAGCCGGTGCGCGACTGGGAGGGGGCGGCCGCCTGTGACACCGGCGCATACGGCCGTTGGTGTCGAGAGCTTCTGGCACGCGGGATCTACCCGCCTCCCTCCCAGTTCGAGGCGTGGTTCCCATCGCTCGCGCACGGCCCCGAGCACGTGCAGCGCACCGTCCAGGCCGCTGCGGCGGCGTTCGCCGCGCTGTGACGCTCGAGGCGCTTCGCCGTGCGCTTGCCGTCGAGGGGGGCGCCCTCGCCGACGCGCTCGTTGCGCCGCCCGCAGAGGGGGCGATGGGCGCCCGCGAGGGTGGCTTTTGCGCGGAGGGTGAGAGCGCCGTCCCGTACTCGCCCATCCCTGGGCCGGGTGACGGCGCGGTCCCGGGCGCGGGCGCGCCGGCGCTGGCGGCCCGTGGTCCGCGCGCCGCCGCCAACCCCGGCGAGTATGAGCTGCTGCTGGAGATGATCGTCGAGGGCTCGCTGCTGCACTACGGCGAGCCTCGGGTCGTGCGCTGCGACGAGCCTGACCTGGCCCTCCTGCTCGGCGACCGGCTGTACGCGCTGGGGCTCTACAGGCTGGCCGAGCTCGGCGACCTGGACGCGGTGGCCGAGCTGGCCGACGTCATCTCGCTCGTGGCGCAGGCCCACGCGCAGGGCGACAGGGCGCTCGCCGCGGCCGTGTGGGAGGCCGGAGCGGTGGCGATCGGGTGGGGCGGCAGCCGACGGCTCGAGGACGCCAAGCGGCTGGCGCGTGCCGGGGACCCGCGGGCCCGTGGATCGCTGCTGTCGGCCCGTGACTGGGCGCTGGCATCGGTTACCGGCTCACCGTGAAACGGTTGGCGGTACGCTTACGCGACCGTTGGACGCGGCTTAGCCGCCGTTGAGCAAGGCAAAAGTGGCAGATAGACACAAAGAGACAAGCAAGTCCAAGTACACCCTTGACCGGCGCATGCCGGGCGCCTTCGAGGGCGAGACCGTCACCCGTCGGCGGTTCATGACGGCCGTCACGCACGGCTCGGGCGCGATCGCGGCGATGGCGTTCACGCTGCCGGCGCTCGGATTCGCGATCGGCCCGCTGTTCAGTCGCCTGCCGTGGAGCTGGCAGCCGATCGGGCCGCCCGAGGACTTCACCGAGAACACCTACACCACCAAGGTGATCCAGCTCGTGCAGGGGATCGGGGAGGCCGGGAACTCGATCGCGTACGTGCGCAAGCGCAACCCGGCGATCGACACCGAGCCGCTCGACGAGTACGACCACTGGGTCGCCCTGTCGGACCGGTGCATGCACCTGGGCTGCCCGGTGCGCTACGTGGCCGCCGCCGAGCGGTTCATCTGCCCCTGCCACGGCGGCGTGTACGACTTTCGCGGGATGGTGGTCGGCGGACCGCCCGTGCGCCCGCTCGACCGCTTCTACACCCGCTACAACGCGGCCACGGGCCTGGTGGAGCTGGGGCCGCGATACTCCGTCAACTCCGAGCTGCAACGCTTCTCGCCGCGTGATCCCGGCGAGCCGCTGGACGGGATCGGGCAGTACCTGTATCCCGCGCGTTTCTCGACCGCCTCACTGACCGATCGCTGATGCCCAAGCTCCCGCTGCCACCCCTGCCCAAGGCGCTTCAGCCGCTGCCTCCCCGTCCGGGCGACTCGGACGCCAACGGCAACGGCAAGCCGCAGACAACGGCCGAGCTGGCCACCGAGGCCGGCATCTCGGTCGTCGACTGGATCGACGAGCGCACGTCGATGTCCGGCGGGATCCGCTGGCTGCTGTTCCGCAAGGTTCCGCGCGGGATCAACTGGTTCTACACGCTCGGCTCCGCGACGATGTTCGCCTTCCTGAACCAGGCCGTCACCGGGGTCTTCCTGGCCATGTACTACCGGCCCGACGCCGCCGGGGGAGCGTACGAGTCGGTGCGCTACATCACCGACGACGCCTTCCTGGGGCAGCTCGTGCGAGGCATGCACAAGTGGGGGGCGTCGGTGATGATCATCCTGATCTTCCTGCACATGGGTCGCGTGTTCTTCTTCGGCGCCTACAAGTACCCCCGTGAGCTCACCTGGATCATCGGCGTCGTGCTTTTGATCCTGACGCTGGCGATGGGCTTCACCGGCTACCTGCTGCCGTTTGACCAGCGCTCCTACTGGGCCTCGATCGTCGGGATCAACATCAACGCGGGCGGTCCCTTCATCGGGCCCTATCTCGCTGACTTCCTGCGTGGCGGAGCCGAGTTCGGCGCCACCACCCTGTCCCGGTTCTACGCGATCCACATGATGCTGATCCCCGGGCTGATCGCCGCCCTGATCGGCTTCCACCTGTACCTGGTCACCAAGCTGGGCATCTCCGCGCCGCCGTGGCTGAAGGCCGAGGAGGAGCCCGAGCTGCGGGAGACCACCGTATGAGCGGGGTGGCGCAGCCTTGAACCAGGCCGAGAAGGAGGCCTACCTCCGCGAGTACTCGATCCTGAAGAACCAGGGGAAGCCGTTCTTCCCCTACGCCGTCGCCAAGGACTCGGTGATGGCCGTCGTGGTGATGGGGGTGATCATCTTCCTGGCGACGATGTTCGGCGCCGAGCTGGGGCCGAAGGCCGATCCGACGACGACCACCTACGTGCCGCGTCCGGACTGGTACTTCTACTTCCTCTTCGAGGTTCTGCGCGTGATGCGCAACATCCCGAAGTTCACGCCGCTTGCGACGATCGGCGTGCCGACCATCTGCATGATCCTGCTGTTCCTGCTGCCGTTCTACGACCGCAGCCCGGAGCGGCGGATCGAGCGGCGTCCGGTCGCTCTCGCCGCGGGGCTCACGACCATCTTCGCCATGGCCTACCTCACCTACACCGGCGCCAACACCGGCTCGCCCAACTCGGTGGACCTGCAGCCCCCCGCGTCGCTCACCGCCTCTCAGAAGGCGATCTTCAGAGCCGGGGCTCTGGTGGTCGGAAACTCGGGCTGCCTGGCCTGCCACGTGCTGGGTGACAACGGCAACGATGGCCCCGGGCCCCCGCTCACGCACATCGGGCGCATTCTTCGCCCCCAGGCGATCGCCTCGACGCTGCGAAACCCGACCGCGCCGATGCCGTCGTTCGCGAATCTGGCCAAGCAGAACCCGCGCCAGTTCTACGACCTGATCAACTTCCTCGGCGAGCTGCAGTAGCGCCGAGACGGGATTCGGGACCGTGAGGCGCCAGACGAGCGCGGGCGCGCCCGGCACCCTTCCGGAGCCCCAGGTGAGGGCGATGTTCGACCGGATCGCCGGGGTCTACGATCGCATGAACACGGTGATGACGGCCGGCATGCACCACCGGTGGCGGGCCCGTGCGGCCGCGCTGGCGCAGGTCCAACCGGGCGACCGGGTCCTCGACGTCGCCACGGGCACCGGCGATCTGGCGCTGGAGCTCGCGCGCCGAGTGGCCCCGGGCGGCTCGGTGGTCGGCGCCGACTTCTCCGCGAGGATGCTCGAGCTTGCAGACGCCAAGCTCTCTGGCCTGCTCGCCGATGGTCGCGCGCCGCGCGACGTCGAGGTCCATTTCGAGCGCGCCAACGCGCTTGAGCTTCCATACGCCGACGGCGAGTTCGCCGCCGCGACGGTGGGCTTCGGCGCGCGCAACTTCTCCGATCTGGACCGCGGGCTGTCGGAGCTGGCGCGCGTCGTGCGGCCGGGCGGGCGGGTGGTTGTGCTGGAGATCACCACCGCCGCGGGCACGAGGCTGGCGGGGCTGCTCGACGTATGGTTTGAGAGGGTCGTGCCGCTGCTCGGCCGGCTGGCCGGCGACGCGGACGCCTACAGCTACCTGCCGAGCTCCGTTCGCCGCTTTCCATCGCCCCCGGCGCTCGCCGATGCGATGTGGCGGGCCGGGCTTGAGGGGATCCATTGGGTTCTGACGGCGGGCGGGATGATCGCCCTGCATGTGGGCGTGGTGCGAGCGTGAGAGAGACCGGTTGAGCGCCGCAATCGACGCCGTCAGGGAGGTGGTGGAGGCCGGCGGAGAGCAGGCTGCGCGCCTGATGGTCGCGCTCGAGCGACGGCTCGGAGAGCTGGCCACCGGCCACGGGGACCAGCTCGCACGCCATGCCGGCGACACGATCGCAGCCGGCGGGAAGCGGCTGCGCCCGTTGCTCGTGTTCCTGTCGGCCGGGGCGCCGCCGCCGGAGTCAGATGCGCTGCTCAGGGCGGCGGTGGCGATCGAGCTCGTCCACTCGGCCACGCTGGTTCACGACGACGTGCTCGACGGCTCGCCGCTGCGTCGCGGGCGCCCGACCGTGCTGGCTGCCGGCGGGCGGCTTGCGGCCACCGCCACCGGCGACCTGCTGTTCTCCAGGGCGTTCGCCGAACTGGTCGGGACCCGGTCGGTGCGCGCGATCCGCGTGCTCGCCAGCGCAAGCCGCAGCCTTGCCGCCGGCGAGCTGATGCAGCGCGCCGACGCGTGGCGGGCGGTGTCCGAGGAGCGCTGCCTCGAGCGATGCAGGCTCAAGACCGCCATGCTGTTTGCCGCCGCGTGCGAGCTGGGCGCGCTGGAGGGGGGCGTGGACGGCCGGGCGCTGGCCTCCTTCGGCGAGCGGATCGGCCTGGCCTTCCAGCTGCTCGACGACGTGCTCGACGTGTCGGGCCCCCCGGAGCGCACGGGAAAGCCGCGCGGCGCGGACCTGCTCGACGGGACCGTCAACCTGCCGCTGGTGGTTGCCCGGGCGCGCGATCCTCGGCTGCGCGAGCTGGACCTGCGCTCGATCGCAACCCCCGGCGACGCCGCCGCCGTGTGTGCGCTGATCGCCGCGACCGGGGCGCTAGAGGAGGTCAGGGCACGCGCCCGGTCGCTGGTGTGCGATGCCAAGGCCATGCTGCCGCCGCTGCGAGCGCGCCAGCGGGCCGCGCTTGAGCTGATCGCCGACGGGATGGTCGAGCGCTACTCCTAAAACCGCCGGGCGACGACCGCCGCCTTTGGCGATCTCAGAAGTCCTCAGGCAGGATCAAATCCGCCTGCAGCGCCGCCGCGAAGCGCTCGATCTCCTCGCTCATGTTGGCCTGCGTGAGGCGGCGAAGATCCGACAGCATGTCGGTCAGGCCCTCGTCGAGGCGCTCCTCCAGCGCGTCGACCTGATCCTGGTCGAAGACCCCCTCGTCCAGCCAGAAGCAGTTGGGGCACTCCAGCACCAGCTCCCAGTGGCCCTGCGGGGCCTCGGCCCAGTCCACGGGCTGCACCAGGTGCGAGCCGCAGCTCGGGCAGACGTGCAGGCCCGGGTCCGCAGCCTCCTCGGCGTAGAAGCGCACCACCTCGATCGAGCGCCCGGAGGGCAGCACGATCCTTCGGACCGTGTGACGCTGGGGCTGCTGGTGCTGGGGCTGCTCGTTCATCGGTTCTCGGCCAGCTATATCGGCGCCCGGCCGCCGGCGCTTGACAGACCTTGGTCTGGTGTCCGCTTGCCAGGGGTCGTGTGCCCTGTACGCTTGGTGATCCCAGATCTGGAGAGGCCCGAGCATGTTCCGCAACCCCGCCATCGATGCAATCGTCGTCCTGATCATCGTCCTGCTCATCCTCGGGCCAAAGCGGCTGCCCGGGATCGGCAAGGGCCTCGGTCAGGGGATGCGCGAGTTCAAGGAGGGGATCACCGGCGAGTCAAAGCCCGAGGCAGAGCCGCCCGCGCTGTCGCCGGCGCCTCCCACAATCGCGCCAGCGGCGGTCCAGCCGCAGGCCGCCCAGCAGTACGCGACCGCACCCGTCGCCCAGCCGCAGTACGCACAGCCGCCGTCCCAGCCCCAGTACGCGGCGCAGCCGCCCTACGCGCAGCCGCAGTACGCGCAGCCGGCGCCGCCGCCTGCGACCCCGTACCCACAGGTCCAGCAGCAGCCGCCGGGCCAGTACGCTCCGCCGCCGCCCGCCGGACAGTACGCGGCGCCCGCGGTCGGGCAGCTGCCGCAGACGCCGACGCAGGGCCACTGGGAGCCGCCCGCGGGCCACCCGCATTCGCACCCACCGCAGGGCCAGTACGCGCCGCCCCCGGGCGGCCAGCCGCCGTACGCCCAGCAGCAGCCGTACGCCCAGCAGCAGCCGTACGCGCAGCCACCGGCGCCCCAGCCGCCACAGGCCGTCCAGCCGCCGCAGGCCGTCCAGCAGCCCGCGGCGCAACCACAGACGACACAGCCGCCCATGCCACAGCCGCCGCAGGCCGCCCCGGCGGCGCCTGGTGCCCAGGATCCGCGCCCGCAGCCACCGGACCCGCATGCGGGCCCACGAGCGTCCGCGCCTTCGGCGCCGGATCCGGCTGCGCCACTGCCGGGCCCGTCCGGGCGCGAGCGGCGCGCCTGAGCCAGCGCCGGGAGCGGGCCGATGGCGAGGGTGCTGCGGCCGATCGGTCACGACGATCGGCTGAGCGTGGTGGACCACCTCGACGAGCTGCGTTCGCGGCTGTTCGTGTGCCTGGCGGCCGTCCTGGTCGCCTTCGGCCTTTGCTTTTGGCAAAACCACCTCCTGCTGCAGGCGCTCAACAGCCGCCTGCCGCCAACCCCGCAGACCGCAGCCAACCATCTCGGCGGCCTGACGCGGGACTCCGTCTCGGCCGCGCGCCACATCGAGAACGCCGCCTCGCTGGTGGTGGCCGCCTCCCGGATCCCGGGGGTGCCGGCCCAGCTTGACGCGCTGCTCGCCGCGGCCGGCCAGCAGCTTTACGCCGGCGCCCGCTCGCTGCCGCAGAAGGCGCCGGCCAACATCCCGATCACGATCGGCGTGGGCGAGCCGTTCACCACCACGATCACCGTCTGCTTCTACGCCGCGATCCTGCTCGCCCTCCCTGTGCTGCTGTATGAGATCTACGCCTTCGTGGTGCCGGCGCTTCGCCCGGAGGAGCGCCGCGTCGTCCGGCCGGTCGTGATCGCCGCTCCGGCGCTGTTCATCTGCGGCGTGGTGTTCACCTACCTGGTGGTGCTGCCGGCCGCCGTGCGCTTCTTGCAGGGCTACAACTCCAGCGAGTTTCAGAACCTCGTGCAGGCCAAGCCGCTGTACTCGTTCGAGGTGCTCACGATGGGCGCGATCGGCCTGGCGTTCCAGCTCCCGCTGGCGCTGCTGGGGCTGCGCTCGCTGGGGGTCATCGACGGCGGCACCCTGACCAGGCACTGGCGCTACGCTACGGTGCTGATCGCGGTGATCGCAGCCGCGATGCCGGGAGCAGACCCCGTGACCACCGGGCTTGAGACGCTTCCGCTCGTGATCCTGTTCCTCGCCAGCATCCTCCTGCTCAAGCTCGCCGACCGTCGCGACGCCAGGCGCGCCGCCGCGGAGCTCAAGCTGGCCGAGCCGAGGATGGGGGTCGACTAGCGCCGTGCTGTTCGATCTGCGCAGCCGCGGGCGGCGGCGCACCGTCCAGGCGGTCTACCTCAGCCTCGCGGTGCTGATGGGAGGCGGGCTGGTGCTGTTCGGCGTCGGGACCGGCAACGGCTTCGGCGGCCTGCTCAACGGCCTGACGGGCAGCGGCTCAAACGACCAGGGCCAGATCATCAGCTCCCAGGTGCGCGCGGCCGAGGCCCAGGTCAAGCGCGATCCCAACAGCGCCGCCGCCTGGGGGAACCTGGTGCAGGCCCACTACCAGAACGCCTCGAGCAACGGATACAACTCCAACACCGGCACCTACACGGCCGCCGGCAAGCGAGAGCTCGCGCAGGTCGGCGCCGCCTGGCAGCGCTACCTGAAGCTCACCTCCCACCCAAGCGCCAACTACGCGATCGAGGCCGGCGACGCGTACGGCGTGCTCGGCCAGTACGCCAACGAGGCCGCCGCCTGGGAGGATGCGACGATCGCCGACCCCAGCTCGGTGAGGGGGTTCGAATGCCTGGCGATCTCGGCCTACGCCGCGGGCGAGACGCGCGTGGGCGACCTGGCGGCGGCAAAGGCCGAGGCGATGGTGCCGGCCGCGACGCGCAAGCAGGTCTCTGGGCTGATCGACACGGCAAAGACCACGCCATCGCTGGCGCAGTCCTGCTGAGCGCGCCGGCGGCGCACGGCTTCGCCGCCGGCTACGGGTCGCGCCACCCGTGGGCGGGGTAACATCGGCGCTCTCCCCGGGCCGTTAGCTCAGCTGGTAGAGCAGGGGACTCTTAATCCCAAGGTCGGAGGTTCGATCCCTCCACGGCCCACTCCTCCACTGCGACAGTCAGACGCAGCCCGTGGAGCGGGGTTACCGGTGCGCGGCGCTCTGGCCGCTCATCTCCCGGGCCAGCGCAGCGACCCAACGTCCGGCGAGGACCCCAACGCCCGTCTGATCTCGCGCCCGCGTCAGTGGCCGATGCGCCGGATCACCCACCAGACCGTGGTGGTGAGCAGGATCGCCGCGAGCGCTATGAACAGGCCGGCTTCCGCGGCCTGCAGCGGCCAGAAGCGGCTGGCCGGGTCGTAGACGAAGCTCTGATACACGTGGTGGCCCATCATGCAGCGGAGGCTGAGGTGAGCGCCTCTCTGAAAGCAGCCGGCCACGACCGAGTACGGGATGGGCCGGCCGTGCGAGTCGGTGAAGCCGTGGTCGATTTCCCAGGCGTGGAAGATTCCTTGGGGACCGCGCGGCAGCGGGAGGAGCGCGTGGATCGCCGGGACCAGGTTCTGACGCAGGCCGCGCACCGCCAGCCGAACGCTCACATACGCAGCGAAGCCGGTCGCGATCGCGAGGCCGGTCCGGCGGGTCATGGCACCGATCGCCAGTAAGGCGCTTGCCCCGAACAGGGCGTAGGCCCGGCGAGGGGATCTCGGGCCAGATAAGCGAGGACGATCTGCTCCAGGTCCACGTCGGAGACGCGCCAACGAGCGTCGTGCACGTGGCCGTCGGCGCGCACGAGAACGCTCGTCTGGCGTTCGGTGCTGCTCGCCTGCACGACGTGGTGGAGCCTCTCGATGTCGCCGACGTCGCACCTCGTCCCGGTGAGCAGCCGGTGCGAGGCGACGATTCGTCGACGGTACCGGTCAGCACGACCCGAGCCTGGGACAGGATCACGAGGTGATCGCACACGCGCTCAAGGTCAGCGAAGATGTGCGAGGAGAGCACGACGGTGACCTCTCCGTCGGCCACGCCTCCATCAGGGCCTGCAGGAACTCACGGCGGGCCAGCGGGTCAAGCGAAGCCGCCGGTTCGTCCAGCAGGAGCAGCTCCGGACGCTTGGCAAGCGCGAGCGTCAGGGCCAGCTGCGCCTGCTGACCGCCTGAAAGCCTGCCCGCCCGCTGTCTGAGACTCAGGCCGAGGTCGACCAGGCGTCGCCGGCCGAAGGCATCGCCCCACCGGGGGTTCATCCGCCGGCCAAAGCTCAGGGTCTCCGCGAGCGTGAAGCCGCGGTAGAGCGGATGGTCCTGCGCCACAAAGCCGATCCGCGGAAGCACCAGGTGCGGTTGCCGCCGGGGCGAGAGGCCGAGCGTCCTGACCTCACCGGCGCTCGCTGCGCTCATCCCGACGGCGAGCCTCAAAAGGGTCGTCTTGCCGGCGCCGTTGTGGCCGACGAGTGCCGTCACGGATCCGGCCGGGATCTGCAGCGTGCAGTCACGGAGGGCCCAGAGGGAGCCGTAGCGCTTGCCGAGGCCCGCCGTCTCCAGCGCGGGAGGGACCGCCGCGTTCCATGCGACCGCCCTGACGGAGAGCTCGGTGCGGAGCGCCGAGGCGATCAGGGCGCGGATGGCGTCGTCATCGAGTCCGGCGGCCCGGGCGTTGGCAACCCACTCGAGGAAGCCCGCGCGCAGCGGTGCCAGATCCCGGGGGGGTCCGGAGGCGGCGCCCGCCTCGGTGGCGAACGTTCCCTGTCCGCGACGCGCCTCGACGACGGGTCGCAGTCGCCTGGTCGGCGACGTCGGCTGGCCCGAGGATCAGCCAGCGGCGATGCGGTCAGCCTCGCGCAGGACGGCGGCCAGCTCGCGTTCGAGCTCATCCGACCCGTCCGGCTCGGAGGGCGACCACGGCGCGGCCGCAGAGGGTGTGCGCGGCTGTGGCGTGGGGCCGCTCACCGGTCGGCGCAGACCGCCATCATCGTCCGGCCCGTGCTCACGGCCGAGCGTGCCCAAGCGGTCCACGGTGCAGGCCAGCCAATAGGCGTCAAGCGCCCAGCAGCCGAACGCGCCCAGAACGATGGCGGTCATCGAAGATCCCCCGAGCGCCGAGCCCTCGACGGCGATGGCGGCGAGCGCCGAGCCAAGGATCAGCACGCCGCCGAGCAGGCCCACCGCAAGCTTTGCCAGCAACCGGCGCCGCGACGCGATCATCTCTTCCGACCTCCCTGATTGGCCAAGTGGCCGATGGGAAAGCGTACCTGACCGGGACCCGGGCGCGGCGAGGGCGACCAGGCGCGGGCCGAGGCGGCCGACGGCAGAGATCAAGCCGCAGGGCCGCACGACAGGCGCAGTGGCCGCTGAGGGCGCCCAAGCGCGCGCAGCGCGACGGAGGGGGCGGCATACCAGCTGCCGGCCACAAAGAGCATCACGGGCCCGAAGCTCAGCGATGCGGGAGCGCCCACGAAGTGAAGTCCTGGCACCGTCGATTCAAGCCCCTCTCTCAGCCGCGGGAGTCCGTTGAGAGTGTCCAGTGCCGCCACGAGCTCGCGCGTGAGGAACGGATAGCGGCGCACATCGACCGAGAACCCGGTCGCGAGCAGAACGTGGTCGGCAGCGCGCCAGGAGCCGTCGTCGAGCTCTATGCGAACCTCGCCGGCCGTGGTGCGCGCGGCGATCGCGTGGCGCCCGCACGTGATCGTCACTCCGGCCAGGCGCGGACGCAGCCAGCCGGAGGCCGCCGGCAGCAGGCAGCGGCCGGTCACCCAGCGTTGCGCATGGCGTGGAAGGCGCCAATATGCGGCCGGCACGGCTGCGAGCCACCCGCTCAGACGTCCACCAACCCCGGTTGGCGGCAGCATGCTGGGGCGCTCGGGTTGCGCAGCCGCGTCGTCGCTGAGCCATCTGATCGCCGGGGCGCGCACGAGCACCTCCACCGACGACCCGTGCTCGTGCAGCAGCGCAGCGCACTCAAGCGCGCTCTGTCCACCTCCGATGACGATCACCCGACGTCCCGACAGCTCTGCCAGTTCAGAGTGGTCGCTGGAGTGGCTGACGAGCTCCGCTGGGAGCGACCGAAACAGCGCGGGGCGGCTCGGAAACGGAGCCAGGCCTGCGGCAACCACGACCCGAGAGGCCTCCACGCGCTCCCCGTCATCGAGCTCGAGCTCAAACGCCGGTCCCTTGCGGCCAAGCGCTCTTACCACTCGCGGATCGAGATCGGGCACGGCCCGCTGCGCAAACCAGCGCCCATAATCGATGAACTGCCGCAGCGTCAGTGATGGCTCGCGACAGCGGCGCCCCAGATCGCGCTCGTAGTCGCCAATCGTCAAGGCGGCCCCGGGGGCCGCTATGTGGCTGGCGCGCCTCCGCGAGCGCAGGATCATCCCGGCCGGCATGTGCTCCTCCCAGAACTGCATCGGCCGGCCGAAGCAGCGCACCGGAATCTCCGCGGCGCGCAGGAACGCAGCGACCGCCAGGCCGTGCGGGCCGGCTCCGATCACCGCCACCGGCAGTCCGCCCGCCTGTCGCCGTCTTGACCCAAATGCAGGGCCGCGTCCGGACGACCGCCTCCGCGCCGGCAGGCCACCTCCGCCTCGCCGTGCCCTGGGCGCCTCTAGGGTGTGCGCCCAGCCGGGGTCGGAGGGCCGCTCCGGCGAGCCGCCCGCTTCGCCCGGTTCGCTGGTGTTGGCGGGCGCGTAGCCGTCCGTGCCTGCCTTGGTGTCCCCGGGGCCGCTGGCCTGCTCGGGGCCGCTGGCTTGCTCGGGGCCGCTGGCTTGCCCGGGGCCGCTGGCTTGCCCCGGGCCGCTGGCTTGCCCCGGGCCGCTGGCTTGTCTGGGCCCGCTCGCGAGCCGAGCCTGTCCAGTCTGAAGCGCCTTGGCGATGCGCCCTGCCAGGGATCCGGTCAGCAGCAGCGCATGTGCGACAAGCGGCCCCGGATCCGTGGGCGAGAAGTACGCATGCACGGTCCCGGCTCTCGGTCTGCAGACCGTTGCGGCGGCGCGTGCGTGCCCGTGGCGAAGCTGCCAGAGGCCGTGGCGCACGTCGGCATCCTCCCAGCGGTACCGCACGCCGGGCCGGGCGACAACCGCCGGCGGCTGAGCGCCCAGCAGATACGAGCACCAGACCGCCGGCAGGTTCGCCCCGGCGCCGACCGCAAGCGCCAGCGAGCCGTATGGCCGAGGGTTGAAATCGACCGCTCTCCACCCACCGTCGCGGCGCTCGATCAGCTCAAGCTCAAACAGACCCTCCCAGCCAAGCTCGGCAACCACGGCACCAACGGCGCGTTCGAGAGCAGGCGGGACGGCGAGCGTCTCGGAGTAGGAGGCGTTCCCGGCTCGTGGCGGCCAGGTGCGCAGATAACGAGAGAGGGCCGCTGCCAGCAGCCGACCACGCGCGAACACGCCCGCGAAGGACAGCAGCGCACCGGGCTCGACACGCTGAGCCAGGCAGCTGCCGCCGAGCCGTCGCACGGCCGCGAGCAGCTCCTCGTTGCCGTCCACCAAGGCGCTTCCGACCACCCGGCGCTCTCCGGCCACCTCGACCACCGACCGCGGCGGTTTGATGAGCAGCGGAAAGCCCAGCTCGCGGGCGGCGTTCAGCGCGTCCAGCGAGCCCGCGCAAGAAATCGTCCGCGGGGGGGCCAGTCCTTGTGCCTCGGCTGCGCGCGCAAGCACGAGCTTCTCCAGGCAGCGCTCGACCACCTCCTTGGCAGGAAGCGCGAGGCGCACGTTCGCGCCGAGCCGCTCACGCGCCGCGGAGATCGCCAGAAGCGACGCGTCGCTGCCCGGGATCAGCACCGCGCACGGGTGTGCCTTCAGCTCACGCGCGACCGCCTCAACAAACGCCGTTTCGGCCCGCAGCGGATGCGGTACGAGCCGCCGAGTGGAGACCGAGCGCGACCAGTGCGCCGGAGCGGGCCGGAGGCTGTCTGCGGCCAGGGCGACGACTTCAAATCCAGCTGCATGGAGCCCGCGGACCGTCGCGAGCACCGCGCGGCTCTCCGCGTCGGTCACCATCACGCGTGGGGCGCCGTCCTGCCGGCTGCTGCCAGTGGGCGACGCGCTCGTCACCTGAAGAGCTTGCCGCCCGTTGCGCGGCGCTCCGGCGAGTCCGGCACGCGCGGCCCTCGGGGCCGGGCGGGACCCTGCGACTTCGGCGCGGTGCTGCGAGCTTCACGCCATTCGCGCTGCATGGTCGCATGAGCGTATTGCGGGTCGCGCTCGTGCGGGCGAGAGCGAGTTTCGGGCCCTGCCGTCCGCGTTGGACGGTCGCTCACGCCACGAAGCCGTGCGTGCGGCCGGCACTGAACGCCATCGGTGCTCGACGCTGGGCCGCTACAGTGCCTGTCATGGCGGTTGAGCCGACCGTGCTGCGACGGGACGGGATCTCGTATGTGCGCATTCCGGCTGCCGATCCGGGCAGGTTGGCCGCCTTCTACGCGGCCGTGTTCGACTGGGAGGTCGATCCCGATCGGGGCCGCTTCACGGATGGCTCAGGGCATGTGATCGGCCACTTCGTCTCCGACATCGACGTGGCCGGCGAGGCCGGCGTGCGACCCTACATCTGCGTGGCGGACGTCGATCACACGCTCGCGAAGCTGGCTTCCCTTGGCGGTAGCATGGTCATCGCCCCGTACCCCGAGGGCAATCTGAAGGTTGCGGCCTTCCGTGACCCCGCGGGAAACGTCATCGGAGTTTGGCAGCTGGCGCCGTAGCGTGGCTGCGGCGACGCTGGCGGCCCGGCACCTCGCCTGACCGGCCCTCGAGCTTGTCGAGCGATGATCGATGCATCGAGTCCGCGCGACCGGGCGGCCCTTCGGGGCGATCACGGTCGCGGGAAGGTGTGTGCCCGCTGGCGGGATGTGCAGTGTGCAGCACGTGCGCGGTGTCGAGCGACCGCGTCCGCCGGACCGGTCGGCCGGATGGGTCGTGGGTCACGCGCGGCTGCCCTCGCCCGACGCCGCGACGGCGGTCCCCGGAGCGAGCACCGGGTCCGTGTTTGCGGTCGCCGCCGAGCGCCGCAGGAGGCCAGGGCCGAGGAGTCCGCCGGCGAGTGCGATCGCCGCGATCATCCATGATGCGCGTTCATAGGCGTGGAGCGTCTCAAGCGAGGAGCGCGGCGCGCCGAGAACCGCGATCAGGGTGGCCACGCCGATGGCGAGGCCGACCTGACGGAGCATGTTGACGACCGCCGAGCCTGTCGCGAACGCCTGCGGGGGCAGGGCGGAGGCGCCGGTTGCCATCAGCGTTGGGAGCGTGAGCCCCACGCCGATTCCAGTCAGCAGCATCCCGCCGAGCATCTCGCCTGCGTAGTCGGGTCGCAGACCGATCGCAAGCGCCCACCATGCGGCCCCGGCGGCGAAGATCGTCGATCCCGCGGCGATCACAACCCCGGCTCCGAACCTGGCGGTCAGCCGGCCGGCCACCAGGAAGGAGAACGCCGGCACCATCAGCGGGCCGGGCGCGATCGCCAGGCCCGTGATGAGGGGCGACCAGTGCCACTCACCCTGCGCCCACAGAACGCGGGACAGCAGCATCGCGCCGAATGCGGCCGAGAACAGCAGCGCCACCGCCGACGCGCCTGTGAACGGCCGCAGCCGCAGCAGCGGGCGGTCGATCAGCGGGTTGGCGTGACGAGCGAGGTGGGCAGCGAACAGTCCGAGCGCAGCTGTTGCGAGCGCAAGCGTCACGATCGTCCGCACATCGCTCCATCCCCAGGCGCCGCGCTTGACAAGCCCAAGGGTCAGCGCGCCCACGCCGCCGGTGACCAGCAGCGCTCCGAGCGCGTCGGGAGCGGGCGCCCGGTGCCCGGCGACGTGTGGGAGGCGGCGCCAGCCGACCGCCAGCGCGGCGAGCCCGATCGGAACATTGACAAAGAACACCCAGCGCCAGCTCATTCCCACAAGCACGCCGCCGATCACCGGACCCAGTGCGGCAGCGAAACCCCCGACCGCCGTCCACGTGCGAACCGCAGCGTGGCGGTGCTCGGGCGGGGAGGTCGCGAGGATCAGGCCCAGCGAGGTCGGAGTCAGCAGCGCAGCGCCGGCCGCCTGCATGACCCTGAACCCGACCAGCACCGGCAGGCTGCTCGCCGTTCCGCACGCCGCCGAGGCGGCGACGAACACCGCCACTCCGAGCAGGAAGCCACGCTCCCGCCGATAGCGCTCCGCCAGGCGTCCGAACAGCACCAGGAGCGCCGCGTACGTGATCGCGTAGCCGTTGAGCACCCACGACAGGTCAGCCACGCTGTCGCCGTGGAGGTGGAAGTCCCTGCCCATCTGCGGCAGCGCGACGTTGACGATGAACAGGTCGAGGCTCGCGAGCACCACGCCCGCGCAGACGATCACGAGCACGAGGCGCTGCGATGCATGGCGATGGGAGGTGCTGGCCGGCGTGGGGAGCTCCTTCGTTTAGTGGGTTCTGTGACCGAACGCGCACTGTACAGCATTGAGTTCGATGACGCAACCCACTACCATGAACGCGTGGAACGCAAGAGCTTCTCGGGCATGCACTGCTCGGTTGCGCAGTGCCTGGAGGTCGTCGGCGAGTGGTGGACGCCGCTGATCATTCGCGACGCCTTCTTTGGGGTGACCCGCTTTGACGAGTTCCAGCAGCGACTCGGAATCTCGCGAAGTGTCCTCAACCAGCGCTTGGCTCGGCTGATCGAGCTCGGTGTGCTGACCAAGGTCCCCTACAGCCAGCACCCACCGCGCTTCGACTACCGGCTGACGGAGAAGGGACGCGACCTGTGGCCCGTGATCACCGCCATGCGCCAGTGGGGCGACAAGCACGCTGCACCAGACGGCCCACCGGTGCGCCTGATCCACAGGCGGTGCGGCCGGCTCTGCGACGCTCGCCTGGTCTGCTCGGCCTGCGGGGAGCCGATCGGCGCGCGCGACGTCGAGGCGATCCCGGGGCCGGGAGACGTCCAGCAGCTGGCGGCTCCCCGAGCGGCGGGCCGAGCGCTGCTCGGATAGCGCCAGAGTAGGCCAGCAGGCCAGGCGGCGCGATGGCCGCGGTGGGGCTTTCCTCACCGCGGCATGGGGGTGCGCGCCCGCCCGAACGCCCGTGAGCCGCAGTGACATCCGCTGCGCGGCGCGCGGGCCTTCCGGCATCAAGGAACGGCGGCGTCATCAGCTCCCTCGCCCGCATCCAGCAGCGGCCTGCAGTACCGAGCACCCCCAACCCGTAGCGGATGCTGCGAGCGAGCGAGATCGACGAGGAGTCATCTGCATACCGCGTCGGGTAGGACGGCTCCCCTATCCGTGCGCCCACCGTCACCACCTGCGCGAGAATCTGATTGTTGAACACGAAGTCATCCGATGACGGCGGCCATGGGAATCTCCCCGTAGGCGGCCATCGAAACTTCCCAGTGACGGCCACCGGATCTCCCCATGGGTGGCCATCGGATCTCCCCACGACGACCGTTCTGTCCTGAGTGGCCTGTAGCTCCTCGCGCCTTGTCAACGAGGCGCATCGAGGAGGCGGGCTTGAAGAAAGCGGAGGAAGTCATGGAGATTCTGGAGGCGTTTGATCTGACGGGTTCGCTGCGTGCGGCGGCGGAGTTGGTCGGGTGTGATCGCAAGACGGTCGCGCACTGGGTGGAGGCCCGGGACGCTGCTGGCGGCGGTCTGTCGCTGGCGTCGCGGCCGCGGCCGGCGCGCGGGGCGTTCGACGCGAAGGTTGTGGAGTTGGTGGAGCGCTCGCGCGGGAAGATCAGGGCGGATAAGGCGCACGAGAAGCTGGTGGCGATGGGGTATCTGGGCTCGGAGCGCACGACCCGTCGGGCGGTCGCGGAGGCCAAGCGCCGCTGGCGGCAGGCACACGGCCGCCAGACCCGGCCGTGGATCCCGGAGCCCGGGCTGTGGATGCAGTGGGACTATGGCGACGGGCCCGAGGTCGCCGGCCGGGAGACCGTGTTGTTCTGCGCGTGGCTTGCCTGGAGCCGTTTTCGGGTGGTGCTGCCGTTGTGGGACAAGACGATGCCGAGCGTGGTGATGGCGCTGGACCGGGCGCTCAGGCGGTTCGGGTCGGCGCCCACTTACGCTCTGACTGACAACGAACGGACGGTGTCGATCGATCAGGTGTGCGGGATCGCGGTCCGCAACCCGCAGATCGTGAGCGTGGGCCGTCATTACGGGCTGACGATCGCTACGTGTGTGCCGGCAGACCCGCAGAGCAAGGGCGGCAGCGAAGCGACGGTCAAGATTGCCAGGGCGGATCTGGTGCCGACCGATCACAATCTCCGCGCCGCGTATGGGTCGTTCGCCGAGCTGGAGGCCGAGTGCGAGCGGTTCTGCGAGCGGGTCAATGCGCGCGAGCACAGGGTCACGCGCCGGCCGCCGGTGGTGATGCTGGCCGAGGAGCGCGAGCGGTTGCACCCGCTGCCGGCGGTGCCGCACACGGTGTGCTTCGGTGAGACCCGCCGGGTGTCGTGGGAATCGACGATCTCGGTCGGCGCCGCGATCTACTCGGTCCCCAGCCAGTTGCGTGACGAGCGGGTGTGGGTCAGGGTCCAGGGCTCAGAGCTGGTCGTGATGCACGTCGACTCGCCTGAGGGGCCGCGGGAGGTCGCCCGGCACGAGCTGACCACGCCGGGCCGGCCGAGCATCAAGGATGAGCACTACCCGCCCCGGCCGGCGGGTGCGCTTGAGCGCGAACCCGGGCACGGTCGCGCGAGGAGCAGGCGTTCTTGGCGCTCGGGCCGGGTGCTGAGGCATGGCTGATCAAGGCCGCCGCCGCGGGCGCCACGCGCGTCAGGCGCAAGATGGCCGAGGCGGTCGACCTCGCCAAGCTGCACGGCACCGAGCCGGTTGAGCATGCGCTCGGGGTGTGTGCGCAGGCGGGCCGGTTTGGCGAGGGGGATGTGCCCGCGATCCTCGCGCACGAGCGCCGCACGGGGACGGTGATCGCGTTCCCCGCGCGTGCCTCGGAGGAGTCCTCGCTGCAGCGCTCGACCAGCAGCTGGGCGGGGTTCGGGCGATGAGCGCCGTGACTGCTTGGTCTACCGGCGGCACCGGACCCGTGGTGAGCGCCCACGCGCGAGAGCTGGCCGTGCGGCTCTCAGCGCTGTTTGAAGCCGACAGCAGGATCGCCAGGCGGCTGAACGACGCCCAGCGCCGTCTGCAAGCCGCCAATGACCGGTTGTGGTCGGGGCTTCATCCCGACGCCCTCGGCCTCATCTACGACGGCGTCGCGCCCGCCGGCCAGGGCCAGATCGCCAAGCTGGTCAAGGACGCGATCGGCGCCGGCGGAGGCGAGGCCCAAAGCACGGTGCTGCAGGCGCTGCAAGACGTCCACTGGCAGGTCCACGGCGGATTCTGTGAGTACCAGTCGGCGTGCGAGGAGCGCCGGCAGCTGGCCGTCGAGGTCGGCGAGCTCGCGGCCGGGCTGACCGACGCGCTGTGCGCCGTCGGCTGGACGCGGCAAGAAGCGCAGCGCGCCGACGTTCACCAGCTCGCCGCCTCGCCCCGGCGGACGGGCAACCACCCGGGGGCACAGCGATGAGTGACTACCGAGACAGCATCCACTGCCGGATCGACGCTGAGCTGATGTGGGTGCCCGAGGGGGGCGAGCCGGTGCAGGAGATCAGCGTGATCATGACCGACGATCACCGCTCAGGTGATCGGCGGCAGCGCTGCTGGCTGCCACCGGCGATCTGCACGCTCACCCCCCAGGAGGCGCGCGAGTTCGCGCTCGAGCTGTTGGAGTTCGCCGATCAGGCGGAGCGGATCGGAGGCCGGCGATGACTGTCAAGCCACCCGCCCCGCCGCCGTTGCCGGACGAGCTCGAGCGGTTGCTCAGACGGCTGCGGCTGCCATACGTCCGGCGGGCGGCGCCGGAGGTGCTCGCGACCGCCAACTCGCAGCGCTGGGAACACGCCGAGGTGCTGCGCGTGCTGTTGGCCGAGGAGGCCGCCGGCCGCGACCAGGCGTCGATCACCGCCCGCCGCCGCGCGTCCGGGCTGCCGGCCGGCAAGACGTTCGACGCCTGGGAGCACGAGAAATCGGCGATCCCGAAGCAAACCCAGCAGGCGCTGCGCACGCTGGAATGGATCGACCGCGCCGAGGTGTTGGTCGTGTGCGGCCCGTCCGGGACCGGCAAGAGCCACTTCGTCGAAGCGCTCGGGCATTTGGCGATCGACAAGGGCAAGACGGTCGCGTGGCACACGCTCGAGACGCTCGCCGAGCTGCTGCGCCGCCACCGCGCGGACGACACCGTCACCAAGGCGATCGGCAAGCTGATCCGCGCCGATCTGGTCGTGATCGATGACGTCGGCCTGCTCCCGGTCTCCGCCGACGCCGCGGAGGCGCTGTCCCGGGTGATCGACGCAGCCTACGAGCAACGATCGCTCGCAATCTCGCCCACATCCACCCATCCGGGTTTGACGAGCTGATGCCCAAGACGCTGGCGACCGCGACCGTCGACCGCCTGCTGCACCACGCCCACGTCCTCATCACCGATGGGACCGACAGCTACCGGCTCGCGCAAGCGACCGCCGGCAAAGGGGTGAAGCCCCTGGCCTGAGACGGACTAAAAGCGACCATCGCCGCGGCGCCTCGCCCTCCGGGCTCGGCTTCGCGACGACGGTCGCTATCCCACCTGGCCGTGGGGAGAACTCATGGCCACCAGTGGGGAGAAAAGATGGCCGCGGGTGGGGAGAACCGATGGCCGTACTTGAGGAGAAACCGATGGCCATTGACA
>DATGLC010000049.1:0-42385 GCA_035294345.1 Solirubrobacteraceae bacterium
CGAGCGCGGCAGCG
This sequence comes from Solirubrobacteraceae bacterium, assembly GCA_035294345.1. Classification (GTDB taxonomy): domain Bacteria; phylum Actinomycetota; class Thermoleophilia; order Solirubrobacterales; family Solirubrobacteraceae; genus Palsa-465. The sequence goes on from DATGLC010000049.1 coordinate 15, forward strand.
TCAGGAGCACCATCAGCACCGCGGTCGCGATCAGGCCCGCGCGCAGCGGCCGTCTGGGGCCGTGCCGGTCGGTGATCCTGCCGATCGGGCGCGACATCTGGGTGGAGAGAAGCGCGGCGATCAGGAAGGTGGCGCCGATCAGCGCCTCCGCGGCGCCCAGCGCGGCGAGCCGCAGCGGCACGAGCGTGCTGACCGCGCCGACCGTGCCGGCCTCAAGCAGGATCAGCCAGCCGCCGAGCGAGATCCGCCGGTTGGCGAGCATCGCCCGCAGCCGCGGCGAGCGCTCCCGCTCGGCGCCCAGCGGCGGCTGCGGGTGGGAGGCGGTCCAGCGCGCGAGCGCCAGGGAGGCGAGCGCCACCGCGGCGAACACCGGCCCGGTCCCGGCGGCGATCGCCAGCGTCCCGAGGATCGGCCCGACCAGCGTGCCGAAGATCGCCGCCGCAAACACGGTGCCCAGCACCTCGCCGCGACGCTCGCGCTCGGCCACGCCGATCACCCACGTCAGGCCGCCGATCCAGATGAAGCCGCAAGCGAGCCCCTGCGCGAAGCGCAGCGCGTCCAGTGCGACCTCGCCGGTCGCCCAGCCGAAGGGGGCGATCGCGGCCGCGAACAGAACCAGCCCCAGCAGCGTCGCGCGGCGCACGCCCAGGCGGGCCGCGGCCCACGCGGCCAGGAACGAGCCGGGCACAAGGCCGGCCGGGTAGCTGGCGTTGAGGATGCCCATCGCGGGCTTGGCGGCGTGCAGCAGTCGCTCGTAGTGGGGCAGGACGGGCGCGAGCGCCGAGTACATCGCGGACTCAAGCAGCAGCAGAGCCTGCACCAGCCGCACGGCGCGCCTCTCGGGCGCCCCGGACGCGCGACCGCCCGCGGCGCCTCTGCGCGCGACCAGCTCGGTGAGCCCGGTCATCGCTCGCTCACCAGCGCGGCCGCCAGCCGCCTGAGCCGCGGCCGCACGTCGTCCTGGACGCCCATCGCCAGCTGCTCGATCAGCAGCCCGTCCGCCGCGCCCAGCAGCAGCTCGGCGTGCTCGCGCGGGGCACGCGACCCGGCCTGCGAAAGCAGGGAGGAGAGCGTCAGCAGGTACGCCTCGGTCCAGCGGCGCGCGATCCCTCGCAGCGCCGGCCGGCGAGCCGCCTCGAGCATCAGCGCGTAGACGGCGATCATCGAGCCGCGCTTGGCCGGGCCGTCCGCGTCGCAGTCGACGATCGCGCCGACCACGGCGTCCAGCGGGTCGAGGTCGCCGCGCGTCGAGCTCGCGGCCCAGTCCAGCAGCCGCTGCGTGTCGCGCTCGGCGGCGAGCTCCAGCGCCGCCGTCAGCAGCTGCTCCTTGGAGGAGAACCAGTAGGTGGTCGACGCCAGCGGCAGCCCGGCCACCTCGGCGACGCGGCGGTGGGTGACCGCCTCGGCGCCCGTCTCGGCGACGATCGAGAGCACGGCCTCAAGCAGCGCGTCGCGCCGCGCGGCCCCGCGTGGGCGCGCGATCGCGCCCTCAGGGCGGCGGGGGCGCCCCGTCGCGCGCGCACGCTTGGATGTTCGACCCGTCACGACCATGTTGGTACAAGTGTACCAATTAGCGGCACGGGTGTACCGCTAGGGTGGCGGCCGGGTCTCCCGACGAGCGGCTGGGCGCAGGACGGCTCAGCGCGTCCGGACGGTGAAGCGCAGGCCTCCGCGAGGCCCCAGGGTCGGGGTGGTCGCGATCGCGGGCTCGCGTGCGTCGACGGGCTCGAGCCGCACTCGCCGGTAGAGCACGGCCGCGAGCGCGCGCAGCTCGTACTCGCCGAAGCGCTTGCCCAGGCACATCCGCGAACCGCCGCCGAACGGGACGTATGCGCCGCGCGGCAGCGCCGCCTCACGCTCGGGTGAGAACCGGTCCGGGTCAAAGCGGAACGGGTCCGGGTACAGCTCCGGCAGATGGTGGGTGGCCCAGGAGGAGTAGTGCACGGCCACCTCGGCGGGCACGGTCACCCCCGCCAGGGTCACATCGCGAGTGGCCCGCCGCGGCCCGACCCACGCTGCCGGGTAGCGGCGCAGCGTCTCCTTGATGCAGCGCTCCAAGAGCGGGAGTGCCTCCCCGTCGAGCTCTGCGGCGGCCACCTCACGCGGGCCGAGCACCCGTTCGAGCTCACGCTCGACCCCTTCGCGCAGCGCCGGGTTGCGGCCGAGCTCGTGGGTGAGGAACGTGAACGTGGTGGTGGTCGTGTCGTGGCCGGCGAACAGGAGCGTGATCGCGTGGTCGCGCACGGTTCGCAACCCGAGCGGCCTGCCGTCGGCGTCGGTGGCGCTCAGGAGCAGCCCGAGCACGCCCGGTCCCGGCTCCCCGGACCGCCGGCGCGCCTCGATCTCCGCGCGCATCGCGCCCTCCAGCCGCCGGCGCGCCTGGATCGCGCGCGACAGCGGCGTGCCCGGGCCCGGGAGCATCTGCAGCGGCACGGGCTCGCCGTGGATCGCCAGCGAGGTCTCGAAGGTGGTCGCAAGCTCACGCTCGCGCTCGCGCGTGGTGCGCACGCCGAGCAGGACCCGCAGCGCGATCCGCAGCGCGAGCTCGCGCACCCAGCGGTAGATGTCGATCACCTGCCCGTCGGCGAGCGACTGCGCGGCGTCCACCGCCTCGCGCACGATCGACTCCGACAGCGAGGCGATCCGCTCACGGTGAAACGCGGGCAAGAGCAGCATCCGGAACTCGCGGTGGTAGGCCCCGTCGGTGTTCAGCAGCCCGTCCCCGAGCAGAGGCCAGAGGTCGGCGAAGCGCCCCTCGCGCCACTGGAAGGCGTCGAAGTCGGCGACCAGGATCTGGTGGTTTGCCTCGGGGCCGATCGCCCACACGATCGGCTCGTGCAGGAGGCGGATCGTGAACACCGGGCCAAAGCGCTGCCGGTGCTCCAGCAGCAGACCGAGCGGGTCTGAGATGATGCGCTTGGTGTTCTGCCAGCTCGGGGCGGTGCTGCCCGGCGGCAGGCTCGCCCGGCGCCGAATGCGCCGCTCGCGCCGGATGTCCTCCGCGATCCGCGCCACCAGCCCGAGCGTCATGGGCGGCGGCCGGTTGGCCGCCACCGGCCTGCCGGCCGTGAGCGGCAGGTCCGCTGCGGGCGGCTGGGCGATCCCCATCGCCGCAAACGCTAGCGCCGGTTGTCTCGCGCAGGGTGCGCCAGCCGCAGGTCGCCTGACCCCGATCCGGCGCGCCGGGCGCCCGGCGCCCGGATCGGGGCGCCGGGCGCCGGCGGCTTTGCGGCGGCGCCGGACTCAGCGCCCCAGGGGCGCGCCCATGAGCGCTGCGATCACGCCGATCGCGCCGGCCCCCACGAGCGCCTGCACGATCCCCCGCCGCGCGAGCACGAGCCAGATCGCGGCGACGCCCAGCAGCGCGAACTGCCAGGCCTGCGTCAGGGCGCCCGCCAGCGTAACCGCCGCCCCGAGGATCGCGCCGATCGCCGCCGGTCCGGCGCCGTCCAGGAACGCCCGGGCCCGGCGGTCGTCTCGCACACGGTCGAACCTGCCGCCCCCGAGCAGGATGAACGCAAACGATGGCGCGAAGGCCACCAGCGCGGCGAGCAGGCCGCCCGCGACGCCATGCGCCGCATACCCGACCGCGGCGACCGTCGCGACCACCGGGCCGGGCGTCGCCTGCCCGAGCGCCACGGCGTTGAGGAACTCGCCGGCGCTCATCCAGTGGTAGGCGTGGATCGCGTCCGCCTGCATCAGCGGCACGATCACAAACCCGCCGCCGAACGAGAGCGCGCCCACCTTCAACGCCGTCCACGCGAGCGGCGCGAGGCCGCCCGCGGCGGCCATCCGGCCCGCGTGCGCCAGCGGCATCACCGACCACGGGCGCCCGCCGCCCGCGATCAGCTCTGCGATCCCGCAGGCCGCGAGCACCAGCACCAGCCAGGCGCCCAGCCAGACCGCTCCCGCGGTGCCCGCCCCCACGTAGGCGGCCCAGCGCAAAAGCCGCGCCCGATCGCCCCGCACAGCCGCCAGGCTGGGGCCGAGCAGCATCACGCCCGCGCGGACCGCGACGGCGGCCACCGCCGCTCCCGCGCCGGCGCCGGCGCCGCGCACCCACAGCGGCGGATCTCGCTCCAGAAACAGCGCGGAGAGCGCCAGCACAAGCGCCACCGCGGGGGCGATGAAGCCCAGGCCGCCGACGACCGCGCCGGCCGGCCCGGCTACCCGCCAGGCGCAGAAGATCGACAGCTGCGTGGACGCCGGACCGGGCAGCAGGCCGCAGGCCGCGTTGGCGTCCTGGAACTCGCGTGCGTCCAGCCAGCCGCGACGCTCGACGACGAGGGCGCGCAGCAGCGCGATGTGGGCCGGGGGTCCGCCGAAGCCGGTGAACCCGATCCGCGCCCACTCCCGGGCGACGGTCGACAACGGCACCGGCCGGCGCTCATGCCCGGCGCTCGGGCGCTCGTCTCCGGCGCGGGGTGGCAGCCGGCGCCTCAGGGCTGGGCGCCCGCCGGCGGGCCCGCCGGGCGCCCGGGGGGCGCCGCCTCGCGGGCCGGCCTGACCCCCGATCCGCCGGCCGCGGCATCTGCGATCAGGATCCCGTCGCGGATCTGCGTCATCAGGTCCCCGACCCCGCTGGGGGAGTGAGGAAGCAGGATCGTGTTGGTCTTCGAGCCCTCGCCCAGCGCGCGGATCATGTCGGTGTACTGCGTGAGCGCCACGAGCGCCATCGCCTCCTTGGGGTCCAGGCCCTGCTCGGCGATGATCTCAAGCGACTCCTTGAGCCCCTGTGCGATCGCCCGGCGCTCGGCGGCCACCCCCTCGCCCTGCAGGCGCATCGTCTCGCGCTCGCCCTCGGCCTTCTTGACCGCGAGCGTCTTCTGCGCGTCCCCCTGCGCGGCCGCCGCCAGCTGGTTGCGCTGGGACGCGTTGATGTTGTTCATCGCGTCCTTGACGCGCTGGTCGGGCTCGATGTTGGTAACCAGCGCCTTGACGATCTCATAGCCGTACTCGGCCATGTTGCGGTGAAGCGTCTCCTGGATGTGCATCGCGATCGTGTCGGCGTCGGCGTAGGCCTCGTCGAGGTCCATGCTGGGGATGTGCGAGCGCACGACGTCGAAGGCGTAGGACTGCATCTGCACCTCCGGGTCGTCGAGCTTGTAGTGCGCGTCCTGCACCTGCTGGGGGTTGGCGCCCACCTTGTACTGGACCGCGAGCTTGACGTGGACGAACACGTTGTCCCGTGTCTTGGTCTCGATGTCCGCGTTGAGCTGCTCCACCTGGAGGCTCATCCGGCCCGCCACGCGCTCCACGAACGGCATCTTGCGCTGAAGGCCCGGACCCGCCACGCGAACGAACTTCCCGAAGCGCTCGACGATCGCGCGCTCCTGCTGCCCGACGGTGAAGAAGAAGATGGGCATCGAGATTCCTCTCGCAGGGGGTGGACGTCTGTCGTGCCGAGAGTACCTTCAGCTGGATGGGCAGCGAAGCCGATCCCGCGCAGCTCGTCGGCCGCAGCGCGCACGAGAGCCTGCTCACGGCCGACCCCGCGCAGCTGCCCGACCCGGATGGCCGCCCAGGCGCGCCCCCGCCGTCGGCTGCGCGCGGCCGAATCCTGGCCGCGGGCGCCGCGATGACCGCCGTGGCACTGATCGCAGGAGCGATCCTGGCGGCCGGCGGGATCGCCGAGGGGGTGCTGGGCGGCCTGGGCCCCGGGCCGGTCGCGATGGTTGTCGTCGGCCTGGTGCTGGTCCTGACGCACTGGGGATGGGTGCACGTGGCAGAGCTCGTGGGCCAGTCGCTGGATCGGCGCCGGGAGCGCGCGGCGGCGCAGAGCGCCGCGCTCTGGCTCGCGTCGGTTGAGCCGCACGCCGCCTGCTCGGTCGCAAGCGACGTGCGCGACGACGGGTCGATCGAGCTTGTGACCGTGCGGCATGTGCCGGTGGCATGCGGCGAGCGGCACTTCGCCTTCGTTCGCGAGATCGTCGCGCGCGAGGTGCACGGCCCCGAGGAGCCGGCCGCCGTGGTGGCCGCGCGCGCGGAGGAGCTGCGCCGGCGCGCGGCCGAAGAGACCGCCAGCGCGCGGGCGCAGCTTCACGTGCTGGCTGAGGCGGCCGAGAGCGCAAGGCTTGCGGCGGCCGACGAGGCCGAGCGCCTGGCGGCCCTGCGTGCCGAATCAAGGGCGCTGTCTGATCGGATCAACGAGCGCCTGCGCGACCCGCAGCTGCCGCAGTAGGCCGGCCGGATCCGCGCGCCGTGGGACGTCCGTGGGACGCGCCGCCCGTAGCGTGCCCGCAATCCAATCGGGCAAGGCGATCGAGATGAAGGAGGGGGGACCCTTCGATGAGGATGAGGATGCGGATGCGAACCGGCGGCCGAGGGGGTGCTGCTCGCTGGGCCCTGGCGTTTGGCCTTGCGGCCTTTGTCGCGACGCTCCTGCCGGCGGTCTGCGGCGCGGCCTCGTTCACCGAAGCTGGCGTGGCGAGCGGCAGGCTTGCAGCGATCAGCTGCCCGACGGCCAGGCTCTGCTACGCCGCGGGCGACGACCGCCACGGCCAGGCGGTGTTCGACACCCTGCTTTCCGGGCGCCAGACGAGCAGCCGAAGGGTCCCGGGGATGCAGACGGTGATCGACCTGAGCTGCCCCAGCAGGAGCTTCTGCCTGATGACCGGTGACGACAGCCACGGCGACCCCGCGATCCGGGAGCTGTCACACGGCAGATTCGCTGCCCTGAGCAGGCCCGGGTTCGTGGCCTGGAGGGTCTTCTGCCCTCAGGTAGCCAGGTGCGTCATCGCGGGGTTCGGCGCGGGCTTGAAGGCGGCATTGGCAGCCGCGGACGTGATCGGCGGCAGGGTCGGACCGGTGCACGAGCACGTTCTGGGCAGGCCGGTGACGAGCACCGGGGTCTACGGCCTGTCATGCGCCTCGATGTCGGCATGCGAGATGGTGGGAACGGCTGACGTGACGACCAGCGCCGGCATAGGCAGCGTGTACGCCAAGGTGGGCCCCGGCGGCCGGATCTCCGGTGTCCACGTGCTGGAGCTCAGCAGCGATCCGACGCTCGGTGACGGCATCGCATGCGCGCGGTCGGCCTGCTACCTGCCAGCTGGCACGCAGACCCAGGGCCTGCTGCTGTCGGTTGCGATCGGCGGCTCGTCGCTGACCCAGGTGGCGACGACGACGATGGTCGGGCAGTACGTCTCGTGCGAGCGCGACCTGAGCGTCTGCATCGCCGCCGGGGTGGGCACCGGCGCGGTGCCGGCGCTCGAGGCGTTCCGGGACGGTCAGCCACAGGGCGAGCAGGACCTCCCGCAGCTTCAGGCCAAGGATCCGCTGGTCGGCTTCGTCGCCGTGGCGATGAGCTCGCCGGCGAGCTTCGTCGCACTCGCCACGGAAGCCGACTCCGCCCAGACGCAGATCGTCACGGGCGCGCCATGAGGTCCCCGCGCCGTCCGCCACGGCGACCCACGGCCCGCGTCGCGCTCGTGTGCGCTCCCGCCCGGCTGCCGCGGGTCACCGTGATCGCCATCGGCGCAATCGCCGCTTCCGCTGCGATGCTCGGATCGGATCATCAGCGCGCACCGGTCGCCGGAGGGAGCCTCGGCATCCCATGACGCCCACGATCGCGGACGCCTCCGGCCGTCAGGCGCGCGGGCGCTGAATGGGTTCGGAGCACGGCGCTGCTTGCGGTACTGCTCAGATTGCTTGTGGCGGAGCTGGAAGACGGCCGGCTCGTGGGGCAGGTGGAGGTGGTCGACACGGGCGAGCAGGCGATCATTCACAGCGCGGAGGAGCTGTTGGCATACCTCCGGCCGCGTTGCCGCGGCCGGGATGCTTCGCCGCCGCCCTCAGCCGCGCGGCCAGAGTGACCGCGACGCATCGCGGTCAGGCTCACGTGGCGGTCTCCGTGCCCCGGCCTCAGGGTCCCCGGCCTGGGTGCCGGCCTCAGGGTTCCCGGCCTGGGTGCCGGCCTCAGGGTCACTGGCCTGGGTGCCGGCCTCAGCGTCACCGACGCGCGTCGGCGGCAAGCTGCTCGTGCGCCGGTGAGATGGGCACGCCCAGCCTGCGCAGCGCATCGCGGCCGCGCTCCAGGAGCGCCAGTGCGGCTGCCCGGCGGCCCTGGGCGAGCAGCAGGCGCGCGCCGGTCAGATACCGGCGCTCGTCGAACGGCTCGAGCTCCAGCGCACGCTCGATCAGGCGCAGCGCCTCGTCGATCTCGCCGGCCGCCTCAGCTCCCTCGGCGGCCGCGTCGAGCACGGCGACGAACAGGCGCTGCAGGCGCTCGCGCGGGGCTGCCGCCCACGGCTCGTAGAGGTCGCCGGGCAGCAGCGGGCCGCGGTAGCCCGAGAGCACAAGACGGGCGCTCGCGCGTTCGGCGCCATCCAGCACGCGTCGCGCGCGCTGCTCGAACAGCTCGGCGTCCACCTCCACATTGCCCAGATCAAGCAGCTCGCCGTCTCTGCGCGCCAGGTCCGGCGCGGCCGCGTGCAGGCGGTTGAGCGCGTTTCGCAGCCGCTTGCGGCCGCTGAGCGGTTCGACCTCAGGCCACAGCTCCTCGATCGCCTGCTCGGCGGGCAGGCGGCGGCCCGACACGGCCAAAAGCTTCACCAGCTGCTCGGGCTTGCCCGGCGGGATCCTCACCGGCTCGCCGCCGCGCCGCAGCTCAAAACGGCCGAGAACCGACAGGGTCAGCGGAGGAGGCGCGGACCGCAGGCCGGCGGCTGCGGCCGATCCGCAGGTGGCCGCCAGCTCGATCAGGCGCTCGGCGACCGCGCGGTCGCGCACGAGCGGCAGCTGCGGCGCGCTGATCGCGGCGGCCAGATCGAAAGCGCGCGCGGCGAGCGCTCCCGCACGTGGATCGCCGCGTCGCAGACCCGCGTAGGCGCGCAGCAACGCCATCCGCCACCGCTCCCGCGGCTCCAGTCGGGGGAGGCGGTCGATCCGCGCCAGCACGCGCTCCGCCTGATCGGCGTCGCCGGACCTGGCGAGGACGGCGGCCTCGGCGACCGCCACCGCCAGCGGCGACTCCCGGCGGCGCCGGCGGGCGCGCGCGAGATAGTCCAGCGCAAGCTCGGTCTCCCCGACGCGCTCCAGCAGGTCCGCTGCGTCGGCCAGGAAGGCGGCCCCCGTCGAGTGGGCAAACCAGTCGTCGCGGCGGGACTCCACGGCGCGGATCCGGCGCAGGGTGCCCTCCCGGTCGCCGACCTGCGAGGCGAGCTTCGCCCCCGACCAGGCGGCGTAGGCGCAGATGCGGTGGTCGGCGAGCAGCTCGCCGAGCCGCCACTCCTCCTCGATGATCGGCTCGGCGTCGGTGAAGCGACCGCAGTCGATCAGGATGTCCGCATAGAAGGAGAGGATCACGCCGCGATGCCGGCTGCGGCCGGGGAGCGCGCCGAGCGTCTGTTCGATCAGCTCAAGCGCCGCCCGATGGTCCCCGCGCGCGTACAGAACGCCGTGCGCCAGCGGCATCGTGACCTGGGCGGCCCACCCGCGCAGTCCGAGGCGCTCGCACAGCTCGCGGCATTCGCGCAGCAGGCGCTCAGCGCGCACGAGCGAGGCCTCATCGCGCCGCCAGGCGGCGGCACGGCCAACCGCGTCAAGCGCTCTTGCGCGGGTCGTCAGCTCGCCGGGGCCAAGCTCCGCGAGCACCCGGGAGGCGAGCTGCTCGCCTTCTGCGGCCAGGCCGTCGCGCACGAGGTCACGCGCGCGCTCGGCGTCGATCGCGGACGCCATGCGCCGATCGCCGGCTCGCAGCGCGAGCGTGCGCGCGCGCTCGAGCGCGTCTGCCCGCACGCGCACGCGCGCCGCCGGCTCGCACGCTCGGGCCAGGTGCACGAGCACTCCTGGATGCGCCTCCACGGCGCTGTCCGCAAGCGCGTCGATCAGGGTCTGGAGCTCCAGGTAGCCGAGGTCATCCGCCTCCTGCGGGGACATGCGCGCCAGCAACTCGGCCGCGGCCATGTCCTCTCCGGCCTCCAGCAGCACACCGACCGCCGCCGACAGCTCGCCGCGGCCCGCGTAGACCGGTGCGACCGCGAGCGCGGTTGCCGCCTGCAGGGGCGCTTGGCGCGCGATGTGCTCCTGCACCGGTCCCGGCAGCTCACGCCATCCATCGGGGCGCGTGCTCAGCGGCAGCCCGGCTGCCTGGGCGCGTTCGAGCAGCTGCCGGTCGCCGGTCACCGCCTCGGCCACGGCCGGCGAGAGCAGCGGCAGGTGCGCGAGCTGGGCGAGGCCCCGCAGCTCGTCCTCGGTCAGCACGGCCAGCTGCCGGTCGACCAGGTGCTTGAGCGGGTGACGGCGCTCCACGATCTCGGCCAGCGCCGCGTCGGGATGAGCGCTGCGCGAGAGCGTCTGGGCGACGAGCACGAGCGCGGCCGGCCAGCCGGCCGTGGCGCGCACCAGCGCCCGGGCATCCTGCGGCCCCAGCTCGACGCCGAGGCCGCGACAGAGATCGACCGTCTCATCGGACGTGAACGCGAGCTGATCTGCCGAGACCGAGACCAGCTCAGCGTTGGCCGCCAGCTCGAAGGCTTCGCTGGCCAGTCGGCCGAGGATCATCAGCCGGTGCTCGCCGGGAAGCGATCGCGTGAGGCGCGCCAGCAGCGCTCGTGCCGGCCCGTCGGCCTGGTGTGCGTCGTCGACGATCAGCAGCACCTCGCCGGGCTCGCGCTCCAGCGCCGCGGCGAGCGCATCCACCGCCGCCGCGGGATCGCCCTGCTCGGCTCGCACCGCGGCCGCCAGCTCAGACAGCCGCGCCCGGCGCAGCGCCGAGATCATCCGCGAGATCAGCGCGGCGGGCCCGTGGTCGCCGGCTCCGAGCAGCACGTTGACGGATGCCACTCTGAGTGCCCGCGCCGCCTCGAGCGCCAGCAGCGTCTTGCCGTAGCCGCCCCCGGCCGCCACCACCGCCACCGGTGCGCGCTGCACCTGCGCCACCAGTCGCGGGCGCGGAACGTGGTGGCGGGGCAGTGATCCGCCCGCGCCGTGTGCGCTCTCGGTCTCGGTCCCCATTGTCAGATCAGCCGTGATCGCGGCCGGTGCGCCGCGGCGAGTGCTCGTCCTCAGGCTCCCCTCGGCGCACCCACAACGTCGGCTGTGCCGGGGATTCCGGGCCTCCGTCCACGCCGCATCGCCCGGTCGATGGTACGAAACGACCACGCCAGCCGCAGGGGCCGGGGCCCGGGGCGGGGAATGCCGGCGGTGGCTGAGGAAAGCGAAGGGCGGGTGTGGTTCACGCCCGCGTCCGCGTGAGGCCCGCGTCCGCCTGAGGCCCGCGTCCGGTGCAAGCTCACGTCCGGTGCAAGCTCACGTCCGGTGCACGCTCACGTCCGGTGCACGCTCATGCCGACTCACCTCGCTCGCGGCGACTGCCGTACTGTATCTCCCGGCCTCGGCGCTGGGTCCGTTGTGCACCAGAAGCGGAGGGGCCAGGGCGGCGAGTCGTGCCCGGTGTCCCATCCTCCGATAACGGGGCGTTCCGCGATGAGAGGTGCATTGAGTTCAAGCCGGCCGTGGCGTGGACTGGCTGTCATGCGACGTCTGCGGCGTCATCGTCATGGGCGCGGGCGCCGGTTCGTCGTCCTCGCCGGGTGCCTGAGCGTCTGCCTGATGGCCGCGAGCGGGCATCGGCCGCGGTGACCGTCACCTTCAATGCGCCCGGGAGCCATTCCCTCACGATCCCCGCCGGCGTGACCGACATCGATGTGGTGGCGATCGGAGCCGCCGGCGGGCCCTAGGCCAATGGCAGCAGACGGCCGGTGGCGAGGGAGCGTCCCTGGCCGCAACGGTGCCGGTCACGCCGGGCGAGCAGCTGTCGGTCGTCGTCGGCGGTGCGGGCGATTCCGGCGGCTGCAGCAACGGCGGCGTGCCGGGTGGGGCTGGTGGAGCCGGAGGAGGCGGCGCGGGAGGATCAGGGGACTACGCCGGCGGGGGAGGCGGTGGCGCATCATCGGTCGCGCCGGCGTCCAGCCCCGGAACCCTGCTGATCGTCGCGGCCGGTGGTGGTGGCGGCGGCGGCGGTGGCGGCTTTGCTGGGACAGGTGGGAACGCGGGCGCTGCCGGAGGCGCTGGCACCTTCCTATTGTCCCCTGCCGGTGCCGGCAGTGAGAGCGCCGGCGGAGCCGCGGGCACCGTCACCTTCCCCGGACAATGCGCAGGAGCCAGCGGCGATGGAGCGTCCGGGTCGGCGGGAGCATTTGAAGCCGGCGGCGACGGCGCCAGCGGCGGTTTGGACGACGGCGGCGGCGGAGGGGGAGGCGGCTACTACGGTGGCGGCGGAGGAGGTGCGTGCAGCGCCGGCGGCGGCGGTGGTGGTGGGTCAAGATTCGTCGTCCAGGGCGCCACGCAGGTGAGCGGCCCGACCGCGACGAGCGCGCCAGCCATGGTCTCGGTCACCTACCTCGCTGCCAGCACGACGACGCTCGCGTCATCGCAGGACCCGGCGCCTCTCAGGGCGGCGGTGACATTCACCGCCGCGGTCACCGGTGCCATGCCGACCGGGACGGTGGCCTTCGAGGCCGACGGCGCCACGATCAGCGGTTGCGCCGCGCAGGCGGTCGACCTCGTGAGCTCGACCGCCAGCTGCACGACCAGCGCCCTCGCGGCGGGCGTCCACGCGATCACCGCGCGCTACAGCGGCGACGGCGCCAACGCAGGCGGCGTGTCCGCGGACCTGATGCAGGAGGTCGTGGGAGAGCCGGCCGCGACGATCCTGACACCCGCCTCGGGAGGCACCTACACGCTAGGCCAATCCGCGCAGACTAGCTTCCTCTGCTCAGACGCCGCCTACGGGCCGGGTGTCTCATCGTGCGATGACTCGACGGGCACCGACACGCTCGCTGGCGGGTCTGGGCAGCTTGACACCTCGAGTCCGGGCCGGCACGTCTTGGAGGTGACCGGCACCTCCAGGGATGGTCAGACCGGCACGGCGACGATCAGGTACACGGTTGCCTTGCCGCCGCCGGCGGTCGCGATCGGTACCGGGCGAGCGCCCGTGACCCGGGGGCGCGCACAGCTCAGGCTGACGTGCACAGGGCGGTCCGGGCGCGCCTGCGACGACAGCCTGACGCTCGCCATCGCACGGCGGACCGGCACGAATGGCGGCCGCGGGCGCCCGGGGACGCTCAGGACGATCGTGCTCGGCAGCGCGCGCTTCAAGGTCAGCGACGGACGCTCGCGACTGGTGACGGTCCGCCTCACCGTCGCGGGGCTCAAGCTCCTTGCGCACGCAGCGCACGACCGCTTTCGCGTGGGCCACGGTCAAGCTCAGCGGCGGACGGGCCGCCGGCCGCTCGCTCCTGCTGCAGCTGCGCGCGCGGTCCTGACCGGCGCCCGCGGTCCGAGCACCCGCTCGGAAGCCGCGTCCACAGGGGTTGCGTGGAGGAGGTCAGACGTGAAGATCGGACTCAACACCCTCAACGAGCGCGTCCGGGCGGCCGGCTGCGGTCCTGGCTTCCGGCCAGCGCCACGACTGCGCCTCGCTCGCCGACGGCTGATCGCCGGCTGACCGTTGGGCTCGGCCAAGTCCCGCGCTATCGAGCGTGCAGCTGCTCCTCGGCATGGGCTCCAGGGACCGCGCGGGGGCTTGCAGCGCGTGAAAGCCGTGGAAGCCACTTAGGAGTCGTTTCCTCATAAGTTGACAACTCACAAGGAAACGCACTTTATATAGTCTCGGCGATGCCGCTCGTCGACCGCGATCATGAATCTGCCGGCCTGCAAGCTGCCGTGGCGGCGCCCCCGTCGCTGGTCATCATGACCGGGCGGCGGCGGGTCGGAAAGAGCTTCCTGCTCAGCGAGGCGCTGCGGGGACCTCGGCTCGTCAGTTTCCAAGCCGACGAACAGGGAGAGGGCGGGCACCTTGAGTTCCTCTCAAGGGAGGCCGCGACTCTCATCGCAGGGAGCCCGCCACTGACCTTCGGCTCCTGGCCAGATGCCCTGTCGTTCTTCGAGGCGCAAGCGAGGCAGGCACCCGTCACGCTCGTTTTGGACGAGTTTCAGTGGATGTGCAATGCCCAGCCGGCGCTGCCGTCGATCATCCAGGGTTTTTGGGACCGTTGGGAGCGCGAGCGGGTCCCCGTCTGCCTCGTGCTCTGTGGGAGCGCCATCTCGTTCATGTGCGGACTCGTGGACCACGGCCAGCCGCTCTACGGACGCGCGACCTACCGCCCCTTGCTGGAGCCGCTGGATTACCGCTGGGCCGGCCACTTCACGACGCAGTCGGACCCGGTCGAGCGTCTTCGTCGCTACGCGGTCCTGGGCGGTTTGCCCCAGTACCAGGTTTGGGCTGGCGACCTCCCGATCGAGGACGTTATCTCGCAACGGATCCTGACCAAAGGTGCACCCCTCTACAGCGATCCGCTGCACCTCCTCCGCGAGGAGGAGGAGATACGAGATCCGGGCACCTACTTCGACGTTCTACGCGCCGTCGCAGAGGGCAACACTCACACCGCCCGAATCGCCAGCCGCGCCAAGCTGGCGGTGGCGAACACCTCAAAGAAGCTCGCGGTGCTGACACGTTTGGGCCACGTCAGCGTGCGCGAGCCCCTGGAGCCCCGCCACAGGGCGCGGGACCGTTCGCTGTACGTTGTCGCAGACCCGTTCATGCGCTTCTGGTTTCGCTACGTCTTCCCCAATCGCAGCCGGCTTGAGCGCGGTCGAGTCAGCGAGGTCCTCAATGACGTCCTGGCTGACCTCAGCACCTTCATGGGCTCGGCATTCGAGGACTGCTGCCGGCAGTGGGTGGGCATGTACGCCCCGTCCACCGTGGTCGGCACCATCGACGAACTGGGCGCCTGGTGGTCGCGGAAACATGACGCTGAGATCGACATCGTCGGGATGCACGGCCAGCGCTACACGTTCCTCGCCTCGGTCAAGTGGCGGGCAACGATCGACGAGGGCGTTCTGGATCGGCTTTACGATCACCGCGCGCGTCTCGGCAGTCCCGCAGGACGGGCGCGTCTCGGTCTCTTCGCCCGGGAAGGTTTTACGAGCGGTGTCGAGAGACGAGCTCGTGAAGAAGGGATCGCGCTCGTAACCGCCGCTGACCTCTTCTGAGAACCGCCGCCGCGACGCCGAAACCCGCGCTGTGGGGGTATCCTGGAGCCCTCAACAGCGCCGGCAGCTGCAACGATCTCCTGAGGCGAGACGATTCCCCCAGGCCGTGCGGTGCATGGCGACGGCACCGAGGTGGCCCACCCAACCCGAATGTGCGCGGCAATCTGGAGCGCCTGAGCGTTTGGAGCTCTGCGACTCAGAGCGGAGACTGGCCGCCAGGGCTGCGAGGCTCGGTCACTGTGTGTGCCTAGCAGCTGCGGTTGCGGATGAGCTTGGCATGCCGCTTGCGCCGCCAGTCGGCAAGCTCGCGCTTGCCCATCGGGAGAGATTCGTCCTCGTCGCAGTCGGCGAGGTACCCCAGTGCCACGATGAGCTGGCGGATGGGGGGACTGGGTTGGTCGAGCCCGTAGCGGTCACGGAAGAAGGCAATGCCGTCTCCCAGGGAGACCCCTTCACGCTCTTCGATCTCCTTGACGTCGTAGTAGTCGTGCAGTTCGCCGCGTTCAGCGAGCACCTTGAGCCTCATTGCGATCAGGTCGCGGATGTCGGCGACTCGCACGTTGGGGCGCGCAGGTCCACGGCGGCTCCCAGCTTGGACAGTTGCGCTTCAAGCGCATCAAGGTCGACCGCGTCTTGGTGAAAGACGAAGTCAAGGTCGTTGCTGCGCCGGTGACGAAGGTGCAGTGCGGTCGCTGTGCCGCCGGCGAGGTAGAGTCCGTCAGGGAGGTGCGGCGCTATCAGCCGCCAGGCGCGGGCCACAGGCGGCGGGAGCGCGTCACGCACTTCTCTGGGGAGCCTTGCTCCAGGGTTGCGCGGCAGCGGGCCTGACGGTTCTGGCTCCTGCCCGCCGCGACCGATCAGTCGTCGCCGTCGGCGGCCAGGTTCTCTGCCAATGATCTAACTGCCGGGTCAAGACCGCGCGCTCGCGCGGCGGCACGCCAGTGAGCCGGCTTGAGGTTGCGCGCCCCCCAGGCGAGCCCCACGGGGTCAAGTGTGCGCAGAAGCCGGCGGGCGATGTAATCGCCGCCGTGGGCGACGTTGAGCTGGGTGGGGCTGGCGTTCCAGAACAAATGACCCAGACTGGCTGGAACCTCTTTGTCAGGTGCTGCTTTTGGGAACTCGACCCGCGCCAGCGTCGAGGCGAGCGTGCGGTAGAGGGGATGGCGGCGGTTAGCGTGCAGCAGGCTGACACGACGAGGGCGCCCGGCGATGATGACGGCGTCCTGACGGGTGACGAGACCTGAGTCGACCAAACGCGCCAGCGCACGAGAAGTCGCTGTCGGCGACAGGCCGGCCTTACGGTCCACCGCGCGGGCGGATGTGAGCCCCAACGGAGAGCGGGCCAGAGCGGCTAGCGCCGATGTCTCGGTGCTGGAGAGGCCTGATGCCGCCTGACGGCGGCCCAGAGCGGCCCGCAGCTGCCGCGCCTGGTCCGGGGCCAGCAACAGCCGGCCATGCCGCGAACGATGGTCAAACCCGAGGCGTTGCGCCGCCCGCACGACACGCGGGACGCTCGGCTAGGGCTTCATCGTGGGTCCTCCGGCCTCCGCAGCTAGCGGGGCACCTACGCAAGCGTACGATCCTGGTCTCCGTAAATGCCGAATCCGCAGGGCTACCTCAGAGGCTTCGTCGCGACCGCCCGGGGCTGGCGCATACTTCGTCGAACCTACGAGGGGGGCGATGGCCGCGCGGGAAGCGCCCTCTACAACGACTGGGTCGGGCGTACCCCGAAGACCGGCGGGCGCGAGCTCAACGGCCGGACGTGGGACGACATGCCCACGGCGCACGCTGCCAGGCCGCTCATCGCCGCGCAGTCGCCTCCAACGTCGGCGACGGCACCTCTGGACAGACGCGCCACGCCTACAGTCCACCCGGGCAGCCGCCGATAACAGCGCTAGGCGCGACAAACATGTCGCGCCTAGCTACAATCATTCTCCATGTCCGCAACGCTCGGCTTCTTTACCCAGAACGAACTCGATGCCGTCGTCGGGTATTCGCGGCGCCGTCAGCGACTGGTGGAGGGCAACGTGCTGCCTCCGGGCCAGCGCGTCAAGACCTTCGGCCAAGAGCCCATCATCTTCCCCGAGTTCGCGGTCGCAGGGCTCGTCGCGGAGCGCCCGTCCCCCCAGGATGAGCCGCTGCTGCGCCACCTGGCGTCCGCCGCCGCCGGGCTTTATGAGACCGCCAGCTTCTCCGCTATGGCCACGGTGCTGCGCACGGCGCTGCGCGGCCGGAAGGGCTGGCAGCTCGACGACCTCGTCGCCGTGCTCTTGGAGCGCGCCGCGGACGAGCTGGTCGCCTGGCGCGAGCAGGTCGCCGAGGCCGAACGCCAGCTGGCCGAGGCCGGCATCCGTCTGAGCATCGACGTCGGGCGCATCGAAGACGTCAGTGACGCGGGGTACCGCGTCGCACTGGTCGACAGCGGCGACATCATCACCGTCGCCGTGAACGCGGCGCGCACGGCGCTGCCCAAGGGGATGTGGGTCACGCGCGACCTCGTCGAGCTCGGAGCTCGCAAGGGGGAACTCCTCGTGCCCACCGTGGCGCCGGACATGCTTGCGACGATGCCTGGGAACGCCTGGGCGCCCGACACCGATGAGGCGCAGTGGGATGAGATGTTCCGCAACGTGGACTTCAAGCCGGTGGTTGTCCCGATGGTCTGCGACGCCGCTCCTGACGCAGCCGGCTCGCGGGGCGACCTCGTGCGACCTAAGCGACGCCTGAGCGTGCGCGCCAACCGTGCCCTGTACGCCAACGCGAACACGATGGTGCGCAGCAGCACGAGCACGCCCGCTACGGCGCGGTGACCTACGAGCCGGCGCTCCGCCAGGAGCTCTCCTTCGGCGACATCTGCGAGGCGGACTTTCTCTACGACGTGCACGTCCGCGAGGACGCGCGCGCTATGGGCGTCGAGTTCGCCTCAGCCAAGTTCGCGACAAAGCGCTGGAACATCGACGAGGAGGTTCCGTATTACATCCCCGGTATCGGCATCAAGGCAGGGCAGAACTACGTGCTCGCGCACGGCGTTCACCAGCAGGCGGTGCTCCTCAGCGATGACTGCTTGATTGCCACAGCACTGGGACGCGATGGTGCGGGCCCGACCAATCGCCGCCTGCTATTCGCGCCCGTCGTCGAGGCGACCGAGGACGAGGTTGCCGAGCTTGCCGGCGGCAACTTCGGCCGCTTCCCGCTGCCAGCCGACGCCCACGACGCCGACGACAGGATTGCTGACCTGCGGCGCTGCTTCATGGTGGACGCGCGCGACGTCGACGCCGCGCTGAAGGCCGGCGGGTTTCAGGTTCGCAGCCTCGACGACGCAACCCGCGATGACTTGGCCATTCGCTGGTCCGCTTACGCGCTGCGTCGCGGCCCGTTCGTCGCCGAGGACAACTTGGAGAAGTTCGTCGAGTACCTGCTGATCACCGGCCGAGTCGACGACGAGGGCGCTGTGATCGATGCCGCCCGCGCTTTGGCCGATGTCGTGGCCGCCGCATGGGGCTATGAAGGTCGTGGCGTCGAAGGCGCTGGCACCGCGGCCGACGATGGCCGCGACCCGCAGGAGGTCATCGACCGACTCGTCGAGGAGCTAGAGCAGCTGCGAGCGACCGCCGACGCGGCGCTCGACGCGTTGCGCAAGCTGTAGCTCCGGGATGTGGCAGGCGGCCACCGCCGTCGCGAACGGCGCGCGGCCCCGTCCGGCGACGGGCGTGCGCTCGTCATCGCCTACCTCGACCCCGCCAAGCAGGACAGTCGCGTACCTCGCCAATCGCTTCCGCCTACATCGACGTCATCCTCAACCTGCCG
The DNA here is from genome assembly GCA_035294345.1 of Solirubrobacteraceae bacterium. Lineage (GTDB taxonomy): Bacteria > Actinomycetota > Thermoleophilia > Solirubrobacterales > Solirubrobacteraceae > Palsa-465. The sequence continues at coordinate 18,816 of DATGLC010000049.1, forward strand.
GTTTTGGGGCATCCACCGCTCGCTCGCGGCCAGCGGCGACGAACGGCCGCGTCCGGGGCTCAACCACAGCAACCCCGTCCAGCTTCTGCACCCCGCGCCGGCGAATCCGTGCGGTTCACCCGCCGAACCTGAGAACAACCCGGCCCCGGAGGGCCCCGGAACGCGGCGAACCTGAGAATGCGAACCGCATGTTTCGTCCCGCTCCCAAAAGGCGCGCGATTTGCAGGGCATTCTCAGGGTGAGAACCTGAGAATGAACCTGAGAACAGCCGCCAGAGCCCGCCGGGGGACTCGAACCCCCAACCCCTTCATTACAAGTGAAGTGCTCTACCGGTTGAGCTAGGCGGGCGCTCGCCAAGTCTCGCATGAACCCGAGTGCCCAGGCGCCCGGCGTGCGAGGCCGCGCGACCGGACCCGGCGAATCCGACACCTCTGAGCGGTGCGACCCGGCTCGGGAAATCCGGCACGTCTGGACCCCGCGACCAGGCTCGTGGAATGCGGCTCGTGCCCGCAGGCCCCGGCGCTGTGGCACGCACCAGAACCCGGCGCCTCGGCATCCCAGGCGCCTGCGCCGGCGGTGGTCAGGCGCCCGCCAGCTCGCGCTCCCACCAGGCGATCGTGTCGGCCATCGTCTGCTCAAGCGGGATCTGCGGCCGCCAGCCGGTGAGCGCGGCGATCCGCGTCGGGTCGCCGCGAAGGTCCATGATCTCCCGCGCGCGGGTGAGCGACCGGTCGACGACGTGCTCGACCGCGGTGGGGTGAAGCAGCCTGGACAGAAGCTCCACCTGGTCGCGCGCCGAGATCGAGATGCCCGAGCTGACGTTGAAGGCCGCGCCCTCCCCGTCGGGCGCCAGGGCGAGCAGCCGATAGCCGCGGACGATGTCGCGCACGTCGGTGAAGTCGCGCCGGGCGTCCGGGTTGCCGGTCACGATGCGGGCTGTGCGGGCGCCGGCCAGCCTCGCCTGCGCAGCCTGCCTGGCCAGGGAGGAGAGCAGAAAGATCGGCAGCTGCCCGGGCCCTGAGTGGCTGAACGGACGCGCGCGCACGATCCGCAGCCCGTAGGCCTCACGGTAAACCTCGGTGAGCATCTCGCCCGCCGCCTTGGAGACCGCATAGGGGTTTGCCGGCGCCAGCCGCGCATCCTCTCTGACCGGCAGGCTCTCGGGATCGCCGTAGACCTCGCAGGAGCTGACCCACACGATCCGCGCGTCGGGGGCATGGGAGCGCAGGGCCTCCAGCAGGTTCACCGCGATCAGGTCGTTGTCGGACACGGCCCGCGCGGGGTCAGACCACGAGCGGCCGACCGAGGTGAGCGCGGCGAGGTGGAAGACCACCTCGGGGCGCCGGCGGCGGATTGCGCCGGCGATCTCGCCCGCGTCACGCAGATCGACCGCCACGCCGCCGCCGCAGCCGGCGGGCGCCGAGCCCCGGCGAGACACGCCGACGACGTCGTCGCCTTGCGCCGCGCACTCGCGCCAGAGCCATCCACCGGCGAAGCCCGACGCGCCCGTGATCAGCACCCGCGTTCCGCTCACCAGAGCCCAACCCCTCCGCGCCGTGGCCCGTTCTCAGGCGACGGGCGTCAGGGAGCTTCGTGGACGGTCACCGCGTGCTCCAGCGAGCCGTGCCCGTTGCTGGAGAAATCCCGCGCTGGCGCCGGCGGGACGGGGGCAGCCTGCCCGTTGAGCCGGCGCTCGAGCTCGCCCAGCACAGTCCCGAACAGAAGGTGCCGCCACGCCGCCTGCCAGAAGGCGGCGCGATTGCCGCGCAGTCGCGGCAGCCGGTCGCGCGCGGGATGCACCCGGTCGGAGATGCCGGTCAGCTGCCAGGATGCGAGGTGCTCGACCAACGCCACCACCGGTCCCCTGATCGCGGCCGGAAGCGGCAGCCTCGGTGACAGATTGGCGTAGACGGCGCCGAACAGGGCCCCGTTTGCCAGATGCAGCGTCGCTCCCGGCAGCAGCCACCCGTCCCCGCCGCCCACCAGCACCCGTCCCAGCAGCTCCACGTCGTCGTAGGAGCTGACAAACAGCGCCTTGTCCAGCGGCTGCTGGGCTGCCCACACGGCTGCCGCCACCGCGCCGGCCGCGGCTCCGCGGATCGTGCGCTTGCGGGCGGGCGGCTCGTTCACTTCGCCCGAACTGTAACGGGACGATCCGGGCCGGGTACGGCCCTGTGCGATGGATGACCTGGAGCGGCTGCACCGGCGGGCGCGCGAGCGCCGCGCCAACCCGATCATCTACGGGGTCGTCCGCGTGCTGTTTCAGGCGTTCTTTTTGACCTACTTCCGCATGCGGCGCATCGGTCGCGAGCACATACCGCGTCGCGGCCCCGTGATCATCGCCTCCAACCACCGCAGCTTCCTGGATCCGTTCGTGATCGCCTGCATGGCGCGCCGGCCGATGTACTACGTGGCCAAGCAGGAGATCTTCGCCTACAGTCGGGCGCTCTCCTGGCTGCTGGCGGCGGTGGGCGCATTCCCGGTGCGTCGCGACGCCGGCGACGCGGAGTTCATCACCACCGCCACCGCGATCCTCCGACGCGGCGACATCGTGCTTATCTTCCCGGAGGGAACGCGCACGCGGCCCGGGCCGCTCGGTCGCCCACGCCGCGGCTTTGCGCGGCTGGCGCTCGAGACGGGCGCTCCGATCGTCCCCGTGGCGGTGATCGGCACCGAGGCGGTGCGCCGCGGCTGGCGGATCCGTCCGCACCGGGTGGCGATCAGGGCCGGGCGCGCGCTCGCATTCCCGCGCGTGGCGCATCCATCGCCGCGGCTGGCTGCCGCGGTCGCAGACCGCGTGTGGCCGTGCGTCATGCTGCAGTGGGAGGCGCTGGGCGGCGCACCTCCGCCGCGCCGCGCGGCGATCCTCGGGGCGGGCACGGCTGGCACGGCGCTGGCGGTGTCGCTCGCAAGGGCCGGGCTTGAGGTCCAGCTCGCCGTGCCAGACGAGGCCCGGGCGGCCGCGATCGCGATGGAGCGGGAGAACGCCGACGCGCTCCCCGGCGTGGCGATACCGCACGGGGTCGATGTGCTTGCGGGGGCCGGCTTCTCGCCCGCCGGGATGGACCTTCTGATCGTCGACGGCTCAGACGATCAGGCTGCGGACATGCTGGAGGCCCGCCTCGCTGCGACCGAGCCCGGGCCGGGCTGCGGCCTGGCGATCCTGTACTGCGGCGCGCCGGCGCCGGACGGTCTGCGAGCGGCGGCCGTCGAGCGTGCGCCCGGGCGCGCGTTGGCCACGATCGGCGTGCAGGCCGAGCCGGCGGCGCTCGCTCACCCGGGGGCGCGCGTGTCCGTTGCGTGCCCTGACAGGGTGCTGGCGCGAGCGCTGGAGGTGGTTCTGGCGCGCGCGGGCCTCGAGGTCCGGGTCGCCCGCGACGGGGTCCGCCGCGAGCGTGCGGCGGAGCGCAGGCCTGTCGGGGCGGCGGCCGCGCGGATAGGCTGACCGTGCATTGGGCCATCCAGACCCGGACTCCAAGGCTCGGCTCGACGAGCAGTTCACCGAGCTGTATCGGCGGTACCTGCGGGACGTGTACTCCTACAGCTACTACCGCGTGGGCAACCACCATGACGCCGAGGACCTCACCGAGCAGACCTTCCTGCAGGCCTACCGCCACTTCGACCGGGCGCTGCGCGAGTCGCACGGCCGGCCGCTGCGGCCGTGGCTCATCCGCATCGCGCACAACCTCGCGGCCAACTTCTACCGCGATCGCTCCCGGCGGCCCGAGTCCACGATCGAGGATGCGAGCATGATCTCCGCGCCGCACACCACCGAGGCTCTGGTTGAGGGCCGCGCGCACCTGGCGGCGATCCTGGACGGGGTCTCCCAGCTGCCGGACGACCGGCGCAACGCGCTGATCATGCGCTTCGCGCTCGGGATGGACAACCGTGAGATCGCGCGTGCGCTTGACCGCACCGACGGTGCGACCAAGGTGCTGCTGCATCGCGCCATCCGCCAGCTGGAGGGGATCGTGGGGGAGTCCGCCGCCGCGCGCGCGAGCGAGGCCAAGGGCGCGGACGGCGAGGACCCCAGGGGCGCGGACGGCGGCGGCCCCGCGGGCGCGGACGGCGAGGACCCAGCACCGGGGAAGCGCAGATGAGCTCGGGCGCCACCGACTTCGAGGAGCTGCTGCGAGAGGCGCTGGCGCCCGTCGAGCCGCCGGAGAGCCTCGCCACCCGGCTGGAGTCGGCCCTGGTCAGGGCGACCGAGCTGGCGCAGGAGGAGCTGGAGTCCTGGGAGCTGTCGGCGATGCGGGACCCGCGCAACTGGGTGAGGCCCGCTGCGGCCGTGGTCGTCGGGGCGGGAGCTGGGACGGCGCTCGTGCTCCTGCGCGCTCGCGCGCGCCACCGTGCGCACCCGCACAGGTCCTCGGGGCTGATCGACCTGGCGGGCCGGACCCTCAAAGACGTGGCGCACGAGGCTCGCAGGATCCTGCCGGGCCGCTGAGGCCCGGGTGCATGCCGCGGACGAGAGGCCCACGCTGTGCCGGTGGGATCGACGCGGCGTGCGGGGGCGGGGTTGATGGGGACGGGCGCGGCGTGCCGGTGGGGATCGACGGCGTGCGAACGGGGCCCGTGCGGTCCTGTGGCGGGACCGACGCGGCGCGCTGATACCGTCAAGCGCTCCGATGGCCGTCTGCTACAGGCACCCCTCGCGTGAGACGGGCGTCGCGTGCTCCAACTGCGGCCGGCCGATCTGCCCCGACTGCATGACGCCGACCTCGGTCGGGATGCGCTGCCCCGAGTGCGCCCGGCAGCGGACGAAGGTGACGCGCGTGCGCGCGCGATCGCTCCCGAGCGTCCCGCTGGCCACGCGTGTGCTGGTCGCGCTCAACGTAGTGGTGTTCTTAGGAGAGGTCGCGACGGGCACCCCGCTCGGGGGCGTGAGCGCATCGGGGATCGGGACGCTGTACACGAAGGGCGCGCTGTGGGGGCCGCTGATCACCCAGAGCCACCAGTACTACCGGCTGCTGACGGCCGGCTTTCTGCACGACGGGCTGCTGCACATCCTGTTCAACATGTGGTTTCTGTACGTGATGGGGGCGCTGCTTGAGCCCGCGATCGGGCGGCTCAACTTCGTGATCGTCTACTTCGTGTCGCTTTTGGCGGGCTCGTTCGGCGCGCTGCTGTTCACGCCCGACGGCGTGACGGTTGGGGCATCGGGCGCGTGCTTTGGGATCCTCGGCGCGCTGATGGTCGTGGCCCACGACCGGGGCATGAACGTCTGGCGCGGTCCACTGGGGCTGACGCTGATCATCAACATCGTCTTTGACCTGACGGTCCCCGGCATCTCGATCGGCGGCCATCTCGCGGGGGTCGTGGCCGGGGCGCTGTGCGGGTGGCTGATCGTGCGCTACGGGGAGCGTCGGGGCCGGCAGGCGCTGGTGGTCGCCGGCTGCGCGGCAGTTGCCGTGGTGAGCGTTGTGGGTGCGATCGCGGTCGCTGGATCAACCGGCCTGGCCCCCAACGGCATCACGCTCTGAGCCGCCGGACCGCCAGGCCTGGGTCGCCGGCCCGGGGCGGCGGCCTGCGCCTGCGGGCGACTGTGGCTCGCGCCTGCAGCCGGGCGACTGTGGCCGGCGCCTGCAGCCAGGCGCTCGGAGGTCGACGGCCGCTCCGGCGGGCGCTCAGAGGTCGACGGTCAGAGCCCGCGCTCCGGTCGGCGGTTCGCTGACAAGCTCCGGGTGCAGGATGTGCGCCAGCAGCTCGAGGCCGTCCACGATCCGTGGGCCGGGCCGCGAGAAGTAGGCGGCCGCGTCCACCGCCACCACCTCGCCCGCGCCGACGGCCGCCAGCTGCTCGGAGTGCATCTCGGCCTCACGGTGTGCGATCTCGGCGTCGTAGCCACACGGCATCACGATCACGATGTCGGGGCTGAGCGCCGCGATCTGGTCCCAGTCTCGCTCCTCCGAGCGCTCGCCCGGCAGGCCGAGGACATCCTCTCCGCCGGCGTAGTCGATCATCTGCGGAACCCAGTGGCCGGCGCAGAACGGCGGATCAAGCCACTCGAGCGCCGCCACTCGCGGCCGCCTGGCTCGCCGCGTGGCCACGCGCACCCGGTCGATGCGCGCGGCGGCGTCGGCGACCAGCCGCGCCGCTGCGTCCCGGCGGTCCGTCGCCTCCGCGAGCGTCCGCGCGTCGCCCAGCACCTCGCCGACGGTGTGCGGATCCAGCGAGATCACCCGCGGACGCGTGTCGATCTCGGCGGCGATCGCGCGCACGTCCTCGTATGAGACCGCGCACACCGAGCACAGCGCCTGCGTGACGATCAGGTCCGGGGCGAGCTCGCGCAGCGCCTGGGCGTCCAGCTCGTAGATCGACTGCCCGTCGAGCGTCCGGCGCTTGACGGCGGCGTCGATCTCCCGCGCGCTCAGCCCCGCGGGCAGCACGTCGCGCGTGACCTTCGGCAGCTGGCGCGCCGCGGCCGGATAATCGCATTCGTGCGTGACCGCCACCACGTCGCCGCCGAGCCCGAGCGCGAACAGCATCTCGGTCGCCGACGGGACCAGGCTGACGATCCGCATCACAGGACGCCTCTGGCACGCGGTCTGCGGGCGTGCGGCGGGGCGGTGGCGATCAACTGAAGGAGGGGTGACATGGCGCAGCTGCTCGATGACGACGAAGTCCAGTCAAGGCTACGAGGTTCCGAGTGGGAGCGGGATGGGAGCGCGATCGTGCGCGAGTGGCGGCTCGCCGACTTCGCCGGCGCGATCGAGTTCGTCAACCGGGTCGCCGGGCTCGCCGAGGAGGCCAACCACCACCCCGACATCCTCGTGCACGGCTACAACCGCGTGCGCATCACGCTCAGCACCCACTCCGCGGGCGGGGTGACCGACGCCGACCTCGAGCTCGCAAAGCGGATCGACGCGCTCGGCTGAGCGGCGGGGTGAGCGCGGCGCGTCGCCGATCGTGCGCCGGCTGAGCGGCGGGGTGAGCGCGGCGCGTCGCCGGTCGTGCGCGCCCGGCTGCGCGGCGCGTGTGTGGCGCATGCGCGCGGCGCGTCGCCGTTCGTGCGCGCCGGACCGGCCGAAGGGGCTGCTACCGTTGCGCGCGTCGCTGCATGAACGACGACGACCCACCCCGAAGTAGCGGCGCGCCGCCCGGGGTCGCCCGCACGGTTGCGCGCGGCGGTCCGTGACGGCGCTGCTGATCATCCTGACCGGGGCGCTGATCCTGGTCAACGCGTTCTTTGTGATCGCGGAGTACTCGCTTGTGCGCTCACGCCGCGAGCGGCTGGCGGAGCTGGCCGAGCAGGGCAGGCGCGGCGCGCGACTGGCGCTGGCCCAGATGGACGAGATCGGCGACTACATCGCCGCCTGCCAGGTTGGGATCACGATGGCCTCGATCGGGATCGGCGCGCTCGGCGAGCCGGCGGTCGCGCACGCGCTCGAGCCGCTGTTCGGATCGGGCGCGGCGAGCTCGTTGGCCGTCGCGGTCTCGGTCGTGATCGCGTACCTGCTGATCACGCTCGCGCTCAGCAGCGCCGGCGAGATCGCGCCCAAGCTGTTCACGATCCAGCACGCCGAGCAGGTCGCGTGGCGGATCGCCCGCCCCCTGCGCCTCAGCCGGATCGCCTTCTCGCCGTTCATCGCCGTCCTCAACGCGGTCTCGAGCGCGCTCGTGAGAGCGCTCGGCACCGACCCGTCGGCGGTCCCGGAGGCGGGGACCCCCTCGGAGATCAAGCGGATCATCGCCGAGTCGCGCCGCGGAGGCGCCCTGGATGCGGGTGAGGCGAGCATGCTCACCGGCGTGTTTCACCTTCACGAGCAGGAGGCGCGACAGGTCATGACGCCGATCCCGGCGGTGGTGACCGTCGACGTGTCCGAGACGGTCGGCGACGCGCTGCGCCGGTGCGTGTCCACCGGGCACTCGCGCCTGCTGGTCACCGAGCGCTTCAACCTCGATCGCGTGCTGGGGATCGTGCACGTCAACCAGCTGGTGCGCCTGATGATCTCCTCCGGGGAGGGAGCGAGCTTCGCCGGGCTGGTCCGCCCGGCGCCGATCGTGCCCGAGACCAAGCCGCTGGATGACCTGCTCGCCGACCTCCAGCGCGAGCGGACCGAGCTTGCGGTCGTCGTGGACGAGTACGGCCGCACGAGCGGGATCGTCACGACCGAGGACATCATCGAGGAGGTCGTCGGGGAGATCTCCGACGAGACCGACCCCGCGGGCGGCGCGGTCCGTCGCCTGGCCAGCGGCGAGTGGTTCGTGCGCGGTCACGTCCCGGTATCGGACCTGGAGGACTACGGGCTGCATCTGCCGGTCGACACCGACGCCTACAACTCCGTTGGAGGGTTCGTGTTCGATCAGCTCGGCAGGCTGCCCAAGCGCGGCGACCAGGTGGCCGCCGACGGCTATGCGATCCGGGTTGAGTCGGTGCGCGAGAACCGGGTGGAGGCGGTGCGGATCCGCCGCCGCGACCCGTCCCGGGACCAGGACCCTGGGGAGGCGCCCAGCGGCCGCCCGCAGCAGCGCGAGCGCGACGCCCCCGCCGGTCCCGCGGCACCTGGCGCCACGCCCTGAAGCGCCGCTACGGCAAACGCTGCGCACAAAGCAGAAACCGGTCCGCTGGGGACGGACCGGTTTCATGCTTCTGGGGAGGAGGTGCTGCTATGAGGTACGTCGAGAAGGGATGATGGGGCGCGGACCTGAACGCAGCCTTAATAATTCGCCCATCTTTGAGGTTTGGTGACCGCGACGCCTCCAGCCGCCTCGCGTCATGGTCCCGTGGACGCCTGGTCGTGCTGGCTTGGTCGTGGTCGCAAGCGCTCGGATCGGCTCGTCGGGCTCCGTCAGCCTGGTCTCCTTCGGCCGCCGGACGCTGCCCCGCGCGGCCGCGACCACATTGCGTCCTCAGCCGTATGAGTGAAAGCCGCGCCCGGTCTTGCGGCCCAAAGCGCCCTCGCGCACCAGCGCCCTGAGCCTCTCGGGCACCGGCAGCGAGAGCGCGTCGCCGATCGCCTGGGCCACGTCGAGGCCGACGAAGTCAAGCAGCGCCAGCGGGCCCATCGGCATCCCAGCTCCAAGCACCATGCAGCGGTCGACCTCGACGGGATCCATGCCGGTGCGGACCGCCAGCTCGACGGCCTCAAACAGGTAGGGGAACAGCAGCCGGTTGACCACGAACCCGGGGGTGTCGGGAACCTCGACGGCGGTCTTTCCCAGCGCCCGGCACAGCTCGTGCGCGCGACGGCGCACGTCGTCGCGCGTCTGGGGTCCGAACGCCAGCTCCACCAGCTCCATGCGCGGCACGGGGTTGAAGACATGCAGCCCCACGAACCGCTCCGGGTGGCCGCTGGCCCGTGCAAGCTCCGCGATTGACAGCGACGAGGTCGTGGTGGCGATCACCTCGTCCGGGCCGGTGTGGGATGCCAGCTCGGCCAGGAGGGCGCCCTTGTGCGCTTGATCCTCCACGACCGCCTCGACCAGGAAGCTGGCCTGCGCCAGCTCGGCCAGATCGGTAACGATCCGCACGCGCTCCGCGTGGCCGTTGAGCTCGGGTACGCGTTCGCAGTGCTTGCGGATCTGCGCACGCGCTCGATCCGCGGAGGCCTCGGACCTGGCCCACAGCAGCACCTCGCCGTGGGCGGCTGCGACTGCGGCGAGCCCGGACGCGATCGTGCCCGAGCCGGCGATGGCTAGTCGTTCCTGCAACGTAGCTCCTGGGTCGATGGTCGATGCGCGCGCGTCATCCGCGCGCCGGAGGCGCAGAAGCGTACGGGACGGCGGTCGGGCGGACATGAAATCCGATCGGAGATAGGGGCCCACTTCGCAGTTGGGGCCACGCCACGTAGTCCTGGTCGCACCGGCGCGCGCGAGTGGCCCGCCCGTGGGCGCGCCGGCGCATCGTCGTATTCGAACGACGGGTCCGGCACCAGGTTGGCTCGCCCACGGGGGTGGGGGATGAGCACCATCGCCCGCCCCTGTGGGCGCGCCGGCGCATCCGCAGGCCACATCGATCCAGCTTTCGACTCCGCTCGGCTCGCCCGTTGGCGCCGCGGCGCAACCGGACCGGCGGCGCAACCGGACCGTGGCCGGAGCGCCCCGTGACGGGCCGCTCTGCTACAACGCGCCGTCATGGCTTTGGACGACGTCGCGGCGGCACGGCTTCTGACCCACGGCGCGCCGCTTGCCGTGGAGCGCGTGCCCCTGGCGCCGCCGGCGCCCGGTGAGGTGCAGGTGCGGCTTCGATACGGCGGCGTCAACCCGATCGACCGCTACAACGCCCAGGGGCAGGTCAACCCGGACGGCCCCGTGCCCCGGACCCTCGGTGGGGAGGCAGCCGGGGAGCTGGACGGCCGGCGGGTGCTCGTATGCGGCGAGGGGCTCGGCGGCGAGCGTGACGGGGTCTGGGCGCAGGCGGCCAACGTGCCCGTCGAATCCGTGGTCGAGGTGCCCGACGGCGTGTCGCTCCAGCAGGCGGCAGCCATGGGAATCGCGGGTCTGACGGCGGTCAACTGCGTGCGGCACCTAGCATCGGTGGGGCCCGACGACCGGGTGCTGGTCCTGGGCGCGTCTGGTGGCGTGGGCAGCATGATCGTGTCGCTCGCGCGAGCGGCGCGGGCGACGGTCTGGGGGCAGACGGGATCGGCCGCGAAGGTCGCGGCGATCGAGGAGGCCGGCGCCGAGCGGGTTCTGGTTGGCGGGCCGGCTGAGATCTCAGCCGCGCTGATGGAGCTGGCCCCCACCGCGGTGTTCGATCCGCTGGGCGGGGACTTCGTGGCGCCCGTGGTGGAGGCGACCGCGCCCGCGGGCAGGATCGTGTCGTTCGGCGTCTCCGCCGGGCCCCAGGTCACATTCAACATCCAGCAGCTGTACCGCAAGGGCCTCTCGCTGCTGGGGTACGCCGGCTTGCGCGTGCAGCGCGACGAGCGGCGCGCTGGGCTGGTGGAGGCCCTTGAAGCCGTCAGGGATGGGCAGCTGAGGGTGCGAATCGACGCGGTGCTGCCGCTGGACCAGGTCAACGAGGCGTTCAGGCGCCTGGTGGAGCGCCGGGTTCAGGGCAAGATCCTGCTCGACCTCTCCTGAAGCGCTCGCCCCGGGGGTGGGGATATGCGCCCGCGCCGCTGCGATGCCCGCGGGCTCAGTCCTGGCCGCTCGAGCTTCCAGCGCACTCTCCCGGTCGCCCGACCTTGCCGCCGCGATCGGCCGCGGCTTCAGTCCGGCTCCTGGAGCTCGCCCCAGCGAAACCCGATGCGGTCCGCCGACACCGGCAGCGGGCTTGAGGGCAGGCCGGGCGGCGGCGCGCTGAGATTGAACCCGGCCGGCGCCAGGTCGTTCGGCGCGCCGGGGTGATAGAGCGACGCGAGGTACTGCGCCTGACCACGACCCGGGCCGAGCTCGAACTGCCCGCCGCCGTAGGTGGCGATCCCCCGGGCCTCGCAGTACTCGTAGAGCTCGAGCAGCGGCCGCAGGCCACCCAGTCGCGAGGGCTTGACGTTCACCATCCTGGGCTGGAAGGCAAGCGCCTTGACATCTTCGACGCTGTGGATCGGAGCATCCCAGGTGATCCGGTGCTGCTCTGTGGCGAGCACCGCCGCGGTCGCCGGGTGCGTCACGTCCGGGTCCTCCAGCCAGGCGTGCGGGAACGCGGCGGCAACCCGCGCATAGAGCGCGGCGTCCGGCGGCTGATCGACGACCGTGCCGCTGTAGTGCGCCTTGAAGTCGATCGCCTCCACCACGCCCAGCTGCGCCAGCCGGCTGACCAGCTCGTCTGTCCAGGAGCTGGTTGCGTCCAGCTTGAAGCGGAGGTCCGGATACAGGTCGATGAGGCGCTCGATGGGCTCGAGCGTGGGGGGTTCGCCGAGCCGCAGCGACACCACGAACCTGACCGGCCGGGGCTGGCGTCCGATCGCGTCGTGGAGCGAGCGCCCAGCCTGGCGCAGGGCCAGGTCCAGCGCGGCCGACTGAAACGCCCACCGCCGGTACAGGCGGCTCACCTCGCCGTGCTGCGGCTCGGCGGGGAACAGGTCAAGCGCGTCGATGTGCTCGCACAACTCGCCAAGCGCCCAGCGTCCCGTGAGCGGGGCGACAGGCCCAGCCCGCTGCAGCGCGAGCTGGTCCTCGGCGGAGTACACGACGTCCTCGCCTACCCCGACCACACCGCCGCCGCGCATCGAGATCACGGTGGTGTGACGCTCAAACCCGCTTGACACGGCCGTCATCAGGCCGTGCAGCTCGTAGCCGTCGATCTCGACGGGCAGCGAGGCGAGCGCCTGGAACAGGCTCATCCCGGTCGCCAGCCGCCGCTGTGGTCGGCGGGCGCACACGGCTCGGCGCCAGCCTGCGCCTGCCGGCCCTGCCCGGGCGGGCGCTCCAGCCGCTGGACCAGCTCCTCCAGGCGGAGCTCCTGCAGTCCCCGGCTCACCTCCTCAAGCTCGCCGGCGCAGTGCTCGAGCAGCTCGCGGCCCTCTCGAACCAGGTCAAGCGTCTCCCGCAACCCCGCTTCGCCGGAGTCCAGCCGCCGAACGATCTCCTCGACGCGCGCGACCGCGGCCTCGTAGCTGAGGGGACCCTCGGCGGGGGCCGTCATCGGCGAGCAGAGCTCCCGCCCGCCGGGTCGGCGGCGTGGGGTTGGTCGGCCGTGTGAGGCCGGTCTGCCGCGCGGGGCCGGCCGGCCGGCTGCGGCTGGCCTGCCACGCCCATCTCCCCGTCGATCGGCGGCCGGTCGGCCACCACCGCCGGGACGACCCCGTCGCACAGGCGCAGATTCAGCTCGCGCACCGCCCGCACCTGGGCGGCCGACGACAGTGGCCGACCGGCGCGGTCCTCGACGAGCGCGTATCCCCTCGCGAGCGTGCGCGCGGGGTCGTGGCCGCCGAGCGCCAGCCGCAGCCGCTCGAGCTCTGAGGCCCTGCGCGACGCGTCGATGCCGCCCGTTCGCCCCGCGGCGCCCGCCAGGGAGCCGGCGTGCCGGCGCATCCTCTCAAGCTCGGACGCCGCGCGACGGCGGCCGGCGCCACCGAGCTCGCGCGCGAGCTGGTGCAGCCGCTCGCGATGCGCCGCAACCTGGCGCCCAGGGGCCCGTGACAGAGCGGCGAGCACACGCGCCCGCTGGCCGATGGCGCGTCGCTGGTGGTCGCCAAGACGGGTCGCGACCGCGGCCAGTTCGGCCCGCGCGGCTGCGCAGTCGATCGGTACGGCCGCCTCCGCCGCATGGGTGGGCGTGGAGCAGGAGACCGCCGCCACATCGTCGAGCAGCGTGCGATCGGTGTGGTGGCCGACCGAGGCGATCACGGGGACCGGCAGGAGGGCGACGGTGCGACACAGCATCTCGTCGCAGAACGCCTGCAGGTCGGCGAGCGAGCCTCCGCCGCGCGCCACGATCACCACCTCCACCGCTCCGATCGCGGCGAGGTCTCGCAGGGCGCCCGCGATCGCGGGCGCGGCGTGGCGATCCTGAACCGGCGCGAAGGCCCAGACCAGACGGCCGGCCCAGCCGCGCCGGCGCAGGCCGGCGAGCACATCGTCGCGCGCCTTTCCATTCTCCGCGCAGATCACGCCGATCGCCCGTGGCAGCGCCGGACGCGGGAGCAGTCGCTGGTGCTCGAAGAGCCCCTCGGCGTGAAGGCGGCGCCGAAGGCGTGCAAGCTCGGCGAGGAGGTCGCCCTCCCCCTCGGCCCGCAGCTCCAGAACATCGAACGAGAACGCCGGCGAGGAGGTCGAGCTGCCCGGGTAGTAGTCGCAGCCGCCGGCCGCGATCACCCGCATGCCGTCGGCGAGCCCGAGCCCGAGGCGCTCGAGGTCGTCGCGCCAGATCGAGCACGGAAGCGCGCCGCGCGCGTCCCGAAGCTCGAAATAGACGCGGACGCGGCCCGCCCGCACGCCCCAGACCTCGCCCGCCAGCTGCACCCGCGTGAACTGGCGCAGACGCTGGCGCAGAGCCGCCGCGTACTCCCCCACCGGGTACGGGCCCGGTAGCGAGCTGCCGGCGAGGCCGGTTGCGACGGTGGAGGTGGTGGGCTGCACCCTGGGGCGAATCTAGCGCCCGCCGATGACGCGGGGGCCGAGGGCGCGACGCCAGATCAGTCCGGTCACACGCCCGCGGCAGCGCGCTGCTCGCGCAGCCAGGCCACCGTGTCGGCGAGCCCCTCGCGCAGGCCGATGCGCGCCTCCCAGCCAAGCAGACGGCGCGCCTTCTCGACCGAGGGCCAGCGGCGCTGCACGTCCACGCGGAAGCTGGGCAGGTGGGCCAGCCGCAGAGTCGCGGGATCCTCGCCGCACGCCTCCCAGATCAGCGCTGCGATCTCGGCGACGGTGCGCTCGTCGGAGGCGGAGATGTTGAAGTCCTCGTTGAGTGCCGCCTGGGAGAGGGTGGCCGTGACGATACCGTCCGCGATGTCGTCGACGTGGGTGAGCGTCCTTGTCTGCCTGCCGGAGCCGAAGATCTCAAGCGGCCGCTGGCCCGCCAGCACCTTGGCGATCAGATCCGGCACCGCGTGCGCGATGCCCGGCTCATCTGGGTCGGGCAGCTCGCCGGGGCCGTAGGCGTTGAACGGACGGCAGATCGTGAACGGCAGCCCGTGCTGGTCGTGGGCGGCACGGGTGTAGACCTCTCCCGAAAGCTTGGAGAAGCCGTACGCGGACCTCGGGGCCGGGCAGCTGTCGAGGTGGGCCTCGGTGGTCGGGAACTCCGTCGCTCGCTCGAACACCATCGACGACGACACGTACGTGAAGCGCTCGACGCCCTGGTCGACGCAGGCGCGGACGAGCGCTCCGCACAGCGCGTTGTTCACCTCGGTGAGGGTGAAGGGGAGGCGGTGGAAGTTGGCGATCCCACCGACGATCGCGGCCAGGTGGATCACCCGCTCGGCGCCCCTGACCGCGGCGCCGGCGATCCGAGGCTCGCGCAGATCGCCGCCGTGCACCTCGCAGGCATCGCGCATCCACGCCGGCGCGGGCCGGTGGTCGGCGACTCTGACCTCGAGCTCGCCGGCGGCCAGCAGGCGGCGGACCACGGCCGAGCCGATCATTCCGGCCCCGCCGGTGACGAGGATCCTCGCGGCCATCGGTGGCCTCAGCCGGCCCTGCCGGTGACGTCGATCCTGGCGGCCATCGGTGGCCTCAGCCGGTCCTGCCGGTCAGGTTGATCCCGAGCGCCACCGGTGGCCTCAGCCCGCCGCGCCGGGCGCGCGCGAGCGGCCCTGGGCGAGCGTTGCCGCCTCGGATGTGAACACGAACACCTGCCCGGTGCCGAGGCTGTTCCACGGGTCCACCAGCAGGCAGTCCTCGGCGGCCAGAGCCCTGACTCGCTGGAGCGTGCCCGGGCGCTCGAACTCGGAGTGGTTGGTGGCGACGATCACCACATCCGCCTCACGAACGGCCTCCTGAAGCGGCTGGGTGGGGGTCGGCGCGTGTGGATCGCACACGGCGACGTCGGCCAGCTCGCGCTCCAGAAGGCGGATCAGCTTGTGCGACAGCGAGTCGCGCTCGTCGTCGGTGTCGCGCTTGAAGGTGAGACCGAGCACGGCCACGCGGCGGGAGGCGAGGGAGCCGATCCGCCGCTTGGCGCCCTCGATCAAGAACAGCGGCACGCTCTCGTTGACCCTCGAGACCGCGAGCAGCATCCCCGGGGCGTGGGAGCGCTCCTCAGAGAAGGCGAAGTCCTTGCGCAGGCAGCTTCCCGCGGTCATGCCGGGCATCGCGATCCCGCCCCGCGGATAGTCCCGGTTGATCAACTCGATCACCTCGAACACGTTGGCCCCGTGCTTGTCGCAGTCCATCATGAGCAGGTTCGGCAGCGCGAACGTGGTGTAGCGGAGGATGTTGGTCCAGATCTTCGCCAGCTCCGCCTGGACCGGCGTGGTGCGCACGATCGGCGCGCCGAACACGCCGAACAGGTCTGCGGCGCGCTCCGTGGACGCCGGCCCAACGCCACCGATGATGCACGGGAGCGTCCCGATCTCCTCAAGGAACCTCCCCGCGGCGATCCGCTCAGGCGCGTGCGCCACGAAGATGTCCTCGCCCGCGCGCAGCCCGCGCCGCTTCTCCAGGTAGCCGGCGACGAACTCGGTCGTGCCCGGCGCGATCGTGGAGCGGAGGATCAGCCCCTGGCCGGCTCGCAGCAGCGGCAGGAGGTCATCCAGCGCCGCGCGCACCTGGCGCAGGTCGGATTCGATGTGCGAGAAAGACGGGGTGCCGATCGTGATCACGATGTCCTCGGCGCGCGCCGCATCGGCGGCCCGTTCGGACAGCTCCAGGCGACCGGAACGGAGCGCGCGCTCCAGCAGAGGCTGCGCCCCGGGCTCCTGGAACGGCATCCTCCCGGCGCGGAGGGAGTCGAGGATCGCCCGCTCGTGGTCGACGCCCAGGACATGGAGACCGCGGTCGGCGAAGCACAGCGCGAGCGGCAGCCCGACCCTGCCGAGCCCGATCACCGAGACGACCCGCTTGCGGGCCATCCCCTAGCGTCGCCCGATCGCGTCCGAGCTGACGCTCGGCAGCGGCTCAAGGCCCGGCTCGGCGCCGTGGCCGCGCACCTCGCCGGCGAAGGCGATCCGATCCAGGCGCGCGATCTCCCGTTCGCCCTCGATCCGTGCCGGGTGGCCGGGCGGCAGGCCGGCGATCAGACGGCGGATGCGCTCGCGCAGCTGAAGCGCGAAGTGCGGCGTCGAGGCGCCCATCAGGGCGCGGACGTCCTCGACGGTCACGACGTGCTCCGGGTCAAGGAGATCGGGATTCTCTGCGTCGCTCATCTCGTCAAGCTGTGGTCTCGCATCTGCCGCTCGAGTGCGGGTCGCTCATCCGCCGGTCGACTGGGGGATCGCCTGCAGGAGCTGGTCGACCTCCGCCTGCACCGACAGGGAGATCGCGCTCGCGTCACCGATCACCCAGCCATGGTTGTAGACCGCGGCGGTCGGGCCCTCCTGTGTGTAGCCCGGGGTCGCGTAGTTGAGCAGGTAGTCCAGCACCGCACGCGGAAGGGTAGTCGGATCGTCGACCAGCAGCTGAGGCCCGAAGTCGGCGCTGCCGGAAAGCGCCGCCGCGGCGGCCGCATCCAGCGGCCGAGACGCGTTGAGCAGCACGTAGCCGTGACCGGGACTGCGGATCGCCCAGCCGAAGCTGCCGGGCACGTGCGCGCATGGCTGGCCGTAGACGCACGGAGGGTCACGATAGGCCGCGAAGGCCACCGAGTTGGCCGCCGGGCCCGGGGCGCCCACGCGCTTGACGGTGCCGTAGGCCGCGAGCTGGCGCAGCACCGAGTCTGGGATGACCGACGGCGGGCCCAGAACGTAGATCCCCGGGCGCCCGTGCGACTCAAGCGCCTGGCGAGTGGCCGCCGGCACCCCGCCTCGGCTCACGAAAAGCACCGGGTTGCCGCTCTCCGCCGCCCAGCCGGCCGCGGGCATCGCATAGGCGGGGGCCTGCGCCGAGGCGATCACCACATCGGGGCTCGGACGTCCGCTGAGGGCGGCCTGCAGCCGGTCGATCGCCGCGGCAAGGGCGTACGGGCCCGCGCCCGCGATCGTCTGCGCGCGCAGGCCGCGCGGCGCCGGAACCGCTCCCACGCGGATAACCTGGGCGCCGTCGACGGCGCCAGAGCCCGACGGGCCCAGCAGCGAGAGAGCCTGCCTGGTGGCCGCCGGGAGCGTGCGCGGGCCGGACAGGAGGACCGGCGCGTGCAGGGGTGAGGCCATCAGCACGGAGGCGGCGATCGCCGCCTGCCAGTCGGAGGTCGGCGCGAGCGTGACCACGGCAGGGTGAGTGCCCGGGGCCGCCGAGGGGTAGACGGCCAGCGCGACACCGGCGGCGTCGGCGATCGGGTCCGCGCCGTCGACGCGGGTGGTGTTCCGCGTCGCCAGCATGGGGATCCCGAGCGCCTCGGCGGCGCGAGCGTCGGCTGCGCTGACGCCGCGCGCCGCGGGTGTCGCCGGTGTCGATGCCCCGCATCCAGCGGCCGCAAGGCCGATGGCCGCGGTCGCCAGGATGCAGGTCAGGGCTGGCCGCCACGGGCGAGCCGCATCCTCACGCAGCCGGGACGGGACGGCTGTGGCCGCCATGCAGCCCAGCGGGCCCGTGCCCACGCGAGCGCGGCCCGGGGTGTCAGGGTCGGCGGGGCCGGCGCTCGCGCGGGCGGCGCGGCCCGCGATCGTGGGGTCGGTGGGGCCGGCGATCGCGGGGGCGGCGCGGCCGGCGGTGGCGGAGACGGTACGGGTCCGGCGGGCGATGGCAGAGACGGTCTGGCGGGCGACGGCACGCGCGGCGCGGCGGGCGATGCCAGGAGCGGCGCGGAGTGCGCGGAGGTTGGTGGCGCGGGCGCCATTCGGGGCGGTGCGGATGCGCGAGCGCATTCAGGTCACCATAACGACGCCCGCCGGACCCCCCGGACCCACTACCCTACGGCTGACAGAAAGCCACCCGCCAAGGAGGATGCGATGCCGGGCCTTTCCGGGCGCATGTCCACCGTCGTCAAAGCGAAGATCTCAAAGCTCCTGGACCGCGCCGAGGACCCTGCCGAGACGCTCGAATACAGCTACCAGAAGCAGATCGAGCTGCTTCAGAACGTCAAGAAGGGGATCGCCGACGTCGTCACCGCCAAGAAGCGCCTGCAGCTTCAGGAGGAGAAGTACCAGCAGCAGGTGGTCAAGCTGGACACGCAGGCGCGGCAGGCGCTGGCGGCCGGCAACGAGCAGCTGGCGCGCACCGCACTCGAGCGCAAGACCGCCGTCCAGACGGAGCTGCAGTCGCTGGACTCGCAGATCGCGCAGCTGGAAGCCCAGCAGGAGCAGATGACCGCCTCAGAGCAGAAGCTGCGCGCCAAGATCGAGCAGTTCCGCTCCCGCAAGGAGGTCATCAAGGCCCAGTACTCGGCGGCTGAGGCCCAGGTGCGAATCTCCGAGGCCGCGACCGGCGTGGGGGAGGAGATGGCCGATGTCGGCCTGGCGATGCAGCGTGCGATCGACAAGACCGAGAACATGCGCGCGCGCGCGGATGCGGTCGCCGAGCTCGAGGCGGCGGGGACGTTCGAGGACCTCACCCAGCTCGGCTCCGGCGAGGACGACATCGATCGCCAGCTGCGAGAGCTGACGAGCTCCAGCGCCGTCGACTCCGAGCTTGAGCGCATGAAGGCCGAGCTCGGCGTCGGGTCAGCGGCCAAGGGGGAGCTGGGTGCCGGAGCGCCGGGTGCCTCGCCCGGGGCGTCCGGTGAGGGCGCCGCGAGCGCCGCTTCGGGTCTGGACGCGGCCGAGGCGCCCGGCGGGGATGGAGCCGGCGGCACGTCGAGCGCGGAGCCGGCGCAGTGATCGTGCGCATCTCCACCGAGGGGCAGTACGAGTTGGCCGAGGAGGATCGGGCGCGGCTGGAGGAGCTTGATTTAGACGCGGTCTCGGCGTGCGAGGGCGACGATGAGAAGCGCTTCCAGGCCGCCTTCGAGCGGCTGCTGGCCTACGTGAGAGAGCGCGGGAGGCCAATCGCCGATGACGAGCTGGTCGGCTCGGACCTGATCCTGCCTCCGCCTGACGTGTCGCTCGCCGAGGCGCGCGCCGAGTTCCAGGGCGAGGGCCTGATCCCCGGCTGACACCCAGCGGCGCCCGCCCCGCCGGCCGCGCCGCGTCGCTTGGCCCCATCAGCCGCGCCCGTGACCCGGGTTCTCGGCCAGCCGGGCCAGCAGTTCGTGCGTCGCGGTCGCGGTGGCAGTCCAGGAGAGCTGGGCCGCGCGTCGAAGCCCCGCCTCCCGGAGCCTTGCGCGGACGCGCTCGTCGAGCGTGGCTGCCAGCACGGCCTCCGTCAGCGCCCGCGGGCTGTCCGGGTCCACGAGCAGCGCGGCGCCGGCGCAGGTCTCCGGCAGCGCGGCGCGGTCGGCCGCGACCACCGGCACCCCGCAGGCCATCGCCTCGATGCAGGTCAGGCCGAACCCCTCGTGGACAGACGGCAGCACATACGCGAGCGCGCCCCTGTAGAGGTCGGGGAGCGCCGCATCCGCCACCCAGCCCAGCGCGCGCACGCCCGGCGGGGCGGGCGCTGAGCCGAGCTGCGGTCGCGACTCTCCAGCCCACACCACCTGCACCCCGAAGGGCGCCAGCGCCGCGGCGACCGCGCCGAGGGCGCGAAGGTTCTTTCGCGCCTCGGCGGTGGCTACGGTGAGCACGTATGGACTTGCGGCGGGCGCTCCGGGGCCGTCCGGCGCCCGTCCCGACCGACGGCCGGGCGCGGCGGGCCCGTGGCCGGCGGGTGCGCCGGGACCGTAACCCGCCGGGCCGGGACCGTAACCCGCCGGGCCGGGACCGTAACCCGCCGGGCCGGGACCGTAACCGGCCGGGCCGGGACCGTAACCGGCCGGGCCGGGACCGTAACCGGCCGCGCCGGATGCCCCATCGTCGCGTGCGACTGGCGACGGTTGGCCGGGCGTGTGGTGGTCGGCGGATGGGCAGAAGCGGGCGTCGACGCCGGGGGGTATCACCACGATCCGCTCCGGGTCGATCCCGCCCAGCTCGACGAGCTCCCGGCGGCTGAACGCGGACACGGTGACGACGGCCAGAGCGTGGCGTGCAGCGTGCAGGCCCACGGTCGAATGCCAGGCCCGGTACGGCGCCGAGTGTCCCGCCTCGCGACGCAGCGCGGCGGCGTCGTGGACGACGACCACGTTGCCCGGCCACATGACCGGGGCCATATTCGCGGGCGAGTACACCAGCGGGGCGCTCAGCGCCGCAGCTCTGGCTGGGAGCACCAGCTGCTCCCAGGCGTGTCCGAGCAGCGGCCGGCGCACGGCCGGCGCCGGCGGGACGGCGAGCGCGTAGCGCTCGGGCGCGCTCGCGATCAGGCGGGAGACGACCTCACGCGAGTAGCGCTCGACCCCGGTGATCGTGGCACGGGCGGCGGCTCTGCCGTTGAGCAGGATCGGCCTTATGGGCGCCGACGCACGACCGCGAGCAGCCAGCGACGCGACACGAACGCGGGCGCCCGGCGAAGCAACGCGGCCGCGGGCATCCGGCGTCGCCACAAGGCCACGGGCAGCCAGCGCGGCCCCGCGGCCACGGGCAGCCAGCGCCGCTGTGCGACCCCGGGCTGCTGCTAGGCCGGCACCGCGCGCGAGGCGCGGCGCTGGATCCACTTGGAGCTGCACGGGATCCGCGAGCGGTCGCAGCGGTGGGCGTAGGCGCGCGCGATCTCCGTCACCTCCGTCAGCAGGTCGTCCTGCAGGCGGATCGGCTCGAGCCCAAGGTCCAGCAGCTGGCGGTTCTCGACGAACAGGTCGTTCTCCGGTGCCTCGTTGCGCGGGTTCTCGACGTGGTCGATCTCTGCGCCGGTGAGGCTCGAGACCAGCTTGGCGAGATCGATGACCCGATGGCACTCGGTCATCTGGTTGAAGACGCGGACGCGGTCGCCGGCCTCGGGCGGGTTCTCGATCGCCAGCTGGATGCAGCGCACCGTGTCCTGGATGTGGATGAACGCGCGCGTCTGGCCGCCGGTGCCGTGCACCGTCAGCGGGTAGCCGATCGCCGCCTGCATGAGGAAGCGGTTGAGCACCGTTCCGTAGTCGCCGTCGTAGTCGAAGCGGTTGATCAGCCGCTCGTCGAGCCGCGTCTCGGCCGTCTGCGTCCCCCAAACGATCCCCTGGTGCAGGTCGGTGATGCGCACGCCGTCGTTCTTGTTGTAGTAGGCGAACATCAGCTGGTCCTGCGTCTTGGTCATGTGGTAGACGCTGCCGGGGTTGACCGGGTAGAGGATCTCCTGCTCGATCTCGGTGCCCTCGTCGGTGTCGATCCTGACCCGGAGGTAGCCCTCGGGGATCTTCACGCCCGCGGTCCCGTACCCGTAGACGCCCATCGTGCCCAGGTGGACGATGTGCGCGTCGAGCTCGGCCTCGACGAGCGCCACCAGCAGGTTGTGGGTGGCGTTCACGTTGTTGTTGACCGTGTAGCGCTTGTGCCACGGGCTCTTCATCGAGTACGGCGCCGCGCGCTGCTCGGCGAAGTGCACGATCGCGTCAGGCTGCCATTCGCTCAGCAGGTCAAGCAGCACGCGATAGTTCTCGGCCACGTTGAAGCGATGAAACGGGATCTCGCGGCCGGTGAGCTCCCGCCAGGCGGCCAGCCGCGTGCTGATGGGCCGGATCGGCGTCAGCGACTCCGCCTCGAGCTCGACGTCGGCGTTGCGCCGCGCCAGGTTGTCGACGATGGCGACCTCGTGGCCGCACGCCGACAGGTGAAGCGAGGTGGGCCAGCCGCAGAAGCCATCGCCGCCGAGGATCAGTATGCGCAAGGTGTCTCCAATGTCGGTTGCGAGTCGTGCGTCGCCGGCCCCGTGCGCCGTGGCGGTCAGATCTGCCTGGGGCCTGATCGACCAGCATGCGAGGGTAGCGCACCCTGCCCCCGGCAGGGCGGCCCTAAGCCGGGCGGGGCCGAGCGATCGGCGATTCCCTCGCCGTGCTCAGATGGGGATGCCCCACAGCGCAAACCAGCGTGAGAGCTCCGGCTCGATCGGCAGCTCGCGCTCGGCCTGGGCGCGCAGGATCAGCTCGCGCTCGTTGTCGCGCCGCTGCGAGCCGGGCTCGGGCACGAACGGGTAGAACGACCCTCGCTTGAAGTTGTAGATCCAGTAGAGCTTTCTGCGCTGCCCGTCGCGGAACGGGAACACCGCGCACAGGAGGCGCTCGCCGTAACCGCCGGCCTGGATCGCGTCGGCGACCGCGTTGACGCCCGTCACCAGCCCGTCGAGATCGCCGCCTCGCAGGATCAGCCAGCTGAAGCCGTACTCGTCCTGGGTGGTCTGCACGCTGGCCGCCAGCTCGGCGGCGGTGGCGCCGACCACCTCCTTCATGTCCTCGACGATCGAGCGGAAGTCCGCGGTCTCAAGCGACTGGAACACGATCGCGGCCGCGCCGTCGCAGGCCATGCCGGCCGCCTCGAACGCGACGCCGGCGGTGGCGATGGCAAACAGCCGGTCGGTGCTCGGCGGTCTCAGCCTGCGGCGGCCGGTGAGGACCTGAAGCAGGCCCATCAGCGGCTGCCCTGCAGCTGCGCCTCCAGCCGCTGGAGCGCCTCGAGCCGAGCCTCGAGCGGTGGATGGGTGGCAAACAGCCCGGTCACCGATGACCGCAGCTTGGGAGGGAAGATGTAGAAGGCGGCGAGCTCGCCGGAGACCGCCCGCAGGTCTCGCTGGGGTATCTGGTCCATGCGACCGGCGATCTTCAGCAGCGCCGAGCTGAGCGCGCTCGGGCGGCCGGTGATGATCGCCGAGCCTCGGTCGGCCGCGAACTCCCGATAGCGGGAGAGCGCCTGCAGCAGCAGGAACGAGATGACGTAAACGACCCCGGCGACGACGATCACGACCGCGAAGCTGGGGTTGTTGGAGTTGTTTCGCTGGTCGCGGCCGAACCCGCCGCCGAAGAACAGGCCCATCTGAGCGATGAACGCGGCGATCGAGGCGAAGAAGCTCGCGATCGTCATGACCATCACGTCGCGGTTCTGAATGTGGCTGAGCTCGTGCGCGAGCACGCCCTCGAGCTCCGTGGGCGACAGCAGGCGCAGCAGCCCGGTCGTCACGCAGACCGTCGAGCTCGACGGCGAGCGTCCCACGGCGAACGCGTTGGGCATCGGCGTGTCGACAACCGCCAGCCGCGGCATCGGCAG
>DATGLC010000050.1:0-5202 GCA_035294345.1 Solirubrobacteraceae bacterium
CCTGCAGGGCGACCACGTCGACCTCGCCGGTTCCGACCGGCCGATAGAAATCGGCCAGGCAGATGCGGTCGTGCTTGGGCTGGCGGGGGAAGACGAGGCGCTCGAGCTCGCGCTCACCGGGCGCCTGCGGATCCCAGACGATCAGCTGGTTGCCGTCGGAGTTGCACGGGAAGTAGCCGAGCAGCGCGCGCGGGCGCAGGTAGTCCTGCGTAGCCCACATGCGCTCCAGCCGCGGCTGGAAGTCCTCGCGCACCAGCCGCCGCCACGCCTCGCCCTTGACGCCGCGCCCGCCCCAGTGCAGCTTGAACAGCACGTGGGTGTCCAGGTGGCGGTAGACCTCCTCCAGCGGCACCTCAAGCTCGCGCACGCCCCACCACGGCGGCGTGGGGATCGGGTTGTCGGTCGCCGCGGGGCTTCTGACGGAGGAGTCGGTGACCGGTGGGCCGTCGTCCTCGCGCTGGGGACGCTCGCGCAGCGCTCTGGCGGCCGCGCGGACCCTGGCGACCAGCTCCGAGCGCGCCCGCGGGTCGATCAGCTGGTCCATGCGCTCAAGGCCCTCGAACGCGTCCTTGCAGTAGAACACGCCGGGCTCGTAGACCTCATCGGACTCGGCGCCGTGCGGGTAAAGCGCCCGCAGCCCGAAGTCGCGGTTGATCGCCGCGCCGCCGATCAGCACGGGGAACTGCAGGCCGCGCGCGTGAAGCTCCTGAACGGCGGCGGGCATCTGCTTGGAGGTGGAGACCAGCAGCGCCGAGAGCCCGATCGCGGTCGCACGGTGCTCGACGGCGGCATCGATGATCCTGGAGATCGGCACCTGCTTGCCGAGGTCCACGACCGTGTAGCCGTTGTTGGTGAGGATCGTGTTGACCAGGGACTTGCCGATGTCGTGCACGTCGCCGAACACGGTCGCCAGCACGACCGTGCCCTTGGTGTAGCCCTCCAGGCGGTCCAGGTAGCGCTCCAGGCGGGCGACGGCGCGCTTCATGACCTCCGCGGACTGCAGCACGAACGGGAGGATCAGCTCGCCGGCGCCGAAGCGGTCGCCCACCTCCTTCATGGCCGGCAGCAGCACGTCGTTGAGGGTCGGCACCGCGCCCAGCTTTCGCACGCTGCGGTCGATCCACTCCTCGACGCCCTCCTTGCGACGGCGAAGGATCAGAAGGTGGAGCGCCTGCTCGGGCTCCATGCCCTCGGTCGGGTCCGACGCGGCTGTGCCCTGGGCCTGATCGGCCGCGGGCCTTGACTCGAAGTGGGCGATGAACCGCTCGAGCGCGTCCTCGCGGCGGTCGAGCACGAGGTCGTCGGCCAGCGCCCGCTCGGTCTCGTCGATCTCGGCGTAGGGCGTGATGTGGTTGGGGTTGACCATCGCCAGGTCAAGGCCCGCCTCCACGCAGTGGTGCAGGAACACGCTGTTGAGCACCGCCCTGGCCGCCGCGCCGACGCCGAAGCTGACGTTGGACACCCCCAGGGAGGTGCTCACGCCCGGCAGCTCGCGCTTGATCGCGCGGATCCCCTCGATCGTCTCCACGGCGCTGTGGCGCCACTCCGCGTCGCCGGTGGTCAGCGTGAACGTCAGGCAGTCGAAGATCAGCGCGTCGGGATCAAGGCCGTGCTCGCCGCAGCAGATGTCGGCGATCCGCCTGGCGACCTCCAGCTTGCGCTGCGCGGTGCGGGCCATCCCGGCCTCGTCGATCGTCAGGGCGATCACGGCGGCGCCGTGCGCCACGGCCAGCGGCACGACCCGGTCCAGCTTTGCGCGGCCCGCCTCCAGGTTGACCGAGTTGACGATCGCCCGGCCGGGGATCTGCTCGAGCGCGGCCTGCACGACCTCCGGCTCGGTCGAGTCGATCTGGATCGGCGCCGGCTGGGTGAGCGAGATCCGCTTGATGAGCGTGCGCATCTGGTCGGCCTCGTCGTGGCGCTCGGTCAGCGCCACGCACACGTCGAGGATGTGCGCGCCGCCGCTTACCTGGTCCTCGGCGACCGCCAGCAGTCCGTCGTAGTCGTCGGCCAGCAGCATCTCCTTGGCGCGGCGCGAGCCCTGCGCGTTGACCCGCTCTCCGACCAGCGTCGGGCGCGGGTCCTGCACCAGCGCCGTGGCGGCGATCATCGAGCTCACGTGAGCGGGGCGGCGCGGCGGGCGCGCGCGCGCGGGTCGCCCGGCGACCCGCTGCGCGATCGCCTCGATGTGCGCGGGGGTGGTGCCGCAGCAGCCGCCGACGATCGACACCCCGTAGCGGTCGACGAACTCGCCCAGGACGTCGGCGAGCTGCGCCGGCCCCTCCGGGAAGACCGTCTCGCCGTTGGGCCCCTGGACCGGGATGCCCGCATTGGGCATGCAGTGCACCGGCACCGGGCACAGCTCGCCCAAAAAGCGGATCGCGTCGCGCATGTCCTGCGGACCGGTGGAGCAGTTGAGGCCGATTCCGTCGACGCGCAGCGCCTCCAGGGTGGTCAGCACGGCGTTGATGTCGGTCCCCAGCAGCATCTTGCCCCCCTGCGGAAGCAGCGACACGCTGCACTGGATCGGGACCGCGCGCGAGCGCCTGGCGGCGGCGCGGCGAACCCCGAACACCGCCGCCTTGAGCTCGAGGATGTCCTGCGCCGTCTCGATGATCACCACGTCGACGCCGCCCTCCAGCAGGCCGGCGGCCTGCTCGTCGAACACGTCGACCAGCTCGGCGAACGTGATCGCGCCCAGCGCCGGGTCGTCTGAGGCCGGCAGCCGGCCCGTGGGGCCGATCGCGCCGGCCACCATCCGCCGCTCGCCGGCGGCGCGGCGCGCTATCTGCGCCGCGCGCAGGTTGATCTCGTGCGTGTGCTCGCCGAGGCCCCACTCCTCGAGCTTGAGGCGACTGGCCTGGAAGGTGTCGGTCTCGACCACGTCCGCGCCGGCAGCGAGCATCGACTCGTGCACGCCCTCGATCACGTCCGGCCGGTTGAGCACCAGCGCCTCGTGGCAGCGGCCGGGGAGGCGGTAGTCGCGCTCGAGGCTCAGGTCCAGCTGCTCGAGCGTGGCGCCCATCCCGCCGTCGTAGACGAGCGTACGCTCCCGGGCTGCGGCGACGAAGTCACGCATTCGCGGCAGGCTAGCAACCTTGACAGAGCTGTGTCAATGTTCTCGCGCGCAGCGCTCTCGGGGGCTTGTCCCGCTCCTCAGCGCGGAGCGCTCCCGGGGGCTTTCCCGCCCCTCAGCGCGCTGTCCAGCCCAGGTCCATCGTGACCGGCGCGCCCGTGAACGCGCGGCCCGCCGGTCCGGCGAGCAGCGCCACGACGTCGGCGACCTCCTCGGGCTCCAGCAGCTGCTTGATCGCGTGCGGGGCGAGGATCACACGCTCCAGAACCTCCTCCTCGGCAAGCCCATGGGCGCGCGCCTGGTCGGCGATCTGCGCCTGCACCAGCGGCGTGCGGACGTACCCGGGGCAGACCGCGATCGCGGCGATCCCGTCCTCGGCGCCCTCCAGGGCCAGCGTCCGCACGAGGCCGATCAACCCGTGCTTGGCCGAAACGTAGGGAGCCTTGAACGGCGAGGCCACTAGCCCATGAACCGAGGCGATCGCGATGAACCGGCCCGCCGGCGATGCCCGAAGCGAGGGCCATGCGGCCCTGGCCAGCAAGAACGGGCTTGTGAGCATGAGGTCGATCATCGATCGCCAGCGCTCGACCTGGAGCTCGGCGATCGGCGCCACGTGCTGATAGCCCGCGCCCGCGACCACGACGTCCAGCCGTCCGAAGCGCTCGATCGCGGCGGCCACCGCCGCCTGATTGTCGGGCTCCCGGGTGAGGTCGGCCTCGAACGGCACGCCAGGACCCTCCGCGTCCGGGCGCAGGTCCACCGAGAGCACCCCCAGCCCGTCACGCTCAAGGCGGGCAGCGATCGCACGGCCGATGCCGCCGGCAGCGCCGGTGACCAGCGCCGCGCGCCGGTCGCCGGCCGCCGGCGCCTCCGACACCTGTCCGCTTGCCATCGCCGGGAGGCTACCGGGTGCCCGAGCGGGTGACCGCGTTTGCGCCGGGACGGGTGAACCTGATCGGCGAGCACACCGACTACAACGGCGGGCTCGCGCTCCCGTTCTCGATCGAGCTCGGCGTGACGGTGCGCGCGGTGCGCGCACGCGGGACGGCGGGTGGCGATGGCCCGGGCGCGGCGGGCTGCGATCCCCCGGGCGCAGTCAGCGTCAGCGCCCTGGACCTGGGGGAGAGCGATCGCTTCAGGCTGCACGCTCCCGAACCGGCGCGGGGATGGCGCGCCTTCGCGCGCGGGGCCGCCGCGGAGCTCGCCGCAGCCGGCGTGGCGCTCGCGCCCGCCCGGCTGGAGGTGACCGGAACCGTGCCGCGCGGGGCTGGGCTGGCGTCCTCCGGGGCGCTGTCGGTCGCGTTGTGCCTCGCGCTGGCGGCCGTCGCCGACGCGCAGCTGCCCGAGCCGCTTGAGCTTGCGCGCATCTGCTCGCGGATCGAGAACCGCTGGGTGGGGGCGCAGACCGGGCTGCTCGACCCGCTCGCGGCGATGCTGGGACGTTGCGGCCAGGCGCTGCTGATCGACTTCCGCACGCTGACGACGGAGCCGGTGCCCCTGCGGCTTGCGAGCTTTCAGCTGGTGACCTTGGACAGCGGCGAGCGCCACCTCAACGCCGGCCCATCCGGCGGCTACGGTGCGCGTCGGCGCGAGTGCCGGCGCGCCTGCGAGCTTCTGGGGGTCGGGAGCCTCAGCGACGCCGACCCCGCGCTCGTCGGTGCGCTCCCCGAGCCGCTTCGCTCCCGGGCGCTGCACGTGCTGGGCGAGAATGAGCGGGTGCGCGAGGCGGTGCAGGCGCTGCGCGCCGGCGACCCGCTCTGGCTGGGCTCTCTGCTCGACCGCTCGCACGAGAGCCTTCGCGACCTGTACGGCGCCTCCACGCCGGCGGTCGAGCGCGCCATCGAGCGCCTTCACCGCGCCGGCGCGGTTGGGGCGCGCCTGATCGGAGGGGGCTTTGGCGGCCATGTGCTCGGCCTGCTGCCGGGCGACGCACGCGTGCCGCGGGATGCCGTGGTCGTGGCGCCGGGCCCGGGGGTGCGGGTGCGCTAGACGCTATGGAGGATGATTCGCCCAGGCGTTGAAGGCCGGACCTCGGTCGCATTTTGCGGGGGTTTGACTGGCCGGAGAGTGGCTCCGGCTGACCCCATACGAAGGAGGTCCGGCCGTGACTGGAACGATGACATGGG
>DATGLC010000051.1:0-27478 GCA_035294345.1 Solirubrobacteraceae bacterium
GATCTTCGCTTCAATCTCCGCCGACGGCGGTACGGTACGTCTCACGGCGTAGGCCTCCTTCGTAGTCGTTTGCCTGACTTGAGGGAACCTACGCCGTCGCCTTGACGGCTACGGATTTACAGCAGCTGTGGGACGCCACCCGCTTCGAGCTCGCACCCGCCAACCTCGGCGAGCGCGAAGTGACCACCGAGATGCTGCGCGGCCTGGACCTCGACGGCTACACGGTCCTCGCCGACAAAGGATTCGCCGGCGAGGAGTTCGAGGACTTCATGACCAGCCTGCAAGCAAACTTCGTGCGCCCCGACCGCAAAGGCGAGCCGCGGCGGTTCGGCAAGCTGGGCCGCGTGCGCCAATGGGTCGAGTCCGTCGTCAACACGCTCAAGGACACCTTCACGCTCGAACGCCACGGCGGCCGCACCGTCCTGGGCGTCGCCACCCGCGTCGGCCGTGATCGCAAACATGATGTTCTTCGCCGGGTTGCGATGCCGCACCGTCCTCGGCGTCGCCACCCGCGTCGGCCTGCGCCTGCTCGCACTCGCCGCCGGCATCTGGCACAACTGGCTGCTCTGGGAGCAAGGCATCACCGACGAAGCCGGCCGGCACTTCACCGCCTACACCCACTGAACACCCGACCATCGGTTCGGAATCAACGATCTAGAAGGGCCCTGAAAATGTCGGGGTCTGTCCGACCCGTTTAAGACCCTTTCGGGCATGCTTGCTACCAGGTCTGCTCAGGTCGGGATGTTTGATGCGGCGGTGATGATGGGGCCGTTGCTGGAGGGGTCGTTTTACGCGTTGTTGGCTGAGCATGGTGATCGGATCGTGCGCGATCAGGACTTCTCGGAGTGCTATGCGGAGCGGATGGGTCGCCCGTCGATCCCGCCGTCGCAGTTGGCGAAGGTGTTGTTGTTGCAGCATCGGACCGGTGTGTCGGATGAGGAGGCGATGGAGTCGGTGCGGTGGGATCTGCGGTGGAAGGCGGCGCTGGATCTGCCGGTCGATCATCAGGGCTGGCATCCGACGTCGTTGACGAAGTTTCGCGCCCGGTTGCTGTTGCATAAGAAGGAAGGGCTGGCGTTGGAGAACACGTTGCGGCTCGCGCGGGAGTTGGGGTTGTTGGACGGTCCGATCGAGCAGATCGTCGATTCGACACCGATGCTGGGCGCGGCCGCGACGCAGGACACCGTCCGGCTGGTTCGGTTCGGGGTACGCAAGCTGATCGACGCGGTCGCCGCGGTTGACCCCGACGCGGGCGAGATGTTGGTCGCGGGCCTGGAGTTCGACTATGAGAAGCCGGGTGAGAAGCCGGAGTGTCAGTGGCGGGTCAAGGCCGAGCGGGAGCGGATGCTGACCCGGGTCGCGCAGGACGCGCAGCGCGCGATGCTCGCGGTCGAGCAGGCCGACGGGCTGCTTGAGGATGAGCAGGTGAAGGCGGCGTATGAGCTGTTGGGCGATCTGATCGGGCAGGACTTTGATGTCGACCAGGACGGTGTTCCCCGCCTGCACAGGGGGACCAGGCCGGGCAGGATCATCTCGACGATCGATCCGGAGATGCAGCACGGTCGCAAGAGCAGCTCGCAGCGGTTTGACGGGTTCAAGCTGTCGGCCGCGGTCAGCAATACCAGCGAGCCGTTGATCATGGCGGTGCATGTCGCGCCGGGCGGTGAAGCGGACGGCCCGCAGGCCAAGCACCTGATCGACTCCCAGCCGCTCGAGCATCGTCCCGAGCGGATCCTGGGCGATACCGCCTACGGCAACGGTGTCGTGCGCGCGGAGCTGGCCAAGCGTCAGGTTGACGTGCTCGCCCCGGTCCCGGAAGGCGAGATCGTCGAGGGGCGTGTCGGCAAGCGCGACTTCACGATCGACCCGGCCGCCGGGACGGTCAGGTGCCCGGCCGGGCATACGACGATGATCACGACCTCCAAGAAGGGGGTACGGACCGCGCGGATCTCCCGGAAGTTGTGTCGCGCCTGCCCGCTGAAAGAACGGTGCTGCCCCGGCCGAGAGAGCCGACAGATCGCGCTCGGCGAACACGAAGAGTTGATCATCGCCGCACGCGCTGCGCTCAACGATCCCGACACCGCCGCGCACCTACGGCATGCCGGCCCAGGATCGAGCGGCTCCTTGGCCTGCTCGCGGTCCCCTACGGCGCGCGCAAGAGCCGATACATCGGCAGCGCCAAAGCCACCCTGCAAGCCAGCTGGGCTGCCGCGCTGGTGAACCTCGACCCGATCGCCCGACACCTTGCACCAGCGACACCATGAGCCCCGAGGGAACCGGGGCAAGACGGCATCAGACGGCGCCACGGGGCGCCCCAACGAGCGAGCAGGCCGATCCAGGCGCTCCGAGACCGCCAGAACCGGCCAAAACCGCGCCGGCCACCGCCCGACATGCCGGCCCCCCGCGCGATGATCACTCAGCCTGAAAACATCACTTTTTCAGGGCCCTCCTAGAACGCCGGCGTGCGCGCGGCGCGGGCGTCGCCGATGTCGCCACGCGTCGCGCCGAGCCCGAGAAGATCGTCGATCGCCTCCGCCGTCAGCGGCCGGGCGAACAGGAAGCCCTGGCCTCTGTCGCAGGCCTGATGCTGGAGCTCGCGCAGCTGTGCCTCGTCCTCGATCCCCTCGCCCACGGTCTGCATGCCCAGCGCCCTGCCCAGCTGCACGAGTGTCTGGACGAGCGTCCTGGATGCGCGGGACTGGGCGAGTCCGGCGATGAACGCCCGGTCGATCTTGAGCACGTCCACCGGCAGCTGGCGCAGATATGCAAGCGAGCTGTAACCGGTGCCGAAGTCATCGATCGCGATGTGCACGCCGAGGTGCTTCAGTTGGCGCAGACGCTCGGCCGCCGCACCGCAGTCGCTCATCAGCGTGGTCTCCGTGATCTCCAGCACCAGCGCGCCGGGATCGCAGCCGGTGCGCTCAAGCGCCGCGGTCACGTCGTCGATCAGGCGCTCGCTGTCGAGCTGGCGCGCCGACAGGTTGACGGCGACATCCAGCGGGCGGCGTGCGGCCCGCCACGCGGCCGCCTGACGACAGGCGGCATTGAGGACCCAGCGGCCGATCGGCACGATCAGCCCCGTCTCCTCGGCCAGCGTTATGAACGCGTCCGGGCCCAGCACGCCGCGTTCTGGGTGCCGCCAGCGGAGCAGCGCCTCCACGCCGGTGATCGTCTCGGTGCGCAGGTCGACGATCGGCTGGTAGAGCAGAAACAGCTGGTCGCCGGCGTCCAGCGCCTCGCGCAGGTCCAGCTCGAGTGCGATCCGGTCCTGCAGCGCGCTGTGCATCCTGGATTCAAACGCCCGCCATCGGTTCTTGCCGGCGGCCTTTGCCTCATAGAGGGCGAGATCGGCGTCGCGCAGCAGATCGTCGGCCCCCGGGCGCAGACCAGCCGCGATCCCAATGCTGACGGTGACGCTCAGGCTGCGGCGCTCTGCCCGCTCGAGCTCGATCGGCTGCGCGATCACCTCGCAGATGCGCTCGGCGATCATCTCAGGCCCCGCGTCGAGCGCGTACCCGTCGACGAGCACGATGAACTCGTCGCCGCCGAGCCGTCCGACCGTGTCCGAGCCGCGGATCACCTCCGACAGTCGCCCCGCGACCACGCGCAGGACCTGATCGCCGGTGGCGTGGCCGAGCGTGTCGTTGATCTGCTTGAAGCCGTCGATGTCGATGTACAGGGCCGCGACCGCGGTGGGGTCGCGGCGCGCGCGCGAGAGCATCTGCTCGGCACGGTCGAGCACCAGGGCCCGGTTGGGCAGCCCGGTGAGCGCGTCGTGCAGGGCCTGGTAGGCGAGCTGGCCCTGGGCGTGCACGAGGTCGCGTTGCGCCACCAGCTGCCGGGCGGATACGAGCATCGCCAGCACCACCACGGCGAAGGCCAGGCTCAGGTTCGGGAAAAACGGGTCACCGCGCTCGTCGACGAGCAGCACGACCGATGCGGCCACGATCGCGACGTAGGGCACCCAGCTCGCGCTGCGAGCCGGCTGCGGCGCGAGCCCGTCCTCGCCTGCCCCCGGAGGCCGCTGCGCGGAGGCCGCGATGGCGAACACAGCGATCGCGATCATCCACAGCGAGTCCACCGGGTCGCCGCCCTGATAGCTGGAGTGCAGCGTGATGTAGCCGTAGACGAGGTCGGCGGCGACGAAGAACATCAGGCTGGACGCCATCAGCTGCAACGCGAGCACGCTGGACGGCGCGGCACGTCGCAGCAGCACTGAAGCGACGCCCACCAGCAGCACCATGTCGCCGACCGGGTAGGCGACCGAGAACGCCGTCTGGAGCGGATCCGGGCTGGCCTGCACGATCGTGGGTCCCAGCACCAGGTAGACGACCACCATGAATCCACCGACCGCCACGACCGCCATGTCCAGGCCCAGCCGCACGCGATCCCTGCGGGTGCGCCGTCCGGTCGGGAACAGGAGCAGCCCCCAGAGCACGAGCGGGTAGAAGGACAGGTAAAGGCCGTCTGCGATCGACGGATACGGCCGGCGGCCCGCCAGCTCATACAGCGTCTGCGCGACATCGCCGCCCAGATACGTGACCGAAGCCAGCGCCAGCAGCAGCCAGGCCGCGCGCAGCCTCGGCGCCTTGCGGCACCTCCACGCCGCGGCGGCCGACGCGCCGGCGGCAGCGATCCCGACCGGATAGAAGAACGCATCACCGATCAGGGGCCGGGGTCCCACGCGCACGCCGGAGAGCTGCCATGCGCCGTAGACGACGAGCAGCGCGAGCATCGCGCCCGCCATCGGCAGCCACCGAGCGCGCGTTCTCGCCCGTTGCCAACGACCGGCGAGCCGGCGGGCCCGGCACCGGGCGTCGGGCTTCGTGCGCGCCAGCCTCAACGCTGCGCGTGTTGCGCACTGGGACAACCGCATACCGCCGTGTTCGGCATGAGCCGCGGGAACGTGAGCGTGGTTTCCCGCAGCCCGGCTGCCTGCGCAACCCGTGGGTTTATCCTCGGTGCGTGCGAGGCTCCGCAGCGACGACTCGCCGGTCGGCGAGCGCCACACCCACGAGCGGGAGCGCCGCCCCCGGCGCGCCCGAGGATTTGGGCGTCCGGGCCGGCGCCACCGCGACGGCCCCGTTCAGGCTTCCGGAGCGGCCGACGGAGCGTCAGCTTTTGGCCAAGTACTTCCGTGCGCTGGGCGACCCCACGCGGCTGCGCGTGCTGGAGCTGCTGCGCGACGGGGAGCTGCCCGTGCGGCGGATCGTCGAGCTGGTCAAAACCAGCCAGCCGCGGGTCTCGGCGCACCTTGCCTGCCTTCGCTGGTGCGGGTTTGTGACCACGCGCCGCGAGCGCCGGACGATCCTCTACCGGCTTGCCGACGAGCGGATCTCCGAGATGCTTGACCTGGCACGCGGACTGCTTGAGCAGAACGCCGAGCACGTCGACGCCTGCCGCGAGATCGACGGCTGATGAGCGCGGCCGTGCCGGCCGGGCTGGTCCTGGCGCTCGCGTCGACCAGCCTGGTGAACCTGGCGTACGTGCGCGAGCAGAGCGCCGTCAGGCGGCTGCCCGCACTGTCGCTCCGCCGGCCGCTGGCGCTGCTGAGGCTGCTGGCCGGCAGCCGTCCCTGGCTGGTGGCGTTCGCGATGGAGGGCGCGGGCTTTGGCCTGTACGTCGCCGCGCTCGCGCTCGCGCCGCTGGCGCTCGTGCAGAGCGTCGCGGCGGGTGGCCTCGCGATCCTCGCGCTGGCCAGCGCGCGGGTCGCGCGGCGGCGGTTGAGAAGGCGCGAGCTCGCGGGGTCGGTGATCGGGGTGGCGGGGCTGGCGCTGCTGGCGGTGTCGCTGAGCGGCGGCTCGGCGCCCGACGGGCGTGGGTCGACGGCGGCGATCGTCCTGTGGCTGGGCGCGACCGCCATCGCCGCCGCGCTGGTGCTGATCGCCAGCCGGGCGACTTTGCGTCGCGGCGTCGCCGACGGGGTCGCCGGCGGCCTGATGTTCAGCGTGGGGGACATATGCACCAAGCTGGCGACCGAGGGGGGAGCGCGCGTTGCGTTCGCGGTCGGGCTGATCGGGGGGTATGTCGCCGGCAGCTCGCTTCTCCAGGTCGGCTATCAGCGGGAGGCGGCGCTCACGGTTGCGGGCATCGGAACGCTGCTCACCAACCTGGTGCCGATCGCCGCCGGCACGCTGCTGCTCGGCGAGCGCGTGCCGTCCGGGACGCTCGGGATCCTCCGCGTGGTGGCGTTCGCCACGGTGATCGCGGGGGCGGTCCTGTTGGCGCGACCGCAGCGGCGTGCAGCGAGCCGGCCCTCAGCCGGACAGCCCGGCGAGGAGCCGCTGCTCGATGTGGGCTGAGACCACCCAGTTGGGCGCGTCGACCAGCTCGCAGATCTTCAGGTCCGCGGCCACGCTCGCCAAAAGGTAGGCGTCCAGGCGCGCCAGGCCCAAGCGCCGCTCGAGCTCGTCGAGCAGGCCGCGCACCGCCTCGCGGGCGGCCTCGAACAGATCCGGCCCGATGCCGGTCGCCGCCAGCGCCGGGCCGTTGCGGTCGCTGGCTCCGCTGGTCTCAAGCACCGGGAACCTCGGCGCCCGCCCCGGCTGCAGGCTGACGCGCAGGCGCACCCGGGCGGTGGTCTCGATGCCCGTGCCGCACACCTCGCCGTCTCCCATCGCGGCGTGCACGTCTCCCAGCGACAGCAGCGCGCCCGGGACCGCGACCGGCAGGAGCACCGATGCCCCGGCGGTCAGGTGGCGAATGTCCATGTTCCCGCCCTGTCGGCTGGGGGGGAGGATCGGGTGCGCTCCGGGCGTGGCAAGCGCCAGCCCAAGCGTCCCGATCATCGGCACCGCCGGCAGCCGAGGTCCGAACGGAAGCGTGACCGTGCCCTGGGAGATCCGGCTGATCGCCAGGTGAGGATCGGGGAACTCGTCGCAAAGCAGCCCGAATCCGGGGATGTTCGCCGTCCATCCCCAGCTGTCACATTCGACCTCCAGGATCTCCACCAAAAGCGCGTCGCCCGGCTTTGCCCCCTCGACCAGGATCGGGCCGGTCACGGGGTTGACTCGCTCAAGCGAGATCGCGCTCACGTCCGCGTGGACCGAGCTTGGGCCGATCTGGCCTCCCGACGCGTCCGCGGTCTGAAGCTCAACCTCAGCGCCCGGCGCGACCTGGAGGGCTGGCTCAAGCGAGTTATCCCAGCTGAAGTGGACCTGCTCTCTGGTCAGGCGCATCGGGTCCCTCGGCTGCTCGGGCTCGAGCGCTTGCGCGGTGCACCGGGCTTGTGGTCCGGTCCGGTCACCGGTCAGCTGCGCGCTGGCGGGGCCTGCGGCCCGGGTTCGAGATCCAGGTGCACCACGCCGACCTCCACGACGCGCTCGGGATGACGACCGTAGAGGGCCACCAGCCACACCAACCCCGCGAGCATCCACCCGCCGATCCCAAACGCCATGTACGACAGCGGCGCCGTCAGCGGGGTGATGAACGAGAACGCGGGGATCCCGACCGCCGTCAGCCATGCGGGGATGAACGCGAGCACCCCGAGCACGGGCACGAGCACGTGCCCGATCGGGTTCAGCCCAGCGCGCCTTCGCGCGAAGTAGCCGATGCAGGCGGCGTCGGCGAGGATGTACACCGACACGAGGATGATCACGATCCCGGTGCCGACCATCGCAAACGCCGTCGTGGGCCCATAGCCGAAGCCGAGGCCGAGGGTGACCGCCAGCGTGAACAGCGACGTGATCGTGACGCCGATCCACGGGGAGCGGTGGCGGGGGTGAACGACGGCGAACAGGTCCGGGAAAACGCGCACCCGGCCCATCGCGTACGCCGTGCGACTGGCGACGTTGACGCCGGCGTTGGCATTGGCCACCGTCGAGTTTACGATCGCCAGGAACACGACGACCCAGAAGGCGCCATAGATCGCCCTCGCGATCCCCACCCACGAGTCGGGGCCCGCGGTGCCGAACCCCGCAAACCGCGCCGGGCCGAACGTGACCGTGGCCGCGTAGGTGGTGAGGATGTAGATCAGTCCGATCCCCAGGGTGGCGCCCAGCACCGCGCGGCGGATCACCCGGCGTGGCTCTCGCGCCTCCTCTGCCAGGGGCGCGGCTCCCTCAAAGCCGCCGAACGCGAGGATCGTGTACACCGATCCGGCGAACACCCCGCTGAGCCCGCGGTAGCCCCTGGGGGTGAACCCGGTGCCGAACACCGCGCCGGTGTTGTGGGCGCCGGCGCGGATGATGAACATCACCGCCAGCACGACGAACACGGCGATCTCAAACGCCCCCAGCACGGTGCCCATCCGAGTGGATGCCCGGATGCCGTAGAAGCCGGCCAGGAAGATGATCACCACGCCCAGTATCGACCACGGCCACCACAGCCCGGCGGGATAGGCGCTCCACTGCCCGTGGAGCGTGCCGGCCACCGTGAAGCCGAGCTGCAGGAGCACGAGCGGCGGGATCAGCGCGCCGACCATCGCGTATCCCCACGCCACCAGAAAGCCAAGCGAAGGGTGAAGCCCGCGCGCCGCGTAGGTCGCCAGCGAGCCCGCCGAGGGAAGCTCGCGGGCCAGCTCGCCGATGCACCATGCGCACAGCAGGCAGGCGACCATGGCGAAGATCACCGACAGCGGCAGCGACCCGCCCGCAAAGGCCGCGCCGGCTGGGATCGATGCCGCGATCGCCGCCCCCGGAGCCATGTCGGTGATGCTCTGAAACAGGACCTCGCGCAGGCCGATGGCATCCCGCCGCAGCCCGTGCTGGCCGTGGGCCGCCTCAACCTCGCTGAACACCGTCATCGCGCTCGCTCCCGGTAGACGATCGTGGGATCCCGCTCCTTTGGCTCACGGTCCGGCGGGCTCCCGCCTACGCGGCAAGCTACCACAAGGTAGTTGAAATGGAAAGAATTCGGCTTCCGCGAGGGACAGGGTTACGGGCCGTGCGGGTCGTCACCGCCCGGCCCTGGGCAGGCGGACGAGTACTCGCAGCGCGGAGCCGTCGGCCTGTGCGAGGTAAACGTCGGGCCGCAGCGCCCGGCCGCGCAGCCGCGCCGACCCGCGGCCGGCCTCGACCACGGTCCCGTCGGCGCGCGCTTCGATCGCGCCGACATGCAGCGAGCCGGCGCGCCGCGCGAGCGCGGCCAGCGCGTGCACGCCCTCGTAGCAGGACTGTGCGTAGACGCTCAGCAGCGGTGCGTCGGGGCCAAAGCGGATGCGGTAGCGCTCGGCCATCAGACGCCCGTCGGGGGTCGGCGGCTCGGCGAAGTACTCCATCGCCGAGAACAGGTTCGCGGGCGCCACCTCGGCGAAGGCCAGCAGCACGTTCTCGTCCAGCGCCAGGCACAGCTGCGGGAGGCGGGCCAGCCGCGCCTCGTCGGCCACGCGGCGCTCGAAGCGAACCAGCTCCTCGCCGATCAGGGTGATGAGCAGCGCATGCGGGCGGGCGTCGCGCAGCGCGCGGATCGTGGCGTCAAGGTCGGTGGCCCCGAACGGAAGGTAAAGCTCGCCGGCGACCGTCGCGCCGAGGACCGCCAGCTCCTCGCGCGCGAGCGAGTTCACGCGCCGCGGCCACACGTAGTCGTTGCCGACTAGAACCCAGCGCCGAGCGGCGCGCGCGGCCAGCCAGCGCAGCGCCGGCGAGAGCTGCTCGGCCGGGGTGGAGCCGAGCAGGAACACCCCGCGCGCCCGCTCGCCGCCCTCGTAGGGGGGCGTGTATACGTACGGCACCCTGCCGCCGAGCTGCCTGACGATCGCGCGGCGCACCGTGGAGGTGTGCATGCCGACGAGCGCGTCCAGGCTGCGGTCGGCGGCGAGCTCGGCGAGCTGGCGCGCCACCCGCGGCGGCTCCTGGCCGGCGTCGACCACCACCAGCTCCAGCGGCCTGGATGCAACCCCGTCCGCCGCGTTGAGCTCCTCGCAGGCCAGCAGCGCCGAGTTCAGCGACGAGGGCCCGAGCAGGCCCAGCGGGCCGGAGAGCGGGATCGCCAGGCCCACGCGCGCCGGCCGCTCGGCCCGCCGCTGAGCAGATGGCTCCGGCGGGGTTGCGGGATCGGCTATGGTGGGCGCGAAGGGGGCGTGCGAGACCACGGGATTCTGGATTTGCAGCGCCGGCTCGAGGATCACCTTAGCTATGTCCTGGCGGATCTCGGCTGGCGGCTGAACCGGGAGCTGGCCGCGTCGCTTCGCCTGGAGGGCGTCCCGGTCGACTACTGGCGGGTGCTGCGCGCGCTGGCCGAGCGCCCCGGGCAGTCGCCCACCGAGCTTGCCGATCAGGTGCTGCTCAACCTGCCCACGCTCACCAAGCTGATCGATCGAATGGCCGCCGACGCGCTCGTCTACCGGCTCCCGCATCCGGCCGACGGCAGGCGCGTGCGCCTCCAGGTGTCAGACCGTGGGCGCGCGCTGCTGGAGCGGTTGGACCGCCAGGCCGGTGCGCAGCAGTCCGAGCTTGAGCGAGCGCTTGGCACCGCTGGGGTGAGCGAGCTGCTGGCGCGCCTTGAGCGGTTGCGCGCCGCCATCTCCGAGCCCGGCGTGAGGCGCGCGGGGCAAGACGGGGACGCCTGACGCCGCTGCCCGCCGACGGGCGGTTGGCTTCGCCGCCGTTGCCAGCCGCGGGCGGTTGGCTTCGCCGCGGCCGGGCGTCCGGCTCTGTGGCGACGGGCGCTGGACCTGGACCTGGACCCGGGTGTGGCGCGCCGCGCGAGCCGGGTGTGGGGCGGCGCCGCGCGAGTCGGGTGTGGGGCGCCGCGCGAGCCGGGTGTGGGGCGCCGCGCGGGCCGGGTGTGGCGGGCCGCGCGAGCCGGCAAGACGCCCGCGTGCCGTTGAGAGCAACCCCGGGGCCAGGCGCTACACTTTTTACATCAGCACTTTTGTAAGTAGTGGTGGAGGTCAAAGATGACTCTGCGAATGCATCCGGGGGAGTCGGCATCGGTGGATGACAGTCTCGTCGGGCAGGCGATGTTCGCGGTCTTCACGGTGTCGTGCCTGTTCGTCACGGGCGCGGTGGCGATCCTTGCGCTGATCAACACCTGGTGGCTGCTCGCTGTCGCGTTCGCGTTCCATGTGCTGATCACGACGATCGTCGGCCTGGTGGTTGGCCGCGCGCTCAGCGGTCGCTGGGCGTCCTCCTGACTGTCGACCGGCGCGGGCGACCGGCCCTACGACGATGGCGGTCGACATCCGGGTCAAGCGCATCTACGAGCCCGCGACGGCCGGGGACGGCTACCGGGTGCTCGTGGACCGCGTCTGGCCTCGAGGCATCTCGCGCGAGCGGGCGCAGCTGGACGAGTGGGCGCGCGAGCTGGCGCCCTCGGATGAGCTGCGGCGGTGGTTCGGCCACGTTCCCGAGCGCTTCGCGCAGTTCCGGGACCGCTACCGGGCCGAGCTTGAGGCCCGTTCGGATGAGCTCGCCCGGTTGCGCCAGCGTGCGCAGGAGGGGACCGTGACCGTGCTCTACGGTGCGCGTGACGACAGGCACAACAACGCGATCGTGGTCGCCGAGCTGCTTCGCGACGGCTGACCGCCGAGCTGCTCGCCGACGGTTGGCCGCTGAGCCGCTTGCCGACTGCTGGCCGCCGAGTGGGGCGGTTGGCGAGCCACGAGGCGCAGCGCCGCGCTTGAGCCCGGCGCTTGACCGGCCATGAGGCGAAGCGCGCTCGCACACCGGCCATGAGGCGCAGCGCCGCGCTTGCGCCGCTGTCACGCGACCATCACCGGGCGCTGGCCGTCGCCGCCGGCCTGGTGCGCTGCACGCCGGCGACGGCGCGCTCCTGCGCGGAGCTGTTCACCCGGTTTCTCGACGAGCACGAGCAGCGGCATTTCGCGCTGGAGGAGAAGCTGCTGCTGCCTGAGCTCACGGTCGCAGATCGCGAGCTTGCTCTGCGCGTGCTCGAGGACCATCGCGCGCTCAGCGACGCGGCGCGCGCGCTGCGCGAGGGAAGCCTCGAGCCGACACCGGAGCTCGTGCGATCGCTCGGCACCCGCCTGCGCGAGCACGTGCGCTTCGAGGAGCGGTCGCTGTTTCCCCGCCTGGAGAGCTCGCTGCCGGCAGCGCGCCTGGCGCAGTTGGGCGCGGCGCTGCGCGCTGAGGCCTGAGCCGGCCCGAGGATGGTATTTTTCCTAGCGCTTGGTGAAAAACCCTGGAGGAACGCCGTCGTGACCTACGTGATCGCAGAGCCGTGCATCGGAGTCAAGGACAACTCCTGCGTGGAGGTCTGCCCGGTGGACTGCATC
The DNA here is from genome assembly GCA_035294345.1 of Solirubrobacteraceae bacterium. GTDB lineage: Bacteria > Actinomycetota > Thermoleophilia > Solirubrobacterales > Solirubrobacteraceae > Palsa-465. Next base: position 12,176 of record DATGLC010000051.1, read on the forward strand.
CACCCGACCCCCGACGAGGCGGACCACGCCAACGTCGAGATGCTCTACATCGACCCCGAGGAGTGCATCGACTGCGACGCGTGCGTGGAGGCCTGCCCCGTGGACGCGATCTTCGCCGAGGACCAGCTGCCGGAGGAGTGGCGGCACTTCGCCGAGATCAACGCCGCCTACTACCGGCGGGCGACGGCCTGAGCGGTGCGGGCGCTGAGCCCGCCCTGATGGCGATGCGGCACCCGGCGCGAGCGGGGTCGGTGGGCCGGAAGTCGCTCAGGCGAGCGCCGGGCGCAAGGGTGTCGAGCAGCCCGAGGGTGATCCCGCGGTGCAGCCCGCACACCGCCTCCGGGTTCTCCCGCGCGGCCTCCCGGTAGGGGCAGTTGCCAAGCCGGATCTCGATCTGGTCGGGGGTCCGCCGCCGGACGTCAGGCTGGAAGCCGAGCGCCGCCAGCGTTGCCTCGAGCGCCCGCTCGGTGACCTCGCCAGGCGCGGGCGCCGGCCGGTCGTCGCGGCCCCCGCTGGCGGGCTGCTGACGGTCGCCGGTGCCGGCGGGCTGCTGACGGTCGCCGGCGCGAGCGGCCTGCCCACGCTCGTCGCCGGACTGCGCAAGCTCGCGTCCGATCTCACGTCCCAGGCGCTCGATGCCGCTGCGGCTCATCGCCCGCGCGCGCAGCGCCCTGGCAAGCCAGCGCGCCAGGTCACGGTAGGCGTCGGGGGCACGGCCGGCCGGGCGCGCGCCGGGAGCCACCGCCCAGGAGTCGGGCGGACGGCCGCGGGTGGGCCGGCTGCGACCGCGGGTCACAAGGCCGGCACGCTCTAGGCGCTCGAGATGCGCGCGCACGCCGTTGGGGTGCAGGCCAAGCAGCGCAGCCAGCTCGGCCGTGCCCATCGGACGGCGCTGCTCGCACAGCAGGGCGAACAGGCGCGCCCTCGTCGGCTGCGTCAGTGGGTCGCCGGGCTCCGCGGTCGCCGGCAGGTCAAGCATCGGCCGCAGTTTTGCACAGTCACGTTGATCAAAGCAGGTGCGCGGGGCGGCTGCGTCCGGTGGGGCGCGCGGGACGGCCCGCGCACGCCGGCGTCGGTCGAGCGCCCCACCGGCCCGCGCACGCTGGCGTCGGTCGAGCGCCGCGCCGGCCCCGCGCGGGAGTCGGTCGAGCGCCGCGCCGGCCCGCGCGCGAGTGCGGGTTGCGCGATCTGGCGGCGAGCGGTAGTGTTATTGATCAACGAAAGCCGCTTTCGCTCAGCGAAAGCACAATCGCGGCCACGTTTCTGCGATGAGGAGGATTGGAGAGGCCATGCACTTCCCGCGCCGACCTGCGTTGGGCGACCGAGATCCACGACAGCCAGGACAGCCGCGCCCTGCGTCGGGCGCGCTCTCCAGGCGGGAACTGTTGCGCGGCGCGGGGTTGGGGCTCGGCGCGCTTTACGTGGCCGGTTGCGGTGGGACCTCCCAGAAGCTGCCATCCTCAAGCTCTCAGACCTCAGCCGCCCTCGGCTCGGTGACCGTGGCCCCCGGGATCCCCGGGCCGCCGGCGGGCGGGGGCCGCCGGGGCGGATCGATCGTCGTGGCCTGGGAGGCGGCCGGCAACTCCTTCGATCCCGCGCTCGGCTACGACCTTCCCAGCTGGGACTCGATCTGCAACTGCACGACGGCGCCGCCGATGGTGTTTGGCGCCGACGGCCAGGGCCCGTTCCCCAACGCCGCCGCCTCGCTGACGCCCAACCACGACCACTCGGTGTGGACGATCCGCTTTCGCGATGGGGTGACGTTCCAGAACGGCCGCCCTGTGAAGGCCGAGGACTATGTCTACTCGTGGCTGCGCGTCCTCGATCCAAAGCTCGCGTCGTGGGCTTCCAGCTACCTTGATCCGATCGACGGCGCCGCCGAGGTCACGGCCGGAAAGGCCAGGACGATCAGGGGCATCAGGCAGCTTGACCCGATGACCCTCCGCATCCAGCTCACCGGCCCCGACATCACATTCCCCAACATCCTCGCCGAGCCCTACATGGCCGCCGTCGCGCGGGAGGCGGTCGAGCGCTGGGGAGCTGCGTTTGCGCGCCACGTCGTCTCGACGGGCCCGTTCACGCTGTCGAGCTACGACGCGGTTGGTCAGACGGCGACCTTCAGCCGAAACCGCAACTACTTCTGGACAGGACTGCCCTACCTGGATGCGGTCATCTATCGCTGGGGAAGCGACGCGCAGACCGAGCTGCTCCAGCTTCAGAAGGGTGACATCGATTCGATCGGCCCGGGAATCGGGCCGACGCTGCTGCCACAGGTGAGCGCAGAGCCCGCGCTCGCCAGGTATGTGGTCAAGGTTCCCGAGCTCGCCGTGCGCTGGATCGGCTTCAACCTGCACCAGCCGCCCTTCCACGACCCACGGGTCCGCCAGGCCCTCAACTGGGCGGCGGATCGTGAGCAGATCAGCCGGATCTCCTACGGAGCGGGCGTCCCCTGGGGGCTTCCGTTCCCCGACGGCCTGCCGGATTACACGCGGATCGCACCGCAGTACACATACGCCCCCGAGCGCGCCAGGTCACTGCTGTCGGCCGCCGGCGCGGACCGCCTGTCGTTCACGCTCACCACCTCGTCCGACGATCCCTATCCCAGCATCGCGCAGGTGCTCCAGCAGCAGCTGCAGGCGGTGGGGGTCGACATGTCCATCGATACGGTGTCGGACAACGCCTACAACATCGCCACCGAGAAGAAGAACTTCGCGGCGGCTGTGGTCGACTGGTACCAGGTGCAGCCGACGGCGCTTGACATCCTTGACTCCAACTACGTCACCGGAGGGTCGGCCAACTACTGGAACTACTCGAATCCGAAGGTGGACGCGCTCGCGGCGCGGGCGCTGGCGGCCGCCAACGCGACTCAGAGCAACGAGTACCTGGCGCGTGCCGAGCAGCTGATTGCGCAGGACGCGCCCGGCCTGTTCCTGGCGAGCCTGGACTTCGTCGACGGCCGAAACCCCGCTCTGGAGAACTTCCATTACAACATCTTCTACGGCACCTATTACGACCGGCTCTGGAAGCGCGCGTAGCCGCGGAGGCGTCGCCCGCGCGCTAGCGGCGACCCGTCCTCGGCCGAATGCCGCACTGACGGGCGGCATCGTGCTGCTGGCCGCGCTGATCGTCTTTGCGCTGATTGCGCCGGTGTTCGGCTCGCCGGACCGGATCTACGCCGACGGCATCTCGCCGCGGGGCCTGCCGCTCCCACTCGGCTCGCCCGGGCACATACTGGGTACCGATGGGATCGGGCGCGACATGCTCGCCAGGCTGGCGTGGGGCGGACGCACCACGCTCGAGTTCACCTTCATCGCGAACGTGACCTCGATCGGGCTGGGAGCGGTGGTCGGCATCATCGCCGGGTTCGTGCGCGGCGTCGCGGAGCAGGTGCTGATGCGGATCACCGAGGTCTTTCTGTCGGTGCCAACGGTCATTTCCGGCCTGGCGCTTGCGAGCGTGATCGGCGAGGGGATAGTCGGGATCGTGGTGGTGGTGACGGCTCTCTACTGGGCGTGGACGGCGCGCGTGATCTTCGGCGAGGTCCTCGCGCTGCGCCGGCGCCCGTTTGTGGAGGCGGCCGTCGCGCAGGGCGTCGGGAGCCTGACGATCATGCGCCGGCACATCCTGCCGCACCTGTCGTCGCTGCTGATCGTCATCTGGGCGCTCAACGGCGCGGCGGTCGTCTCGATCGGGGCCGGACTGTCATATCTGGGCGCCGGCATCCAGCCGCCCACGCCGGAATGGGGGGAGATGCTCAACTCCGGACAGAACGCGCTCGAGTACATGCCACACGAGGTGGTCGAGCCGCTGGCGTGCATCGTGCTCACCGTGCTTGCGTTCGTCCTGATCGGCGACGGTGTCGCCCGCCGGGGTTCCGTCTCGCTGCGCAGGTCGTGGCTCGATATCTAGCCACCCGCGTCGGTCTCGGCGTCCTGACGATATTCAGCGTCGTGCTGCTGACCTTCCTGCTGATGTTCGTGGTGCCCGGTGACCCGGCGCGCGCGATCGCCGGCCCGCGTGCCACGCCCCAGGTGCTCGCCCTGGTGAGAGCCAACCTGCACCTCAACGAGCCGGTCATGACCCAGTTCTGGCGTTACCTGGTCGGCATGCTGCACGGCGACCTCGGGGTGTCCTACATCCAGAACCAGCCGGTGGCGACACTGATCGCTCAGCGACTGCCCGCAACCGCCGAGCTCGGGCTGTCCGGGCTGGCGCTGGAGCTGATCCTCGGCGGGGCCCTCGGGGTCTGGGATGGCCTGAGGCCCAAACGCAGCCGGCTGCTGGCCGTGGTCAACGTCGGGCTTCTGTCGGTGCCCACGTTCTCCCTCGCCTTCCTGCTGCTGCTGGCCTTCGGCTATGAGCTGTCGTGGTTTCCGATCGATGGGGGCACCGGCGGCAGCAGGATCGTGCTGCCGGCGCTGACGCTCGGGCTGTTTGGAATGCCCTACTACGCCAACGTGGTGCGCGATTCGATGCAGGAGACGCTCGCGGCCGCCTACACCAGGACGGCGGTTGCGAAGGGGCTCTCCCGAGGCGCGATCATCCGCCGGCACGTTCTCAGAAACGCGCTCTCGCCGGTGCTGACGATGGCCGGGCTTGACTTCGCGATCCTGCTCTCCGGGGTGGTGTTCGTCGAGACCGTGTTCGGCTGGCCCGGGATCGGACAGCTGCAGACCCAGGCGTTCTACGACGTCGACCGGCCGGTGCTGATGGGAACCGTGGTCGTGGCCGCGGTGCTCGTGGTGATCGCGACGCTGACGATCGACCTGCTGAGGATGCTGATCGACCCGCGGACCAGGGTGCAGGCGAGGTGATCGCCGCCGGCGCCGGCACAACCGCGGACCGACGCCGCACGCAGCCGGCCGGCCTGTCGGTCAGCGACCTGCACGTGCGCTACGGAAGCAGTCACGCGGTGCGCGGCGTCTCATTCTCGGTGCCGGCCGGGCGCACGCTCGCCCTGGTCGGCGAGTCCGGCTGCGGCAAGACCTCGGTCGCGCTGGCCGTCTCGCGCCTGCTGCCCGCGGGCGCGACGCTCGAAGGCAGCGTCCGGGTCGGCGGGCTGGACCTGGCCTGCGCCGCCGGCCGCGAGCTGCGCGACGCCCGCGGACGGGTCGTCGCCTACATGCCACAGGATGCGATGGCGGCGCTCAACCCGGTCCAGAGCGCGGGCCGGCAGATCGCGGAGGTCCTCCGCCACCGTCGGGGCCTGGGCCGGCGCGCCGCCGCCGCGGGGGCGGTGGCGCTGCTGGCGCAGGTCGGGATCCGCGACCCCCACACCGCGGCCAGGCGCTGCGCCCACGAGCTCTCCGGCGGCATGCGCCAGCGCGTGATGCTGGCGATCGCGCTGGCCGGAGACCCGCAGGTCCTGGTCGCCGACGAGCCCACCACCGCGCTGGACGTGACGGTTCAGGCGGGGATCCTCGCGCTCGTACGCCGCTTGGTCGCCGAGACGCACATGACGCTCGTGTGGATCACGCACGACATCGGCGTGGTCGCCGAGATCGCCGACGACGTGGCGGTTATGTACGGAGGGCTGATCGTTGAGCACGGACCGGTGCGTGAGATCTTCGAGCGACCCGCGCACCCGTACACCGGAGCGCTCGTGCGCTCCCCCCGGCTGAGCCGCCGTGCCGCGGCCAAGGAGCCGTTCGACGCGATCCCGGGCTCGCCGCCCCTGGGTGAGTTCCCACCCGGCTGTCCGTTTCACACCCGCTGCGCGCACGCGCTCGCCGCCTGCGCTGAGCGGATGCCCGAGACGCTCCAGATCGCCGACGGGCACCGGGTCGCCTGCCACCTGACCGGGCAGCGAGCGTGAGCTCCCGGCCCCGGCATCCGGGCCCGGATTCACCCGTCCGCGCGGCCGTGCCGCTGGCGGCGGGAACGCTCCTCGGCGGCGCGCCGGGCGCGCCCGAGCCGCTGCTCGAGCTCGTCGACGTGCACAAGCACTACCGCTCGGTGCGCGCCCTGGACGGCGTGTCGCTGTCGATTGCGCCGGGCGAGACGCTCGGGATGGTGGGGGAGTCAGGCTGTGGCAAGAGCACCGTTGCACGGCTCGTGGTCGCGCTCGAGCGGCCCACCTCTGGCCGGCTTTGCTTCCGTGGCGAGCCCTACCCCCGCAGCACCCGCGCGCTGCGCGCGATCCGGCGGCGGGTGGGTGTCGTCTTTCAGGACCCGTACGACTCGCTTGACCCGCGCTTCACCGTAGGCCAGATCGTGGACGAGCCCCTGCGCGCCCACCGACTGCCTCGCGGGGAGGAGCGCGTGCGCGAGCTGCTCGCCGACGCGGGGATGCGCGACGCGGAGCTTGACTCCTATCCGGCCCAGTACTCGGGGGGGCAGCGTCAGCGGATCGGGATCGCGCGCGCGCTTGCGCTCGAGCCGGAGCTGCTGGTGCTCGACGAGCCCACCTCGGCGCTTGATGTCTCGGTCCAAGCCCAGATCCTGAACCTGCTGCTCGAGCTGCAGCGTCGCCGCCGGATCGCCTACCTATTCATCTCCCACGACCTAGAGGTGGTCAGGCGGATGAGCGATCGCGTGGCCGTGATCTACGCGGGGCGGATCGTCGAGTTGGGACCGGCTGCGTCGATCACCGCATCGCCGCGCCATCCCTACACGCGAGCGCTGATCGACGCCATCCCGGCCCCGACGCCGGCCCACCGGCAGGTTGGGATGGACCGTCCAGCCGAGGACGAAGGGGCGGCCATCCGGGCGCCGCGCGCGATCGACACGGCCGGCGGCGCGCGCGCGTCTGGGATGGCCGGTGCGGGGCGGGCAGCGCGGCCCGCCTGCCCTTACGCGCCGCGCTGCCCGCGGCGCACGGAGATCTGCGCCGCCGCCGAGCCCCAGCTGAGGCCCGCCGACGGCCGGCTGGTGGCCTGCCACCATCCGTTGGCGGGCGCCGGGGAGGGGCCGGCGTCGCAGGCGCCGCGCCCGCTCGCGTTGAGCTGACCCGCCGCTCCTTGCGCTCGGCCGAGCTGCCGCGCGTTTGGCTCGGCCGAGCCGCCGCGCCTATGGCAAAAGCGTGTCGAGCAGCGCGTCGTTGAAGATCGCCAGCGCGCGCGCGCGCTGCGCGTAGCGGTGCAGCGGGTGCTCAAGCGTAAAGCCGAGCGCGCCGGTCGCCTGCTGACAGGCTGCGCACGCCGCGCTCGCGGCCTCGCCCGCATGTGCGAGCGCCTCGCAGGACGCGCCCTCGGCGGCGAGCAGCTCAAGCCCGCGCGCGGCGGTGGCGGCGCCCGCCAGCAGCTGTTGCACGGGCGCGAGGTCGGCGAGCGTGGCGCCGAATGCGCGCCTCGCGCGCGCGTGGGCCACCGTCAGGTCGACCGCGCCGGCGGCCAGGCCCGCGAGATAGCCGACCGAGGCGGCCAGCCACGCGTCGCGAGCGACCCCGACCGCCACCGGATCGAGTCGCTCGGGCTCGCCCAGCTCGGCCACCCGGTGCACGCGCAGCCCCTCCGCGTACGGGACCGCCTCCCAGGAGCCGGCGACCCGCCGCTCGGGCCCGAGCGGCCCCGCCGTGAGCACGGTCGGCCGCGGACGACGCTCGTCCGCGACATCCAGCGAGCGGGCGAGCCCGCCGGCGACCGGTGCGCCACCCAGCAGCGAGTCCACCAGGTCAGGCGCGGCGAGCCGCCGGCCGAGCTGGACGCCCGCGAGCCCGGCGAAGGCGGCGAGCTGCGGCTCGTGGGCGAGCATGCTCCATCCGAGCTCGTCCAGGGCCGCGGCCACCGTGGCGCGTTCCTCGTCGTCGGGGATGTGGCCCGGCCGCCAGGCGGGCGGGGGCGGGGCGAGCCTGTCGAGCACGCCGGCCACGCTGTCTGCAAACTGGGCCGCCTCGTCGTGGCCTTGCGAGATCGTGGCCGCGCCGGGCATCGCCCCTGGACCGCTCATCGCCCCGGCGCCGCTCAGTCGCCCCACGTGCCGCTCCGCATCGCATCCGCACCGTCGCGCGTCGCGCTCAGCACCTCGTCGGTGTGCTCGCCCAGGCTGGGGATCGGGCCCGTGGCGGCGGCTGGCTCGCCGTCGACCTTGATCAGCGACCCCAGCAGGCGAACGTCGCCCACGCCGGCCCGCCGCACCGTCTGGGTGTGCCCGTTTGCGGTCGCCTGCTCGTGCTCGAACAGCTGCTCCAGCAGCCGGACCTCTGCGGCCGGGGCGCCGACGGCGCGAAAGCGCGAGACCCATTCGCGCACGGTCCCCTGCCCGATCCGCCGCTCGAACTCGGCCACGAGCTGCAGACGACGGGCGCGCTCGCCCGCGTCAGCCGGCGGCGCCTGCGGGTTGGCCGCCCACGGATCGCGCAGCCCGAGCACGCTGGCGGCGGCAAGCCGCTGGGCCTCGCGCAGGCAGGCGAGGACCAGAAAGCCGTCGGACGCCTCATAGGCGCGGTAATAGGGCTCAAGCTCGTCGAGCGCCCGCTGCTCGTCGGCCAGTCGCCTGAGATCTTCACGCGTGGCCAGGTCCCGTCCGGAAAGCCGCGCCAGCCGGAGCGGGCGGTCGAGAGCCTCGACGGACACGAACCGCTGCGCCTGCACCGCCAGGGCGGCGCCCAGCAGGGAGACCTCGAAGCCGCTGGCGCCACCGCCGCCGTTCGCGGCCCCGTCGCCCGTCGGGTTCCCATCGCGGGACGGCTCACCGGCCGGGTTCCCGTTGCCGGTCGGGGTCCCGTCGCGGGTTGGGGGCCCGTTGCGGGTCGGGGTGACATCGCGGGTCGGGGTGACGTCGAGGGTCGGCCACCCGTCGCCGGTCGCCGTCTCGCTGCCCGTCGGCGCCCTGCCACCCTTCGAGGCCTCGCTGCTGTTCGGAGCCCACGCGCCGTTCGAGGTCCCGCCGGACCGGTCGCGCTCGCGCGCGAGCAGGCCGGTCAGGACCGCCAGCGCGGCCAGCAGCCCGGCCGTGAAGTCGGCCATCGCGATCTGGCCCGCCCGCCGAGGGACGGAGTCGGACCCCTGAGCGTTGGCCATCAGCAGACCGGACAGCGCCTGCGCGACGAGGTCGAACGCGGTCAGCTGCGCCTCGGGGCCCGCGGACCCCAGCGCTGACACGCAGCACCACACCGCGTCCGGGTTGATCCGCCGAACGCTCTCACGGTCCAGGCCGAAGCTCTCGGCCCGCCGCGGGGGCAGGTTGTGCACAACGGCGTCGGCGGTCCTGATCAGAGCCGCGCTCTGGGCCCGGCCGTCTGGTGCGCGCAGATCGATGACCACCGATCGCTTGCCACGGTTGAGCGCGTAGAAGTAGCGGCTCTCGCCGTCGGCGAACGGCTCGTAGCGCCGCCAGGCGTCGCCCGCCGGCGGCTCGACCTTGATCACGTCGGCGCCGAGGTCCGCGAGCAGCATCCCCGCGAACGGCCCCGCGACGTACTGCGCGTACTCCAGCACCCGCAGGCCGCGCAGCGGCGGTTCTTGGCTCATGCGCGCCCCATCCCCAGCTCGCGGCGGGCGATCACCGCGCGCTGGATCTCGGCCGCTCCTCCGGAGATCGTGGCGGCGGCGGCGGCGCGCTGGAAGGCGGCCAGGCGGCCGCGCAGCGTGCCGATGCCCTCCTCGAGCAGGCTTTCCGGGCCCAGAACGGCGCCCGCGAACGCGGCCACGCGCTGCATCAGCTCGGCCACCGCGAGCTTCGCCATCGAGCTCTGGGCGCTGGCCGGCCTGCCCGCATCAAGCAGCGCGGCGGCGCGACGCCCGTGCAGGCGGGCCGCCAGCGCGGCGCCGCGCAGTCGGCGCAGAACACGCCGGTGCTCGCTTCCGGTGGCGTGCGGCTCAAGCGCATCCAGCAGCCACAGCACGGTGCCGACCTTCTCGCTGGTGACGCGCTCGTGGTCAAGCGTTCCCATCAGCACTCGCCAGCCTCCGTGAAGCTCGCCGACCAGCTGTCCGGCCGGGATCTCGACCTCCTCGAGCGCCAGCTCGCCGAGCGTCCCGCCGCCGAGCGTGGCGTGGGAGGACACCGTGATGCCGGGCGTTCGGATGTCGGCCACCAGAACCGAGATCCCCCGGTGGCGCGGGCGCTGCGGGTCGGTGCGGACGGCGAGGTAGACCCAGTCGGCGTACTCGGCGCTTGAGGTCCAAAGCTTGCGGCCGTCGACCACGAACCGGTCGCCCACCAGCCGCGCGCGTGTCCGCAGGCCCGCCAGGTCCGAGCCCGCCTCGGGCTCTGAGAAACCCTGGCAGAAGAGGATCCTGCCCGCCGCGATCTCCGGCAGCAGGCGCTCCTGCAGCTCGGCAGAGGCGAAGCGTCGCAGCGCGTTGCCGATCGTCTTGACCGACAGCAGGTAACCGGAAAGCGGCAGCCACCGGTACCCGAAGCGCTCCTCGCAGGCGAGCGTGTGCGCGTATGAGAGCCCCCGGCCGCCCAGCTCGCAGGGCCAGTGGATCCCGATCCAGCCGCCCTCCCCCATCGCACGGTGCACGGCGGGGGAGTCGCCGTCGGAGGGCATGCCCTGGTGGCGCAGCTGCGGCTCGGCGGCCACGACGGGCTGCATCGACACAGCGAAGGCGTCGGCCCCCGCGGCCAGCTCGGAGACGGAGGGCCAGGCACCGTTGGCCGCCTCTGCCGCCGGGAGCACCTCGGTCAAGCCCCGGTCCTGGGCAGGGCCATCGCCGCGTCGATCTCGCGCGCGGCGTCCAGCAGCCCGTGGGCGAGCCGGGCGCGGAACTCGGGCGTGGCGCGGGTGGAGGGCAGCGACACGTTGATCGCCGCGGTGCCGGGCCCCTCGACCCAGCGCACCGGGACCGCGATCGACACAAGCCCAACCTCGTACTCCTCCTCGGACACGGTCACCCCGGTGCGCCTGGACTCCTCCAGGCTTGCTGCCAGCTGCGCCCAGGTGGTGAGCGTGCGCTCGGTGCGTCGCTCGTAGGGCTCCGGCCCCAGCGCCGCACGCGCGCTCTCGGGAGCGAGCTGAGCCAGCAGGCACTTGCCCAGCGCGGTGCAGTGGGCCGGCAGGCGCATGCCCACCGAGGTCTGGGAGGTGAGCAGCCGGTCGCCGGTCTCGCTGAGCAGGTAGATGATCTCCGCCCCCTGCAGGATCGCCACGTTGACCGTCTCCTGGACGCTCGAGGCGAGCCTGAGCAGGTGTGGCCGGGCGAGCTCGGGCAGCCGCATCCCGGCCATCATCGCCGGCACGAGCCGCACCATCTCAAGGCCCAGTCGCAGGCGGCGGGTCGCCTGGTCTCGGTCCAGCCAGCCGCGCTCGGTCAAAAGCGCCGTGAGCCGGTGCACGGTCGGCATCGGCAGGCCCAGCAGGTCCGAGATCTGCTTCTGGGTGAGCTCCGCGTGCTCGGCGAACAGGCCGAGCACGTCCAGCCCCCGTGCCAGCGTTCCAACCGAACTCTCGTTTGCTGAAACTTGCTTTCGCATATCGGCAGTCAGTACTCTACGGCCTCCGATGCCCTTTGGTCAATCCCAGACCCCGCGCGACCGCCAGGCCAGGGGCCAAGCAACCGAATCGGAGGCGAGCGTGGCGGCGCCGCGTCCGTTCCAGGTCCTTGACACCGAATGGGTCACGCTCGACGATGGCGCCCGGCTTGCGGTGCGGATCTGGCTGCCAGCCGCGGCGGCCGGGCGCCCGGTGGGCGCGATCGTGGACTGGGTGCCCTACAGGCGCGCGGACGGCACGGCGGCCGGCGATGCCGCCTGGGGCGGCTACTTCGCCCGGCATGGATTCGCGTTCGTGCGACCGGACGCTCGCGGCAGCGGCGACTCCGACGGGGTCATGGAAGACGAGTACACCGAACGCGAGCAGCGCGACTGCGAGCGGCTGCTGCACTGGCTGGCGGCGCGCGAGTGGTGCAACGGCGCCGTCGGCATGATCGGCATCTCCTGGGGCGCGTTCGCCGCCCTGCAGCAGGCCGCGCGAGCGCCGCGTCCGCTGCGGGGGATCATCCCCATCCACGGCTCAGACGACCGCTACGCCGACGATGTGCACTACATCGGCGGCTGCGTGTCGGCGCTGGACATGACCCACTGGGCCACCTCGATGATGGCCTACCTCAACCAGCCCCCCGATCCGGCGGTCGTCGGGGACCGCTGGCGCTCGCTGTGGCGAAGGCGCCTCGAGCATGCCGCTCCGTGGACGGTCCACTGGCTCGCCCATCAGCGGCGCGACGAGTACTGGCGCCAGGGATCCGCCTGCGAGCGCTACGGCGCGATCCGCTGTCCGGTGTTCGCGGTCGGAGGCTGGAGCGACGGCTACCGCGACATGGTGCTGCGGATGCTCGAGCACGCCGCCGGGCCGGTGCGCGGGCTGATCGGGCCGTGGGGCCACACAAGCCCCGAGAGCGGCGCGCCCGGGCCGGCGATCGGCTTCCTGCAGGAGTGCGTGCGCTTCTTCGACGCGTGTCTGCACGGCGCCGACAACGGCTTCTTCGACGAACCGGCGCTGATCAGCTGGATGCAGGAGCCGGTCGCGCCGGCAGGAAGCTACGGGCAGCGGCCCGGCCGGTGGGTCGCCGAGCCGTCCTGGCCATCGCCCAACGTGCGCGAGTGGACCCACCGCCTGGAGGGCGACGGCCGCCTGGTGCCGGATCCCGGGCGGGCGGATGCAAGCCAGGCGCCCGCGCAGGGCTCGCCGGGCTCGCCGACGCGCGCCGTGTGCAGCCCCCAGACCACCGGGGTGGAGGGCGGGGTGTGGTGCGGCGACGGCAGCCCGGCGGACGCGCCGCTTGACCAGCGCCCCGACGACGGAGGCTCGCTGTGCTGGGACGGGGAGCCGCTGCCCGAGCGCGTGGAGCTCTTGGGGTGCGGGCAGGCGCGTCTGACGGTTTGCGTCGATCGGCCCCAGGCGCTGCTTGCGGTGCGCGTGTGCGACGTCGCTCCCGACGGGGCCGCGACCCTGATCGCCCGTGGGCTTTTGAACCTCAGCCGCCGGCAAGGCCATGACCGCAGCGTCCCGATGCCCGTGGGCGAGCCGGTCGAGGTGGTGGTGGCGCTGCAGTCGACCGCCTACGCGCTCCCGGCCGGGCACAGGCTGCGCCTGGCGATCTCGACCTCCTACTGGCCATGGGCGTGGCCCGCGCCCGAGCCGGTCACGGCCACGGTCCACTGCGGGCCGGCAAGCGTGCTCTCGCTCCCGCTCAGGGAGCCGTCGGCCCTTGACGGGCAGATCAGGCCGTTCGGGCCGCCTGAGAGCGCCGAGCGGCTGACCACCGAGGTCAGGAGCCTGCACCCGGGCGGGCGCTCGGTGCGCCGCGACCTCTCAAGCGGTGAGCTTGTGGTGCGCTTTGACTGGCATGACCGGCGCGAGCGCCTGGTGGGGACGAACACGGAGCTGGGCGAGCACAACCACGCCGAGTACCGGATCGTCGAGGGCGATCCGCTGTCGGCCACGGTCCGCTGCGAGGTGACCACCTCGATCGACCGCCCGGGATGGCACGCCGAGGTCCGCGCTACCAGCCTCATCACGAGCGATCGTGAGCGCTTCGTGGTCAACACCAGCCTCGATGCGCTCAAGGACGGGGTTCGCGTGCACGCCCTCACGCGCTGCGACACCTTCCCCCGGGACGGCGTGTGATGGTGCGCTCCCGCGCGTGTGCCGACGGTCTGCGGTCAGGCGGCGACGGGCGGCGATGGGACGGGCGCTGATGGGCGACCTCGCCGCGCGCGGGCGCGCGACCGTGCCCTGGTCCTGGTATCGGGATCCGGCGATCCTGGAGCTCGAGCTGGAGCGGATCTTCAGGCGCTCCTGGCAGTACGCGGGCCATCTCGGCGAGCTGAGCGGCCCAGGCAGCTACTTCGCCTCGCAGACTGGACCGATCCCGATCGTGATCACCCTGGACGCCGACGGGGTGCTGCGAGGGTTTGTCAACGTCTGCCGCCACCGCGGCGCGGTTGTCGCGGCCGACGCGCGGCGGCGGGGGACGCTGCAGTGCCCATATCACGGCTGGACGTACGGGCTTGACGGCCGTCTGCGCGCGGCGCCGCGCGGGGCGCATGATGCGGCGCTCGAGCGTGATCGCCTGGGCCTCGTCCCGGTCTCTGTGGGGACCTGGGGTCCGTTCGTGTTCGCCAACCCCGACCCGGACGCGCAGCCGCTGGCCGAGGCGCTCGGCGACCTGCCGCGGGTGGTCGCCGAGCACGGGCTTGACGTGGACGCGCTCAGGATCGACCGGCGCGTGCACTACACGATCGATGCCAACTGGAAGATCGCGCTTGAGAACTATCTGGAGTGCTACCACTGCCAGATCAACCATCCGGGCCTTGTGCAGGTGATCGACGAGCGTCGCCTGGAGCTGGTCGCCGACGGGCTTCGGACCAGCCAGTTTGCGCCGGTGGACCCCCGGTCGCTGGACGGCCGCGGGCCGATCGACGCGCGCGGCGCGGTCGGCTCGGCCCAGAACCACCTGTGGCTGCCGACGCTCAAGTTCAACGTCCTGCCCGGCCATCCCAACCTGTCGATCGGACCGCTGTGGCCGACCGGCCCGCGGAGCTGCAGCGGCTACCTGGACTACTGGTTTGGCGAAGGCGTGGATCGGCGCTGGATAGAGCAGCTGATGGCGCTCGATGAGCAGGTCGGGGCCGAGGACACCGCGCTGGTGGAGGGCGTGCAGAGGGGCGTGGACGCGGGGATGATCGAGCACGGCTGGGTCCTGGGTGGTGCCGAGGCGCTGATCGCCCACTTCCAGGACTACGTGCGCGAGCGTCTTGAGGGCGGCTGAGGACGGTGGGGCCGGGCAGGGCGATGACTCAGCGATCGCCGGGCGCGCTCGCCTCCCGGTTCGCGTCGGGCCCCTCCGCCAGGCGACGCAGCATGTCCGCCAGGAGCTCTCGCTCCTCGCCTGTGAGCACCGAGAGCGTGCGCTGATTGGCGGCCTCGGCCCGCGGCCAGACCCAGCCGAGCAGGTCTCGCCCTGACTCCGTCAGGCTCACCAGGACCGCACGTCGATCGTCGGGGGAGGGCTCGACTGCGACCAGTCCGCGTCGGGCCAGCCGCTGGATGACCTCATGAACGTTCGCCGGCTCCATGCCCAGCGACCGGCCCAGGCGGTTCTGGGTGGTTGGCCCGCGCTCGTGAAGGCGAGCCAGCACCGACACCTGGATTGCGGTCAGCTGGGACCCGCAGATCGCCTCGGTCATGGTCGCGACGGCCCGCTGGTAGGCGTAGCGCAGTGCCACCCCGACGTGTGAGTCGAGATCGACCTCAAGCCTAACGGACACGCGTGCAGTCTAGGCCGAAGTTCCCGGTAGGCGGGTAGGGGATTGGCCCGTGGTCATTGGGGTTGCGCTTGTTGGGGGGTGGATGGGTGGTGACTACGGGTCGAGCGGGGCGTGTTCGGCGAGGTCGAGCGCCCGGCTTTGGAGGGTGGT
>DATGLC010000052.1:0-9242 GCA_035294345.1 Solirubrobacteraceae bacterium
CCTCGGGCGAGAGCCAAAGCGTCTGCGCGCACAGCCGTCCCCCCTCGATGCCGCTGACCAGCACCAGGTCGAAGTCGGCGCTCGCGCCAAGCTCGCTGGCGGCGCGGGCGACCACGCCGGCGGGGGAGCCGATCGCGCCCAACCTGCGCAGCGCCTCCCGCACCCGCTCGGCGCCGTCGGAGCGGCGTACGTAGCCCGCCTCGAGCAGCTCGCGCTCGCGCCGCAGCAGGTCGGCGAGCGACCGTTCAAGCTGCTGTGCGCTGAGCGCGGCCAAGGCCCATATGATCGCCGAGGCGATGCCGCCTCAGCACGAGCGCCTGGAGAATCTGCTGCCCCGCCGCGTCTCGCGGCTGGCGCGGCTGCTCTACCGCGAGACCGGCAGTCCGTTGCCGAGGGGAATGCGCAGCGTCCTGTTCGCGCTCTCCTCCCAGCCGCTGCGGATCACCCAGATCGCGGAGCAGGAGGGCATCGGGCAGCCGGGCGCGACGCGGATGGTCAAACGGCTCGAGCATCTGGGGCTCGTCACGCGCAAGCGCAGCAGCAGCGATGGGCGTGCGGTGATCGTCGCCCTCAGCGACCGTGGACGTGCCGAGCTCGAGCTGATGCGAGAACAGTCGCGACGGGTGATGCGCAAGGTGATGCGCGAGCTTGACGCCCAAGATCTCGCGCGCCTTGAGCAGGCCTCCGAGGCGCTGCAGGTGCTGATCGACCTGATCGAATCCTGGCCCTCGGCGGCATGGCCGCGAGCCGTCCGGAGCGAGCCGGGGGTCGAGCGTGGGCGGGCGAGCGGCGCCGCCGCAAGCGCGCGCCCCCAACCGGACGACGCTCGCGCAGATGAGCGCCGCCGGCGAGAGCGCGCCGCCGGGCATCAGCTGCCCCAGTAGCGCTTGGCACGAGCGATCGCGCCGTTGTCGGCGCTCTCCACCTGCGGCAGGGGGATCACGGGGAACAGCTTGATCTGCGCAAGCGGCGGCAGCCCAGACGGCGCCGGGGCACCGGGGATCGGCGAAAACGCCCCCTCTCGGGCGATCCCGCCCGCGGCCTGGGGCGTCAGCAGCCAGTCCTCGTAGAGCTCAGAGGCGAGCGGATCGGGCGCTCCTCTGAGTTGACCCATGTAGAGGGTCACGGAGTAGTTATCTGAGTCAAAGAGGGTGAAGCGCACCGGCGCCCCCGCCTTCTTCGCTCCCATATAGAAGGCGAATGGGGTAGCGATCGCAAGCTGCTTCGCTCCCTGCGCCACCGCGGTCAGTGGTCCCGTGAGGTTCGTGGCTGGCGAGATCTGCACGTTCTGCGCATGCAGCCCTGGCATCAGCTGCGCGAGCCCCACGCGGTCGAGGTGCGCGAACACGTCCGCCATCTCACCGACGACCGTCGGGTCATACATGGCGATCTTGCCCTTCCAACGAGGCGCCAACAGCTGCTGCCAGGTCGTCGGAACGGCTTTCGCGGGCACGAGACTGGTGTTGGTGACGGTTCCCGAGACGGCCACAGAGGTTCCAACGAAGGTATCGCGAGGTCCGAGCGTGTCAGCCGGCAACTGGGAGGTGGAGGGCAGCGTCCTTGGCATGAACGGCCTGAGCCAGCCCTTTGCGCTGTAGGCGAGCATGTCGGTGTTGCCGGTATAGGCGATGTCGGCGACGTGCTTGCCGCTGGCGAACTCCGCACTCAACTTGGCTGTCATCGGCGGGCCCACCACCGGCACGCCGGAAACGGTGATCCCGGGGAAGTCGCGGTGGAACAGCGCGTACAGCGGCGCGTCGGTGCCAGCGCTCGGCCCGTAGACCACCACCGTGCGCTGACCGGCGGCAAGCGCCCTCCGGTAGAGAGCCTGCAGCGCAGCGTAGTCCGTCTGCCCGCCAAGCTGCGACGGGCTAACCATCCCCACTTTGGCTTTCCCGGTCAACTTGTGTGCGGTCGTACCCTTGTGGCTCGAGCCGCACGCGGCGAGCATGGCGCACAGCGTTACGAGTACGGTCGCACCCGCGAGCGAGCGATGGCTCACACAGTAGGGGCAATGCACCTTTGGTCCTCCTTCATCGTCTTCCTGGCGAGGGCGCAGGCGAGATGAGCCCTCGTCTCTCGTATTGAGCCCTATCGGGTTGCCGCCGATCGGCGCTATCCGCATCGAGCAGCACCGCCCGGTCGGCCCTGAAGCACACGGCCACCGGATCGCCAGGCGCGCGCGGCGGGCTGCCTTCCTGCTCCTCGCGGGCGAGCACGACGGCCTCATCGCCAACCGCGACCGTGTACTCCCAGGACTCGCCGGCGTAGGCGCGCGCGAGCACTCGCCCCGCCAACGCCCCGGCCGGATGGGACGTCAGGACAGCCGGATCAACGAGGCGGATGTCCTCGGCACGCACCGCGAGCAGCACGCGCGCAGAGCGGGTCAGGCGCCCTCGCGGAGGCAGTGGGCTAATCGCTTCGGAGATTGCGCCCCTGTCGGCGGCCAGCCGCGACGCGCTCTTGCGCTGCGGCTCTGGTGCCCCACGCCGGCACAAGCGATCTTCACCGCCCGGGCGGTTCCCCACCCACAGGCGACCGCGCGAACCGCAAAGCGTCACCGCCACGGCTTCGTCGGTGACATCCTCGATGCGCGCGCGCAGCAGGTTGTCGAAGCCAACGAACTCGGCGACGAAGGGCGTTGCCGGTCGGCGGTAAATCTCGCGCGGCGTGCCGACCTGCTCGATAGCACCGTCGTGCAACACGACCACCCGGTCGGACAGGGCGATCGCTTCCGCCTGATCGTGGGTCACGTAGATCGTGGTCGTGGCAGCGCGATCGTGCGCCGCCCGGATCTCCTTGCGCAGCGCAATCCGCAGCTTTGCGTCGAGGTTTGAGAGCGGTTCGTCCAGCAGCAGCATGCGAGGCTGGCCGATCAGCGCTCGTGCGAGCGCCACTCGCTGTTGCTGTCCACCGGAGAGCTCGCCAACAGCTCTGCGCTCGTAACCTGCCATCCCGACAGAGGCGAGTGCCTCTGCGACGCGCGCGCCGATCTCGCGTCGCGGGAGGCGCCTGATCCGCAGCGGGTAGGCGACATTGCCGAATACGGTCATGTGCGGCCACAGCGCGTAGCTCTGAAAGACCATTCCGAGGTCGCGGCGGTTCGGCGGCACGAACACGCCACGAGCTGCCGAGGCCACCAGCCGTCCGGCGATTTCGATCTCGCCGCCATCGGGCCGCTCCAATCCAGCAACGCAGCGCAGCGTCGTCGTCTTGCCACAGCCACTCGGGCCCAGCAGCGTTACGAACTCACCCTCGGCGACCGTCAGTGAAAGCCCTCGCAGCGCGCTTACGCGGCCGTAGCGCTTGACCAGCGAGCTCAGCCTGAGTGCTTCCATCCGTCGCTCATCCCCGCCGATGGGCGACCGCAGCCGCGCGCGCGGCTGCGCCGGCGCCGATCAACACTGCTACCGCGGCGATGAACAGGCAGAAGACCGCCGCTGCCTGCGCTAGCTCACCGTTGTCGTATAGGTTGTAGGCGACCAGCGGTACCGTCTGGTTGCTCGCTGAGGCGAGCAGGATCGGGATGTCGAGGTTGCCAGCCGAGACGATCGCGCAAAGAAACCAGCCCGCCAGAAAGCTGGGCAGGATCAGCGGCAGCAGGATTCCGAGGATCGCCCGCCTGGCCGAGGCGCCGGCGGTACGCGCAGCCTCCTCGAGCTCGGTCGAGATCTGCGCAATCGGCCCAGACACCGCCCTCGCGGCGATCGGCGTCGTGCCGACGGTGAGCGCAATCAGCACAATCCACTCGGTTGCGTAGAGCTTGCGGAAGCCAGGGACCGAGAGATAGGCCCAAATCATCCCGAGGCCAAGCGTCACCCCAGGCAGCGCCCACAGCAGCCACACCGACAAGTCGGGGAGCCGCCGCAGCGGCGAGTGCGAGCGCCGCGCTGCGAGCGTGATCCAGACGGCCAAAGCCGACGCCGCGAAGCCGGCGATCACCCCTACGAGCAACGTCGTCGCAAAGGCGCTCCGGACCCCCGGCGCGCGCAGTACCGCGGCGTAGTTGGACAGGGTCAGGTGACTGTAGACACCAAAGTAGGGCTCTAGCGACCCCAGCACCAGCTGGCCCAAGGGCAACAGCAGCGCAAACACTCCGTAGAGGACGATCACCGTGCTTCCCAGCCACTTCCAGCGGCCGATGTCGACCGGATCGTGGCGGTAAGCGCGCCCGCCGACGGATGTGAACGCGCGCCGGCCGAGCAATCGCCATTGGGCGATCACGAGGATCAGCGTGAGTGTCACGAGCAACAGCGAAATCGTGCTCGCACCGGCATAGTCCGCCGGCGTCCTCCCGTCGATATAGCGATAGATCTCCGTCGGCAGCACGAAGATGCCCGCTGGCTCGCCGAGCAACAACGGCACGGTCAGGAGGCTGAGGCCAAGCACGAAACCGAGGATCACGACACCGAGCACCGTCGGCGCCAGCATCGGCAACTCGATGCGCAGAAACGTACGCAGCCGCCGCGCGCCGCAGATCAGTGAAGCCTCGTGCAGGGACCGATCAAGCGCCCCTACCGGCCCGCGTAGCAAAAGGTACTCGGGCGCGGTTGCGCCGAGCACGCTGACCCCGATCATCCCCGGCCAGGATTGCACGTTGACCGGCGCCGCGCCGAACAGCGCCTCGAGCGCTTTGTCAAGCAGGCCGACGGGATACTCGCCGACCATCGCCCAGCTAAGCGTAAAAAACAGTGGCGGCACCGCAAAGATCAACACCATCATCGGTGTCACCAACCACCGCAGGGGGGTGCGGGTGCGGGTTGTGAGCCAGGCCAGATAGAGCGCGAGCGCGGTAGAAACGACGACCGTCGCCCCGGAGAGCAGAAGCGAGTTCGCAAACGCCCGCCACACTGACCCGTCGCCGAGCGTGGCCGTAAAGCCAGCGGTTGTCCAGCGGCCGCCGAGGCCGGGCGGCGCGGTGCGGAAGGCGCCCAGCACGAGCATCACGACAGGCCATAAGAACAGCACCATGGACAGCCCGCACAGCGCCAGCAGCCCGGGGCCAACGCCGGCAAGCAGATCGCGCAGTCGACGGGCCCGCGGGAGTGCCGTCGCTCCGCTTGGGGGCCCGCTCAGCGCCGGCCCACTCAAGCCCATCACAGTCTCCCGGCGGCCTCCCGCGGCTCGCGCGTGCGCTCGAGCCGGAACAGAGCGCGCGCGTTGCTTTCGAAGAGCGCCCGGCGCTGATCCTCGCCAAGCCAGTCGATCTCATCGATCAGCGCACGGATGTCGTCGAACCAGCGTCCGCTCTCGGGATCACGGACCGAGCCGGTCCCGGGCTTCTCCGAGCCGAACAAGCAGCGGTCTGGCCCAACGGTCCGCAACAGGAGCTCGAGCGCATCTCTTGTGTACAGACAGGTGTCGAACCAAAGACGCCGCAGCCGCTCGCGGTAGCTCTCGCGTCCGGGCTCGCGCGCCGCGCTGGCAAGGAAGCGACCCATCTGATACGGGATCGCGCCGCCGCCGTGGCAGACGATCAGCTTGAGGCTCGGGAAGTCACTGAGGACCGGGGAGGCCAGCAGGCTGGCGACGGCGATCGTCTCCTCGAGAATGAAGTGCAGGCTGTAGCTCTCGCGGGCAGGAGGCCGGCAACCGGTCGAATGGATCAGGGCGGGAACATCGAGCTCGCACAGCGCCTCATAGACCGGATACCAGTAGCGGTCGCCAAGCGGCGGGGGCGGCGGCGCACGCCCCTCCATCGGATCGGGATCGAGCAGCGCCCCCACGAAGCCGAGCTCCCCCACCGCTCGACGCAGCTCGCCGACCCACTCGGACGGCGGCGTCAGCGGACTCTGCGGCAGCCCGGCGATGCCGCGAAAGCGCTCCGGGTAGAGCTCGCAGATGCGGTGGATGACGTTGTTGGTCTCCTCGCAGAACCACTGAACGAGCCGTGGCGGCTCCTCGGAGTGCATCAACGTGAACGGCCGCGGCGAGATTAGCTGCAGGTCGATCCCCGCAGCGTTGAGGTGCTCGAGGTGCGAGAGCCCGAATGGGCCCCCGCCGCGCGTCAGCGCCTCGCGAAGCTGCTCGTCGGACACCATCAGACGGCCGCGTCCATGCGCTCCGCGGTGCGCGAGAAGGTTGGCCTTGTACGCGTAGAGGGACTCAGGCGCCGAGACGTGGCCGTGGACATCGATGATCATCGCTTCCTCCCTTGTGCGCGCACCCGGCCCGCCGGCCCGCCTCTCATTGCTCCGAGGCCGCGCTGCCCTTGGGCCATATCCAAACTATATGCTCTTCGGCATGTAGTATCAAGGCGGCGCGGAGGAGAGCGAATGGCGCAACTCGCGATCGGAATCGGGATGTCGCACGGACCGATGGTCGTCTCAGAACCAGAGACATGGCTTGCGATTGGCGAGCTGGACCGCGACTCGACGTTGCTGCGCGACACGCGCACCGGCGAACCGATCACCTTCGCACAGCTGCAGGAGGCAGCCGGCAACCGCTACGCGGAGCAGGCCCGGCTAGAGCATCTGCGTCGCCAGCACGAGCAGGTGCTCGCTGCGCTCGCGAGACTCAAGCGCGAGCTGGCAGAGGCAAAAGTCGATGCGGTCGTGGTTGTCGGCGATGACCAATTCGAGCTCTTCGAGTACGACAACATGCCCGCGTTGGCGGTCTTCTACGGCAGCGAACTCGTGACCTGCACCCGCGGTCGGCGCGGCCGCTACGGAGCGAGAGTCGGCGGCCTTGCCGACGTCCACCGCGGCTACGGGATGGACCGACACCACCGCTGGCCGGGCGAGGAGCGACTGGGGCTGGCGCTCATCGAGGGGCTGATCGCGCGCGGGTTCGACGTGAGCGCTGCCCGCGAGATATCCGATCCCGAGCGCGCGGGCATCGGGCACGCTTTCGGAGTGGTGGCAGTGCAGCTGATGGACGAGCCAAAGCTTCCACTAGTACCGGTGTTCATCAACACCTACTGGCCGCCCAACCAGCTCCCACCGGGGCGCTGCTACGAACTTGGCCTCGCGTTGCGCGAGGCGATCGACGCATATCCGCAGCCGCTGCGCATCGCGTTGGTCGCCTCCGGTGGCTTGAGTCACTTCGTCACCGACGAGGAACTCGATCGGCGGACGCTGACAGCGTTGCGCGCAGGCGACCGCGAAGCGCTCTGCGGACTGCCGGCGCATCTGCTGAACTCGGGGAACTCCGAGGTGCGCAACTGGATCACCGTCGCCGCCGCCTGCCGCGACATGCAAATCGAGTGGCACGAGTACATCCCCGTTTACCGAACGGCGGCGGGCACAGGCTGCGGGCTCGCGTTCGCCCGCTGGTCGTCGTGAGCGCGATGGAGCGTTCACCAAGAAACGCTGGCACCCGCGCGGACAGCACTCAGGGTGGGCCCGCGCGGCACACCTACCGTGCGGAGGTCGTCGGCAGCCTGCTGCGTCCCGACTACCTGAAGCAAGCGGTGGCTCGCCACCAGGCGGGCGCAGCGAGTGAGCCGGAGCTGCGCGCCGCGCAGGACCGGGCGGTGCGAGAGGCGCTCACGCTGCAGGAGGAGGCCGGAATCGAAGCGGTGACCGACGGCGAGATGCGCCGAAGCGCCTGGACCGACCCGCTCACGGCCGGCTTTGAGGGCTTCGGCCGCGCGGAGCAGATCGGCCTCTTCTCCCAAGAGGGACCCCGTCGCTCGCTGTTGCCGGCGCTCACGGGGCCAATAGCGCCACGCTCCAACCTGCCGCTGCGCGAGGCGCTGTTTGCGCGCGCGCACACCCAGCGGACGGTGAAGCCGACGATGCCCAGTCCCTCTTACGCAAGCATGCTTTATGTTCCCGGGGTCTCGGAAGCCGCCTATCCAAGCCGTGAGCAATTCCTGGCCGAGCTGCTGCCCCAGCTGCGGCGTCTCGTTGGCGAACTTGTCGAGGCCGGCTTCGACTACATACAGCTCGACTGTCCGCGGTACTCAGCGCTGGTCATGGAGGAAACGCGCGCACGGCTGCGCGAGCTCGGCCTCGACCCGTGGCGCTGGTTCGAGCGGATGATCGAGCTCGACAACGAGTTGATTGATGCCTTTCCCCAGGTCACCTGGGCCATGCACGTCTGCCGCGGTAACCACCAGAGCACCTGGTACGCGGAGGGTGGCTACGACCCGATCGCCGAGCGGCTCTTCGGCGAGCTGCACGTGCAGCGGTTCTTCCTTGAATACGACACCCCGCGCGCCGGCACGTTCGAACCGCTGCGATACGTGACCGGCGCGAAGATTGTGGTGCTGGGCCTGCTGACAACCAAGCAGCCCGAGGTCGAACCCGACGAGTTGGTGATTCGGCGGATCGAGGAGGCTTCGCGGTATCTGCCGCTTGAGCGACTTGCGCTGAGCCCGCAGTGCGGCTTCGCCTCTACGTTTCCGGGCAACAAGCTCGACAATGAGGCGCAGCGGCGCAAGCTCGAGGCCGTCGGACGGGTAGCCCGGGCGGTGTGGGGCTAATGGATCCCTTGCTCCAGCGCCTGCAGGCGCTCGACAGCTGCGTCGTCTCGGACGCGCTCGATCGCCTTGGCCTACACGGGGCCGCGCTCGGGATTGGGCGGCTGTGGCCGTGCCCGCGGGTCGCCGGACGACTGCTGACCGTGGCGTTGGCGCCGGTCGAGGACGTCAGCGCCAAGCCTGTGACGCATCTCGGCGCTCGCGCAATCGAGGCCGCCGGCCCAGAGCACGTAATCGCCGTGGCGAATGGAGGACGGCTGCAGATGGCCGCCTGGGGTGGTCTGCTCTCCCGGGCGGCGCGCCAGCGTGGTGTGCGCGGGGTGGTGGTGGACGGCTCCTGCCGCGACGTCGACGAGGCGATCGAGCTGCGCTTTCCTCTGTTCGCCCGGGGGGCGGTGCCGCGTACCGCGCGCGGTCGGGTGACCGAGGTGGCGACCGGCGCACCCGTCGAGATCGCAGGCACTGTCGTCGCCGAGGGGGACCTCGTGATCGCGGACGCCAGCGGGGTGGTGTTCATCCCCGCCGGACGCGCGACAGCGGTTCTCGACGCAGCCGAGGCGCTCGCCAGGCGCGAAGCTGAGCTGGCCAGCGCGCTCGAACGCGGCGCTGCCGTCACCGAGGTGCTCGGCGGCGACTATGAGCGGATGCTTCAAGCCACCACCGATGACGGCAGGGCATCGAGGCTGAGTTAATCGCGGCTTAATAATTTCCCCCGCTCGGGCTTCACATATCGCGGGGATACTCGCGCGCACAAGGGACGGGCAACCCTGGCAGGGGGTCAGGGGTCCTGAAAGGAGATGTGCATGTATCAGCTGAG
>DATGLC010000053.1:0-14138 GCA_035294345.1 Solirubrobacteraceae bacterium
CGCGCATGGCTTGAGCAGCGGCCCACGCCGCTTTCAGACCCGCGTCCGTTTGTCTGCAAGATCTGCCTGCTGCGCCACCTGGAGCGGCTTCCCGGCGCGCTGCGCGAGCCGTTCGTCGACGCCGTGCTCGAGCGCAGCGCCTCCCCGTTCGTGCTCGAGTACGTGCGCCTCAACATGACCGCGCGCCGGGGCGACGACCCCTGATGAATGTCATGAGAAGATCAGGTGAAGCGGCACTTCCCCAAATCGGGTCATGGCCGTACCGTGCACTGCCGTGACGCGCGCGACGGCGAGCAGACCCCTGTCGGTGAACGCCGCCTACGAGGCGCTCGGCAGGTTCGTCGTGCGCTTCCGATGGCCGATCGTCGCCTTCTGGCTGGCGGCCGCGGTGCTCACGAGCGCGGCGCTCCCGTCGCTGTCGAGCGAGGTCAACGACGACAACAGCGCCTTTCTGAGCTCCAGCGCGCCCAGCGCGCGGGCCGCGAACCTCGCCGCCCCGCTGCTGGGCGGCGGCGTGAGCAGCAACATCGCCCAGATCACGATCGTCGGCTCGGCCCCGCGGCGGCTTGACCGCGCCGACCTGGCGGCGCTGGCGCGCGAGACGGCGCTGGCGGCGCGCGTGCCGCGCGTGGCCTCCGCGCAGCTGCTGGGCCTCTCCGCCGACGGCGAGGCGGCGCAGATCCAGGTGCGCGCCCACCTGAGCGCCAGCGACGTCAGCCGCGACAGGACCGTGGTCGACGATCTGAAGCGCACGTTCTCCCGCGCCGCGGCGCCCGCTGGTCTGCAGCTGCACCTGGCCGGGCAGGTGGCGACGATCGTCGCAAACCAGGCCAGCTCCGACCGCGCGGGCAACCAGGTGCAGGCGTTCTCGCTTCTGTTCGTGATCGCGCTGCTGCTGGTCGTGTTTCGCTCGGTCCCGGCGGCGATCGTCACGCTTGTGCCCAGCGGGCTGGCGCTGGTGATCTCGATGCGGCTGATCGGCGCCCTGGGCGCGGGGGGCCTGAAGATCTCCTCGATCACCCAGATCCTGCTGATCGTGCTGTTGATCGGCGCGGGCACCGACTACGGCCTGTTTTTGGTCTTCCGCGTGCGCGAGGAGCTGCGCGCGGGCCGCGAGCCCCATGAGGCGGTGCGCGCCGCCCTGGTGCGCGTGGGCGAGTCGATCACCGGCTCGGCGGGAACCGTCATCCTGGCGCTGCTGACGCTGCTTTTGGCCTCGTTCGGGCTCTACCACGACCTCGGCGTGCCGCTCGCGGTCGGGGTCGCGGTGATCCTCGCGCTGGGGCTGACGCTCCTGCCCGCGCTTCTGGCGATCCTCGGGCGCCGCGCGTTCTGGCCGGCGCGGATCCGGCCGGGCCAGCAGCGGGAGGGGGCGTGGGGCAGGATCGCCTCGCGGGTGGTCGTGCACCCCCGCGCGACCCTCGCGCTCGGCGTGGCGCTGTTCCTGGGGCTGGCCGCCGGGGCGCTCGGCTACCACGCCGGCGGCTTCGGCGGCGCCACCTCGGCGCCGCGCGGCTCGGACGCGGCGGCGGGCAACGCCGCGCTCGCCCGCCACTTCCCGCACAGCGCCGCCAACCCGGCCAACCTCGTGCTCGCCTATCCACGGTCGGTGTTCACCGCGCCCGGCGTGCTGGCGATCGCCCAGCGCTCGCTTGAGCGCTCCGGCGCCTTCACCCAGCTGGCGGGCCCGCTTGACCCCAACGGCACCCCGCTGGCGCCCGCGCAGCTTGCGCTGCTGCGCGCCCGCCTGGGGCCGGCACGGCGGCTGCCGGTCGCGCAGCCCCCGTCCGTGCACCTGGCGCCCGCGATCTACAACGCCTACCGCGCCACCGCCGCCTTCGTCTCAGCCGACGGGCGGGTGGTGCAGTTCGAGGCGTCGCTGGCGGCCGGCCCGCAGTCGTCCAGCGCGGCGATGAACGCCACGCCCCACATCCGGGCCGTGCTCGCCGCCGCCGCCCGCGCGTCGGGCGCGAGCGCCGACGGCGTCGCCGGCGAGGCGGCCGCCGTGTACGACATCAACGCCACCGCCAACCACGACCTGGCGGTGGTGGTGCCGGTCGCGATCGTGGCGATCGGGATCCTGCTGGCGCTCGTGCTGCGCAGCGTGGTCGCGCCGCTGTACCTGATCGTCTCGGTGGCCCTGTCCTACCTGGCTGCGCTGGGGGTGGCGACGATCGCGTTCATCGACATCGGCGGCGAGAACGGGATCAGCTTCATCCTGCCGTTCCTCATGTTCGTCTTTCTGCTTGCGCTCGGCGAGGACTACAACATCCTCGTGATGACCCGCATCCGCGAGGAGGCGCGCGGCCTGGAGCTGCGCGACGCGGTCGTCAGGGCGATCTCCCGCACCGGCTCGACCGTCACCTCGGCCGGGATCATCCTGGGCGGCACGTTTGCCGTGTTCGCGATCGTCGGCGGGGGCGGCTCGGGCGGCGGGCAGCTGCGCGCGATCGGGTTCGGCCTGGCAGCGGGGATCCTGATGGACACATTCCTGGTGCGGACGCTGCTGGTGCCCTCCACCGTGATCCTGCTGGGAGCGCGCAACTGGTGGCCCTCGCGGCTGGGGGGCGGCGAGATCCAGTACCGTGGCGGTCCGCCATGGCCGCAGCCAGAGTCGTCGTCCTCCCCGGAGACGGAATCGGTCCCGAGATAGCCGCCCCCGCGGTCGAGCTGCTGAACGCGCTCGCGCCGGGCGAGCTGGAGTTCGAGGAGCACCCGTTCGGGGGCGCGTCGATCGACGCGCACGGCACCGCCCTCACCGACGAGGTGCTCGAGGCCTGCCGGCGCGCCGACGCGGTGCTGCTGGCCGCGGTCGGCGGCCCCCGCTGGGACACGACCGACCCATCCAGGCCGCGCCCGGAGCAGGGCCTTCTGGCGTTGCGCCGGGGGATGGGGCTGTTCGCCAACCTGCGCCCGGTGCGCCCGGTTCCGGCGCTGTATGACGCAAGCCCGCTGCGGCGCGAGGTGATCGAGGGCACCTCGCTTCTGGTCGTGCGCGAGCTGACCGGCGGCATCTACTTCGGGGAGAAGGTGCGCACCGCCGACTCCGCCCGCGATGAGTGCGTCTACACCCGGGCCGAGGTCGAGCGGATCGCTCGCGTGGCGTTCCGCTGCGCCCGCAGCCGCGTGACCAGCGTCGACAAGGCCAACGTGCTTGAGACCAGCCGGCTGTGGCGGGAGGTGGTGCGCGAGGTGCATGCGCGCGAGTTCCCCAACATCGAGCTCGAGCACCTGCTGGTCGACAGCGCGGCGATGAGGCTCGTGTCCGCGCCGCGCCACTTCGAGGTGATCGTGACCGAGAACATGTTCGGCGACATCCTCTCCGACGAGGCCGCGATGCTCACCGGCTCGCTGGGGATGCTGCCGAGCGCGTCGCTGGGCGAGGATGGGGCGCCCGGCGTGTTCGAGCCCGTGCACGGCTCCGCGCCGGACATCGCCGGCCGGGGGATCGCCAACCCCCTGGCGATGTTCCTCTCGGCCGCGATGATGCTGCGCCACGGCCTGGGGATGGAGGCGGAGGCGGCGGCGGTAGAATCGGCCGTCGACGGTGCGCTGGCCGGCGGGCTGCGCACCCCCGACCTGGGGGGCGATGCGACGACCGCGCAGGCCACCCGGGCGGTGCTCGAGCGCCTCTAGCGGCCGCGGCGGTGCCGGCGAAAGACAAGGAGCAGTGGTGGAGCAGGCCGACCTTATCTGGCACAACGGGGAGCTGGTCGCGTGGGAGAGCGCGCAGGTGCACGTGCTCACGCACGGGCTGCACTACGGCACGAGCGTGTTCGAGGGCGAGCGCGCCTACCTCACCCCGGCCGGCACCGCGATCTTCCGCCACCACGACCACCTGCGGCGGCTGCTGGCCTCCGCCGAGCTGTACTACATGCCGGTCCCCTACACGCTGGAGCAGCTGCGCGCCGCCACCCACGAGCTGATCGCCGCCAACGGGCTTGAGGAGTGCTACATCCGGCCGATCGTCTACCGGGGCTACGGCCAGATGGGGCTCAACCCGCTCGACTGCGAGGTCTCGGTGTCGATCGCCGTCTGGCCGTGGGGCGCCTACCTCGGGGAGGACTCCGCGCGCCGCGGCGTGCGCGCCAAGGTGGCCAGCTGGCGGCGCATCTCGCCGGACTCGCTGATCCCGCACGCCAAGGCGTCCGGCCAGTACCTCAACAGCGTGCTGGCCAAGATCGAGGCGACGAAGGCCGGATACGAGGAGGCGATCCTGCTCGATGCTCGCGGCTTCGTCTGCGAGGGCACCGGCGAGAACGTGTTCGCGGTGCGCGACGGCGTGCTGCTCACGCCGCCGCAGACCGCCGGCATCCTCGACGGGATCAGCCGCCGCTCGGTGATCCGCATCGCGCGCGACCTGGGCCACGAGGTGGTGGAGCGCGACATCGCGCGCGCGGAGCTCTACCTGGCCGATGAGGTGTTTTTGACCGGCACCGCGGCCGAGCTTGTGCCCGTGCGAGAGCTCGACGACCACGCGATCGGCGGCGGCGTGCCGGGCCCGGTCACGAGCTCGATCCAGTCGGTCTTCCAGGACGCGCTGCACGGCCGCGACGAGCGCTACTCCGAGTGGCTGGACGTCGTCGAGGTGCCATCCCGGACAGCCGCGGGCTGACGGGCCGGCGCGATGGGCGACGCGATCGAGCTCTACGACACCACCCTGCGCGACGGCATGCAGGGCGAGGGCATGTCGCTGTCGGCCGCCGAGAAGCTGCGCGTCGCGCACCGGCTCGACGAGCTGGGCATCGACGTCATCGAGGCCGGCTTCCCCAGCTCCAACCCCAAGGAGCTTGAGCTGTTCTCGCTGCTTGAGCGCGAGCCGCCGCGGCGCGCGCAGGTGGCGGCGTTCGGCATGACCCGCCGCCGGGACTGCGACGCCGGGTCCGATCCGGCGCTGCGCGTGCTGGCCGACTGCTTTGCCCCGGTCTGCACCCTGGTCGGCAAGACCTGGGCGCTTCACCTTCACAAGGTGGTGCGCGCCGACCGCGCCGAGAACCTGCGGATGATCTCCGAGTCGGTCGCGTTTCTGGTGGCCGCGGGCAAGCGCGTGGTCTACGACGCCGAGCACTTCTTCGACGGCTTCGCCGACGACCCCGGCTACGCCCTGGACTGCCTGCTCGCGGCCGTCGACGCCGGCGCCGACACGGTCGTCTGCTGCGACACCAACGGCGGCACGCTCCCGCACGAGATCGCGGCGGCGATCGGCGCGGTCGCCGAGCGCCTGGGCGGCGGCGCTGTGCGAATCGGGATCCACACCCACGACGACGCCGGCTGCGCCGTCGCCGGCGCGCTTGAGGCGGTGCGCCGCGGCGCCGACCACGTGCAGGGCACGATCAACGGCTACGGCGAGCGCTGCGGCAACGCCAACCTGACGACGATCATCCCCAACCTCGCGCTCAAGCTGGGGCGCGAGGTGAGCGCGGCGCGGCGGCTGGAGCATCTCACGCAGACCTCGAACTTCGTCGCCGAGCTTTTGAACTTCACCCCGGACCCGGACGCGCCGTACGTGGGGCGCAACGCGTTCGCGCACAAGGGCGGCATGCACGCGGCCGCGGTCGCCGCCGACCCGGCCACGTTCGAGCACATCGACCCTGCGCTGGTGGGCAACCGCCGCGAGCTTTTGATCTCGGAGCTGTCGGGGCGCGGCACGATCCAGGCGCGCGCGCGCGAGCTGGGCCTGGAGCTCGACGAGGAGACGGCGGCGCGGGTGGTGGCGCGCGTCAAGGAGCTTGAGCATCGCGGCTACCACTACGAGGCGGCCGACGGCTCGTTTGAGCTTCTGCTGGCGCGCGAGACCGGCGAGCACGAGCCGCTGTTCACGCTCGAGTCCTGGCGGGTGATCGCCGAGAAGCGCGCCGACGGCGCGGTTGAGACCGAGGCGACGATCAAGATCTGGGTGACGCCGACCGACGGCGGGCCGGCGCGCCGCTACGTGCGCACCGCCGAGGGCAACGGGCCGGTCAACGCGCTGGACCGCGCGCTGCGCGACGCGCTGGGCGAGATTCACCCGCACCTGCGCGACCTGGAGCTGGTGAACTTCAAGGTGCGCATCCTGGATGAGAGCAAGGGCACCGAGGCGGTCACCCGGGTGCTGCTGGACACCTCCGATGGCGAGCGGGTGTGGGGCACGATCGGCGTCTCGGAGAACGTGATCGAGTCCTCCTGGGAGGCGCTCGTGGACTCGCTGGAGCACGGCATGCGCATCAGCCGCCGCGCCGGCTCGGTGGCGGCCGCGACCGCGTCGCAGGCGCCGTGACCGCAACCGGCTCCGACGCCTGCGCCTCGGTTCCCTCGGCGCCCGCCGCCTCGGCCTCGGCCAGCCCAGCGCCCGCCGCCTCGGCCTCGGGCCGCCCGTCGTCCGCCGCCTCGACCTCGAGGCCCCCGGCGTCTCCTGGCCCGGGCCCGGCGGCTGCCGGCGGGGACCAGATCCCGCTCTCGCGGCCCGCGATCGGCGAGCTGGAGGAGCGGCTGGTGCTGGAGGTGCTTCGCTCCGGCCAGCTGTCGCTGGGCCCGCGCCTTGAGCAGTTCGAGCGCGCGTTCGCCGCGCGGCTGGGCGTCGCGCACGCCAGCGCCGTCTCCAGCGGCACGGCCGGACTGCATCTGGCGCTGCGCGCGACGGGCGTGGGGGAGGGCGACGAGGTCGTCACGAGCCCGTTCTCGTTCGTGGCCAGCGCCAACGCGATCCTCTACGAGCGCGCACGGCCGGTGTTCGCCGACATCGACCCGGTGACGCTCAACCTGGACGTCGACGCCGCCCGCGCGGCGATCACCGAGCGCACCGCCGCGCTGCTGCCGGTGCACGTGTTCGGCTACCCGGCCGACCTGCCGGCGCTGGAGCGACTCGGGCTGCCGATCGTCGAGGACGCGTGCGAGGCGCTGGGCGCCGTGCACCGCGACGGGGTGGCGGTCGGAGCCCGCGGCCATCCGGCCGTGTTCGGCTTTTACCCCAACAAGCAGCTGACCACCGGCGAGGGGGGGATGGTGACCACCGGCGACGAGCGCATCAAGCGGCTGATCGACTCCGAGCGAAACCAGGGCCGCGCGCCGGACACCGGCTGGCTCGAGCACGACCGCCTGGGGTTCAACTACCGGCTCTCAGACGTGGCCTGCGCGCTGGGGATCGCGCAGCTGCAGCGGCTGGACGAGCTGCTGGGCGCCCGGGCGCGCGTCGCCGAGCGCTACCGCGAGGCGCTCGCGGACATCGAGGGGCTCACGCTCCCCTGCCCCGACAGCGGCGGGGACCGGCGCAGCTGGTTCGTGTTCGTCGTGCAGCTGCCGCGGGGCGCCGACCGCGACGGGGCCGTGCGGGAGCTGAGCTCGCGCGGCGTGCAGTGCAAGCCCTATCTGCCCGCGATCCACCTGCTGCGCTTCTACCGCGAGCGCTTCGGGCACCGCCCCGGCGAGCTGCCGGTGTGCGAGGACGTGGCGGCACGCTCGGTCGCGCTGCCGTTCTTTGCGGGGATGAGCGACGGGCAGGTGCAGCGCGTGGCGCGCGAGCTTCGGAGCGTGCTGGGCAGGTGAGCGGGCGCGAGCGGTTCGGCGAGCCGCGCGACGCGGACTTCCGCGCGCTCAACGACTCGATCTCGTTCGACTGGAGGCTCAGCCCCTATGACGTCGACCAGTCGATCGCCCACGCGCGCATGCTCGCCGCCCGCGGCATCATCCCCGCCCAGGACGCCGAACTGCTCCGCCAGGGGCTCGAGCGGGTGCGCGCAGAGCTGGCGGACGGCACTTTCCCGTTCTCCGACGAGGACGAGGACATCCACATGGCGATCGAGCGGCGGCTGACCGAGATCGTCGGGCCCGTCGGCGGGCGGATGCACACGGCGCGCTCGCGCAACGACCAGGTCGCCACCGACGTGGCGATGTTCGTCCGTGCGCACGCGCGGGAGGCGATCGAGCGGATCAGCAGCCTGGCGCGGACCATCGTGGATCAGGCCGAGCGCCACATCGACTGGCCCATGCCCGGCTACACGCACCTGCAGCGCGCCCAGCCGGTCTACCTGGGCCATCACCTGCTGGCCTACGTCTGGATGCTGCTGCGCGACCGCCGCCGGTTTGAGGCGGTGATCGACGCCGCGGGGGCGCTGCCGCTGGGCTCAGGGGCGCTCGCCGGGGTCAACTTCGACACCGACCGGCGCGCGGTCGCGGCCGAGCTGGGGTTCCCCGCCGTGGCCCACAACTCGATCGACGCGGTCTCAAACCGAGACTTCGTGCTCGACTACCTGGCCGCCGCCGCCACCTGCGCCACGCACCTGTCGCGTCTGGGGGCCGAGCTGGTGCTCTGGTCCACCGAGGAGTTCGGCTTCTGCCAGCTGGCGGACGCGTGGACCTCGGGGTCGTCGCTGATGCCCCAGAAGAAGAACCCGGACGCCGCCGAGCTGCTGCGCGCCAAGGCGCCGCGCCTGGTGGCGAACCTGGTCTCGCTCTACGGGGTGCTGCACGCGCTGCCGCTCACCTACAACAAGGACATGCAGGAGGACAAGGAGCCGCTGTTTGACTCCTGCGACACGCTGGAGCTGTGCCTGCGTGCCGCCGAGGGGATGCTCAGGACCGTGCGCTTCGATCGCGAGGCGATGCGGCGCGCCGCCGGCGACGAGATGCTGGCCGCCACCGACATCGCGGACCTGCTGGTCCGGCGAGGGGTGCCGTTTCGCCAGGCCCATGGCGTGGTCGCGGGTCTGGTGCGCCGGGCGCTGGCCGACGGCCGCAGGCTGTCGGAGCTGACGCCCCAGGAGCTTGCCGCCCACTCGCCGCTGCTTGACGAGGAGCTGCACGGCGAGCTGCAGCGCCTGCTGCGAGACGGCGCCTGGCTTGAGAGCAAGGTTTCGGAGGGCGCCACGAGCCTGGCGCGCGTGCGCGAGCAGCTGGAGCGCGCGCGGGCCGAGCTTGGGTGAGCGCGGCGTGGGAAATAGGCCCGCCGGCGGCGCTCGAGCGCGGCTTCTTCCGGCGGCCGGTGCTCGAGGTGGCTCGCGACCTGATCGGCTGCGTGGTGGCGCATGGGCCCTGCTGCGGGGTGATCGTCGAGACCGAGGCCTACCACCAGTCCGAGCCCGCCTGCCACGCCCACTCGGGCCTGACGCCGCGCACGCGGGTTCTGTTCGGCGAGCCTGGACGCGCCTACGTCTACCGCTCCTACGGGATCCACGCCCTGCTCAACGCCGTCTGCGAGCCCGAGGGCGTGGGAGCCGCGGTCCTGATCCGTGCGCTTGAGCCGGTGTGCGGCCTTGAGGCGATGCGCGCCCGCCGTCCGTCGGCGCGCGAGCGCGAGCTGTGCGCGGGGCCGGGCAGGCTCACGCGTGCGCTCGGGATCGGCCTTGATCACAACGGGGGAGACCTGACGGGCGGCGGACCCGTGACCTTCCTCGGTCGCCCGCCGGGGTGGCAGGATGTCGAGATCCTCACCGACGTGCGGATCGGGATCACCAGGGCCGCCGAGCTCCCGTGGCGCTTCTGCGCCGCCGGCAGCCGGCACCTCTCGCGGCGCGTCGGCGCCCCGGGGAGCCGCCGCCGGGCCCGGCTGACGGCCGCACCGCCGGGCACGGCTGACGGCCGCCGCGCCGGGCACGGCTGATGGCCGCACCGCCGGGCACGGCTGATGGCCGCCGCGCAGCGCCAGCCCGGCTGACAGCCGCCAATCGGCCTCTGCTTGCGGCCCGCCGCTGCGCTGACCGCCGGCGGTCAGCCGCCGAGCCCGGCCCCGCCGCTGGTGGGCGTGCCCGCGCCCCCGCCGCCGGCTGGGGTAGTCGAGCCGCCACCCTGCCCGCCGGCGGCGCCGGCGCTTCCGGCCGAGCCCGAGGTGGAGGTTCCGGCCCCGGCGCCCTGCCCACCGGCCGTGGGCGCGCCGGTCGCGACGGGCGCTGTGCCCGCGCCCTGGGCCGGTGTCGAGCGGCTGGGAGCGTTGGACGGCTGCACAGCGGTTCCGCCTCCCGCCTGCGCCCCACCGGTCGGAGAGCCGGCGCCCGACGGGGCGGGGGGCCCCGCGGGCTGCGCGCCCGACGGCGCGGCCGAGCCCTGCACGGACGCCGGGCCCCCGGCGGCGATCGCCAGGGTGTGCGGATGGCCGCCGTCGCCCTCCTCGGCGTAGATCTGGAGCGCCTGAATCATGAACGCCCGCCAGATCTCGGCGGGGAAGGTCCCGCCCTCCACCGGTCCGCCGTTGAACTGGTGGGTCATCGGGACGAAGCCGTTGGGGTAGCCGACCCACACCGCGCAGGTCAGCTCCGGGGTCCAGCCGACAAACCAGGCGTCGCCGTAGTCGCTGGTGGTGCCGGTCTTGCCCGCGACCATCACGCCCGGGATCGCCGCCGAGACGCCGGTGCCGTGCTCGGCGACGCCCTCGAGCATCGTCTGGATCGTCGCCGCGACCCCGGGGGGGATCACGCGCCTGTAGTGGGGGACGGCCACCAGGTCCCGCTTGCCGTCGCAGCGCGAGGGGCAGTAGATCTGGGCGATCCCGATCGGGCCCTCCTGGGGGGCGCCAAGCACCGGGTCATAGACGCGGCGGCCGCCCTCGGCGATCGTCTCGTAGGCGTGCGCCATGTCCAGCGCCGAGACGCCGACCTTCAGCCCGCCGATGATCATCGCGTAGTTGGTGGAGACCGGCGTGCGGATGCCCATCGCCCTGGCCATCGCGGCGATGCGCCTGGTGCCAACCCCCGGGGACAGCCCCAGCTGGGTGAAGACGCTGTTGTCGGAGACGATCGTCGCCTCCGCGAGCGTGATCGGTCCCAGGTACTCGTTGCCGAAGTTGCGGACGTGGTAGATCTCCTTGCCGCCGCTGTTGGGCACGACCAGGTTCAGCGGGCGCGAGACGAACACGGAGCTTGGGCCGTAGCCGTGCTCGAGCGCCACCGCGAGCGTGAACGGCTTGAACGCCGACCCGGGCTGGCGCTCGCCCTCGGTGGCGATGTTGAACGGGTAGGCGGCGAAGTCCGGCCGGCCGTCCACCAGCGGCCCGCCGACCATCGCGCGCACCTGCCCGGTGCGGTTGTCGATCGCCACCAGGGCGGCGACCGGCTCCCCCGGGCCCTCGGGCAGGTTCTCCGCGATCGCCTCCTGGGCCGCCTGCTGCATCGGCAGGTCGATCGTGGTGCGGATCTTCAGCCCGCCGTAGTAGGCGCGGTACTCGGCCACCGAGGCCGGCACGCCGCGGCCGAGGCCCAGCGCGGCGAGGATCTGGGGTCGCAGCCAGCTGGTGAAGTAGGGCGCGGCCGGCGGCTCGATCGGCTGCTCAATCTGCGCCGCCGTCGGCAGAGGCGCGTAGATGCCCTGCCTGGAGTAGTACTGCGAGCGCGAGATGTAGCCCTGCGCGAGCATGTCCTGCAGCACCAGGTCCCTGCGCGCGCGCGCTGCCGCGGGGAACTGCACCGGGTCA
The DNA here is from genome assembly GCA_035294345.1 of Solirubrobacteraceae bacterium. GTDB lineage: Bacteria > Actinomycetota > Thermoleophilia > Solirubrobacterales > Solirubrobacteraceae > Palsa-465. The sequence goes on from DATGLC010000053.1 coordinate 11,378, forward strand.
AACGCGGAGGGGTTTGCGACCATGCCGGCCAAAAGCGCCGCCTGGGCTGGGGAGAGCATCGACGCGCACGAGGGCAGCGGCGGGTCGCCGCAGCCGTGGCCGGAGGAGCCGGCGGGGGCGCTCGGGTCATAGCCGAGCACCTTGCCGAAGTACACGCGGGCGGCCGACTCGGCGCCGTAGGCGCCGTTGCCGAAGTAGATCGAGTTCAGGTATTCGGTGAGGATCTTCGTGCGCGGCCACTCGCGCGTGAGGTGGAAGGCGAGCGCCGCCTCGCGCAGCTTCTCGAAGATGGTGCGGTTGTTCTCCTGGTTGAGCGCCTGCTTGACGAACTGCTCGGCGATCGTGGACGCCCCCTGCGTCGGCCTGCCGGTGACGTCGGCGACGAACGCGCGCAGGATCCCGCGCAGGTCGATCCCGGGGTCGCTCCAGAAGCGCTTGTCCTCCACCGAGACGATCGCGTCGCGCATCATCGGCCCAAGCTGCGCGTAGGTGTCAATGACCTCGTGGTTGGGCGGCGCGAAGATCCCGATCGGCCGCCAGTGGTCGTCATAGAGGTAGGAGTTGCGGCTCGAGAGGCTGTACTCGGCCCGGTTCTCGATCTGCGGCAGGTCGGCGGCGACCGCCATCAGCATCCCGAACAGGGTGGAGATCACCGCAAGGATCATGAAGCCGGCGAGCACCAGGATGAGCCGCAGCTTGCGCAGCCGGGGCCGCCGGCGGCGGCCCCGCCGCCGTGCGAGGCGGCCAAGCAGCCCGCGCCGGCCCCCGAGGCCACCGGGGCGCCCGCGCCGCGATCCGCGGCGAGCGCCCCCCCGTTGCGCCCTGGCCGGGCGCCGCGTCCAGGCCGCCCCATCCTCGACCGGCTCCGGAAGGCGCTCAGGCGCCTCGCGCAGCTCGGTGATCGTGTGGTCGTCCTCGCTCATCACGGGCAGGGCGGTGGTGGTCGCGAGCCTGGGGGCACACGCGCCCCCAGGCGGCATGCCGAACGCCCGGTGCCCGGGCGAAGCTCACGGTTGCGGCGCGCTGAGTTTAGCATTGGCGCGGTGCCAGAGGACCACCGCCCAAGCCCCCGCGACGCGGCACGGGCGGCGGCCTGGCTGGCGCGAAACGCCGTCGACTGCCTGCCGGAGGGCGAGCTTGAGCGCAGGCTGGCGACGGGACGCCAGCTGCGGGTCAAGCTCGGCATCGACCCCACGGCGCCCGACATCCACCTGGGCTTCACGGTCGTGCTGACCAAGCTGCGCGAGTTCCAGGACCTGGGCCACCGCGTCGTGCTGATCGTCGGCGACTACACGGCGCGGGTCGGGGATCCGAGCGGGCGCTCGAGCACGCGGCCGGTGCTCGACGGCGCTCAGATCGACGCCAACGCACGCACGTTCGCCGAGCAGGCGCTGACGGTCCTGCGCGACGACCCCGATCTGCTGGAGGTGCGCTTCAATGGCGAGTGGCTGGACATGCCGATGGAGCGCCTGTTCGCGCTGATGCGCACGGTGACGGCCGGGCGCGTGCTCGAGCGCGACGACTTCGCCCGGCGGATGGCCGCGCACGAGCCGATCTCGATGCTCGAGCTGCTGTATCCGCTGCTGCAGGGGTATGACTCCGTGGCCGTCGGCGCCGACGTGGAGCTGGGCGGCACCGACCAGAAGTTCAACCTGCTGCTGGGCCGCGACATCCAACGCGCCTTCGGGCGCCCCGAGCAGGTGGTGCTGACGATGCGCCTGCTGACCGGGACCGACGGCGTGCAGAAGATGTCCAAGTCCTACGGCAACTACATCGGCGTCCGCGACTCGCCGGACGAGATCTACGGCCGCACGCTGAGCATCCCCGACAGCTCGCTGGCGGAGTGGTATGAGCTGCTCTTGGACCGTCAGGCCGACCCGTCGCTGACCCCCCGCGACGCCAAGCGCGCGCTCGCGCTCGAACTCGTGGCGCGGTTCTACGGCGCCGAGGCGGCGCGCGCCGCCCAGGAGCGCTTCGACGCGATCCACATCCGCGGCGAGCGACCGGCCGACGCCCCCGAGGTCTGCTGGGACGGCCCAGAGACGGTGCACCTGCCGGCGCTGCTGGCGCGCGCGTTCGGGATCTCGACCTCGCAGGCGCGCCGAGCGCTGGCGCAGGGCGCGGTGCGCCTGGACGGCGAGCGCCTGGCGGGCGAGCAGCTTGACATGCCGCTTGCGCAGCTAGCCGGCCGGGTGCTGCAGCTGGGCCGGCGGCGCTTCGCGCGCGTCGCCGACGGCCGGCGCTCGCGCGCCTGAGCGGGCCCGCATCGCGGCGCGCCGCCGATGCCGCGCTATACTCTCACGTCCGTTCAGCGCCGCCCCGGCGGCGTCAGGCGCGCCGGCGGGGGGAGACCCCTCCCGGCAAGGGCGCGGCGGTCTTTGAAAACTCAACAGCATGCGCACTCTTCGACCGGTAGCGGTCGAGAAGTGTGTCCAGGTTCGACGCCGTCGCCCTGCGCGCCCACGGGCACGCCGGACGGCGGTGCCAAGATTGACCCCGTCTTGCGCCCCGAGGCCGCTCGTGTACGGCGAGCCTCGACCGAGCGGGCGGTCCGGCCTTGGCGCCGGATGCCCACCCGGACCGCGGGCGCAGGGGCGCGCCCTCCAGGGGCGCGCCCGGGAGCGGACCCGCATCACCGCGCCATGGCCAAGCGCCCTGGGGCGGGCGGGCGCTCTCGACGACTCTTTGTGAAGTTCTTCACGGAGAGTTTGATCCTGGCTCAGGACGAACGCTGGCGGCGTGCCTAACACATGCAAGTGGA
>DATGLC010000054.1:0-3966 GCA_035294345.1 Solirubrobacteraceae bacterium
TCCGAGACGACCGACCCGTCCGCCTCCACCTCCACCAGCCGCTCCTGAACAACCGCCATACGATCCTCCTGGTCGCTTGCAGGAGGAATCCTCTTAAACGCCCCGGACAGACCCCGGCCGGTTACTGACCCACGCTCCTAGTCAAGAGTTGGATCTGCATCCGGCCGCCCTGAGCCTGTCTTCGGGGAGGATCGCGGAAGCCCTCGCGAGCGGCGCGAAGGCAGTGCCAGAACTCCCGAGCGGGCACAACCTCGTCGAGCGTGACTTCACCGCGATGCTCAGAACGAGCAGCGGACCCAGGTCGGCTACCTACCTGACGGCCGCCAAGACATCGTCTACCGGTAGCCGCCAACAGATCGTTTACTGGCTGGGGGCTGAGCCGCCAACACATCGTTTCCATCCGGGCCTGGGTTGAGGCTCGCACGCTCGTGTCAATCGAGCGTGGGAGGTTTGGATAGAAGGCTCCCGCTCGCGGGCGCCCAAGCGAGTGGCGCGTCGCACCGGCGCTGAGGTCGAGGCGCACGTACTTGAGGTGCGAGCCCGGCTGGAGGCCAACCCGTGGGCGCAGGTCGGCGCGCCGGCGATCGCGTGGGAGCTTGAGAAGCTCGGCCCGGTGGTCCCGCTCGTGCGGACGATCGAGCGGATCATCGCGCGTGCCGGCGCGACCAAGCGCCGGCACCCCGGCCGCCGCGCGAGCAAGGGCATCCCGTACCCGGCGCCAGCCGCCAACCAGCCCGGGGATGTGGCGCAGGTCGACCTGGTGATCCAGCCCGTCCAACGCGCCGCCAACAAGCTCCGCAGCCAGCGCGGCCTGCCCCCGCTCCCGACCGAGCTCTCCGCGCACGTCTTCCCCCGAACCTACGCGACGCCGGCATGGTGCCCTGCCGTCGTTGGCGGGGACAGCCGGGGCAACAACGCCGTGCTGGTCGGCGAGCTTCTCTTGGGTGCGCTTGCTGGGCGCCCTGCCGGTGTCGGAGCTGGTGGTTTTGGGCGGGGGCGAGTGAGGCCACCGAGGACCGTGCCCGTCCGGCTCGAGGATAGGTATCAGTTCTTGGCGCCGTTGGAGTAGGCGCCGGTCTGGATGTCCTGGATCAGGGTGGGGCCGACTGGTTCCCAGTCCAGCAGCTCGCGCGTGATCGCGCTCGAGGCGCGAATGTCGAGTGCGACGAACTGGCTGATGAAGCCGAAGCGCGCGCGGGCCTCCTCGGGTGAGATCGGGCTGGCCGGAAGTTGGAAGCGGCGGCTGATCGCCGTGGCGATGTCGCGCATCGGCACGCCTTCCTCGGCGACGGCGTGCACCACCGAGCCGCCGGGGGCCCGCTCGATTGCGAGGCGCACGAGTCGGGCGGCGTCCGAGCGGTGCACGGCAGACCAGCGGTTGGCGCCGTCGCCGACGTAGACGGCCGTCCCATGTTCGCGGTCTGAGGCGATGATCTGGGCGATGAACCCGTGGTCGCCTGAGCCGTGGACGGTCGGCGCAAAACGCACGCTGATCGAGCGCACTCCGCGGTCGGCGAGCGCGAGCGCGGTGCGTTCGGAGGCTGCGCGCGGGCTCACCTGATCGCTGGGGTGGTCTTGCTCGGTGGCGATCCCGCCCGGCTTCACACCGGCGAGGCCGGACGCGATCGCGAGCGGCCGGCCCGTGCCGGCGAGCACCTCGCCGAAGGTCTCAATCGCGGCGCGGTCGGAGGAGGCGGCCTCCTCAAAGCCGCCGCTCCAGGCGACATCGTGGCGGAAGGCGAGGTGGACGACGCCGTCGGCATGCTCCGCGCCTGTTCGCAACACCTCGATGTCCTGGAGGTCGCCGCGCAAAACCTCGGCGCCGGAGTTGGCGACTTTTTCGGCGGCCGTGTCCGACCGGGCGAGGCCGAGGACCTGATGTCCGTGGGCGAGGAGTTCGGCGATGACGGCCGATCCGATCCAACCCGACGCTCCGGTGACGAATATGCGCATGATCAAAGCCTCCTGGGGCTGGTGTGCCTCCGCGGGCCGGGAAGCACAGTGATGTCAGTTGCTGTCGTCAGCCTATCACACGATGTCAGCGACTGTCATGGATGCTAAGATCGGGTGGCCATGGGTCGATGGCAGCCAGACGCCGCCGGCCGGCTTCAGCAGGCCGCCCTCGAGCTGTACGCGACGCGCGGTTACGACGCGACGACCGTCGCCGAGATCTCAGAGCGCGCGGGCCTGACAGAGCGCACGTTCTTTCGCCACTTCGCCGACAAGCGCGAAGTGCTCTTCCGCGGATCTGAAGAGCTGCAACGGCTGATCGTCGACGCGGTCGATGCCGCGCCCGCGTCGGCCAGGCCGATCGAGGCGATCGCCGTGGGCCTTCAGGCCGCCAGCGCGATGTTCGACGCCGACCGCCGCCCGCACTCGCGAAAGCGCCAAGCGGTGATTGACGCAAACCCGGAGCTACAGGAGCGTGAGCTCATAAAGCTCGCATCGCTCGCGGCCGCGCTCGCCGACGCCCTCCGTCGGCGAGGGGTCAGGCACCTGACCGCCGAACTGACCGCCCAAGCCGGCATCGCCGTGTTCCGCGTCGCTTTCGAGCACTGGCTCCGCGGCGACTCCGAACAGTCCTTCGCGGACCTCGTGCGCGACGCGATCGCACAGCTGCGGGCCGTGGTGGCTGGCTGACCGAGCACACCAGCCCTCCTAACTCAGCTCCACAGGTGGCCACGCCGTTCTGTGTCCAATGACGCCCTGAACCCGAACCGAGCCGATGTGAGCAACGACCCGCTGTTCGCGCAGGGCTGGCATTCTCGCTGCGCGGTGGGATGACTCCCGGCGCGACGAGTGCGGGACTGCCTCTCCTGCGCGCCGCGTGTTAGGCGGCGTGTAGGTATTGCCGGAGTGTTTCGCGGATCAGTTCGGAGGTGGGGTGCCTTCGGTTCGCTTGAACAGTTCCTCTCTCAGCTCCGGGTCCAGCTCTGGCAGTTCACCGGGTACTGCTGTGTCGGGCAGGAAGGCCACCGGCTGCGACTTCAGGGGCATCCTGCTGGTATGCCGCCAATGCCTCATGCACGGCGGTGACCACCAGCCACCGCAGCATACCGGGAGAGTCCACGTCGAAGTCGCCCCCGGCGCGCAGGCGGGTCAGGGGCAGTCCGTCAGGGTCGAGCGAGGCGAGCCGCGAAGCGGTGCCCTTGACGCGGCGGGCCCCGCGCTACCGGGAGCCGGCCTCCCGGGGGAGGGATGTCTTCGCTGCCGTCGCGTGGTAGAAGCCGCAGATCATGGGATGGGCGGTGCGATTGGCTCCTGGAGTGCGGGTGGCGCTGACCCCGCGCGGGGTGCGTACGAGCATCGGCCCGCGGGGCGCGAGGATCCATGTCGGTTCAGGCCGGCCGACGATCTCGACGGGCTCAGGACCGGTGACGCTGTGGACGGGTGTCTCGCACTCGCGTCGACGCTCGCGCCCGGCCCGGTCGGTTGCCGAGCACGAGCGTCAGCTCCGTGCCGCCGGCCGGTTGCAGCAGCTCCAGGCGGTGCAGTCGCTGGAGGCGGCGTTCTCAGAGCACTTTCTGCGTGTTCATCTTCAGGAGTTCCCGCCGGCGCAGCCGCCCGTCGTGCCTGCACCGCATCCGGTGGATGAGGCGGCGCTTCGCCGCACCTACGAGAAGCAGGCGCTCCAGGCGATCTCCTGGTTTAAGCGCTCAGAGCGGCGAGCGGCGCGGGAGCGCGCCCGCCGGCAGGCGGGCGAGGAGGCCGCCCGCCAGACTGAAGTCGCCCAAGCTGAGCACGACCGCGAGCAGGCCCAGGCCGAGCAGCAGTGGCACAGGCTGCTGGCCAACGATCCCGAGACGGTGATCGCGACGCTCGAGACGGCGTTTGAGCACAGCCAGATGCCCGCCGCGCCGCTTGACTGCGCGGGCGCCCACGCGACGGTGCTGATCCGCTTTCCGCCGGTCGAGCGCGTTGTCCCCGCCCAGCAGGCGACCGTCACGCCGACCGGGCGCCCGACGG
>DATGLC010000055.1:0-18186 GCA_035294345.1 Solirubrobacteraceae bacterium
CATATGAGACTGACCGACGTCGAGAACCTCGCCCGTCGCCTCCCCACCCGAGCAACCCGACTCACCAACCCCCAAACAACAGCACCGAGGGGGACATTCAACGCTGCTCACTTGACAGACGTTCCTCCATATGAGGAGCGCGGCCGGCCGGCGCACGGGCGGGGGCGCCGATGCGCGAGCTCCGCGGCCGGCCGAGGGGAGGGCGCCGGTGTGCGAGCGCGGCGTCTGGCCGGCCGAAGGGAGGGGCGCGGGTGTGCGAGCGCCGCGGCCCGCGGCGGTCCGCTAACTTGCCGCCGTGACCGTGACCGTCACGGACCTGACCGCCAGCGGGGCGCGGGCCGGCGGCCGCGAGACCGCCGTCGGTGACCCCCACCCGGCCGCAGCGGTGCCGCTGCTGTCCGTCCGTCGGCTGACGGCCGAGTTCGGGCCCCTGCGCGCGCTGGCCGGCGTCGAGCTGACGGTGGGCCACGGCGAGCTCGTGGCCCTCGCCGGCGAGCCGGGCGCGGGCAAGACGACGCTCGTGCGCTGCCTGGCCGGCGACCTGGCTGCGTCGAGGGGTGAGATCCTGCTTGACGGGCGCCCGCTGCCGTCCACGCCCAAGGGCGCCGAGCGTGCCGGGATCGCGGTCGTCTGGCAGGACCTGGCGCTGTGCGACAACCTCGATGTCGCCGGCAACCTTCTGCTCGGACGCGAGGGGCGGCGGACGATGCTCTCCGACTGGCGGCTTCACGCCCGCGCCGCGGCGATGCTCGACGGCCTCGGGATCCCGATCCGGGACACAACCAGGCTGGTCGGCTCGCTGCCGGGCGGCCAGCGCCAGCTGCTCGCGATCGCCCGTGCCATCGGCCGTGGCCCGAGGCTTCTGGTGCTCGACGACCCGACCGCGACGCTCGGCGTGCTGGAGACGGGCCAGGTCGAGGAGCTGATCGCCCAGGCGCGCGCGCACGGGGCCTCGGTTCTGCTGGCAGGCCGGGACGCCGCCCAGATGTTCAGGCTCGCCGACCGCATCGTCGTGCTGCGCCACGGACGCGTGGTGGGCGAGCTCGAGCCCCGCTCCTCACACCCCGACGATCTGGTGGCGCTGCAGTCCGGCCAGCAGGTGGACTCCTCGGCACGCCGACAGCTCACCCGGCTTCACGGGCTTGCCGACCGGCTCACCTCCGCCGATCCGTCGTCGAGCCTATCGCTGATCATCTCCGCGCTGGGGGCCGCGCTCCGCGCCGAACGGGCGTGCATCCACATCGTGCAGGACGACGCGCTGGTGCTCGCGGCGTCGCTGGGCCTGAAGCTGAGCGCCCAGCCGCCGTGGGCGCGGCTGGCGCTGGGGCAGGCCGGGGGTCCGGCCGGGCGCGCCGCCCGAAGCGGGGAGCGCGTGATCGAGGAGGACCTGCGAGCCAGCCAGTCCTGGGCGGCCTTCGGCGAGCTTGGCGATACGAGGCGGATCGCCAGCTCCTGGTCTGTGCCGGTCTGCGGGCCGTCGGGGGTCAGCGCGGTGATCACCGTCTTCAGGCCCCAGCCCGGGGCGCCGCAGCGCGACGAACTGGACCTGCTGACGCTGTACGCGGGCTATGCGGCGAGCGCGGTCGAGCGCGACCGCCTGCTCGACGACCTGCGATCGCGCAACCGCGTGCTGGAGACGATCAGGGAGGTGCTCGAGACACTCGCGGGCCCGGTGCTCGTCGCCGATGGGCTCGCGGTCGCGCTGCAGTCGCTGCGACGGGGGCTTCGCGCCGACGAGGTTGCGCTGGCGAGCGCCCGCGCTGGCGGCGGCGTCGACTGGCGCGCCTGCGTGCACGCGCTACCCGGCAACCCTGGCGCGCCCTCGCGCCGGCTGCGCGCCGCCGCGCGCCGGGCGCTCGCGGACCGCGGCGGCGACGGCAGCGCGCGCGTGGTGGCGGACGCCGGCTCTGGCGTGGTGCTGTCCGTCCAGTTTGCGGCGCCTTCCGGGCCATCGGCCGTCCTCGCGCGCTGGGAGCGGGGTACGGCGGGCGATCAGGAGCGGGCGCTGATCGAGGATGCGGCCCACTCGCTGCGTCTCGCGCTCGAGCGCGAGGAGGCTGCCCTGGCGCATCAGGAGGCGTCCGCCCTGCGACGCTCGCGGGAGCTGCAGCGCGACTTCCTCTCGCGGCTCAGTCACGAGCTACGAACGCCGCTGACCGCGATCCGTGGGTACGCGTCGAGCCTGCTGGCCCCGGACGTGATCTGGGACGAGGCCTCCCAGGAGCGGTTCCTTCAGCGGATCGCCGCCGAGTCCGCCAGGCTGGGGCGTCTGGTCGACGACCTGCTGGACTTCTCGGCGATCGAGTCCGGCGTGATGCGCCTGCAGCCCGACTGGTGCGACGTTCAGTTGGTCATCGAGGCCGCTGTGTCCTGCCTGGAGCCGGCCTTCGCGGGGGCCGTGGCGATCGAGTGCCACCCGGAGCTGCCGCCGGTGTGGGCCGACCACGACCGGCTTGAGCAGGTGTTCGTGAACCTGCTCTCAAACGCCTTCCGGCACAACCCGCCCGGCACCCGCGTGTCGATCAGCGCCCGGCCGCGCGCGCGGGAGGTCCTGATCAGCGTCGCAGATGACGGGGCGGGCTTCCCCGAGCAGCTCGCCGGCTCGCCGTTCGAGCCGGCGCGCCGGCAGCGCTCGGCCAGCGCCGGCGCCGGCCTGGGCCTGTCGATCACACGCGGCATCATCCGGGCGCACGGCGGCGAGATCCGACTCGTTCGCCAGACCCGCGGCACCGAGTTCCGCATCACGCTGCCGGTGGAGGCGGCCGGTCCGGCGATCCCCGTCCCGGGCGCGCTCGATGCCTGACGCGGCCCGCACCACGCGCGCTTTGGTCGTCGAGGACGATCCGAACATCGTCGACCTCATCCGCTCCAACCTGGCGGTGCGGGGATTCGACACGGTCGTGTGCAACGACGGGGCGCGCGCGCTCGAGCTCCTGGAGACGGAGGAGCCTGACATCGTGCTCCTGGACCTGATGCTTCCCGAGGTCGACGGCTTCGAGCTCTGCCGGCTGATCCGCGAGCGCTCATCGGTGGCGGTGATCGTGGTGTCGGCCCGCGGTGGGGAGCGCGACAAGGTCACGGCGCTGAACATGGGCGCCGACGACTACATGACCAAGCCATTCAGCGTCGAGGAGCTGCTGGCGAGGATCACCGCCAACCTGCGCCGCACCAGAGCGCCCGTGGGCGCCGAGCCATCCCCACCGGTGATCTCCGTCGGCGACGTCGTGATCGACCTCTCCAGCCGCCAGGTGACCCGGCGCGGTGCGCCGGTGCACCTCACCCCGACCGAGTTCGCGCTGCTGCGCGAGCTCGTCACAAACCGGGGGAAGCTGCTCAGCCACGCGCATCTGCTGCGCCGCGTGTGGGGCCACGGCTACCAGACCGAGACCGAGTACGTGCGGGTCTACGTCCGCCGGCTGCGCGCCAAGCTGGAGGGCGAGGACGGCGATCCGCTGATCCTCACCGCGCCACGCGCCGGGTACCGGTTCGTGGCCGAGTGATGTTCACCGCTTTTTTACGCCGACGCCCTCGATGTTAACGACTCGTTCACGCCTCCGGGTCTACGGTGACGTGCACAGTCAAAAACTCGATGCGGCCGCGGCGCTGAGGCTGCGCCGCGTGGACGCGTCGTGAAGGCCTGAGGAGGAGGTTCCAAGTGCACTTGCTCATGCGCAGGGCGCCGCTTGCACTGCTGGCCGCGGTCGCGGGGCTGGGCGTGGCCGCCTGCGGAAGCTCGAGCTCCAGCTCAAGCTCCAGCTCAAGCGCCGCAGCGACAAGCTCAAGCGCCGCAGCGACAAGCTCAAGCGCAGCCACCACGTCGGCTGCCGCCACCGGCTCCACGCCGACCGTGTCGGCCGACTCGTTCACCAACGACTTCTCCGCCATGGCGGCCCTGAAGCAGCTCGCGGCCGCAGGCAGCGGCAAGATCGCCGCGATCCTGCCGGATACCACGAGCTCGACCCGCTACGTCGAGTTCGACCAGCCTGACATCCGCAGGGCGCTGCTGGCCGCGGGCGTCCCCGCGTCTGACATCATCATCCAGAACGCGCAGGGCTCCGACCAGACGTTCCTCACCGACGCGCAGACGGACATCACCAACGGCGCCAAGGTGATCCTCTCGGATCCCGAGGACTCCGGCACCGGTGCCCAGGTCGAGAAGTACGCCGCCGCGCATCACGTGCAGGTGATCGACTACGACCGCCTGACGCTCGGTGGCAGCCGCCCATACTACGTCAGCTTCAACAACGTCACGGTGGGCAAGGTGATGGGGGAGGGGCTCGTGTCCTGCATCGCCGCCTGGCATGTCTCAAAGCCGCAGGTGATCGTGATGCACGGGGCGGCCACGGACAACAACGCAACGCTGTTCGCCGAGGGGTACAACTCGGTGCTGGACCCGCTGTTCGCCTCGCACAAGTACATCCTTGTGGCCCGTACCGTCGGCACGTGGGATCCGCCGACGGCGCTGACGGAGTTCGAGCAGGCCTACACCGCGCATCCAAACGCCAACGCGGCGCTGATCCCCAACGACGAGACGGGCGCGCCGATCATCACCTACCTCAAGAGCCACGGGATCAAGCCGGACACCTTCCCCACGACCGGACAGGACGCCACGCTCACCGGGCTTCAGAACGTGCTGTCCGGTTACCAGTGCGGCACGGTGTACAAGCCGATCTACAAGGAGGCGCAGGCCGCCGTCGCGCTGGCGGTCTACCTGCGTGCCGGCAAGACCCCGCCCTCCGCGCTGCTCAACGGCACCACGGAGGACATCGACGAGCACAAGGCCGTGCCGTCCGTGCTGCTGCAGCCCGAGTGGGTGACGCCGGCCAACATGGACGCGACGATCATCAAGGACAACTTCGTCCCCGCAAGCCAGCTGTGCGCCGGCGCGTACGCGGCCGACTGCCGAAAGGCGGGGATAAGCTGACCCGCGACCGTAGCTGAGCGATCGCCGCAGTGCCCGCCCGTCGGGGGCGGGCACTGCGGCGGCCCCCGCTCGGCGCTGTGCGACATGCCCGCCAAAAAGACACGCCTGAGCCGATGATGGCCTTCCAGCCCGGCGGCGCCCCGCAAGCGGCCGACCCGCAGAGCGCGGTCGCCGACGCTGATCGCGTCCTGCTGGAGCTCCGCGGCGTCTCGAAGTCGTTCGGGCCGGTCCGCGCGCTCGCTGACGTGGACCTCGTCGTCCCGGCGGGGAAGGTCACCGCGCTGATCGGCGACAACGGAGCGGGCAAGTCCTCGCTGATCAAGACGGTCTCCGGTCTGTGGGGACCGGATGCCGGGGAGATCCTGTGGGAGGGCCGGCCGGTGCGATTGCACGGGCCTCGTGACGCCGAGGCGCTCGGGATCAAGACGATCTATCAGGACCTTGCGCTGTGCGACAACCTGGACATCGTCCAGAACATGTTCCTCGGCCATGAGCTGCTGCGCCACCGCATGCTCGACGAGCCGAGCATGGAGCAGGCGGCACGTACGACCCTCAGAGAGCTCTCGGTCACCACCGTGCGCTCCATCCGCCAGCCGGTCGGCTCGCTGTCGGGCGGTCAGCGACAGTCGATCGCGGTCGCCAAGGCTGTGATGGCGCAGGCCAAGCTGGTGATCATGGACGAGCCGACCGCCGCGCTCGGCGTCGCCCAGACGCGGATGGTGCTGGACCTGGTGAGGCGGCTGTCGAGCCGAGGCGTGGCCGTCCTGGTCATCTCCCACAACCTCGTGGACGTGTTCGAGGTGGCCGACAGAATCGCGGTGCTCTACCTCGGACGCATGGTCGCGAGCGGGCCAGCCACCGAGTTCGACACCCAGAGCGCGGTCCAGTACATGACGACCGGCCGAGCTGACGGGCGCCTTGGCCGGGCGGGCGGCCGCCGATAGGTCAGGGGGAGAGGAGGCAAGGTGTCAGAGTCCGAGGACAGCACGGCCACACCCGGCGCCGGCGACTTCGGCCGTGCGCAGCTGGAGCCGCCATCCGGCCGGCCGGTGATCGCGCAGGTCGCCGACGAGGCTCCGCCGCCCGACGGCGAAGCGGCAGTCGCCGCCGCGCCGGAGGTGCTCGCGAGCTCGCTGCGCGAGTACCTGGCGGTGTGGGGGCGGAGGATCCGCAACGGGGAGAGCGGTGCACTGCCGATCTTCGGCGGCATGGTCGCGATCGTCGTGTTCTTCCAGCTTGAGAACTCGCACTTTCTGACCTCGGGCAACCTCGTCAACCTGTTCGTTCAGAGCACGATCTACATCATGTTCGGCGCGGCCGAGCTGTTCGCGCTGCTTCTGTCGGAGATCGACCTCTCGGTCGGTTACGCGGCCGGCGTCGGCGCGTTCGCGATCGCGGAGCTCATCGCGCCGCCGGTTGGCCTGCCCTGGTGGCTGGGGATCGCCGGCGGCGTGGCGTTCACCTCGCTGCTGGGCTTCATCCAGGGGAGCCTCATCACGCGGCTCGGCCTGCCGTCGTTCGTTGTCACCCTTGGCGGCCTGCTCGCCTTCGAGGGGCTGATGCTCGAGCTGGCCAATGTCGACAAGACCGCGGTCGGCGGGGTGATGACGATCGACTCGAACAGCCCCGTGGCAAAGCTCGTCCAAACCCGGATGAGCGTGACGCTCGCCTGGGTCGTTCTGGCGGTGGTGCTCGCGCTGTTCGCCGCCACGGCGCTTGCGAGGGCGCGCCAGCGACGCACCCGCGGCCTGAGCGGGCCGCCGCTGAGCGTGACGGTGCTCACGATCGCGCTCACGGCCGTCGGCGGCATCGCCCTGGTCGCAATCTGCAACAGCGCCGCCCCGGCGGGGGTGCCGTGGGTGGTGCCGTTCGTGCTCTCGGTCCTTCTGCTGTGGACCTGGCTGCTGGGTCGCACCCGGCTCGGGCGCTACATCTACGCGATCGGGGCCAACCCGGAGGCTGCCCGCCGAGCGGGCATCAACGTCCCCCGCATACGAACGATCGGCTTTGTGCTGTGCGGGCTCACGGCCGGGCTGGCGGGGCTCGTGTACGAGTCCAACCTCGGGTCGATAGCCACCGACATCGACGGCGGCAGCCTCGTTCTCTACGCGGTCGCCGCGGCCGTGATCGGCGGCGCGAGCCTGTTCGGCGGCCGAGGGCGCCCGCTGCACGCGCTGCTCGGCGGCCTGGTCGTCGCAGCGGTGTTCAACGGGCTCGGGCTGATGGGGATCAGCGACGCGGGCGACGACATGGCGACCGCGCTGGTGCTGATCGCCGCCGTCGCGCTGGACTCGCTCGTGCGCCGGCGCGCCACGAGCCGCTGACGGGGCCTGCGCCCGCTGACGGGGCCTGCGCCGCCCGACGCGGCCTGCCAGCCCCGTGGGGGACATGGTCCTGCCCGTCTTGCGGGTTGGTTTCGCCCGAAGGCGGCTTGGCTCCGCGCCGCTGCGGCTTGGCTCCGTGCCGCTGCGGCTTGGCTCCGTGCCGCTGCTGCTTGGCTCCGCGCCGCTGCGGCCTGGCCTCAGGCCCGCGCGCCGACCCGCCAGTCACAATGGCCGCCATGAGCGAGCCGGATCCCGACAGCTCGACCGGGGCCACGCGCGCGGAGACGTCGCCGCCACGCGCCGTGACCGAGCCCACGCGCGCGGCCACGGAGCCGACACGCGCCATGACCGAGCGCACCCGTGCTGTGACCGAGCGCACCCGCGCCGTGACCGAGCCCACGCGCGCCGCGACCGAGCGCATGCGCGCCGCCGGGGCGCACGAGGAGGCGATCCGCGCCTTCGGCCGCGCCTGTGAGCGGCTGCACTCCGGCGAGCGGACGCTGCTGCCGACCTCCGACCTGGATCCCGTCGGGGACGTCAGCCGCCTGGACGAGCTGGCATGCCCGGATCCGGGGGCCGCGCTTGAGGGCGTCGCCGTGATCAAGCTCAACGGGGGGCTTGCCACGACGATGGGCCTGCGCGGCCCCAAGTCGCTCGTGCAGGCGCGGGAGGGACGCTCGTTCCTTGAGATCATCGTCGGCCAGGTCCTCTCGCTCAGGCGAAGGCACGGCGTGAGGCTGCCGCTGCTGCTGATGAACTCGCGGGCCACCCGGTCGGAGACCCTTGCGAACCTGGAGGCTCATCCCGACCTCCCGGTGGACGGGCTGCCGCTCGACTTCCTGCAGAGCATGGTCCCCAAGCTGCGGGCCGACACGCTCGAGCCGGTTCGCTGGCCCTCCGAGCCCGAGCTGGAGTGGTGCCCTCCGGGCCACGGCGACGTGTACGGCGCGCTGCGGCGCTCCGGCGCGCTGCGGGCGCTGCTTGAGCGCGGAATCAGCCACGCGATGATCTCCAACGCCGACAACCTCGGCGCCACGGTTGACCCGCGGATCGCCGAGCACATGCGCTCGCGGCGGATCCCGTTTCTGATGGAGGTCGTGCGCGGCACGGAGGCCGACCGAAAGGGCGGCCACCTGGCGCGGCGGCGAGCCGACGGCCGGCTCGTTCTGCGTGAGACCGCGCAGACGCCGCCGGAGGACGCCGACTCCTTCCGCGACCATCGTCGCTGGCGCTGGTACAACACCAACTCGGTCTGGGTGGACCTGCGCGCGGTGAAGGCGGCGCTGGATGCCAGCGGCGGGGTGCTTGACCTGCCGCTGATCGTCAACCGAAAGACGGTCGATCCGCGCGACCCAGACTCGATCCCCGTCATCCAGCTGGAGAGCGCGATGGGCGCTGCGATCGGCAGCTTCGAGCGGGCCGAGCTGCTGCACGTCCCGCGCACCCGGTTTGCCCCGGTCAAGACGACCGACGACCTGCTCGTGCTGCGATCCGACTTCTACGAGCTGGACCGGGATCTGGCGGTGCGACCCGTCGCCGGCAGGGAGGACGATCCGCCCTACGTGGAGCTGGACTCCCGCTTCTACCGGCTGATCGACGCGTTCGAGGCGCGCTTTCCGGAGGGGCCGCCGTCGCTGCGCGAGGCCACGCGCCTGGTGGTGCGTGGTGACGTGACCTTCCGCGCCGGGGTGCGCGTGCGCGGAGATGTCACGCTGGAGGCGCCCGAGCCACGCGAGATCGCCGCGGGGACGATCCTTCAGGGCCCCGTCGGCGCGGCGACCCGTCAGGAGGAGGTGCCGCGCTGAGCGCCGGACGGCGGCCGGAGCAGGCGACGGGGGGCGGCGAGCCTGTGCTCGCGGGGGAGAGGAGGAGCGCGCGGGAGCACCAGCGGTCGGCCGACCCGGCCGGCGCCGAGTCGATCTCGATCCTGCTCGCCGACGACCACCACCTGGTTCGGACCGGCCTTCGACTGCTCTTGGAGGCGCAGGATGGGCTGTCGGTGGTCGCCGAGGCGGGCGACATAGCCGGTGCGCGCCGGCTGGCAGCCGCGCACCGCCCGGACGTGCTCGTGCTTGACGTCAACCTCCCCGACGGCTCGGCGGTCGACGCGATCCCGGCGCTGCGCGAGGCCGCACCCGCGACGCGGATCGTCGTGCTCACGATGGACCGCGACCCGGATCTCGCTCGCGCCGCCCTGGGCGCTGGGGCCGTCGGCTTCGTTCTCAAGGAGGCGGCCAGCGGGGAGCTGATCCAGGCGGTGCGCCTGGCCGCCGCCGGCGGCACCTACCTCAACCCGGAGCTGGGAGCCGTGATCGCAGCAGGCGCCGGTCGCGCCGCCCGGCGCCCTCACGATCTAACCAGGCGCGAGCTCGAGGTGCTGAGGCTGCTGGCGCTCGGTCACACCAACGCCGAGATCGCCGCCCAGCTGTATCTGAGCGTGCGCACCGTCGAGTCCCACCGCGCGCATCTGCAGCGAAAGACGCAGCTGTCCTCACGCGCGCAGCTGGTCGCCTACGCGCGCGAGCACGGGCTGCTCTGAAACCGGGCCGGACCGACCGCCGCAGCCGGCCGGCGCGGGCCGGCTCCATGGCCCTGAGCCGGCCCGCGCCGATGGCCGGAGCCGGCCGGGACCGGCCGCCCCGCCGGTCCCGGCTACTTCACGAACAGGATCTCCGAGTACTTGGGCAGCGGCCACAGGTCGTCGGCGACGATGCGCTCCAGGCGGTCGGCGGCCTCGCGCACGGCGTCCATCGCCGGGATCACCCGCTCGAGCATGTAGCGCGCGTGGGCCATCGTCTCGCGCGGGTGGTTCTCGGCGAGGTTCGCGCTCTCAAGCTCCCGGATGGCGTCGATGAACGTCGAGACCAGCTCGCCGGTCTCGGCCGCCAGCTCCCCGAGCTGCGCGGAGGCCAGCATCGAGAGGTGGCGGGCCGCTGCCGGCAGCAGCATGGTGCGTGCGATCGACGCGGCCGTCTCCGCCTCGATGTTGAGCTTGGTGACGTACTGCTCCAGGAACACCTCGTAGCGGCTCTCCAGCTCCCGCTCGGAGAGCACCCCGTAGCGCGAGAACGCGGTGACGGTCTGCTCGGAGAGCAGGTGCGGCAGCGCGTCGGGCGTGGCGCGGAGGTTGAGCAGCCCGCGGCGCTCGGCCTCGGCGTGCCACTCCTCGGAGTAGTTGTCGCCGCCGAAGACGATCCGCTTGTTCGCCGCGTAGCTGCGCTGCAGGATCGGCCGCAGCGCAGACTCCAGGTCGGCGCCCTTTGAGAGCTCCGCCTCGAGCTCGTCGGCCAGCTCGTCGACCGCCTCGGCGACGATCGTGTTGAGCACCGTGTTGGGCAGCGAGAGCGACATGCTGGAGCCCAGCGCGCGGAACTCGAACTTGTTGCCGGTGAACGCGAACGGGCTGGTCCGGTTGCGGTCGCCGCCGTGCTTGGGGAGGGGCGGCAGCACCGGCGTGCCCAGGCCCAGGAACGACTCCGGCGTGGACTCGCCCACCTCGCCGCGCTCGATCGCTCCGAAGACCTTCTCGAGCTCCGTGCCCAAAAAGATCGAGATGATCGCCGGCGGAGCCTCGTTGGCGCCGAGCCGGTGGTCCTGGCCGGGGGAGGCGATCGATGCGCGCAGCAGCCCCTGGTGGCGGTTGACCGCCTGGATGACCGCCGCGCAGAAGAACAGAAACTGCAGGTTCTCGTGCGGCGTGTCGCCGGGGTCGAGCAGGTTCTCCCCGAGGTCCGTGCTCATCGACCAGTTGTTGTGCTTGCCCGAGCCGTTGACGCCGGCAAACGGCTTCTCGTGCAGCAGGCAGACGAGCCCGTAGCGCCGTGCCACGGTCTGCAGGAGCTGCATCGTCAGCTGCTGGTGATCGGCGCCGACGTTGGAGTTCTCGAAGATCGGCGCGATCTCGTACTGGCTGGGGGCGACCTCGTTGTGGCGCGTCTTGACGGGGACGCCGAGCTTCTGCAGCTCAAGCTCGGTCTCCAGCATGCACGCCAGCACCCGCTCCGGGATCGAGCCGAAGTAGTGGTCGTCGAGCTCGTGCCCCTTGGGGGGCTTTGCGCCGAACAGCGTCCGCCCGCAGGTCACCAGGTCCGGGCGCTCGAAGTAGTACTGCTCGTCGATCAGGAAGTACTCCTGCTCCGGGCCCACGGTCGTGAACACGCGCTGCGCGTCCTGGTTGCCGAACAGCCGCAGCGCGCGGATCGCCGACCGCGACAGGGCGTCCATGGATCGAAGCAGCGGGATCTTGTGGTCAAGCGCCTCGCCGGTCCAGGAGGCGAACGCGGTCGGGATGCACAAAAGCGCGCCGTTTGGGTTCTCCAGGATGAAGGCCGGGCTGGTGGGATCCCAGGCGGTGTAGCCGCGTGCCTCGAACGTCGCGCGGATCCCGCCGGTCGGGAACGAGGAGGCGTCCGGCTCGCCCTGGATCAGCTCCTTGCCGGAGAACTCGGCGAGCGCGGTCCCCTCGCCGGTGGGCGCGTAGAAGCTGTCGTGCTTCTCGGCGGTGAGGCCGGTGAGCGGCTGGAACACGTGCGTGTAGTGCGTGGCACCCTTCTCAAGAGCCCACTCCTTCATCGCCAGCGCGACCGCGTCGGCCAGGCTCGTGTCGAGCGCCTCGCCCCGGGCGAGCGTGTTGGAGAGGCGGTTGTACACGTCCTTGGGCAGCCGCTGGCGCTGCACCGCCGGGCTGAAGACGTTGATCCCGAAGAACTGGTTGTCTGAGATCGTCAGGTCCGCGGTTCCGATCGCGTTGCCGTTGGGGCTCCAACGGCGGGCGGCCTGGACGTTGTGCTGGCGCATCGGCATGTTTGTCTTGCGTTCCTTTGCTGTGAGCTTTCTGCGGCAACGGCGGCGGCAGGGCGCGCCGAGAGGCGTCTGCGGGAGACGTGCGCCGCAGCGTAGGCGACCGCGGTCGCGTCGTCACTATCCCTATGGACAAACCCGTGTCGGCGCCCGGCGCCCGCCCGTGTGCCGACGCGCGCCCACGGTGGCCGGCACGGCGTGGCGCTCCGCTTCGGCCCCGGCGCGCGGCCTTGCCCCGGCGCGCCGCCTTGGCCCGGGCGCGCCTGTTCGGTCACGGCGCGCGTCTTCGGTCACGGCGCGCCTCGTCGGTCACGGCGCGCCGCCTCGGCCGGGAACGCTGTGCTCGTCGGCTCAGTGCCCGACGCCGAGCACCGGGATCGAGACCGGTGCGACGTGGACCACGCAAGTCGGCGACGGCGGCCCGCCCGCGGGAAACGCCTGCGCCAGCGCATCGGCGATCATGTGCGCGCGGGCCGCGTAGCCGGGCGAGTAGTAGTGGATCCCGTCCGGAATGAACCAGCGGCGCCGCGCGACCGAGGCCCAGTCGAACACGCGCATGTTCGGGTACCGCGCGCATGCGCGCACGAGCGCCCGGTTCCAGCCCTGCATGTTGCGCTCCGCGTACGGGCCGCCGCTGTTAAGCGTCTTCACGTTGACCCACATCACGGGCTGATCGCCGATGGTGGACATCATCTCGCGGATGCGCTGCGCGTCGCCGACCGACGAGCCGACGTAGACGTCGGCTGCGTCGTTGGTCCCGAGCGCCAGCACCCAGCACCCCCGGTATCCCGCGTCCACCAGCCGCTTGGCGACCGTGCGCGCGTCAACCGTGCCGGGCAGCGTCTCGACGATCGAGGTCCCGCCCGTGATGCGCATGATGCTGCGGCGCACCCCCACCCGCGCGTACTGCTCCGGCATCCGCTGCGCCGGGTCGGGAAGGTAGTTGCTGGAGGTCAGCCCGTCCGAGGTCGAGTCTCCGATGTGGACCACCGAGCTGCATGACGTCCGGTCCGCTGCCGCCCGCGAGCCGCCGGGACCGCCTTTGGTCCCGGCGGGCCCGCCGGCGCTGCCGACACTTCCGCTCGCGGTCCCGCCGGATCCGCTGGGCGTGCCGCCACCCGCCGGCCCGCTGCCCGCCTTGCCGCCATCGCCGGTCCGTCCGCCCGGCGCACTGCCGCCGGCCGCCTGAGAGCCGCCCGCGCCCGCCGACCCACTCGCGACGCCCGTCCCGCCGCCACCGCTCCCGGAGTCGTCGCCCGGCGTCCCTGCTCCCCCGGTCGGCCCGACGGCTGCGGCCGACAGCGCCGAGAGGCCCTGGCCCGGCGCCGTCACCCCGGCGAGCCCGAGCACCGCGACGGTCGCCATCAACGCGCAGGCGCCGCCACAGGCCCGCCAGGCGCTCGGCAGCCGGCGCATCCGCCAGCGCGCCGCCCGGGCGCGTGACCAGGCCCGGCCGAGCGCCCCGTGGCGGACGGGCTCCTCGACAAAGCGCCACGAGAGCGCCGCGAGCGCCACGGTCGCCGCCACCTGCGCCAGCGCGCGCACCGGCGCCACGGTCTGGCTGTAGGCCGGGGTGGTGAGCACGATGATCGGCTCATGCCACAGGTAGATCGCGTACGAGCGCACGCCGATCCATCGGAGCGGCCGCGCGCCCAGCGCGCGCGCGAGCCTGCTCGCGGGGTGCGCGGCGGCGGCGATCACGAGCGCCGTCGCCAGCGAGAGGAGCACCAATCCGCCGCGGTACATGAACGGCGAGTACTGGTCGGTTCGCCACACCAGCACCGCGATCGCCACGAGCCCGCCCAGCCCGAGCAGATCCAGGATCCACCGCGCGCGCTCGGTCACCGGCCCGGTCAGGGCGCGGCTTGGCCACACCAGCGCCAGGGCGGCGCCGATCAGCAGGCCGAACGCGCGCGTGTCGGTGCCGTCGTAGATGCGGGTGTTGTCGATGCTCGGGTGATAGAGCAGCGCCATCTCAAGCGCCGAGGCCCCGGCCAGGGCCAGCACCACCAGCGCCAGCCCGGGTCGCGCCCGGTTCCCGCGACGGCCGTCGCGTCTGCCGAACAGGCGCAGCCCGGCCAATAGCAGCCACGGCCACAGCAGGTAGAACTGCTCCTCCACGGCCAGCGACCAAAGGTGGCCGAGCGGCGACGGCGGGCCGAAGCGCGCGAAGTACGACACGTGGCGGGTGATCTGCCACCAGTTGTTGAGATACAGCAGCGCCGACAGCGTCTGGCCGCGAACGTCGCCGATCCTCTGCGGGGAGGCGAGCGCGACCCACACGACGACGAGGGCGAGCATGACGTACAGCGCCGGCAGCAGGCGGCGGGCGCGCCTTCTCCAGAAGTCGGCGAGCGCCAGGCGCCGTCCGTCCCAGCCGCCGAGCAGAAGGTCGGTGATCAGGTAGCCGCTGAGCGTGAAGAACACGCCGACCCCGAGCAGTCCCCCTGGCGCCCATGTGAGCCCGAGGTGGTAGGCGATCACGGCCGCGACCGCGAGCGCGCGCAGCCCGTCCAGCGCGGGCATGTACCTGGCGCTGCGCTGCAGGGGCTCCGGCATCAGCGCGCCCCCGCACCCCTGCCGCCCCTGTACCTGGCGCGGCTCACCCGCCCTCGGTCACCGAGCCTTCGGGCGAGACGTGGTAGCTGGGCGGTGCCGAGGCGATCCTCACCGACAGCGTCCCGCTCGCCAGAGCCCCGCCCGACAGCGACGGTGAAACGCGCCAGGCGACGATGTGCCGTCCGGCGCGCACCGCCGACAGCGTCCATCGGAAAGTGGCGGTCTGCCCGGCGGCGAGCGGCCCGAACGCCCAGGTGTTGGAGTACGCCGTCGCGGCGCCGCCCTGCGCGCCCCCGGCGCAGCCGTAGCCGCAGGGGCCCGGCGCGCGGGTCAGGATCCAGACGGGCCGCGAGGGATCCGCCAGGCTGGGCAGTGCGGCGATGTCGGCCGAGAACGGCGCCGCCTGCGTGCCCTCCCCCGGTGGAGCGGGATACGCGCAGGTCACGTTGCAGATTGTGACCGATACATCGGGCAGCGTAACCCTGCCCACGTTGCGCACCCGGATCGTCAGGCTCGTCGTCTGCGCCAGCCGCTGGAAGCGGGGCAATGAGGCACTGGCCCGCACCGCGGCTCCCGTCGCGGCCGTCGTGGGTGCGCTCGCTGGTGCCACGCTGCGCGCGGTGGGCGCGGATGGCGAGGCCGTGGCGCAGGAGGCGAGCAGCAGCGCGGCCGCCGCGCCCGCGAGCGTTGGGCCAGCTGACGGCAGGCGAAGGCTCGGCGGCCGTGTGCTCAACGGCCGCGAACATACCACCGATCCCCCCGGCTGCTGGCTCCGTCTCCGCGCCGCGCCGGCGCTACCGTCTCCCCGCCCTGCCGGCGCTCGGCGCCTGTGCCGCGAGTAGGCTTTCGGCCGCCGTCGAGTCGGTCCCCGACCGAGGGAGTGAGACCTTTGATCAGAGTCGCCGCCGATCGTGCGCTTTCGCCGACGCGGTCGCTGCTTGAGGAGATCGGCAACATGATGATCCTCACCGGCCGCACGCTCGTCTCGGCGGTGCGTCCCCCATACCCGTACGGCGCGGAGCTCGTCGACCAGTTCCTGTTCGCGCTGCGCTTGTGCTGGTTTCCGCTGCTGATCTCCACGATCGCGTTCGGGTATGAGGCGCCCGGGCTGCAGGCTGCCAACTTCCTGGTCCTGTTCGGCGCGCTGGACCGCCTCGGTGGCTTCTTCGTGCTGGCATCGATCCGCGAGTTCGCGCCGTTCGTCGACGCGATCGTGCTCGCCGGCGTGGCCGGCACGGCGATCACCGCCGACCTTGGTGCGCGCAAGATCCGGGAGGAGCTGGACGCGCTGGAGGTGCTGGGCGTGGACCCGATCAAGAACCTCGTCGTACCGCGCTTCCTGGCGCTGATGCTGCTCACCGGCCTGTTCGACATCTACGCGCTGATCTTCGGCGTGGTGGGGGGAATCCTTGCCACGATCGTCAACCACGCGCCGCTTGGGCCGTTCTTCGCGACCTTCTTCAACAACGCCGAGACGACCGACCTGTGGGGGTCGGTGGTCAAGACGACCCTGTTCGGCGCGATCATCGCGATCGTCTGCTGTTACAAGGGGATGACCGCCTCCGGGGGCGCCGAGGGCGTGGGCAGGGCCGTCAACCAGGCCGTGGTGATCGCCTTCCTGGGGATCTTCGCGTTCAACTACGCGTTCACCCAGACCCTGCTGGCCACCCACCCCGACATCACCACGATCGTGAAGTGATGAGTCGCCGGAACCTGGAAACTAGGATCGACGGGAGCGTCTCTAGACCTCAACCTGAGGGTGAGTATTACCGGGGTGGCGACTCCACAACCGGGGCTCGGGGCCGCTTGGCCGGGGCTCAGGGGGCCTGGACCGGGGCTCGGGGCCGCTTGGCCGGGGCTCAGGGGGCCTGGACCGAGCACGGCGACGCCGGTGCGCGGAGGTTGGGCCGGTGAACGACCTGCTGTTGACCCCACGCGGCTGGATCGAGGCCTGGGGTCAGATCGTCCGCTTCGCGGCGAGGATGATCGCCGAGGTCGCGTCGCTGCGGGTGATGCGCTTCTTCGGCGAGGCGCTGCGCCAGGCGGGGATCCTGATCGTGTCCTCGACGCTGGTGATCTGGGGACTGGTGTTCATCATCGGCCTGGAATGCGGGATCGAGGGCGCCTACTTCACCTACGGGGAGGGCACGCCGGCCTACTCCGGGGTGTTCGCGGCCTGGTGCGACCTGCGCGAGCTCGTGCCGCTCGTCTTCGGCTACATGATGGCGGCCAAGGTGGGGACCGGGATCGTGGCCGAGATCGGTTCGATGCGCATCTCCGACGAGATCGATGCGCTCGAGGTGATGGGCATCAGCGCCATGCGCTTTCTGTGCGCCACTCGTCTGCTGGCGGCGCTGATCGTGCTGCCGTTCGTCTACCTCTGCTCGATCGCGGCCGGCTTCTTCGCCAGCTACCTGGCCGTCGTTCAGCAGATCGGCTACGTGTCCTCGGGCGGCTTCTTTTTGATCTTCTGGCAGTTTCAGAACCCGCCTGATGTCTTATACAGCCTGATAAAGGCGATGGCTATGGCGATCGTGATCGTGATCGTCGGCTGCTACTACGGCTACACGGCGAGCGGCGGCCCGGTCGGCGTGGGGACCGCCACGGCCAAGTCGATGGTGCTCAACCTCGTGTCCGTTCCCCTGATCGGGATGCTCGGAACCCAGCTCTTCTGGGGTGCGAACCCGCGCGCGCCGATCGGAGGCTAGGTGGATCAGCGCCCCGCAGCACCGCAAGGCCAGTCGCCCGTCCCCCCCGGCGCGCCCGGCGGCCCGGCGGCTCACGCCGGCCACATGAGCGGCGAGCACGCGACGCCGCCCGCCGGCGGCAACCCGACGACGTCACGCGTGTCGGTGATCTCAGAGTCGGCGCCGCGCCCGGGCCCGCCGCAGGACGCCTCGGCCGAGGAGTATCGATGGCACTCCTATGCGATGCGCCCGGCGGGCCAGCCTGACGCGGTCCGCTTCATCGACATCCACAAGTCGTTCGGGCGCACGCACGTGCTGCGCGGGTTGAACATGGCCCTGCCGGAGGGCATGGTGTCCATGATCCTCGGGCCCTCCGGCACCGGGAAGTCGGTCTGCATCAAGCACATGGTCGGCCTGCTGTACCCGGACAGCGGCGACATCCTCGTACACGGGCGCTCTGTGCCTGACATGCCTGACAGCGAGCTGTTTGAGATGCGCAAGCGGTTTGGGCTGCTGTTCCAGGACGGGGCGCTGTTCGGCTCGATGAACCTCTATGACAACGTGGCGTTCCCGCTTCGCCAGCACACCGAGAAGGGCGAGGACGAGATCGAGGAGATCGTCATGCGGCGCCTGACGGAGGTGGGGCTCGCGGACGCGCGGTGGAAGATGCCCAACGAGCTGTCCGGCGGGATGCGAAAGCGCGCCGGGTTTGCGCGCGCGCTCGTGCTGGAGCCGGACATCCTGCTGTTCGACGAGCCCGACTCGGGGCTTGACCCGGTGCGCACCGCCCTTCTGGGCGAGCTGATCCTGCGCATCCACCGCGAGATGATGGAGGAGGCCAAGCGCAAGCGCCGGGAGCACCTGCCCACCTTCTGCGTGGTGACGCACGACA
>DATGLC010000056.1:0-76964 GCA_035294345.1 Solirubrobacteraceae bacterium
AGCGAGCGCCGTCTCACCTTCCGTGATGCGGGTCCGTGCCTGCAGCGCAACCCATTCCGAGCGCGGCTCGCGTTCTATGTACACGGACAGGTCCGGGTTGATGAAGAGCCACTCGTCCCACGAGAGCTCGCTGCTGATCCCGTTCGGGAAGTCGGCCGCCGCCATCAGGCGCTGGAGCGCAGTGGGCTGCTCGCCTGCGATCACGGGGACGCGCAGGCGAAACCACGCGGTCGCCGGGCCGGTCTCGTTGAGCGCTCCGTCTGCGAAACGGATCTCGACAGCCCCGCCCGGGAACGCCCGCTCGCCCCACGGCGGCGGTACGTTCCCGAGGTCCTCCGGCGCGGCGGGATTCTCCTCGACCAGAGTGCCCGCGCCCAGTGGGGCGCGGGCGAC
Organism: Solirubrobacteraceae bacterium; assembly: GCA_035294345.1. Taxonomy (GTDB): domain Bacteria; phylum Actinomycetota; class Thermoleophilia; order Solirubrobacterales; family Solirubrobacteraceae; genus Palsa-465. The sequence goes on from DATGLC010000056.1 coordinate 394, forward strand.
GCGCACAGCACGGGCACGCACCAGTTCGGTGCCGTCGGGTGCGCTGAGTGTCGCCTCCAGCAACTGCACGCGCTTGCCGGGGCGGGCGATCGCCGTGCTGACGTGCAGAGCGCCGAGGGGCACGGGCCGCAGCAGCTCGTAGGTGATGCGGACGATCCGCATGTGCGGCTGCGGTTGGAGCTTCTCGAGCTCGCCGGCCAGCAGCGCGGCGGGCGCGCCGCCGTGTTGCGCATTCGGATCCCATGGGCCGCGGGCGAGTTCTGTCGCGTGGAAGGCGTCACCGCGGCGTTCAAAGATGGAGTTCGGCACGGTCGGTGAGGCTATCTGGCTGGGAAGGTGTGGGCGTTTCTGCCGATTCGGCGCAAGCAGGGCGGGTTACACTCGTGCTATGAGCACAAACGGCCACATCTCACGCGACGAGTCCACATTTACCGTCAAGGCAGGCCTTGCCGAGATGCTGAAGGGTGGCGTCATCATGGATGTGGTCACGCCGGAGCAGGCCAAGATCGCCGAGGAGGCGGGAGCCGCGGCGGTGATGGCGCTCGAGCGCGTGCCTGCCGACATCCGTCGCGACGGCGGCGTCGCGCGCATGTCCGATCCGGAGATGATCAAGGGCATTCAGGAGGCCGTCACGATTCCGGTGATGGCCAAGGCGCGCATCGGCCATTTTGCCGAGGCGCAGGTGCTCGAGGCGCTCGAGGTCGACTACATCGACGAGTCCGAGGTGCTGACCCCGGCAGACGAGGACAACCACATCGACAAGTGGGCGTTCAGGGTCCCGTTCGTGTGCGGCGCCACCAATCTGGGCGAGGCGCTGCGCCGCATCTCGGAGGGGGCCGCGATGATCCGCTCAAAGGGGGAGGCCGGCACCGGCGACATCGTGCAGGCGGTTCGGCACCTGCGGCGCATACGCAGCGAGATCCGGCGGCTGACCGTGCTCGAGCCCGAGGAGCTGCCGGCCGCGGCCAAGGAGCTGGGGGCGCCGCTGTCGTTGGTGCGCCAGGTCGCGCGCGACGGTCGCCTTCCGGTCGTGCTCTTCTGCGCGGGAGGGATCGCGACACCGGCCGACGCGTCGCTGGTGATGCAGCTGGGCGCCGAGGGGGTGTTCGTCGGCTCGGGCATCTTCAAGTCGGAGGACCCGGAGCGCCGCGCGCGAGCGATCGTCGAGGCCACGACCCACTTCCGTGATCCGGAGCGCGTCGCGCGCGCGTCCACCGGCCTGGGCCAGCCGATGGCCGGCATCGAGACGGCCAAGCTGGACTCCGAGCAGCTGCTGGCGCCGCGCGGCTGGTAGGCCGTGGGCCGCACGGTCGGCGTGCTCGCCCTACAGGGCGACTTCGAGGCGCACGCACGCATGCTCACCAGCCTGGGCGCGCTCCCGCGCGAGGTGCGCGTCCCGGAGGACCTGGAGGGCGTCCAGGCGCTGGTCATCCCCGGCGGCGAGTCGACGGTGATGTCGCTTGGGATCCAGCGCGAGGGGCTGGCGGAGCCGCTGCGCGAGCTGATCGCCCGCGGGACCCCGGTGCTGGGCACCTGCGCGGGGCTGATCGTCCTTGACCGCGAGCACCTCGGCGTTCTCGATGTGGTCGCCCAGCGCAACGCCTTCGGCCGCCAGCTGCAGTCCTTCGAGGCCGACTTGGATGTCGAAGGGATCCCGGGGGGGCCGGTGCACGCGGTCTTCATCCGCGCGCCGTGGGTGGCCGACGCCGGGCCGAGGGTGCGCGTGCTGGCACGGGTCGATGGCCATCCGGTGGCGGTGCGCCAGGACAACGTGCTGGCCGTCTCCTTCCACCCGGAGCTGACCGGCGACGCACGGCTGCACGCGCAGCTGATCGACGGCTCCGCCACGGCAGGGACGGCCTGAGGATCAGCCGGCGCCGGCGAGCGCCGAGCCCGAGGCGGCGCGCAGCGAGCCCCGAGCCCGAGGCGGCGCCCAGCGAGCGCCGAGCCCGAGGCGGCGTGGGCGCAACCGTCTCCTTCAGAGCTCCAGCCCGTGGCGGGTGGTGTTCTCGCACACCACCCGCTGCTCCACGAACTGCAGCAGGTAGTCGGGCCCGCCGGACTTCAGGCCCGTCCCCGACAGCCGGTTTCCGCCGAAGGGCTGGCGGCCGACCATCGCGCCGGTTATCCCGCGGTTGATGTACAGGTTGCCGACCGGAGAGCGCTCGGACACCAGGCGGACCGTTGCCGGGTCGCGTGAGAACAGCCCGCCGGTGAGCGCGTAGGCGAGCGAGTCCACGATGTCGCACGCCGCCTGCACGTCGGCCACCCGCTCGAGGGCAAGCAGCGGGCCGAACACCTCCTCCTCCAGCACGGGGCAGCCGGCGGGCAGGTCCACGGCCAGCGTCGGGGCGAAGAACCAACCCGGGCCATCCGGGACGGGGGCGCTCGCCACGACCGTCCCCTGCGAGCCGGCGAGGTGCGCATAGCCGGCCACGCGCTCGAGGGCGGCGCGCTCGATCAGCGGCGGGACATCCGTCTCCAGGCTCTCCGCCTGGCCGACCGCCAGCGAGCGCACCGCGCCGGCCAGGCGCGAGATCAGCTGGTCGGCGATCGGCTCGCAGGCCAGCACCCGGGACGCCGCCGAGCACTTCTGCCCCGCGTATGAGAAGGCGGAGGCGACGATCGCCGGAACGGCCTCGTCGAGATCCGCGTCGCTTGCGACGATCACGCAGTTCTTGCCGCCCAGCTCGGCGACCACGGACTTGAAGTGCCGCTGTCCCGCCTCCACGCGGGCCGCGCGCTCGACGATCAGCCGCCCGACGGCCAGCGAACCGGTGAACGCGATCCCGTGCACCCCTGGGTGGCCCGTGAGCGCGGCGCCGGTCTGGGCGGCACCGGGCACGAGCGCGATCGCGTCCGCAGGCACACCGCCGGCCACCAGCGCCTCGCGCAGGCGCAGCCCCAGCCCCGGCGACTGCTCGGCCGGCTTGAGCACCACCGCATTGCCGGCCGCCAGCGCGGCCGATGTCATGCCGCATGGGATCGCGAGCGGAAAGTTCCACGGCGAGATCACCCCGATGACGCCGCGCGGCGCGTAGCGCAGCTCGTTGCGCTCGCCCGGGACCTGCAGCAGCGGCCGGCCGGCGCCCAGCTCGATCGCCGCGCGCGCGTAGTACTCCAGGAAGTCGATCGCCTCGCACACGTCCGCGTCGGCCTCCGGCCAGGGCTTGGCGCACTCTCGCACCTCGAGCGCTGCCAGCTCGAGGCGACGCTCGCGCATCCAAGCGGCGGCGGAGCGCAGCGCGCTCGCGCGCGCATGCGCGCTGAGGCTCCCCCAGGTCCGCGCGCCGCGCGCGGCCGCCTGGACCGCGGCGTGCACGTCGGCCTCGCTGCCCACGTCGGCGATCGCCACCACGCGCTCGGGCGCTCCCGGGTCGCAGGAGGCGATCGTGTCGGACGATCCGCTGCGCGCGTCCTCGCCGACGCACACCGGCACGCGCAGCGGCAGGCCTGCATCGAGCCGACCTAGCGCCTCCGACAGGCTCGCGCGCACCGGTGCTCGCCGCAGCTCGAGGATGGGCTCGTTGGCGAACGGCCCGGGCGCTGAGCTCATCACGATGCGCCCCCGGCGGAGGCGGCCCCGGTGCGCCCGGCCTGTCCCAATGCGGCGGCGGAGGCGTCCGGGGTGCGCCCGGGCCGGCCGGAGGCGATGCCGGCGGATGCGCTGCCTGCGGGCTTGCTGGCGGCGGACCTGGCGCGGGCGGGTGCCGGCTCGCAGGGCGTCGGCGGGTCGGCTGAGCCTCCGGGCGCTGCCAGCAGCTCCTCAAGCGACGCGCCGTGCGCGCGCGCAAACAGAAACGAGTCGTTGGATGTGTTCTCCAGCAGCCGCCGAACCAGATAGGCCATGCCGGAGACCAGGTCGCCCACCGGGCAGTAGGCGCGCACCCGGTGCCCGCGCCGAGCGAGCGCGCGGCCGAGGTCGTCACCCAGCCCGCGCAGCACCTGCAGCTCAAGCGCGGAGTCACCGGCGCCGCTCAGGCGGTTTGCGGCGATCGCGTGCGCGACCGAGCGCAGGTTGTGGGAGGCCACCGCGACGCGCACGAGCGGCCTTGCGGCAAGCAGCCGGCGCGTGAGCGCTTCGAAGTTGCGGTCGCAGTCCCGCCGGTCCAAGAACACCGGCACCTCCCATCCGTGCTGACGCGCCTGGATCAGCTCGTGGTCCCAGTAGGCGCCCTTGACCAGGCGCACGGTGAGCGGCGGCGAGCGGCGCACCCGGCCAGCCCAGTCGAGGATCTGCTCGAGCTGCTGGGGTGAGTCGCGCAGGTAGGCCTGCAGCACCACCCCGGCTGAGGGTCCGTCGGCAAGCTCGGGCTCGCTCAGCAGATCCAGCGCCAGCCCCAGGACCGCGTCCCGGAGGTCCAGCGACTCCATGTCGATGTGCACGTGTGCGCCGACGCGGCGCGCGAGCGCCAGCAGGGGGCGCAGCCGCGCGGCCGCGTCCAGCTGTCCGCGCCGCGGGGCGCCGGGTCGCAGCACCGGGGTCAGCGCCGAGACCTTGACCGAAAGGTTGGCTCGCGGGACCGGTCCCTCGGGGTCGGACTCGAGCACCTCCCGCGGCGGCCAGCTCGCGGTCTCGCGTGAGAGACGCTCGATCGCGTGCGCGCAGCGGGCCGCGTAGCGGTCGGCCTCCTCGGCGGTCACGGTAGCCTCGCCCAGCAGGTCCACCGAGCAGGCCACCCCTGACTCCCACAGCGAGCGCAGCGTCCCCATTGCGGCCTCCGGCGTCTCCCCGACGATGAACCGGTGCGCGAGGTGCCGCACCCCGGCCGCCGCCGCGGCACCGAGCGCCGCGCGCCCGGCGCGGGTGCCGGAGACCCGCATTGCGGCGGCCAGCGGCGGCGGCGGCTCGTCGACCTCGCGCAGGTATGAGACCAGGTGCCGCGCGAGATCGTCCAGCGAGCGGCAGGCGGGCACCACGTCGACGAAGCGAAACAGCGCCGCCCGCAGCTCACGGTCGGAGGCCGCAAGCTCCATCGCGCGGTCGTCCAGCGCCCGCAGCGGCTGGCGAGAGGGGTGCGCCATGGCGTCGGCGAGCTCACGTCCCACGCGCCAAAGCTCGCGCTCCAGCTCCGGGCCCGCCGGCACCGCCGTCTCGCTCACAGGATGTTCACCGCCCTGGCGACGACCAGTCCGACCGTGACCAGCGCGGTCAGCGACTGGACCGCCATCAGCGTCTTGGCGGTCGGCGTGAGCGGCATCGTGTCGGTGGGGCTGAACGCGGTCGCGTTGGTGAACGACGTGTACAGGTAGTCCACCACGCCGGGCTGCCAGCCCGGGGGCGCGTGCTCAGGCTGGGCCATCTGCACGAACAGAAAGTCTGGCACCGCCTCCTCGCCGCGGGCGCGCGCAAGCGGCCCGCCCCTGTCCAGCTGCCAGTACCAGACCGCGAACAGCAGGACGTTGGTGACCCACAGAGCCATCCCGGAGCCGATCAGCGCGCGCCCGTTGGCGGCGCCGCCCCGGATCAGCTCGCGGCACAGGAGGACCAGCGAGGCGCTGTTGGCCGCGCTGACGACCGCGATCAGGGTGAGCGCCAGGCGCCGGCGCACGGGCGAGTGGCGCAGCCGCGGATGCGGTGAGGCCGCGACCACGGCGGCCAGCGCGGCGGCCTCGCAGGCCGGCAGAAGCCATCTGGGACCGACGATCACCTTGTCGGTGAGCGCCAGGTCCAGGACGATCGTGGCGGCGAGCAGCAGCTGCGGCGCCCAGAAGGGATCACGGCGAGCGAGCTCCCGCATTCTGGGTCCGGGTCCCGGTCCGCGCCCGGTGCCTGCGCTGCTGCCCATGGCCGGGATCGTCGCATGAGCGGCGGCCGTCGGGCGGGTGCCGCGAGCGGCCGGTGGCGGCGGCGCACGGTAGGCGGGCCGGCGACCGCAGCCGGGCGGGTGGTGGCTGGCGCGTGGTGGCGGGCGTGCAGCGGCGGCGAGCTCGCTGCGCGAACATGTGCGGTGATGAGGCTCGCCCACGCGATCTGCGCTGTGGCCGCGACGCTCGCGCTCGCCGGCTGCGGTGGCGCGTCCGGCGCGGCCACCTCAGGCCAGGGCTCCGCGGCCTCGGCCTCGGCGACCAGCGCCGCCGCGAGCGCCACCGCGACGGTGACCACGCGGTCCACCTCCACGCCGGCCGGCGCCGCCAGCGGCGCGGGCGGGGCGGCCGTGGCGCCGGCCGTCGCGGTGCCGCTGTGCAGAGCCGCGCAGCTGCGCCTCTCGTTCCTGGGCGGCCGCGATGCCGCCGGTCACGGCGTGCTGGGCTTCACGCTGAGGAACACCTCGGCGCACGCGTGCGCCACCGGCGGCTACCCCGGGATCCTGTTTTTGTCGGGCTCGGGCCAGCCGCTTCCCACCACGCCGGAGCACACGACCGATGACTTCTTCGGCCACGTGCCCCTGCGGCAGCTGGTGATCCCCGCCGGCGCGAGCTTCTCCTTCCGCCTGGGGCTGGCGGAGGAGTCGCAGCCGGGGTCGGACTGCCAGACGATCGGCGCCGTGCAGGTGATCGCGCCCAACGACACCGGCACGCTGCGCGTGACGATCCCCGGCGGGGCGTCGGAGTGCGGGCCGGCGACCGTGTCCCCGGTGGCGCCAGGCGATGGCGCGCTGCCCTGAGTCTGGCGCTGCGCGCGCGGGGGCGCACGGGCATGGCGCGCTGCCCTGAGTCCGGCGGTGCGTCAGCGTCCGCGAGCGGCCCGCCGCGCCGACCGCCGCGGGGAGCAGGTGGCCAGCCCGTGGGCGTCAGGGGCCGCGATCCACGGTGCCGTGCCGGCGAGCATCCGCTCGATCTCGCGCGGACCGACCGGCTTTGAGAACAGGTATCCCTGCGCAAGGTCGCATCCCAGCCGGGCGAGCTCGGCCGCCTGCTCGGCCGTCTCCACCCCCTCGCCGACGACCGACAGCGACAGCGCCCGCGACATCGCGACGATCGCCGCGGTGATCGCCGAGTCGCGCGGTTTGGAGCCGAGCCCCGCGACGAAGCTGCGATCGACCTTGAGCGCGTGCAGCGGCAGGCGGCTGAGGTGCGAAAGCGACGAGTAGCCGGTGCCGAAGTCGTCGAGCGCGAGCCGGACCCCGAGCGCACGCAGCTGCTCGAGCGTGTCCGGCAGCGCGTCGTCCTCGCCGGCGAGGACGCTCTCGGTCAGCTCCAGCACCAGCGAGCCCGGGTCGAGGCCCGAGGCGCGAAGCGCCGTGCGCACCGAGCCGACGAGGGTCGGACAGGAGACCTGGGCGGGCGACAGGTTCACCGACACCTGCACGGGCGGGGAGTCGGGCGCCAGCCGATGCCACGCCGCCGCCTGGCGGCAGGCGCGGTCAAGCACCCAGCGCCCGAGCGGCTCGATCAGCCCGTTCTCCTCGCAGACGCCGATGAACTGGGCCGGCATCACCCGGCCGCGCTCCGGGTCCTCCCAGCGGACGAGCGCCTCCACGGCGACCATCCGCAGGCTCGCAAGGGCCACCACCGGCTGGTACTCGAGCACGAACTCGTCTCGCTCCAGCGCCCGGCGCAGCGAGTTCTCGACCCGCAGGCGGAACATCGCCCGGCCGCGGATCGCCTCGTCGAACAGCTCGTAGCGAGCGCCGCCGCGCTCCTTGGCGCGGTGCATCGCGGCGGCGGCGTCGCGCATCAGGTCCTGGGGGGACTCGCCGCCGTGCGCCAGCGCTATCCCGATGCTGGTGGTGAGGAAGTGCTCCTCGCCCGCGAGCGCGAACGGCCGTGTGAAGACGGCGGCGATCCGTTGGGCCATGTCGATCGCCTCGCCCTCGCCGCCGATGTCCTCCAGCAGGATCGCGAACTCGTCGGCCCCCATCCGCGCCACGGTGTCGCTGGAGCGCACCGCCTGGCGCAGCCGGGGAGCGACCGCCGCCAGCAGCTCGTCCCCGGCGCCGTGCCCGAGGCTGTCGTTGACCAGCTTGAAGCGGTCCAGGTCCAGCGTCAGCACGGCCGCCAGCGCGTCCGGGCGCCGTCTGAGCCGCTCCACGGCATGCCCCAGTCGGTCCAGGAACAGCACCCGGTTGGGAACCCCCGTCAGCTGGTCGTGCAGGGCGCGGTGGCGGATCGCGTCGGCGGTCTGCTCGCGCTCGACGACGTCTCCCAGCACGTTGGCCAGCGCCTGCGCGAAGTCGAGGTCCCCCTGGGTGATCTCGCGCAGCTGCCTGAAGTGGCCGCCCAGCGTCCCGAAGCGGCCGCTGGCTCCGTCGATGACGACCATCAGGCCGCAGCGGGCGCCGTGCGCGTCGGCGAGCGCCGAGCGGCGGAAGCGCTGTTCGGACTCCCAGTCTGAGACGATCGTCGCGCGTCCGGTTCTCACGACGTAGCCCGACAGGCTCTCGAGCCCTTCCGGCAGGCGCTCGTCGACCGCCAGCCCGGGCACCCCGTGCGTGGCCCGCAAGACGAACGCATCCTCGTCTGGCAGGTGCTCGGCGACCGCGGCCAAGTCAAGCTGCAGCAGGCGCACAAGCGCGCCGACCGCCGCGGACATCAGCTCCTGCTGGGAGGCGCCCTCCAGCGCGCGCTTGCCCAGGCGCGCCACCGCCGCCTGCTGGGCGAGCCGCAGCTCCAGCTCCGCCTGCGCGCGCCGCTGATCGGTGATGTCCGACAGCACCCCGCGCCACAGCAGCGTGCCGTCGGGCTCCTCGGTGACGACCGCGTCGTCGCGCACCCACACGTAGTGGCCGTCGCGGTGCCGCAGCCTGTACTCGAGCTCCTCTGAGACCATGCCCTGCCGCTGGGCGATCATGGTCTCGTCGTTGAGCACGCGCTCGCGGTCATCGGGGTGCAGGCGCGAGGACCACAGAGCCGGGTCAGCGCACCACTGCTGGGCGGTGAACCCAAGGATCCGCTCGATCTGCGGGCTGACGTAGCGCCAGCGGCCGAGCTCGCCGGCCTCCGAGGTGTAGAGGATCGCCGGGACCCCGTGGAGCAGGCCCAGGTAGTCGAGCTCTGGGGCCACCGCAGGCGACGCGGTCGTCATGTCGGCGGCCGGGGCGCGCGCGCTTGACATGGGTGTGCCGTGTAATCGGCAGCCGGGCGCACGGCTTGAGCGCCGTCACCGGGTCAGAGCGCGCGGCGCGCTTGAGCGCCCGTCGTCCGGTCAGAGCGCGCGGGGCCGGGCTTGAGCGCCCGTCACTCGGCCGGCGCCCCTGGGCGCGCGCGGCCGGCGCTCAGGAGCGGATCACCGCCAGCAGCTCGTCGCGTCGTGCCCGCATGTGCTCCTGCGAGCGAAGCGACTCCAGGCACAGGCGCAGCAGCGGCTCGGTGTTGGACGCGCGGACGTTGAAGTGCCAGTCGTCGTAGTCGACCGACAGGCCGTCGAGCCAGCTCTGGCGCCCGTCTCGGTAGCGCTCGGAGAGCTCCTGCAGCTTGCCCTCCTGGTCTGCGACCTCCGAGTTGATCTCGCCGGAGATGAAGTAGCGGCCGCGGTAGGGCGCAAGCAGCTGCGACATCGTCTGACCGCGACGCGACAAAAGCTCCAGGATCAGCAGCGCCGGTAGCGTGCCGGAGTCCGCGCAGTAGAAGTCGCGGAAGTAGTAGTGGCCGGAGACCTCGCCTCCGAAGGCGGCGTGCTCCTCGCGCATGCGGCGCTTGAAGAACGCGTGGCCGACCCGGTTGACCAGCGCGCGGCCGCCGAGCGCGGCGGCCGTGTCGGCCACCGCGCGGCTGGCGCGCACGTCGTAGAGGATCGTTGCGCCGGGCTCCCGGGCCAGCACGGACTCGGCCAAAAGCGCGGTCAAGAAGTCGCCGTCGACGAACGCGCCGCGCTCGTCGACGAAGAAGCACCGGTCCGCGTCCCCATCCCACGCGATCCCCAGGTCCGCGCCGCGGCGCACGACCTCGGAGACGATGAAGCGCCGGTTCTCCTCAAGCAGCGGGTTGGGCTCGTGGTCGGGGAACTCGCCGTCCGGCTCCCAGTAGGCGCAGATCAGCTCCAGGCCCAGTCGCTCGAGCAGCGGGCCGATCATCGGCCCCGCCATGCCGTTGCCGCCGTCGACGACGACGCGCAGCGGCGACACCGCCTCGGGGTCGATGAACGCGAGCGCCGCGCGGCGGAACTCGTCGGCCACCGAGACCGTCTCGACGCGGCCGCCGCCCGGGGCGTCGCCCAGGCCGTCGAGGATCAGCCGGCGGACCTCGGCCAACCCCTCGTCGCCCGACAGCGCCAGTGCTCCACGGCCGACCAGCTTGGCGCCCGTGTACTGCTTGGGGTTGTGAGAGGCGGTGCACATCAGCCCGCCGTGCAGGTCGCGGGAGCCCACCAGCCAGTAGAGCACCTCGGTCGCGACCATCCCGGCGTCGAGCACGGTCGCGCCCTCGGCGACCATGCCGTCGCGATAGGCGGCCGCCATCTCGGGCGCGCTGAGGCGCATGTCGCGTCCAAGGCCGAGGCGCAGATGCGCCGCCGGGGTGCGCTCGGCCGCCGCGATCGCGCGCGCGAACGCGCGCCCGATCGCATACGCGGTGGCGGCGTCCAGCTCGGCGCCGTGGATGCCGCGGACGTCGTAGGCCTTGAAGACCTCCGGATGCTCCAGCACCGTCATCGGCGCCGATGATGCCGGATCGGCCGCCGCCACGCCGCTGAGGAGGGCTGCGCCTATATTTGACCCTCATGTCCGGGCACTCGAAGTGGGCCTCGATAAAGCACAAGAAGGCGGTCGTCGACCAGCGCCGCGGCCAGCACTTCACCAAGCTTTCGCGCGCGATCACCGTCGCGGCGCGCGAAGGTGGCGGCGACGTCGACGGCAACCCGGCGCTCGCGTTGGCGGTGCAGAAGGCGCGCGACGCCTCGATGCCCAAGGAGAACATCGAACGCGCGATCGCCAAGGGAACCGGCGAGGGGGTCGAAGCCGACCAGATCGAGACCGTTCTGTATGAGGGCTACGGACCGGGCGGGGTGGCGCTTCTGATCGAGGCGCTGACCGACAACCGCAACCGCACCGGCGCCGACGTGCGCCACGCGCTGTCAAAGCACGGCGGCAGCCTGGGCGAGCCGGGCTCGGTGGCCTACCTGTTCGACAAGCGCGGCGTGGTGGTGGTCGACGCCACGCGCTACTCCGAGGACGACCTGCTGGCGGCCATCGACGCGGGCGCCGAGGACATCGCGCGCGACGACGACGTGTTCGAGGTCGTCTGCGAGCCCAGCGACCTGGTGGCCGTCCGCGATGCGCTGGTGGGCTCCGGGGTCGAGATCGAGAGCGCCGACGTGACCCACCGGCCGCGCGCGCGAGTGCCCGTCTCCGAGGCCGACGCGGCGAGGCTGATGAGGCTGATCGACGCGCTCGAGGAGTCAGACGACGTCGGAGCGGTGCACGCCAACTTCGACGTCGACGCCGAGGTGCTTGCGCGGATCGCCTCCTGACGGGCGCCCGCTACCCTCGACTGCTCGATGAGCGCCGGAAAGGCTACGAGGCTGCTGCTGGCCGCGCCGCTCGCCGCGCTTTCCCTGGCGGCCTGCGGCTCGGGCTCGCGCGCCCCCGGCGTGCAGCTTGCGCCCTCCGCGGGCGCGACCGCCGACACCGTCGCGGCCGCGCCCACCACGTCCAGCACGACGTCGAGCGCCAAAACGACGTCGACCGCCAGCGCCACCTCGACCGCCCAGACACCGCTGCCGGCCGCCTTCAACACCAAGCCCCGCGTGGTCGTGCCCAAGGGGCCGCCGCCCAAGCACCTGGTGATCCGCGACCTGATCCGCGGCACCGGGCCGGTCGCCAAGCCGGGCTCGACGGTCACCGTCCAGTACGTGGGCGTGCTGTACTCAAACGGCCGGCAGTTCGACGCCTCCTGGAACGACGGGTCCGGCAAGCCCGTCACGCTGCCCCTGTCCGGCGTGATCAAGGGCTGGCAGGAGGGGATCCCGGGCATGCGGGTCGGTGGCCGGCGCGAGCTGATCATCCCGCCGAGCCTCGGCTACGGCTCGGTGCGCCAGTCGAAGATCCCGCCAAACTCGACGCTGGTGTTCGTGATCGACCTGCACGCGGTCTCCTGACCGCGGCCCGCCTCGAACCCCCACGGCCATGCTCTCGATCCTGATGCCCGTCTACAACGAGCGCGAGCGCGTCGCGCAGGCGATCCGCGAGGTGCTGTCCACCGAGCTGCCCGACGAGGTGGAGCTGATCGTCGTCGACGACGGCTCAACCGACGGCACGCGGGAGATCCTGCGCGCAACCGACTGGGGCGAGCGGGTCCGCCTGCTGGAGCACGAGCAGAACCGCGGCAAGGGTGCGGCGATCCAGACGGCGCTGCGCGAGGCCAGGGGCGAGCTGGCGGCGATCTTCGACGCCGACCTGGAGTACGACCCGGCGGACCTGGGGCTGCTGATGCCGCCGCTGATGGACGGCCGGGCCAACGCCTGCTTCGGCGTCCGCGCCTTCGATGGCTACACCAGCCACTCGTTCCTGTTCGTGCTTGGCAACAAGGGCGTCACGCTGGCGTGCAACGTCCTGTTCAACGTTTACCTGCACGACATCATGACCTGCCACAAGATGATCAGGACCGAGCTGTTCAGAAGCCTTCCGCTGAGCGCCGCCGGGTTCGCGATCGAGCCGGAGATCACGGCCCGCCTGGTCCAGCGCGGCGAGCGGATCTTCGAGGTGCCCGTCCACTACCGGGCCCGCTCAACCCAGGAGGGCAAGAAGCTCACCGCGCGCGACGGCTTCAGGGTGATCGCGACGCTGCTGCGCTGCCGCTTCTCCCGCGCCTGAGACGCGGGGGCGCCGGGGCGATCTGCACGGTGGAGGTGTAGATCTGGCGCAGCGTGTCAAACAGCGGCTCCACCGGGTTTCCGTACAGGTCGATCGCCCCCTTGTCGACGATCGGTGGGGTGCCGAACGGGTCGCCGCCGTCCCAGCCGGGCCGGGAGGCGAAGTCCTGCAGCGCGAACCACATCGCGCCGGAGATGTAGGGCTTGGAGGCGAACACCCCGAGGTGGAACGCGGCCTGGGCGGCCTGGTACTGGTAGGTGCCGCGCTGCTCGACGGGCCCGTTCTGGGAGGCGCCGAACCCGAACTCGCTGATCATCAGCGCCTTGGTCGGGTAGCAGGCGTGGAGGCTGTCCAGGAACGGGCTCAGCGCGTCGGGGTCGTCGGTGGCCCCGCCGCCGGCGTCAAACCAGCCGAAGTAGTCGTTGAACCCGATCACGTCCAGCGGGGCGTAGGCCTGTTGGCAGGGCACCCCCGGCCAGTCCGAGATCGCCATCGCCACCGGCCGGGTGGGGTCAAGGCGGTGCGCCAGCGCGACCGCCCCGGCGATGTACTGCGCCTCCGCTCCGCCTGGCGGGGTCGGAAGCTCGTTGCCGATGCTCCACAACAGGATCGACGGGTGGTTCTCGTTGGTGATGATGTTGTCGGCCAGCAGCCGGTGCGCGGCGCGCAGCCACCAGGGGCGGGCCAGGTAGCTCGAGCTGGTCTGGTAGACGGGCACCTCCGACCACAGCAGGATCCCGTCGCGGTCGGCCATCTGCTCGATCTGGGGGTTCAGCGGGTAGTGGGCGCGGATGATGTCGCCGCCCAGCTCGCGCACCCAGCCGATGAGCGCCGCAAGCTGCGCGGGCGAGAGCGCGTCGCCGGTCTGGATGCTCTGCTCGTGCAGGTCGAAGCCCCGCAGGTCAAGCCGCCTGCCGTTGAGCAGAAGCTCGCCGTCTGAGGTGACGCGGATCGAGCGGATCCCGCTGTAGGTGACGTAGCGCTCCAGCGCGCGCCCGCGGGCGTCGGAGACGACCAGGCGGGCCGGGTAGAGGCTGGGGCTGCCAGGGGCCCACAGCCGGGGGTGGGCGATCCGCACCGACGCGTCGGCCACCCACGTCCCCTCAGGAGGGATCGTCCGGCTTCCGAAGGCGATCGCGGCCGAGCCGTAGGTCCCGCGCAGCGTGACCGTCTGCGCCGCGCCGGTCCAGTTGCGGACGGTCACCTGTTCCTGCACGGTGGCGGCGCAGGTGGGGCAGGGCAGCAGGGGCCGGACGATCACGGGCGACATGTCGACCGCGGCGATCGCCCGCAGGTAGACCTCCTGGTTGATCCCGCCGTAGTTCCACCAGCCGCCGCTCGGGCCTGGCGGCAGGTCGCCGGGGCCGCGCCGGTCGTCGACGCGCACCACGAGCCGGTTGACGCCGGGGCGCACGCCGCGCAGCGGCAGCTCGAACGGCAGGTACGCGCCCGCGTGCGTGCCCAGCAGGCGGCCGTTGAGCCACACGGTGGCGCGGTAGTTGACCGACTCGAAGCGCACGATCCAGCTGCGGTAGCGCCGCGGCAGCCAGCTGGGGAACGCGCCGGGCGGGAGCGTGAAGTCTCGCCGGTACCAGCCGACCGATCCGGCCATGCTCGCGTCCGACAGGTCGCCGGCGTTGTAGGAGTTGGGGACCGTGACCGGCGCCCAGCCCACCGTCGAGGAGCTGTCGCGCCACCAGCCGTCGGCGATCCCGGAGTCGGTCGGATCGGCGCGATACAGCCAGGTGCCCCCCAGAAGCCAGCGGTCCGACGGCCCGTCGACGTACAGCGCGCCTGGCGTCGGCGGCGTCGCCGGATAGGCGGGGCCGGTGGCCTGCGCGGCGCGTGCGCCGCCGGGGCCCTCAGCCGCGCGCGCCGGGCCGGTGGCCTGCGCGGCGCGCACGCCGCCGGCGGCCGCGGCGGTCGGACATCCGAGCGCCAGCGCGCACCCCAGCACGACGGCCGCGGGGGCGACCGTCCGGCGCAGGGCCCCGGTGAGCAGGCCCGAAGCGGCCACCCAGGCGATCGCGTCCCGCACGGCCGCCGCAACCGCGCCCCGCACGGCCGCGACAACCGCGCCGCTAGACTCGCCGTCCGATGTCAGCCGTCGACTCGCCGCAGCAGCGGCAGCCCAGGACCGGCGAGCGCGAGCCCCGCGGCCGGCCAGGCGCATCATCGAGCGGCCTCCAGGCCCTGGCGCGCTCCGACGGAGCGGTCGCGGTGCTCGCGTGCACGGCGCTGGGGATCCTGTCGGCCGCGGTGCTGCCGACGGTGCCCAGCTACGACCCGTGGTCGTGGATCGTCTGGGGCCGGGAGATCTTCGACCCGCACCTGAGCTTCGTGGTCAACGGCGGCCCCTCCTGGAAGCCGCTGCCTGTGATCTTCACCGCCGTCTGGAGCCTGTTCGGCGCCGCCGCGCCGACGCTGTGGGTGATAACCGCGCGGATCGGCGGGCTGCTCGGCCTGTGGGGGGTCTGGCGGCTGACCAGCCGGCTGTCGGGCGGCGGCTGGCTCGGGGCGTTCGCCGGAGCCCTGGCCGCGTTCGGGATCGTGCTCACCGGCCGGGTCGACCAGGCCTGGTACTACTACTTCCTGCACGGCACCTCCGAGTCGATGCTGATCGGTTTGACGGCTTGGGCGGTGGACGGGGCGCTCGAGGGCCGTCATCTCCGCGCCTTCGTGCTGGGCGCCGCCGCCGGGCTGATCCGGCCGGAGTTCTGGCCTTTTCTGGGGGTCTACGCCGTCTGGCTGTGGCTGCGCGTGGACGGCTTCCGCAGGCCCTGGGTGGTGGCGCTGCTGCTCGCTGGGCTGGCCGCCCAGCCGTTCGGCTGGTTCGTGCCGCCCTGGATCACCACCGGACACCCCTTCCTGGCCGCCACCCACGCGCACGACTACAACGGGCACCTGGGCTCCGACGTGCTGCGCTCGATCGTGGTGCGCGGGATCCGCGACCAGCAGCTTCCGGCGCTCGTGCTGGCGATCGTCGCCGTGGTGATCGGCTGGGTGCGCGATCGCGACCGCCGGATCGTGGCGCTCGGGCTCGGCGCGCTGGCCTGGTGGGCGGTCGTGATCGCGGAGACCCTGGACGGCTACCCCGGGCTCGAACGGTTCTTCCTCCCCGGCGCAACCGTGATCTGCGTGCTCGGCGGGGTCGGACTCGCGCAGCTGGCGGCGCTCGGCGGAGCGGCCGTCGCCCGCGTTCAGGGTGGCGCCCGCGGTGGCGCGCGCCCCGGGGGCGGGGCGCTGGCGGCGATCGCCAGCGGGGCGGTCGCGGTCGCGCTGGGCGCCGCCTGCGTCCCCTTCGCCCGCGCCCAGCTGCGCGTCGTGCGGGCCGATCAGCGAAACGCCACCCAGGGGGTATGGCTGCTGGACGAGCTCAGCCGGGCGGTGGCGGCTGTCGGGGGCCACCGCGGCGTGCTCCCGTGCCTGTCCAGCTTCGCCGCGATCAACCACTCGGCGCAGACCGCGCTGGCCTGGAAGCTGCAGGTGACGCTGGAGCGGATCGGCACCACGATGCACGCGCCCGGGGTGGACTTCATCGGCCCGCACTCCGCGCAGACCGGCGGGCCCGCGCCCATCGACCCGCGTCTGACGCGCGCCCGGCTGCTGGCGGTCGTCGGGCCCTGGCGCGTCGTCCAGCTGACCGACCCGCGCCTGCCACCGACCTGCGTGGGCGACTGAGCCGGTCATGCGCGCGCGCGGTCGGCCGCGCGGCGCGAGCCACCGCGGCGGCCACCGCGCGGGGCGGAGCGGCCGGCGGCGCGGCGCGCGCCAAAGCGGCGGGCGCGGCGCGGGGCGGAGCGGTGGGCGCTGGCGTGTCGGTGGCGGCGCGCCGGATGCGCGGTGATCCGGATCTGCCGGCGCAGCACGGTCCGGTTGCCGGCCCGGTCGGTCACGACCACCGTGATCGTGTAGCGGCGAGCGCGGCGGTAGACGTGCACGGCGGCGTTGCGGCGGATCCGCTGGACCGTGCCGTCACCCCAGCGCACGTAGACGGTCGCGACCCCCGAGGCGTCGTAGGGCGGCAGGCCGGCCGGCGGCAGGTCGGCGTAGCGCACGATGATGCGCAGCGGCCGCCCGCGCACGCGCGCTCCGCGGAGCGCCATCGTGGCGCGGGGCGCCACCGTGTCGACGAACACGACCGCCGGCCTCGATGGGGTCGCGACGCCGGCGCGGTTGACGGCCGTCACCTGGAAGACGTGGCGCCCGTCGGTCAGCGGCTGGGAGGGGGCGAGCGAAAGGCCGGTGGTCTGGCCCTGCGTCGCTCCGTCGATCGTCAGCTGGTAGGTCGTGGGGCCCCACAGCTCGCTGGCGGGCGACCAGGCCAGAAGCGGTGTGGCGGTGCGCGAGTACTGGAAGCGGCGCTCGGGCGCCGGCGCGCCGGGGGCCTGGTAGAGCTGCGCGGCCACGATCGCCTGCTGCCCGGGGGCGCCCTGCACCCATGCGATCGCGGCGTCGCCCGCCGCATCGCCGCCGGCGAACAGACCGGCGGCCGCGTCGGCCGGCCCCAGGGCGGGGGATGAGACCACAAGCTCGGGTCCGAGGTCATAGCCGTCGGGGGCGTAGCGGACGCGGATCTCCGCCGGTCCCGCCACCCCAGGCGCCTGCTGCCAGGCGATCAGCGTGGAGATCAGCCCGGCGATCGCCGGCACCGCGTAGGGCGGGCCGTCGTCTGGGAGGCTGCCGACCTGCTGCGGGCCTCCGAGCACGTCGTCGGTGTAGACGGGCGCGGCGAAGAGCTGGTTGCCCGGGGTCAGCGAGGAGGTGACGAACCCGCGCCCGTACTCGTTGACGGCCGCCTGCGGGTCCGTCGCGCTCGCGGCCCCCCCGAGCGTGGCCCCGTCGGCCTGGGTCGCGCCCGCGTACTGCGAGCCGTAGAGCCGGTTGTCGAGCACGAGCGTCTGCTGCGAGGCGCCGTTTGAAAGCGTCTCGGAGAACGCGACCGTGGCGTAGGTGTCGTCGCCGCCGGCGGAGATCACGGGATCGGCGGCCGAGACCTCCTGCCAGCCGTCGTAGGAGGACGGGTCGGCCTGCTCGAACACCACGCTCGGGGTGGTGCCGACGACTCGCCGCGTGTAGATGTGCCCGCCCTGGCCCCAGGCGACGATCCCCACGCCGTCGCCGGCTGTGACCACCGCCGGGCGGCCGGCGCCCAGGCCCGCGCCCGGCTGCGGCGCTGCGTTCAGCGGCGTTTGGTCGACCGTCCACGGGTGGGCGGCGCCCCACCAGAACGCGCTCAGGACCTCCCCCTGGGCCGGGTCTGTGAACGCGAGGTAGGCCTTGCCGAAGTTGGACATGGAGATCGCGGGGCTTGCGGCCGGCGAGTACAGTGCCGCCGGCGCGCTGAAGGGCTGGCCGGCGGCCAGCGTCTGCGAGGTGTAGAGCGTGCCGCCGTTGACGAACGCCACGAGCAGCACGCCGCCATCCCCGGCGGCGATCACCGGCGACGACGAGGGCCCGGGCAGGCCGGCATCGACCTGGACCGGCGCCTGGAACGTCCCGCCGGAGAGCACCGACACGAACACGTGCGCGACGCCGCCGACGTCCTGCAGGAACACGAGCCCTCCGGTCCCGTCGCGCGCCACCGACATGCCGTCCAGCGACACGATCGACGTGGACGGGCCGGCGATCTGGGTGTCCGAGGGCGCCGGGGTGGGGGTCCTGGGGCGGTCCGCCGCCGCCGGCGCCGCCCTGAGGCCCAGCGCGCACGCAAGCGCGCACAGGATGACCATCCTGCGCGTTCCCCGGTGCCAGGCGAGTGCTCCACGAGTTGGTGCGACGCCCCCTACAACAGCAGACGGCGCGGCGGGTTGCGGTGCAGGCGCAAAGCGCGCCGCGGCGCAGCGCCAGCGCAGCGACCTCGGCGCAGCAAAGCGGCGGGCTGGGGCAACGGCCCCCTGCACGGGCTCGACCGGCCCGCCGGGAGGCGTCCGGGGGCGGACGCAGAATGTGTCCTCATGGTCGTGCTGGGGATCGATCCCGGAACCGCGTGCACCGGCTGGGGCGTGGTCGCCAGCGGTTCGTCGCGGCTGCGCGCGCTGGCCGACGGGGTGATCGAGACCGCGCCCTCGCTGGCGCCGGAGCGCAGGCTCGCGCTGATCCACGCGCGCGTCGGCGAGCTGCTGGACGAGCACCGGCCGCAGGCGGTCGCGCTCGAGGAGCTGTACTTCGGCGCCAACGCCAGGACGGCGTTCGCCGTCGGGCAGGCGCGGGGCGTGGTCCTGCTGGCGGCGGCCATGCGGGGCGTCCCACAGCGCTCCTACACGCCGCAGCAGGTCAAGGCCGCCGTGTGCGGCAGCGGCCGCGCGGACAAGGGGCAGGTGGCGCGAATGGTCGCCCGCCTGCTGTCGCTCGACGCCCGGCCGCGCTCGGACCACGCCACCGATGCGCTCGCGGTCGCGATCTGCGACCTCAACCGCGCTCCGCTGGCCGCCGCGACCAAGTCGGCCCTGGCCGGAACGGGGGTGGTCGCTTGATCGCGATGGTCAGCGGGACCGTCGCGGTGCGCCGCGCCGACCACGTGGTGGTCGAGTGCGCCGGGGTCGGCTACCGGCTTTCGGTGTCCTCGGAGACGCTTCGGCAGGTCCCGGCGGTCGGCAGGCCCGTCACGCTGCACGCGCACCTGGTCGTCCGCGACGACGCGCTGTCGCTGTACGGCTTCGCCACCGAGGATGAGCGGGACCTGTTCCTGCTGCTTTTGGGCGTCCAGTCGGTCGGCCCCAAGGTCGCGCTGGCGGTCCTCTCGGCCGCGCCGGCGCGCCAGCTGCTGGCGGCCGTCGCGGCCGGCGACGTCGCGCGCCTGCAGGCTGCGCCGGGCGTGGGCAAGCGGACTGCCGAGCGCATCGTCGTGGAGCTGCGCGAGCGCGTGGACGTCGCGCCGCCCGTGGGCGCGACGCGCTCGCCGGCCGGCGACGATCCGCTGGCGGTGGCGCGCGAGGCGCTGGCAGAGCTCGGCTACAGCCCGGCCGAGGCGATCGAGCTGCTTGACGGCGCGACGGGCGAGACGGCTGAGGAGCTCGTCTCGCAGGCGCTCAGGAGCGCCCGCAGGTGAGCGTGCCAAGGCTCCAGGACCCGGCCGCGCAGGCCGACGAGGAGCGCGACGCCGAGCGCTCGCTGCGCCCGCGCCGGCTTGAGGAGTTCGTCGGCCAGGAGGCGGTGCGCCGCCAGCTGGCCGTCTCGATCGAGGCGGCGGCGGCCCGCGGCGAGGCGCTCGACCACGTGCTGCTGGCCGGCCCACCCGGGCTTGGCAAGACGTCGCTGGCCCAGATCATCGCCGCGGAGCTGGGGGTGCGCTTCACGCAGACCGCCGGCCCGGCGCTCGAGCGCAAGGGCGACGTGGCCGCGATCCTCACGGCGCTCGAGCCCCGGGAGGTGCTGTTCGTCGACGAGATCCACCGGCTTCCGCGCGCTCTGGAGGAGACGTTCTACCCGGCGATGGAGGACGGCGTGCTGCCGATCACCGTCGGCCAGGGGGCCGGTGCCCGCGTGGTCACGCTGCACCTGCCGGCGTTCACGCTGATCGGCGCCACGACGCGCGCGGGGCTTTTGACCACGCCGTTGCGCGACCGGTTCGGCATCCAGCACCGGCTGGACCACTACTCGGTCCAGGAGCTGGCGATGATCGTGAGGCGCTCGGCGCGGCTGCTGGGAGCGGCGCTTGACGACGACGGCGCCCGCGCGATCGCCGCGCGCAGCCGCGGGACCCCGCGCGTCGCCAACCGGCTGCTGCGCCGGGTGCGCGACTACGCGGAGGTTCGCCACGGCGGCCTCATCACGGCCGAGGTCGCGGCGGAGGCGCTTGACCTGCTCGAGGTCGACCACGCCGGGCTGGACCGCCTGGACCGCGAGATCCTGCGGGCGATCTGCGAGAAGTTCTCGGGCGGGCCGGTGGGGCTCTCGACGCTGGCGGTCGCGGTGGGGGAGGAGCAGGACACGATCGAGGACGTCTATGAGCCGTACCTGCTGCAGCGCGGGCTGATCGAGCGAACGCCACGCGGCCGGGCGGCGACAGCCCACGCGTTCGAGCACCTCGGCCTGCGGTCGCCGGGGCAGGCGCGGCTGCTGTGAGCCGCCGGGCCAGCGTGACTCTATCCTCTCTGGGCCTATGGGCGTCGAGCGCCACTTCATCTGCCCTCACTGCGCCAACCGCTCGATGGGCACCGATCGCACCGCCGGCTTCTCCGGTCAGGCGCGCGGCTGCGAGCGGTGCGGGTTCGCCTACCTGTTCGAGCTGCTGGACGACTACTATCCGGCGCCGGCGGCCGCGTTCTTCGCCTGCGATGCGGAGGGGCGGATCGTCGACTGCGGCCGAGGGGCGTTCGAGCTCACGGGGCTGTCGACCGAGCGGGCAATCGGCCGTCCGGCCGTGCAGGCGCTGGGCCTGAGCTTCGAGGACGGCACCGACCATGTCGCGCAGGCGCTGGAATGGGAGGTCGGCGTCCACGGCAAGCCGGTGGTGGTCCGCGGCGAGCGTGACTCGCCCACCAGGGCGATCGCCGACATCTTCCCCGCCTACGACGACGAGGACGGCGGCGTGCTGATCGTGCTCACCCCCACAAACCACGCGGGGCCCGAGCGCGCCCCGGCCCACTAGCATCCGCGCAAGGCCGATGTCAGACCGCCAGCGCCACGGCTTCGTCCTGCTCCTGGTGGCGGGGCTGCTCGCCGCGTCCGTGTTCGTGATCACGACGCAGCGGACGATCCTGGGGCTGGATTTGCGCGGCGGGGTGCAGCTCGTCTACCAGGGGCAGCCGACACCGCAGACGCCGGTCGTCACGCAGGCGGCCCTCAGCCGCGCGGTCGACATCATGCGCTCGCGCGTGGACCAGCTCGGCGTCTCCGAGCCTGAGATCTCAACCTACGGGTCGAACGAGATCTCGGTCGGCCTGCCGGACGTGCACGACATCGCGCGCGCCGAGCGCGAGGTCGGCCAGACCGCCGAGCTTTACTTCTACGACTGGGAGGCGAACGTCCTGACGCCCAACGGGCGCACGGTCGCAAGCCAGCTGATCGCCCAGGACCCGACCGCGATCGAGCTCAGCACGGGAGGCTCGGCGGGCCAGCCCGGCGTCCCGGGCGCCGGTGGGCTGCCGCTGTATCAGGCCGTGGCGCTCGCCTCGCGACAGCCGCCCGCGCCGCTGTCAAAGCACCTCTCGCGCGACGGGCCCCTGTACTACATGTTCGGCGCCCCGGGCAGCGCCGCGTGCGCGGCCGCCGCCAAGGCCGACGGCACGCCCCTTGTCGCCGGCCAGCACTGCCTGCTGTCGGGCCCGGATCCGACGATCTCAGAGCTGGACCAGGGGCTGCCGCCCGGTGTCACGCCCTCCGAGGGCCAGGTGCTCAAGGTGCCCCAGGGGATCGTGGTGCTGCAGGCCGCCAATCCGAGCTCCTCGGTCACGATCAAGCCCACCAGCCCGCAGGCCCAGTTCTTCGTGCTGCGCGACGACGTCGCGCTGACGGGCAAGGAGATCACCAACCCGATCGCCTCCACCGACGCCTCCGGCGCCCCGGACGTGCAGTTCGGGTTCACGCCGGCGGGCCAGGCTGCGTTTCAGCGGGTGACCGCGCAGATCGCCCACCGGGGCGCGGATGTGTCGATCGGCGGCCAGACGCTCAACCAGCACTTCGCGGTGGCGCTCGACAACCAGCTGATCACCGTCCCGCAGATCGACTTTCACCAGTACCCGGACGGGATCATCGGCGGCGGAGGGGCGGACATCACCGGCGGCTTCACGAGCCAGTCGGCGAGCGACCTGGCCAACGAGCTGCGCCTGGGGGCGCTGCCCATCCAGCTGAAGCTGATCTCCGAGTCCCAGGTGTCCGCCACGCTGGGCAGCCAGGCGCTGCACCAGGGCCTGGTCGCCGGCGCCGCCGGGCTTTTGGTCGTGGCGCTGTTTTTGATCCTCTACTACCGCATCCTGGGGCTGATCGCGGTGGCGGCGCTGGCCGTCTACGCGGTCTACTTCTACGCGCTGATCAAGCTGATCCCCGTGACGCTGACGCTTGCGGGGATCGCCGGCCTGATCCTCACGATCGGCGTCGCCGCGGACGCCAACATCGTGATCTTCGAGCGCGTCAAGGAGGAGATCCGGGCCGGGCGGACGATCCGAGCGGGGATCGCGGCCGGCTACCGCAAGGGCCTGACGGCGATCATCGACGCCAACGTGGTCACGATCATGACCGCGTTCATCCTCTTCGTGCTGGCGACCTCGGACGTGCAGGGGTTCGCGTTCACGCTCGGGATCGGCGTGATCGTGTCGCTGTTCACCGCCGTGCTCGCCACGCAGGCGATCCTCATGACGATGGGCGACAGCCGGACGATCGCACGGCCGTCCGCGCTGGGCGCCGGCAAGCCCAGGCGCCAGTGGCGCTTCGACTTCATGGGCGCCTCCAAGTACTTCTTCACGATGTCCGGGGTGATCCTGCTGGTCGGCGCGCTGGCGATCGGCGGCCGCGGGCTGAACCTCGGCATCGACTTCACGTCCGGCACCAGGATCACCGCCACGCTGTCGCGACCGGCGACCGCCGCGCAGGTGTCCGCAACCGTCACGCACGCCGGCGCCTCCAACCCCACCGTCCAGCGTCTTGGCAGTCGCGGCGAGCAGTTCCAGATCGCGTTCAAGGCCGGTCCGCAGGCCAGCTCCAGCGTCCGTCAGGCGCTCTACAGCCGCTACGGCCTGCGATCGTTCAACAGCTCCTCGATCGGCCCCACGTTCGGCGCCACGATCGCGCACGCGGCCGTGATCGCGATCATCGCCTCGCTGCTGGTCATATCCCTGTACGTGACCCTGCGCTTTGACTGGAAGTTCGCCGTGCCGGTGCTGATCGCGCTGATGCACGACATCCTGATCACCAGCGGCGTCTACGCGCTCACCGGCCGCGTGGTGACGGTCGACACCGTGGCGGCGCTCTTGACGATCCTCGGCTACTCGCTCTACGACACGATCATCGTCTTTGACCGCATCAGGGAGAACGTGCCGCGCATGCCGCGCGCCGCGTTCTCGCAGATCGTCAACCGCTCGATGTCCGAGGTGCTGACCAGGTCGCTGGCGACCACCTCCTGCACGCTTCTGCCGATCGTCGCGCTGCTCTTGTTCGGGGGCTCGACGCTGCGCGACTTCGCGTTTGCGCTGCTGATCGGGGTGGCCTCCGGCGCCTACTCGTCGATCTTCATCGCCTCACCGGTGCTCACGCACTGGAAGGAGCGCGAGCCGGTGTACCGGCACCGCCGGGCGCGGATCCTCGCCGACCTGGGCACGGTTCCCGCCTACGCGGCAGCCGGGTCGGATGTCGACCCGTCTCGGGGCCGCGTGCGACGCCGCCCGGTGCGCCTGGCAGACGTGGAGGAGACCGTGTCGGCGGCCGAGTTTGAGCAGATGAAGCGCGACCTGGACATCGAGCCGGCGCCGGCGCGTCGCACCTCGACGCTCGCCAAGCGCCTGGCCCACACCGCCGAGCCCGACGGCGACCCCCCGGCGCCCGCCCGTCGTGCGCGCGCGAGCCGGGCCACGCGCGCTCCGGGCCCGCGGCCCGGACCGTCGCGCAGCTCGGCGACGGCGGGCGGCGCGCCCGGCGGCTCGCCGCTGTCGGCCACGCCGGCCCGGACGGCGGCCGGCGAGGGCCCGCGGGGCGAGCCCGCGGGCGGCCAGGGCCCGCCGGCCGGCGCGCCGCGCGGCGAGGACCAGCAGCCCGGGAGCGCGCAGTCCAGCGGCGCACAGCCCGGGTCCGCGCAGCCCGGGGGCGTGCAGCCCTGGTCCGCGCGCGCCGCCGACCAGTCGCCGCCTGCGACCGCCGTCGCACCCGGAGCCGCGCAGGGCGACGAGGCCCCGGCGCGCGACGCGAGCGCGTCCGAGGCGGGCGGGGGCCCTGGCGCAGACGCGTCCGGCTCCGACGGCTTCCGCCACGCGCCCGACCAGCCCGAGAACGATGCCGTGGCCAGGCCGCAGCGCCCCGCGGGCGCGGGCGGCCGTCGCCCGCGTGGGCGGCGGCACGGGAGGCGCCGCTGATGGGGCTCTTGGCGTGGGTGATGATGGGGCTCGCGCTCTGGCACTTCACGATCTGGCTGCCGGACCGCTACTGGGGCGGCATCGTCGGAGCGTTCGTCGGCGCGATCGTCGGAGCGGTCGTCTGCGGCCTGGCGTTCAGCGGGCTGTCGATCCCCGGTACCCATTCCACGCACATCGCCACGGCGCTCGAGGCAATCCCGGGGACGCTGATCGGCGTGGGGCTCGTCTGGCTTGAGGGCGTGCGGCGTGAGCGGCCCGGCGGCCCCGACGGGGCCGGGCCGCGGCGGGCTCGCTCGCGCGCCGCTTGACCGCCGGCCGCGCCGACGGTAGCGTCGGCTGGCCGATGCCGCCCGTTGCGAGACCGTTCACGCGCCGGCCGGACCTCCCGTCGCACGGCAGCCTCGGTCCGTCCGTGCCACGGCAAGGCTCAAAGAGGGGTCGTGCCCTGCGCCTGAATGTGGTCCTGGCGCTCGCCGCCGCCCTCTGGTCGGTCGCCGCGGCGGGTGCGCGAGGGGCGGCGCTTCGCTGGGGCCCGGCGTTCAGCCTGCCCGGCTCCTACGGCATCCTTTCCCTCTCATGCCCGGCCGCCGACCTGTGCGTGGCCGGCACCGCGGCGGACCTGGTGGTCTCGACCGACCCGGCTGGCGGCGCACGCGCATGGGTTCCGTCGGCGAGCGCCCCGTCGCGACCGGGCTTCGGGAGCGCGATCCAGGGCGTCGACTGCCCCACGGTCGCGCTTTGCGTGGCCGTCTCGCCCGGGGCCGTGCTCACCTCCACACGCCCGGCGGCTGGGGCCGGGGCCTGGCGGACGGCCGCGCTCCAGATCCCCGCCGGGTGGTATCTGGCCGGCGTGGGGTGCGAGCCCTCAGGGGAGTGCGTGGCGTTCGCCCGCTCCCTGCGCGGACCGCGGGGCCGCGCGGCGCCGCGCGGCGGGGTGCTCGCCGTCAGCGCCGATCCCACCGGCGGCGCCGGCGCCTGGCGGATCGAGCGGCTGCGTGACGTCGCGGACTACGCCTGGTGCCTGGCGCGCGAGTGCGCGCTTGCAACCGAGGACGGCGACATCCTCACTGCCGCACGGCCCGCGGCTGGCCCTCGCGCCTGGCGCTCCGTGCACCAGATCGGCGCGCCGGGCGATGCGCTCTTCATCCCGGCGCTCGCATGTCAGTCGGCACGCGCCTGCATCGCGCCGCTGGGCGGCGAGCTCAGACGGGGCGAGCTGATCGGCTCGCTGGCGGCCACGCGCCCGTTCTCGTGGCGCTACACGCAGGGGCTCGGCGGCGCGCCGTTCGCCGATCCGTCGAGCGCGAGCTGCGTGCCCGGGCTGTGCGCGGTCGCCGCATCGGTGGGATCGGCTGTCCTGGGAGGCCATGGCGAGGTGCTGACCGCGACCAGGCCGGGCGCTCGCTGGAGCGCGACGCGCTTTGCCGCCGACGAGACGCCGGTGGTCTCGTGCGCCTCTGACAGCCTGTGCGTCGCGGCCGGGACCGAGGAGGCGGGCGGCTGCCGGCCCGGGGCGCCGTGCGTGCTGAGCGTGCCGACCGGGGTGATCATGGTCGGCAGCGCGCCGGCCGCGCGGCCGGCGCGCTGACCGCGGCAGGCTGACTCTCCGGCGCGCCTGCCGCCGGCACGGGTCCGCCCGGCCCTTCAGCGTGGGTCCGTCTGGCACGCCGCCTACTCTGGCGCGGTGCCCGGCGCCCCAGCCATCGCGCTCCCTGCAACCCCGGCAGCCCCGCCGCCGTCGCCCGGCGTGCGGATCGAGCTGCCCCGCTACGACATCGAAGCCGCCCTAGGCCTGGAGCGCTCGCTCGGGGTCAGCCATGCCATGGCCCAGGTGCTGGTCAGAAGGGGGCTGTCGGATCCCGGCCGGGCGGCCGCGTTCTTGGCCTGCGACGAGGAGCATCCGCCGGAGGCGTTTGCGGGGATCCAGGCGGCCGTGGAGTCGATCCGGGCCCGGATCGACTCGGGCCAGCCGATCGTCGTCCACGGCGACTACGACGTCGACGGCGTGTGCGCCACGGCGATCATGGTGCGCGCGCTGCGGGCGCTGGGCGCCCGCGTGAGCTGGTTCATCCCCGACCGCTCGGCCGACGGCTACGGGCTCGCGCGCCCCACCGTCGAGCGCCTCGCGAGGTCCGGCGCGGCGCTGATCGTGGCCGTCGACTGCGGCATCACCGCCGTCGAGGAGGTGGCCGCCGCGCGCCGGCTGGGCGTCGATGTGGTCGTCTGCGACCATCACGCCCCCCGGTCCGGCGGCGGGCTGCCGGCGTGCCCGATCGTGCACCCGGCGCTCGGCGGGTACCCGTGTCCGGATCTGTGCGGCGCCGCGGTGGCTCACAAGCTCGCGCAGGCGCTGGGGTCGCCCACCGCCAGCGAGGACCTTGAGCTGGTGGCGCTGGCGACCGTCTGCGACCTGGTGGCGCTCGTGGGGGAGAACCGCCGGCTCGTGCGCGCCGGGCTGGCGCAGCTGGCCACGACCGCCAAGCCGGGTCTGCGGGCGCTGATCGCCGTCGCGGGCTGTGATCCGATGGCGCTGGACGCGGGCGCCCTGGGGTTCGGGCTGGGCCCGAGGCTGAATGCCTGCGGACGGATGGCGCGCGCGGACGCGGGCGTTGAGCTGCTGCTGTGCGAGGACCCGGTGCGGGCGCGCGCGATCGCCGCCGAGCTGGACGCGCTCAATGCGCAGCGGCGCGCGGTCGAGCAGCGCACGCTGTGGGAGGCCGAGGCGCAGCTGCGCGAGCTGGGGCCGCGCCGCGGCTACGTGCTCGCAGGCGAGGGTTGGCACCCGGGGGTGATCGGGATCGTCGCCAGCCGGATCGTCGAACGCCACCACCGGCCCACGGTCCTGGTGGCGCTCGACGGCGAGCGCGGCCGCGGGTCGGCCAGGGGCGTGCCAGGCTTTCATCTGCTGCACGCACTCGACGCATGCGCCGCGCATCTCACCCGCCACGGCGGCCACCGCGCGGCGGCGGGCATGGAGCTTCAGGCCGGCGCGGTGGACGCCTTCCGCCAGGCCTTTGAGCGCCACTGCGAGCTGGCGCTGACCGACGAGCTGCTGGCGGTGGTCGAGCGGGCCGATGCGGTCGTGTCCGGCACCGAGCTGGGGCTCGAGCTGGCGGAGGAGCTGCGCGCGCTCGAGCCCTGCGGGGCCGGCAACCCGGCGCCGCGGCTGCTTGTCTGCGGCGCGCGCTTTGACGGCATCCGCACGATGGGGGATGGGCGCCACGCGCGCTTCACGGTGATGTCGGGGGGCGTGCGGGCCAGCGCGGTTGCCTTCGGCTGCGACGGCCGCGTGACGGATGACCCGTCCGCGCCGCAGGACGCCACCTTCCGCCTGGAGCGCGACAGCTGGGCGGGCGCGGTGGCGCCGCGGCTGGTCCTGCGCCGCGCACGGCGGACGCTGCCGGCACCAATCACCGTGCTCGAGCGCTGCGAGGATTATCTGTGCAGCGCGCTGTCCGAGCTGGACGCGCCGCTCCCGGAGCTTGCCTCGCCGGGTGGCCCGGCGCGACAGGGCCAACCGCCTCGGTGGCGCAGCGTGCTCGATCGCCGCGGCCACAGCCCGTTGAGCGCGCTGGCGGACGCGGTGGCCGGCGGCGGGGACGTGCTGGCCGTCTGCTGCGACGTCGAGCGGCGGCTGCCCGGCCTGCGTGACCTCACCGGCGGCTTTGCGCTGGCATCGCACTGGCTGTTGGAGCGCGACCGGCGCCTGCCGGATGCCTTCCCGGCGATCGTGGCCCTTGACCCGCCCGGCAGCCCGGAGGCGCTCGCGCGCCTGCGCGAGGGCTCGGGCGTGCTGCTGCTGGCGTGGGGTGAGCCTGAGCTACGCTTCGCCCAGAAGATGCACGAGCTTGAATACGGTCTGCGCTCCACGCTTGTCGCCCTCTACCGCGCGCTGCGCGACCGGGGGCGCGCGGGCGGGGAGGAGCTTGAGCGCCTGTTGCGCGGCGATCCTCCCGGGCGGCCGGCGCGCCTGGCGGGCCGCGCGATCAGGGTGCTGGTCGAGCTGGGGCTTGTGACCTGCGAGCGCGAGCGGCCGGCGCTTGCGATCGCCGGCCGCTCGCCCACTTCGCTCGAGCGCTCGCCGGCATACCGCGCCTACGCGAGGCGCCACGAGGAGGGAAGGCGATTTCTGAGCACCGCAGACCTTCCGGCCGCCGCCTGAGGGGCGCCATCTCGCGCAGCGAGGGCCGCTCGTCCGCCGAGGGGCCGACGGCCGTCGGCGCGCGCGCCCCGGACGTGCCCGCGGTCGTCGCGCAGCGGCGGGCGGTGGGTGTGCAGGCGGGCGCCGGCATCGTGCCCGGCCCGCAGGCGAGGGGCGCGGCAGGCTCCGAGCACCTGTCGGAATCCGAGCGGCGGCTGCTGTGCGACCTGTTTGCGATCGTCGAGGAGCACGCGGACATGGCGCAGGCGATCGACCGCGACCGCGTGGAGGCCGCGTTCGCCTACGCGTGCGCGCGCCACGCCGACCAGCGGCGCCTGTCCGGCGAGGAGTTCATCGTGCATCCCGTCGGGGTGGCGAAGATCTGCGCGGGGCTGCGCCTGGACACCGCCACGCTGTGCGCCGCGCTGCTGCACGACACCGTCGAGGACACGAGCGCGTCGCTTGAGGAGGTGCGCGAGACGTTCGGCGACGAGATCGCCGGGCTGGTCGACGGGGTGACCAAGCTGACCGGGCTGACGTTCCAGTCGCGCGACGAGGCCCAGGCGGAGAACTACCGCAAGATGGTCGTCGCGATGGCGTCGGACATCCGCGTGATCCTGATCAAGCTCGCCGACCGCCTGCACAACATGCGCACGCTGTCGGCGATGCCGAAGGGCAAGCAGCTGGAGAAGGCGCGCGAGACGCTGGACATCTACGCGCCGATCGCGCACCGGCTGGGCATCCACGCGATCAAGTGGGAGCTGGAGGACCTCGCATTCCAGACGCTTCACCCGCGCAAGTACAACGAGATCAAGGGCCTGGTGGCCCAGCAGCGCGAGGAGCGCGAGCGCTACGTGGCCCAGGCGGGCGAGATCGTCGCGCAGGAGCTGGCCAGGCTGGGCATCCAGGCCGACATCTCCGGGCGCGCCAAGCACTTCTACTCGATCTACTCGAAGATGACCCGCAAGGGGCGGGAGTTCAACGAGATCTACGACCTGACCGCGATGCGGGTGATCGTCGACTCGGTCAAGGACTGCTACGGCGCCGTCGGGGTGATCCACTCGCTCTGGAAGCCGCTGCCGGGGCGCTTCAAGGACTTCATCGCGATGCCCAAGTTCAACATGTACTCGTCGCTGCACACGACGGTGATCGGGCCCCAGGGCAGGCCGCTGGAGATCCAGATCCGCACCCGCGAGATGCACGACCTGGCCGAGTTCGGCATCGCCGCCCACTGGATGTACAAGGAGGGTCCGGAGAGCGCGCTGGCGCAGGGCCAGCAGGACAAGCTCAGGTGGGTCCGCTCGCTGATGGACTGGCAGCAGGAGATGTCGGACCCGCGGGAGTTCGTCGAGAGCCTGAAGGTCGACCTGTTCGAGGACGAGGTGTTCGTCTTCACCCCGCGCGGCGAGGTCAAGTCGCTGGCCGCCGGCTCCACCCCGCTGGACTTCGCCTACGAGATCCACACCGACATCGGACACCGGTGCGTGGGCGCCAAGGTCAACGGCCGCATCGTGCCGCTGTCCTACCAGCTTCGCTCGGGCGACATCGTGGAGGTGCTGACCTCAAAGCGCGACCGGGGACCGTCGCGCGACTGGCTGGCGCTGGTCAAGACAAGCCGGGCGCGCAACAAGATCAAGGCGTGGTTCAAGGCCGAGTCACGGCGCGACACCGAGCACAGCGGCCGCGAGCTGCTGCAGGAGGCGCTGCGCAAGCAGGGCCTGCCCGCGCAGAAGCTGGTCGGATCGCCGCTGCTGGCCGACGTGATCCGGGAGATGGGGTTCCGCAAGGGCGACGACTTCTACGTCGCGCTGGGGGCGGAGAAGATCTCCGCGGCCACGGTCGTCAACAAGGTGATGCAGCGGCTCAAGCAGGGCGAGGCCGCCGAGTCCCAGCCGACCGCGGCCGACGACCTGATCAGGACGCGGCGGCGGCGAAGCCGGCCGACCACGCTCTCCTCAAGCTACGGCATCTCGGTCGAGGGGATCGACGAGGTGATGCTGCGCCTGGCCAAGTGCTGTCGCCCGGTGCCGGGCGATCCGATCGTAGGCTACATCTCGCTCGGGCGGGGGATCACCATCCACCGCGAGGACTGCCCCAACGTGGCCGTGCTGCGCAAGGATCCGGACCGCTTCACCGCCGTCTCCTGGGACGGCGACGCCGAGACCTCCTTCAAGGTCGAGATCGAGGT
This sequence comes from Solirubrobacteraceae bacterium, assembly GCA_035294345.1. Classification (GTDB taxonomy): domain Bacteria; phylum Actinomycetota; class Thermoleophilia; order Solirubrobacterales; family Solirubrobacteraceae; genus Palsa-465. The sequence goes on from DATGLC010000056.1 coordinate 31,420, forward strand.
GGACGGCTGGGACCGCCACCGCCTGCTGGAGGACATGTCGCGCACGTTCGCCGAGGCGGGGATCAACATCGTCGAGGCGCGCTGCACGGTCAACCACCCGATGGTCCGAAACCGGTTCGTGGTGGAGGTGGGCGACACGCGCGCGCTGGACCAGGCGATCAGCCGCCTGCGCAACATCGACGCCGTCTTTGACGCCTACCGCGTGACGCCGGGCTCGGCCTAGCCGAGCGCCGCCCCGCGCCCGGCGCCGCGAGCCGGGGCCCGCGCCGTGCGCTCCGCCTTGGCCCCCGGCGCTCAGCGCTCAGCCTCGGCCCCCGGCGCTCAGCGCTCGGCCCCGGCCGCCGGCGCTCAGCGCTCAGCCCCGGCCCCCGGCGGCGTCACGGCGATGCGCCGCACCCGCGTGCGCGGGAGCCGCTCGAGCACGATCGCCTCGCCCGGCGCCAGCGCCTGCACCGTGTCCGGCGAAACGGTGCGCCGTCGCACCCGGCGGACGCTGCCGCGGCCCGCGTGCGCTCCGCCGCCGCCCAGCGACCAGGTCGCCTCCCAGGCCCAGTGGGTCCCGATCATGCTCGACAAAAGCTCGGCGGAGGAGGGCACCTCCTGGCGGTGCACGAGCTTGGCTCCGACGATTCCAAGCACCTGGTCACGGAAGCCGCGGCCGGCGCGCTCCAGGTCGGCGAGCTCCTGGGTTGCCAAAAGCACGCGCACGCCCGCCTCTCGGCCACGCGCCAGAAGCGCGAGCAGGTTGTCGGCCGCGAGGGCGGAGAACTCGTCGATCGCGACCGTCGCGGCGTCCGCGGCGCCCAGCGCCAGCCGCCTGCCGGCCGCGGCGGTCAGGTCCTGGATCGCCAGCGCCCCGAGCTGCTGGGCGAGCTGGCCGTGGACGCTTGAGTTGATGCTCATCAGCAGCACCTCACCGCCGCGCAGGCCGGCGGCGAGGTCAAAGCGGCCGGCGCCGCCGCCGGCGGCCCGAAGGTGCGGGCCCGCTCGCGACTCGTCAAGCAGCGCAAGGCGGGTCTGCAGGCCGCGGATCGCAGACAGCTGGTCGCCGGTCAGCGCGGCCAGGTAGTCCTGTATGCGCTCGGCGGCCGCGGGCGGCATCGCGCGCAGCAGCGCGGCGAGCCTGCGGGGCTCCATCGCAGCCACCACCGTGCGCAGGTCCAGCTCGCCGGCGCCCTGCTTCAGAAGCACCCCGATCGTCAGCTGCAGGTGGCGCTCGGCGGCGCGCTTGTAGTGCGGCTCGGTGAAGCGCTCGGCTCCGATCAGCATGTCCTTGATCGATGTCGCGTCGCCGTGGGCCAGCGGGTTCCATGCGGTGGGGCCCTCGGGCGTCCAGACGCGCAGCTGTCGTCCCGCCTCGCGCGCGCAGCGCGCCAGGCGCCGCTTGAAGTCGGGCGAGCCCTTCATGTCGATCGCCACCACCGCTCGGCCGGCGCGCACCTGCGCTTCCAGCAGCGTCAGCAGGGTCGTCGTCTTCCCCGAGCCGCTCGCTCCGACGATCAGCGCGTGGGCGGCGAGCTGGTCGTCGCCCAGCACGATCCCGGCGCCAGTCGCCGTGACCCCCAGGGCGACGTCTCCGGGCCGCGACGGGGCCTGGCGCGCTTTCGCGCGACGCCGTCCGTGCCGGCGTGCCGCCGCCGCGATCGCCACCGCCACCGCGAGCGCCGCGAACAGCGCCGCGCCAGCGGCCGAGGGCGCGGCGGCGACCGCGACGACGACGGCCAGCGCAAGCCAGCGGCGAAGCGTGTTTGCAGGTGGCAAAGCCCGCGCTCGCCGCCACCCGTCCGTCACCTGCCGACCCCCGCCTGGCCGGCCCGGTGTCCCGCCGCCTGCCCGGCCCGGCGCCCGGCCGCGATCGCCGCGCCGCTGCGCGCCGGCCCCGCGCCGCTGCACGCCGGCACCGTGCCGCTGCGCGCCGGCGCCGCGGCATGCCCTCTGGGCGTGCGGTCCGGCTCCAGGCGTACGCGGTAGACGCTGACCAGCCCGGCCAGGCGCATGCGCCGCGCGGCGCGGCGAACAGCGGCGGCCGTCCCTTCACGCTCTGCCAGGTACACCACCGCGTCGATGCGGCGGTCGGCCGCGTAGCCGGCGAGGATCCCCTCCAGGCGAGCGGGCCCCTTGGTGGTGCGCTCAAGCTCAAACGCGACCCTGCGACCCTCCGGGGTGACGGCGATCAGGTCCGGATAGTGCAGGCGGCTCTCGCCGCGCGGGCCGGTCCCTCCCAGGCGAACGCCGTGGCGAGGCTGCCCGGCGCTCGCTCGGCGGTCCTCGGAGCGCATCCGCCGCTCGCCGATCACCATCGCGACCTCGCCGAGCCCACCCTCAAGCAGGCGCAGCATCAGCCAGCCGAGCGCCTGGTCGTGCGCTTGGAGCGCAAGCGCCACCGGGCCGGCGGCGCGCAGGTCCCCGCCGGCGGCTCGTATGCCGGCGGCGGTCGCGCGGTACAGGGCCGGCCGGCCTCGCAGCGGCGCCTGGCGCTCGAGCGCTCCGGCCGCCGTCAGCGACCGGAGCCGTCGGCTGGCCGCGGCGACGTCGACGTCAAGCAGCGCCGCGACCTGGGCGGCGGTCACGAACCGGTGCTCGGCCGCGAAGGCGAGCGCGGTCTGCTCGGCGGCCGCGCGCGTCGCGTGAGAGCTGCGCGACGGAGACTGCATCTGAGGATGCAGAGCCCCGGGCGAGCGATCTCCACCCCCCTTCCGGGAAGGGGAGGCTCAGCCGAGCACGGCCAGCGCGCGCGGAAGGCACTCGTAGCGCGCCTCGAGCACGTCTGCGATGTGGTCGCCGTCGACCTGCAGCGGCAGCGGCCGGCGGTCGGCGGAGCTGACGGTCAGCTCGGTCACCGGCCCGTAGCCGAGCACGTGCCGGTGGCCGGTCACCCCGGTGCTGCCGCGCAGGGCGCGCAGCGCGATCGACGGCACGTCCCGCGCGGCTGCGCGCACAAGCACCACCCCCGCCAGGCCGCCGCCGGACAGCTCGGCGCCGACGCCCATGCGGACCGGCCGGTCGCCGAAATAGGTGTAGGGGTCGCCGTTCTGCACGATCGCGGTCACTCCCTCGACGGCGTGGCCGTCCAGAGCGATCCGCATCCGGGGCGCATGCCGCACGTAGCCGGCCGCGAACGTGCGCAGCGCGACCCAGGCGTAGTACCACTCGCCGAGCCTCGCCTTGGCCCTGGGGTGAGAGTCGACGACCCTGACGACGCTGGCGTCCAGACCCACGCCGGAGGAGAACAGGAAGCACCTGCCGTTGACGCGGCCCAGGTCGACGCGGCGCACCGGCCAGCCGTCGGCCAGCGCCAGCAGGCGCTCGGTCGCGTCGACCGGGTCGGTCGCGATCCCCAGCATCCGGCAGTAGACGTTCGCCCGCCCGCCGGGCAGCGGAAACAGGGCGGCGGGGCCGCCGGCGAGCGCGTTTGCAACCTCGTTGGCGGTCCCATCGCCGCCGACGGCGACGACCGCCTCGGCGCCCTCGAGGACGGCGCGGCGAGCGAGCTCGGTCGCATGGCCCGGAGCGTGCGTGTCCACCGCCACCACCTCGTAGGGGCCCCTCAGCGCGTTGACCACAAGCCGCCGCAGGCGCTGCGAGACAGCTGTCGCGGATGGGTTGACGATCACCGCGAGCCTGCGCGGCGTCGCGCGCGGGCGCTCGGCGGGGAGCGGCACTGAAAGCGGCGGGATCTGCCTGGCGGGCATCGGTGGTGGCGGCGGGTCGCGGGCCCGCGCGGGCTGGGGTCGTTCAGGGTTGCCCCTGCGTATACTGACGCGCGACATAGCAGTACGCATCGAGAGGGGTGGAGGGAAATGGCCCTGTGAAGCCCCGGCAACCTCCCGCAAGGGAACGGTGCCAAGTCCATCAGGCTCAAACCACGAAGGCCTGGGAGATGTGGCAGGGCGGTAGCTTCAGACCTCCACCACAGACCCCGGCGGAGGTTCTTTCAAATGCCGCCAGAGTCGCTTCGCTGCAGGGAATGCCAGACCGTCTATCCGCTTGACGCTCGCTACGTCTGCGAGCGGTGCTTCGGGCCGCTTGAGGTGCGCTACGGGCCACCCGCCGACGCGGACCCCGAGCTCCTGCGCCGCCGGATCCAGGCCGGGCCGCACTCGCTGTGGCGCTACGGGGACTTTCTGCCGGTGTCCTCGCCGCCGAGCGGCGCGCTTGCCGCCGGCTGGACGCCGCTGCTGCGCGCCGACAGGCTCGCGCAGCGGCTCGGCCTGCGCGAGGTGTGGGTGAAGAACGACGCCGCCAACCCGACGCACTCCTTCAAGGACCGCGTCGTGGCCGTGGCGCTCGCCCGGGCTCGCGAGCTTGGCTTTGAGACCGTGGCGTGCGCGTCGACCGGCAACCTGGCCAACGCGGTCGCGGCCCACTCGGCCGCCGCCGGGCTGCGCTCCTACGTGTTCATACCGCGCGACCTGGAGGAGCAGAAGATCCTCGCGACCGGCGTCTACGGGACGCAGATCGTGGCGGTCGACGGCAACTACGACGACGTCAACCGCCTGTGCACGGAGCTGTCCGGCGAGCACGAGTGGGCGTTCGTGAACATCAACATGCGCCCCTACTACGCGGAGGGTTCCAAGACGCTCGCGTTTGAGACCGCCGAGCAGCTCGGCTTCCGCCTGCCCGACAGGGTGGTTGCGCCGATCGCCTCCGGCTCGCTTTACACCAAGATCGCGCGCGGCTTTCGGGAGTGGATCGACGCGGGTCTGCTGGAGGGCTCGATGCCCGTCTTCTGCGGCGCGCAGGCGCTCGGCTGCGCGCCGGTGGCCGAGGCGTTCGCGGCGGGGCGGGACTTCTGCCGGCCGGTCAAGCCGGACACGATCGCCCGCTCGCTGGCGATCGGAAACCCGGCCGACGGCCCCTACGCGCTGGAGCTCGCCCGCTCCAGCGGCGGCTCGATCGACGCGGTCGACGACGATGAGATCCGCGCCGGCATCCGTCTGCTGGCGCAGACGACGGGGATCTTCACCGAGACCGCCGGCGGCGTCGCGACCGCGGTGCTGGCCAAGCTGGCGCAGCGCGGCGACATCGAGGCCGACGAGCGCGTCGTCCTCTACATCACCGGCGAGGGCCTCAAGACGCTCGACGCCGTTCGGGGCACCTTCGAGACCTGGCAGATCGAGCCGACCGTGAGGGCGTTCGAAAGCGCCGCACAGCGCGATCGAACGCCGGCGGAGCCGGCGGCGGCGGCCGGGCGCCACCTCGTCGCAAATGCCAGCCCGAGCCCGGCTGCGGGCGACCCCCGCGTCCAAGGCGACCCGGCCGCAGGCGACCCCCGTGTGCAAGGCGACCCGGCCGCCGGCGACCCCCGTGTGCAAGCCGACCCGGCTGCAGCTGCGGACAACCCCGCGACGCGGCGCGACCTGGTGCCGCTCACGTAAGCTGTCGGCGCGATGCCCGTCACCGTGAAGATCCCGACGCAGCTGCGCGCCGCCACCGACGGCGCGTCGGAGGCGACCGTCGACGGGGAGACCGTCGGCGAGGTGCTGGACGCGCTCTACGAGCGCTTCGGCGAGCTGCGCAGCCGCATCGCCGAGGACGGCGGGCTGCGGCGGTTTGTGAACGTCTACGTCGACGGCGAGGACATTCGGTTTCTCGACGGCCTGCAGACGCCCGTCAAGGACGGGGACGAGGTGACGATCCTGCCGGCCGTGGCTGGCGGCTGAGCCGCGTCTCAGGCGCTCTGCAGGCCGGCGGGCGCACCGGACACGCCCAGCCCGACCGGGCAGCTGACGCCCGTGCCCCCGAGCCCGCAGTAGCCCCCCGGGTGCTTGTGCAGGTACTGCTGGTGGTACTCCTCGGCGTAGTAGAACGGTCCCGCGGGCGCGATCTCGGTGGTGATCGAGCGCAGGCCGGCGGCCGTCAGGCGCTCCTGGTAGGCGTCACGCGACGCGTGCGCGATCGCCCGCTGCGCCTCGCCGTGAAAGTAGATCGCCGAGCGGTACTGCGTGCCCAGGTCGTTCCCCTGGCGCATCCCCTGGGTGGGGTCGTGGCCCTCCCAGAAGAGCCTGAGCATCTCCGCGTAGGAGACGCGCTCGGGATCGAACACCACCAGCACCACCTCGGCGTGGCCGGTGGCGCCGGTGCAGACCTCCTCGTAGGTGGGGTTGGGCGTGTAGCCGCCGCTGTATCCGACGGCCGTGCTGTAGACGCCGCCCGCGCGCCAGAACAGGCGCTCGGCCCCCCAGAAGCACCCCATCCCGACGACCATCCGCTCAAGCCCCTCCGGGAACGGCGGCCGCATCCTCGTGCCCAGCACCGCGTGCCGACCCGAGATCTGCATCTCCTCCGGGCGCCCGGGGAGCGCGCGCGTGGGGTGGACCATCCTCATCTTGTCACGCAGTCCGAGCATGTGATCAGCTTACCCACGCCGACGGCGGGTGCGCCATGCGCCAAAATCGGATCCGCCGGGCCCGGGGCGGACCCGCCCGGCCAGCCCAGCCCCACCCGTGAGCGAGAATCCAGGAACCCAGGACCCGCACGGCGCGCCCGCGGCCGGCTCGCGCGGCGAGCCCGCGCCCGGCCCGCGTGACGCCCCCGCGTCGGGCGCGCACCGCGCCGGGCGCGCCCGCCTGGCGCTGGCCACGCTTGCGGCGGTCGTGGCGCTGATCCCGGTCGCGATCGCGGTGGCGCTGCTGTCGCAGGGGACCCCAGCGCCGCCGCCCGGGTCCAGCACCGCGCCGATCCACCTGACGGTCGCCTCACCCGCGGCCGGCGCGCCCTCGGCGCCGGCCTCCGCACCCGCGCGCCCGAGCGCGTCCCTGCGGCTGCCGCGCGGGCCCGGAGCGCTGGTGGCGACCTTGGTCCGGCGCACGGCGCTGCGCGCCGCGCCCGGCGGCCGGCGGCTGGCGACGCTGCAGCTGCGGACCCAGTGGGGCTCGGCGCAGGTGCTGTGGGTCAGGCGCGTGGTTGGCCGCTGGCTGGGGGTGGTGAGCACGGAGGCCGGCAACAACCGCCTCGGCTGGATCCCCGCCTCCGCGGCGACGCTGGGGCGTGTGGACTGGGAGCTGCGCGTGTCGCTTGAGGCGCGCAGGCTGGAGGTGATCCACGCCGGGAGGGTCCTGGCCCGCTACACGATCGCGATCGGCGCGCCCGCCAGCCCGACGCCCACCGGCAACTTCGACGTGACCGACCGCCTGCTGACCGGCGACCCGGGCGGCCCGTACGGCTGCTGCATCCTCGCGCTCTCGGCGGTGGCGCCGCATGCGATCCCCGACTGGACCGGGGGCAACCGGATCGCGATCCACTCCACCCCGGAGACGTGGTCGATCGGCAGGCCTGTCAGCCACGGCTGCATGCGCCTCACCCTTCCCGAGGGGCGCTGGCTGGTCGACCACATCCCGCTCGGCACGCCGACGGTCATCAGCAGCGCCTAGCGACAGCAGCATGCGGCTGCGCCTCAGGCCGCGCTCCGGCGCTGCGCTCGGCCGTCTGGCATAAGCCCGGCGCTGCGCTCAGCCGCCAAGCCGCGCGTCGATCTCCACGACCACCTCGTCGGCCACCTTCAGCGTCCCAAACAGCGCCGAGTAGGGCTTCATCCCCCAGTCGCTCTGGCGCACGGTCGCCGAGCCGGTGAGGCGCCCGTCGGGGTCGATCGTCACCTCGAAGGCGATCAGGTTCGTCGCGCCGGCCAGCTCCAGGTCGCCGGTGACGCGGTAGCGGCCGTCGCCGTCGTGGCGCACGGACGTGGAGTGAAACGCGATCGTGGTGCCTTTGAGCACCTCATCGTCGATCGTCTTGGCGATCGAGCGCCGGTCATCGTCGTCGAGCGCCTTCAGGCCGCCGGTGCCCTCCACGACGCTCAGCGACCGCGAGTCCGCGCTCAGCGACACGCGGCTTTGGGCGGGATCGTCGGCGAGCTCCAGCGTCGCGCTCCAGCGCCCCACGCGCAGCAGGAGGTCGTGGCCCGCGCGCGCGGCGGCCCCTACCCTGCCGGTTCGGACCGTCAGCGTGCCGCTGTCGGGCCCAAGCTCGTAGGTTCCAGGGCTGATCGTCATCCGCTCCCGCCGTCGTGGTGGCCGTGTGGCGAGCAACATACACGCAGACAGGAGGATCGAGATGGTTGAGCTTGACAGGACGTTTCAGATCGACAGGCCCGCGCAGGACGCCTGGGCGCTGGTGATGGACCTGGAGCGGCTGGTTCCCTGCGTGCAGGGCGGCAAGGTGCTCGAGCGGATCTCCGACGACGAGGTCAGGGCTGAGATCCGCGTCAAGATGGGGGCGATGTCGATGCGCTTCGCCGGGACCGTCACGATCGTCGAGCGCGACGACGAGCAGCGCCGCGCGCTGCTGCGCGTCAAGTCACGCGAGGTGGGCGGCTCCGGGCACGCCAACGCGGACGTGACCTTCACGCTGCAGGACGGCAGCGTCAGCATCCACACCGCGGCGCAGATCACGGGCAAGGCGGCGTCGATGGGCGAGGGGACGGTCGCGACCGTGCTCGAGGCGCTGATCAAGGACTTCTCGGAGCGCTTTGCGGCCGCGGTGTAGCGGCGGGCGCGCGGGTGGACGCAGAGCGCGCCCGGCAGGATTTGAACCTGCGACCTTCCGCTCCGGAGGCGGACGCTCTATCCCCTGAGCACCTTCCGCTGCGGAGGCCGGTCGGCCGGATCGTGCTGAGAGCCGGATCGCCCGTAGTTACCGGGTGGTTCGGGCTCTATCGGCGTCCGGGCGCCTCGTGGCAGATGGGGCCGATTTCCGGCGATCACGGGCGCTTCCGCCCGACGATGACGGGCGTCTGCCAGTTGGCGCCTTGACCGCACCATGGCGGCGTGCAAGAGTCAGGCAGCGGGTAGCTCCTAAAGACGCGGTCTCGCCGGTCGACCATCCCGGGTGATACGTTCGTGAGAGAGCTGTGCCCCGACGTTCGATGGCCATAACGACCGATCTCCCGACTGCCAGCGGCGGCCCTGACCGGCTGACCTTCCGCTTCACGCCCAACCCTGACGGCTGGGTCACTGCGCAGATCGTTGAGTTCCCAGCGGCGATCTCGCAGGGCGCAACTGAGAACGAGGCGCGCGCCAACGTGCTCGAGGCGCTGCACGACCTCATGCACGAGCCGACGACGGCGGAGCGCATCGCGTTCGCGGCGGACGCGGCGCTTGACGAGGTCGTCGACCAGCTGGCGAGCGTCGCACGGCGGCTGTTCGATCTTCTCGAGCCGCGGCTTCGAGAACTCGTGCGCGACGTGACGCGCGCTCGCGTTCGCTAGCTTGAAGCGCCGCGACGTCGAGCGCTGGCTCCGACTCAACGACGCGTACCTGCTACGGCATGGCGCGAGCCATGACGTGTGGGTCCGCGCCGGCAGGCGGTCGTCGCTGCCGCGTCATCGTGAGATCAAGCCCGAAACACTGCGGGCAATCTGCAAGCAGCTCGATATACCTGAGCCGTGAAGGCGTGGCGACTGGCGGCGTCAGTGCTCGACGGACGCAATCAGCGCGCGCACGCGCTCCGCCACGTCGATTGGCTCTCCCCTCGGTAGCCGCGTCGAGGGCTTACCTCGCGCCACTGGCCCGGCTGGTCGCGGACGGGCTCATACGCGCTCTCGCTGCTGCCCGCACTGCTCAATGTGACTCGGGGCTCCATCGCGCGACGCTATCCGGAGGCTCGCCGAGGACCAGCCGCTGTCGCCGCGGTAGATCAACATGACACTCACGCTGCTGGCCGCGATTCTCGAGGGCGAGGTCGAGCGCGAGCTGAGCGCCCGCAACCCGGCGAAGAGCAAGCGGCGGCGGGCGAGCACGAGCCGCGCCGGTCTAGCTCGACACGGCCGAGCAGGTAGGAGCGCTACTCGGCGCCGTGGCGCGACAACGTCCGCAACCGCGTGCTGGCGCCGGCCGCGAAGCTGACGAGCGGGCGGCGCCTCGTCGAGGCTGGCCGCAACCCGCTCCCGGACCGGATCACGCCGAACTCGCTGCGGCGCACGTTCGCGAGCGTGCTGTACACGCTCGGCGAGGATCCGGGCATCGTCATCGATGAGACGGAGCACACGGATCCGGCGCTCGCGCTGTGCGTGTACCGGCAGGCGATGCGTTGCGACAAGGGCGAGAAGGACCGGCCGCGGGCCCTGGTCGAGGGCGTCAACGTGGCAGACGGTGGCAGACAAGAGACAGAACACCAGACCGCGGCAGCAATGGAGAGGCTCAGCGCATGAGGAAGACCGTGCGGTTTGCAGGGCTCTCCGCAGCGCGCCCGGCAGGATTTGAACCTGCGACCTTCCGCTCCGGAGGCGGACGCTCTATCCCCTGAGCTACGGGCGCCTGGGTGAGGCCCAGCGAGCTTAGCGGCCCCAACACCGCCGCGCCGGCGCCGCGATGGCAGACTCGCACGGCGATGGACATGTCGATCTTCTTCGTCGGGACCGCCGGCTCGGTCCCCACCGCCCGGCGTGGCCTGCCGGCGATCCTGGTGCGCCGCGGCGCCGACAGGATCCTGTTTGACTGCGGCGAGGGCACCCAGCGCCAGCTGGTCTCCTCGGTTGGGCTCAGCGAGCTGACCGAGATCTTCATCACCCACCTTCACGCCGACCACTGGCTCGGGCTGCCGGGCCTGCTGAAGACCTTCGACCTGCGCGGACGCGACAGGCCGCTGGCGATCCACGGGCCCGCGGGCCTGCGCGCGCTGGTCTCCCTGGCGCTGAGGATGGCCGGACGGGTCGGCTTTGAGCTTGAGGTGGTGGAGCTCGACGAGGGCGACGTCGTGCGTCGCGACGGCTACCGAATCGCCGCCGTGCCCGTGTCGCATCGCGGGCGCTGCTTCGGCTACGTGCTGTTCGAGGACGAGCGCCCCGGCCAGTTCGACCCTGACGCCGCGATCGCGCTCGGGCTGGCGCCCGGTCCCGAGTTCGGTCGGCTGCAGCGCGGCGAGACGGTGCGCGGCGTCTCGCCCGCCCAGGTGATCGGCCCGCCGCGCCAGGGTCGCAAGCTCGTGCTGTCGGGAGACACGCGGCCGTGCGAGGCCCTGCGGATCGCCGCCCACGCCGCCGACGTGCTGGTGCACGAGGCGACCTTCGCCGAGGACGACCGCGACCGGGCGCAGGAGAGCGGGCACTCCACCGCGCGGCAGGCGGCCGAGCTCGCGCGGGACGCCGCGGTGCGGCTGCTCGCGCTCAACCACCTCTCCACCCGCCAGCCCCCGCGGGTGCTGCGAGACGAGGCGCTGGCGGTGTTCGGCCAGACGGTCCTGCCGCGGGACTTCGACACGATCGAGGTCCCGTTCCCAGAGCGCGGCGCGCCGGAGCTGATTCGCTGGGAGCAGCGCCAGGTTCAGGCCGAGGGGCCGGCGCTCGCGCAGTGACCGACCCGGTGGACCGCCGCGCGCGCACCGAGCGAGACAGCAGCCCCCGCTCGCGCCGGGAGCGACCGGGCGGCCGGCGCGCGCACCGAGCCAGACAGCGGGCCCCCGCTCGCGCAGGTCGCGGCCGGGCGGCCGGCGATTGCGCCGGTGGCGAGCCGCCGGGCGCGCTGCTAGTGTGCGCGGCGTAGAGAGCAGGCCCCTTTAACCAGGTCCCGTGAGGCCAGGAAGGAGCAGCCCAGTTGCAGGAGACCACCGTCGCGCTGTCGCGCGACGACATGCGCCGGACCCTCGTGCGGATCGCCCACGAGGTGGTCGAGAAGAACCCTGGCGGGGAGATCGCGCTGGTGGGGATCCATCGCCGGGGCGCCCACCTCGCCCGACGGCTTCACGCGCTGATCGGCGAGCTCGTGGACCTGCCCGTCCCGCTGGGCGCGGTCGACATCGCCTTCTACCGTGACGATCTGGGGCTGCGCCCGGGGGGAGCGGCGGCGCCGGTGGTGCACGGCACCGAGCTCGGCTTCCCGCTCGCCGGGCTGACGGTCGTGATCGTCGACGACGTGCTCTACACGGGCCGCACCGTCCGAGCCGCGATCGACGCGATCTTCGACTATGGCCGCCCGGCCCGCGTGCAGCTGGCGGTGCTCGTGGACCGCGGTCACCGCGAGCTTCCGATCCGGCCCGATTACGTGGGCAAGAACCTGCCCACCTCCGCGCGCCAGCGGGTGAACGTGCGCGTCGTCGAGGTCGACGGGATCGACGAGGTGACGATCGGCCCGACGCCCACCGCCACGCGGCCGGCGAGGGCCGCATGAGCGCCGCGATGCCCCGCCACCTGATCTCGATCGACGACCTGGACCGGGCCGGGATCGAGCGGATCCTCGATCGCGCCGAGACCTTCGCCGAGGTCTCCGGGCGGGAGATCAAGAAGGTCCCGGCGCTGCGCGGGCGCACCGTCGTCAACCTGTTCTACGAGGCGAGCACGCGCACCTCGAGCTCCTTTGAGCTGGCCGCCAAGCGGCTGTCGGCCGATGTGGTCAGCGTGCGCTCAGCCGGCTCCAGCGTCGAGAAGGGCGAGTCGCTGGAGGACACGGTGCGCACGCTGTCGGCCTACGACCCAGCCGCGATCGTGATCCGCTCCCCGCACGCCGGCGCGGCTGCGCTGGTCGCCGGCTGGACGGACGCGGCGGTGATCAACGCCGGCGACGGAAAGCACGAGCACCCGACGCAGGCGCTGCTTGACGTGTTCACCCTGCGGCGCCGGTTCGGCTCGCTGGAGGGGCTGCGCGTCTGGATCGTCGGCGACGTCGCGCACTCGCGCGTCGCCCGCTCTGACATCCTGGCGTTCGGGAGGATGGGCGCCGAGGTGACGGTGTGCGGCCCGCCGACGCTGATGCCGAGCGGGATCGAGACGCTTGGCTGCCGCGTGCAGGTGAGCCTGGAGCGCCTGCCCGAGGCCGACGTGGTGTACGTGCTGCGGATGCAGCGCGAACGGATGACCCAGGCGTACGTGCCCTCGCTGGCCGAGTACGCGGAGCTCTACCAGATCGGCCCCGAGCGCCTGTCCGAGCACCAGGTGGTCATGCACCCCGGGCCGGTCAACCGCGGCGTGGAGCTGCACGCCGCCACGATCGACTCGCCGCGCACGCTGATCGCAGACCAGGTGAAGGCCGGCGTGTGGGTGCGCATGGCGGTGCTCTACGAGCTGCTGGTCGGGGCGCCGCAGCTGGCGGCGGTGGCATGAGGGCCCGGGGTCGATGAGCGCCGTGCGGCTGTTCTGCGCGCCCGCCGAGCAAGCCGAGCTGCTGATCCGCGGCGCGCACGTGCTGGACCCCCGCGCCCGGATCGACGAGCCGCTGGACGTGCTGGTCCGCCGCGGCGCGATCGCGCGGCTGGCGGCGCCCGGGACGCTTGAGGCGCAGGACGCGACCGAGGTGGTCCAGGGCGCGGGCCTGCACCTGTTCCCCGCCTTCGTGGACATCCACGTGCACCTGCGCACCCCCGGGCAGGAGCACAAGGAGACGATCGAGACGGGGACCGCGGCCGCCGCCGCCGGCGGCTACTGCGCGGTCGTGGCGATGCCCAACACCGACCCGACCGTCGACTGCACCGCGGTGCTCGGCTCGCTGATCGAGCAGGCGCGGTCGCGGGCGCGCGTCCCGGTCGGCTTCCTGGCGGCGATCACGCGCGGCCTGGAGGGACGCGAGCTGACCGAGATGGCCCAGCTGCGGCGGCAGGGCGCGATCGGGTTCACAGACGACGGGCGGCCGGTGACCTCCGCCGGGCTTTTGCGCCGCGCGCTGCAGTATCAGCGCGTGTGCGGCGGCGTGGTGGCGCTGCACGAGGAGGACCCGACGCTCTCCCAGGACGGCGTGATGCACGAGGGACCGGTGTCCGCGCGGCTGGGACTGGCGGGCATCCCGTCGCTGTCGGAGTCGACGATGGTCGCCCGCGACGGCGCGCTGGCGCTGCTCGAGGGCGCGCGGGTGCACTTCCAGCACCTGTCCTGCGCGGAGTCGGTGCAGGCGCTGCAGACGCTCCGACAGCGCGGCGCGCGCGTCAGCGCCGAGGTCACGCCCCACCACCTGACGCTCACCGACGAGGAGGTTCGCACGCTGGACAGCAGGATGAAGTGCAACCCGCCGCTTCGCCGCGACGCGGACCGTCGCGCGCTGGTGGAGGGCCTGCGCAGCGGCGTGATCGAGTGCGTGGCGACCGACCACGCCCCCCACGCAGCCCACGAGAAGCGCGTGCCCTTCGAGCAGGCGCCGATGGGCACCACCGGGCTTGAGACGGCGTTCTCGGCGATCTACACCGAGCTGGTGGCGCCGGGAGAGCTCGAGCTCGAGACGCTGGTGGAGCGCATGAGCGCCGGTGCGCGGCTGTACGACCTGCCCGAGCCGCGGATCGGCCTTGGCAAGCCCGCCAACCTGTGCCTGGTGGACCTGCGAGCCAGCTTCCGGGCCGGCGAGGACGGCTACGCGAGCCGCTCGGACAACTGCGCCTTCCACGGGCGCACCCTGCGCGGACGCGTGCTGATGACGATCGCCGGCGGGTCGGTCGCGTTCAGGCGGCCGGTGCTCGCCGCGGCCGGGGCCCAGAGCGCGCTTGAGCCGGCGGCGAGGCGATGACCGGCGCCGCCACCGCCTACGTGCTGCTGGAGGACGGCGCCCGCTTCGACGGGATCGCCTGCGGGGCCGACGGCCACGCGGTCGGCGAGGTCGTCTTCACCACGTCGATGTCCGGCTATCAGGAGGCGATGAGCGACCCCAGCTACGCCGGGCAGCTGATCGCGTTCACCTTCCCGCAGATCGGCAACTACGGCGTCAGCGAGCAGGCGATGGAGTCAGACCGGGTGCACGCGCGCGCGGCGATCATGCGGGCCGCCGTCGACCACGTGCCCGCGGGCGGCGCGCCGCCCGGCTGGTGCGGCTGGCTGTCCCAGCAGGGGATCCCCGCGATCACCGGCGTCGACACCAGGGCGCTGGTGCGCCGCATCCGCCACCGCGGCGCGATGCGCGGCGGCGTGTTCCCCGCCGGCGTGCCAGAGGCCCGCGCGCGGGAGCTGATCGAGGCCGAGCCGCCGATGGCCGGCCGCGACCTCACCGCCGCGGTTACCGCGGCGGGGACGGTCGAGCTCGGGCCGATTGACGGCGCCGCCCACGGGCGCCCCACGGCGCGGATCGCGGTGCTTGACACCGGCGTCAAGCGCTCGATCGTGTCCAACCTGCGGGCGCGAGGCACAGCCGTGACGCTTCACCCGTGCACCATCGCCGCGGAGGCGCTGCTGGAGCGCCGGCCCGACGCGGTGCTGTTGGCCAACGGGCCGGGAGACCCCGCCGCGCTTGACCGGCTCGTGCACACCGTCAGGGCGCTCTTGGGGCGCGTGCCGGTGTACGGCATCTGCCTGGGCCACCAGCTGCTGTGCAGGGCGGTGGGGCTTGACACCTACAAGCTGCCGTTCGGCCACCACGGCGCCAACCACCCCGTCCGCGACCTGGTGGCAGGGCGGATCGAGATCACCAGCCAGAACCACGGATTCGCGGTGCTCGCACCCGGCGGCAGGCGGACGGTCGACCGGGACGAGCCGGTGCGCTGGGAGACGGACTTCGGGGTCGCCGAGCTGACCCACGTCAACCTCTACGACCGCACCGTCGAGGGCCTGGCGCTGCGCGACGTCCCGGCGGCCACGGTCCAGTACCACCCGGAGGCGGGCCCGGGCCCGCACGACTCGCTGCACCTCTTCGACCGCTTCGTCGGCGCGATTGGAGCGCAGGGCTGATGCCGCGCCGCGACGACATCGGGCGGATCCTGCTGCTGGGGTCCGGGCCGATCGTGATCGGGCAGGCTGCGGAGTTCGACTACTCGGGCACGCAGGCGTGCAGGGTGCTGAGGTCCGAGGGCTATGAGGTGATCCTGGTCAACTCCAACCCGGCGACGATCATGACCGATCCGGAGGTCGCCAGCGCCACCTACGTGGAGCCGCTGCTGCCCGCGCCGGTGCGACGCGTGATCGAGCGCGAGCGCCCCGACGCGCTGCTGCCCACGCTCGGCGGCCAGACCGCGCTGAACCTCGCCAAGGCGCTGCACGAGGACGGGACGCTCGAGCGCTTCGGCGTCGAGCTGATCGGCGCCGACTACGAGGCGATCGACCGCGCCGAGGACCGCGAGCGCTTCCGCGACACGATGACCGCGGCTGGGCTGCGCGTGCCGCGCTCGGCGATCGCCCACAGCGTCGCCGACGCGCGCGCCGCCCTGGACGAGCTGGGGCTGCCGTTCATCGTGCGCCCGGCGTTCACGCTCGGCGGCACCGGTGGGGGGGTGGTGCGCGACGAGTCCGAGCTTGAGCGGGTCGTCGGCCGCGGCCTTGCCGCCTCCCCGATCGGGCAGGTGCTGCTGGAGGAGTCGGTGCTCGGATGGGGCGAGTTTGAGCTTGAGGTCATGCGCGACGGGGCCGACAACGTGGTGATCGTCTGCTCGATCGAGAACCTGGACCCGATGGGGGTGCACACCGGCGACAGCGTGTGCGTGGCCCCGCAGCAGACCCTGTCGGATCGCCTCTACCAGCGGCTCCGCGACCAGGCGATCACCGTGATCAGAGCCGTCGGGGTGGCGACCGGCGGCTCCAACGTGCAGTTTGCGGTGCACCCCGAGACCGGCGAGACGGTGGTGATCGAGATGAACCCCAGGGTGTCTCGCTCCAGCGCGCTGGCCAGCAAGGCGACCGGCTTTCCGATCGCCAAGATCGCCGCGCGCCTGGCGGTCGGCTACACGCTGCAGGAGATCACCAACGACATCACCCAGGCCACGCCGGCGTGCTTTGAGCCGGCGATCGACTACTGCGTGGTCAAGTGGCCGCGGTTTGCGTTTGAGAAGTTCCCCGGCGCCGAGGACGGCCTGACGACGCACATGAAGTCCGTCGGCGAGGCCATGGCCCTCGGACGGACCTTCAAGCAGGCGTTCGCCAAGGCGATGCGCTCGCGCGAGCTGGACGTCCGCCCAAGCTTCCCGGCCGATGACCGCAGGCTCCTGTCGCTGGTGGAGCGCCCCGGCTCGGCCAGGTTCGATCACCTGCTGGAGGCGCTGCGGCGGGGGATCGGCATCGAGGAGCTGCACGCGCGCACGAGCATCAACCGCTGGTTCTTGCGCGAGCTCGCCGAGCTGGCGGCCGGCGGCGAGGCGGAGGCGCGGCCCGTCGCGGCGCCCGCGGACGCGCGGCCCGTCGCGGCGCCCGCGGAGGCGCAGCCCGGCGTGGTGCGCACCTACAAGGCGGTCGACACCTGCGCGGCCGAGTTTGAGGCGCGCACCCCCTATTACTACTCGGCCTGGGAGCGGCCCGGCCCCGACGGCCGGCCCGCGCACGAGGTCGCCGGCGGCGGGCGCCCGAGCGTGGTGATCCTCGGCTCGGGGCCCAACCGGATCGGGCAGGGGATCGAGTTTGACTACTGCTGCGTTCACGCCGCCCAGACGGTGCGCGAGCTCGGCCGCGAGGCGGTGATGGTCAACTGCAACCCGGAGACGGTCTCCACCGACTACGACACCTCCGACCGCCTGTACTTCGAGCCGCTCACGCTGGAGGACGTGATAGCGGTGTGCGAGCTCGAGCGCGGCCTGGAGGGCGGCCTTGAGGGGGTGGTCGTCCAGTTCGGCGGCCAGACCCCGCTGAAGCTGGCGGCGGGGCTGCAGGCGGCCGGGATCCCGATCCTCGGCACCTCGATCGAGGCGATCGACCTGGCCGAGGACCGGGCGCGGTTCGGCGCGCTGCTGGAGCGCCTGGGCTACAGCGCGCCGCCGTATGCGACCGCGACCGATCCCCAGCAGGCGCTCGAGCGCGCCGCGCAGGTGGGCTTCCCGCTGCTCGTGCGCCCCAGCTACGTGCTGGGGGGCCGCGCGATGGAGATCGTCTACGACCTGGAGGGGCTTGAGGACTACCTGCTGAGGGTCGGCGGCGCCGCCGCCTCCGACCGAGGGACGATCTACCTGGACCGCTTCTTGGAGAACTCGATCGAGGTGGACGTCGACGCGCTGTGCGATGGGACCGACGTCTGGATCGGCGGGATCATGCAGCACGTCGAGGAGGCGGGCATCCACTCCGGCGACTCGGCCTGCGTGCTGCCGCCGCACACGCTGGGGGAGGAGATGCTCGAGCGCATCGCCGCCCAGACCGCGGGGATCGCGCGCGCGCTCGGCGTCGTCGGCCTGCTCAACGTCCAGTTCGCGATCCGCTCAGACGACCGGCTGTTCGTGATCGAGGCCAACCCGCGGGCGTCGCGCACGGTGCCGTTCGTCTCCAAGGCGATCGGCGTGCCGCTGGCCAAGCTCGCCTGCCGGATCGTGCTGGGCGAGCGCCTGGCGCAGATGGACCTGCCGGCGGGCCCCGCCGGCTCGCACGTGTGCGTCAAGGAGGCGGTGCTGCCGTTCAGCCGCTTCTCCGGTGCCGACTCGCTGCTGGGCCCCGAGATGCGCTCCACCGGCGAGGTGATGGGGATCGCTCGCGACTTCCCAACCGCGTTCGCCAAGGCGCAGGCGGCGGCCGGCGCCAAGCTGCCCGACGGCGGGACGGTGTTCCTGACGGTGGCCGACCAGGACAAGCCGGCGGCGATCGCGATCGCGAGCCTGCTGCACGACCTGGGCTTTCGGATCATCGCCACGCGCGGCACCGCGCAGGCGCTGCGGCGGATGGGCATCCCCGCCACGGCGATCAACAAGCTGACCGAGGGCCCGGATCACGTGGTCGACTGGATCGAGCGCGGGGAGGTGGACCTCGTGATCAACACGCCCGTGGGCACCGGCGCGCGCGCGGACGGCTGGGAGATCCGCTCGGCCGCGATCGCGCGCGGGATCCCGTGCATCACCACGATGGCGGGCGGGCTGGCCGCCGCGCGAGCGATCATCAGCGCGCGCCGCGGAGAGCCAGAGGTGGTGTCGCTGCAGGAGCTGCACGGAGCCGGTGCGACGGTGCGCGCCGGCGGCTGACCTACGCGGCGGCGGGCTGCGCGCGACGCCCACGGCAACCCTCTCAAACCCCTGCAAAAGTGGCACATCGTCGCAACCATGCTCGACAATGCTCACCCTGAGGTTGAGCGTTAGCCGAATTGGGGGCTGCGGCCTTGATCGGCGCAGCCGACGATGTATAGTCGCCGCCCATGCCGCCGGTCACCGAATCCATCCCCAAGCCAGCCGCCGCGCCGCAGCGCTCGCTCGACCAGCGGCTGGAGGCGCTCGCGCGCGCGAATGACATCCGCAGCCGCCGAGCGCAGCTCAAGCGCGACCTCAAGGCCGGTCGCGTGTCGATCGCGGAGCTGTTGCGCGAACCGCCCGAGTACGTGCAGACCGCGAAGGTCTTCGACCTCCTGCTCGCCGTCCCCAAGTACGGGCGCGTGAAGGCGACGAAGATCCTCTCGCTGTGCCGCATCTCCCCCAGCAAGACCCTCGGCGGCCTGTCCGAGCGTCAGCGCGGGGAGCTGGTCGCCCTGCTTCAGCGCCGCTGAACGCACTCGCCGGCGGGCGCTCCGTGAGCGAGGTGTTCGTGATCACGGGCCCCTCCGGGGTGGGCAAGGGGACCCTGATACGGGGGCTGATGCAGCGCCTGCCGGGGCTGCGGCTGTCGGTGTCGGCCACGACCCGCCAGCCGCGCCCGGGGGAGCGCGACGGCGTGGACTACCACTTCCTGAGCGAGCGCGAGTTCGAGCGCCGCGTGCGCGCGGGCGAGTTTCTCGAGCACGCCACCTACTCGGGCAACCGCTACGGCACGCTGCGCTCAGAGCTCGAGCGCGGCTGCGCCGAGGGAGCCCCCGTGCTGCTGGAGATCGAGGTTCAGGGGGCGCGCCAGGTGCGTGCCGCGATGCCCGCAGCGGTCGCCGTGTTCATCGCGCCGCCCAGCCCGGAGGCGCTGCGCGAGCGGCTGTTGGCGCGCGGCACCGACGCGCCCGAGCAGATCGAGGCCCGGCTGCGCACCGCGGCGCAGGAGCTAAGCGCCCGGGGCGAGTTCGCGCACGTGGTCGTCAACGACCGCCTGGCCGACGCCCTGGATGAGCTTGAGGCGATCGTGCGGGGGCGCGGGGATCGCCCGCCGCCACCCCGAAGCGTCTAACCTAGGCACAAACCCAAAAGACCGAGGAACCACCGTGATCTCACCCCGTATCGACAAGCTGCTCGAGCACGTCGACTCCGACTATGCGAGCGTGATCGTGGCCGCCAAGCGCGCGCGCCAGATCAACAGCTACTACCACAACCTGGGCGAGGGCACGTTCGACGAGTTCCCGCCGCCGATGGTCGAGACGCGCTCCAAGAACTACCTGACGATCGCCCTGGAGGAGGTCGCCCAGGGCAAGATCAAGTACCACTACCGGTAGCGCCCCGCAGCGAGGCCCGGGCGCGGCCCTCCCATGGCGAGGATCCTGATCGGCGTCTGCGGCGGGATCGCGGCCTACAAGACGGTGCACCTGGTGCGCCTGGCGATCGGCGCGGGCCACGCGGTGCGCGTCATCCAGACCCCGGCGTCGCGCAGCTTCGTCGGCTCCGCGACGTTTGAGGCGATCACGGGCGCGCCCGTGCTCGTCTCAGAGCTCGAGCCCGATCCGCTGCGCGGCGCCTACCCGGGCGACCCGCCTCCCGAACGCGTCCCGATCAGCCACCTCGCGCTGGTCGAGAACGCGGACGCGTACCTGATCGCGCCGGCGAGCGCCAACACGATCGCCAAGCTCGCCGCCGGCATGGCCGACAACCTCGTCTGCGCCGCGGCGCTGGTCGCCGGCGGCGGCGACCGGATCCCGCTCTTGCTGGCGCCGGCGATGAACGACCGCATGTACGAGCACCCGGCGCTTCAGGCCAACCTCAGCGCGCTGGAGGCCAGGGGGGCGCGGCTGGTCGGCCCCGAAAGCGGCGAGCTCGCCTCCCACGGCGAGCACGGCCTGGGTCGCATGTCCGAGCCGCCCGCGCTGCTGGCGGCGCTCGAGGAGCTGCTGGCCGGCGGCGGGCGCCGCGGCGCCTGGCGCGGCAGGAGGGTGCTCATCACCGCAGGGGGGACGCGTGAGCCGATCGACGGCGTGCGCTACATCGGCAACCGGTCCTCTGGCAGGATGGGGCTGGCGCTGGCCGCGCGCGCGGCCGCGCGCGGAGCCGATGTCACCGTGCTGGCCGCCAACGTGACCCTCCCAGCGCCGCCGGGCGTGGAGCTGGTGGCCGTCCGCACGGCCGCCGAGCTGGAGGCGGCCTGCGTCGAGCGCTTCGAGCGCTGCGACGTGCTGCTGATGGCCGCCGCGGTCGCCGACTTTCGGCCCAGGGCGCCGCACGCGGGCAAGCTCAGCCGCGGCGGGGGTCCGCTGATGATCGAGCTGGAGCCGACCGTCGACGTGCTCGCGTCGCTGGCGAGCCGCCGGCGCAACGGTCAGCTGCTGGTCGGCTTCGCCGCCGAGCACGGGCCCGGCGGGATCGAGCGGGCGCGGCGCAAGCTGGACAGCAAGCGCCTGGACGCGATCGTCGTAAACGACGTCTCGCAACCCGGGATCGGCTTCGACGCCGCCGACAACGCGGTGACGATCCTCACCGCCGGGCGGGAGCCGCTGCGGCTGAAGCGCGCCGCCAAGGAGCGGATCGCCGACGGCGTGCTCGACCATCTGGAGGCGCTCCTTGAGGCGGCCGGATCGGAGGCCGGGGATCGAGCCCTCTGAGCATCTGCCGCTCGCGCCCCAGGACAGCGAGGCCGCTGCCGCGATCGGCCGCGCGGTCGCGGCGAACATCGCCTCCGCCGTGCAGGTGCGCCCCGAGACGCTGCGGCATCTGCTCGTGGCGCTGCTGGCCGAGGGGCACGCGCTGATCGAGGACTATCCGGGGGTGGGCAAGACGGCGCTCGCGCGCGCGCTGGCCCGGTCGATCGACTGCCAGTTCGCCCGGGTGCAGTGCACGTCCGACCTGCTGCCGGCCGATGTGGTCGGGACCAACGTCTACGACCAGCGCGAGCAGCGGTTTGAGTTTCGGCCGGGTCCGGTGTTCGCGAACATCGTGCTCGTCGACGAGATCAACCGCGCCTCGCCCAAGACCCAGTCGGGCCTGCTGGAGTGCATGCAGGAGCGCAGCGTCACGGTGGACGTGCACACGCACGAGCTCGCCCGGCCGTTTCTGGTGGTGGCCACGCAGAACCCGGTCGAGCTTGAGGGGACCTACCCGCTGCCCGAGGCGCAGGTGGACCGCTTCATGGTGCGCCTGTCGCTCGGCTACCCGGATCGCCGCTCGGAGGCGGCGATGCTCGCCGCCCACCAGGCCGGGGACCGCGTCGCGCAGCTTGCGCCCGTCGCGAGCGCGGCCGAGGTGGTCAGAGCCCAGGACGCGGTCGCGCGCGTGCGAGCGACGGAGCCGCTGCGCGACTACGTGGTCAGCCTGCTGTGGCGCACGCGCGAGGATCCGCGCGTGGACCTCGGCGCAAGCCCCCGGGCCGGGCTGATGCTGCTGCGCGCCGCCAAGGCCAACGCGATGCTCGAGGGCCGCGACCACGCGCTGCCCGACGACGTGCAGGCGCTCGCGGTGCCGGTGCTCGCGCACCGCCTCGTGCTCGCGCCCGAGACCCCGCGCGAGGCTGCGCCCGAGATCGTGCTGGACGCGCTTCGCTCCACCAGGGCGCTGTAGGCCGTGGGCGGGCGGCGGCTTCAGGCGCTCCCCGCCGTCCAGGTCCTGGTCGCCGGCTGCGCCGCGGGGCTGGTCGCGCTCGCGTTCGACCTGGCGCCCCTGCTGGTGGCGGCGCTCGCGCTCGTGCTGCTGGCGCTCGCCACGCCCGCGTGGGTGTGGGTCGCCGCTCGCGGCGGCTCCGTGCGCCGGAGCCTGCGCGTCGCCCGAGCCGTCGAGGACGAGCCCATCGAGGCCACGGTGGAGGTCCGCCGGGGGCCGATCGGGATCCCCGGCGCGGTCGTCCGCGACCCGTTCAGCGGCGCCTCGATCGACCTCGCCGACGCGCTGGCGGCGATCCGCGGCGAGCGCCGCGCGACCGTCCGCGTGCGCGCGAGCTTCCAGCGCCGCGGCCGCTACCGGCTCGCGCCCCCACAGCTGTCGGTGGGCGATCCGCTCGGGCTGGCCCGCGCGGTGGTGACCGGCTCCGGGGGCTCCCAGGACCTGCTGGTCCTGCCGCGGACCGAGCCGGTCCGCTGGCGCGTGGGGGCCGGCGAGGTGCGGCGGATGCTCAGCGGCGACGGCTCCGCCGCCGGCGACCGGCTGGCCGCCGTGGACCCCGACGGGCTCCGGGCCTACCGCCCGGGCACGCCCGCCTCACGGATCCACTGGCCCGCGGTCGCGCGGGGCGCCGGGCTGATGGAGCGGCGGCTCAGAGCGCACGGTGACGCGCGGCCGCTGGTGGCGCTCGATCTGCGCACCCCCGGGCGCGACGAGCAGGACGAGGTCGATGCCGCCGTGCGCGCCGCCGCCTCGCTGGTGCTGGCGCTGGCGCGCGACGGCTGCGCGCTGCTTTTGGGCGGCGAGCAGCGCCCCACCGCGATCGACGGCACGCTGGCCGCCTGGCCGGGGGCGTGCACGCGGCTCGCGCTCGCGCGCGGCGGACCCACGGCGCCCGCGCCGGCGCTGGCGCCGTCGATCCGGCGCGGCGCGACGATCTACGTGGCGGCGGCGCTGTGGCCTCGGGTCGTGGCGACCGTCAGAGCCCGGGCCGGCGGCCCGGTCCTGCTGGTTGTCCCCGAGTCGCGGCTGCAGGACGCGCTGGGCGAGCGGGCCGGAGCGCCGCTTCGCGAGGCGCTGTCGGTCTGCGGGTGCCGCGGCTTCGTCGTCGGACCGGCCGCTCGCGGCCACGGGCCGCAAGACCGCTCGCGACAGACGGCCGCCGGCCAGGGAAAGATGACCAATGCGCGATAAGGGCCGGTGCGGGCCAGCGCGTGAGATCGAAGCTGACCCATGAGCGCGGGAGGGCACACCGCTCGGTTCCGCTGGACCTCCGGGAGCTCCGGCGACGCCGTGAGCGTCGTCTGCACAGAGCGCCGGCTGACCTCGCTGTGCGCCTTCGCGGCGCTCGCCGCCTACGGCGTGCTGCGCTGGGCGACGCTGCTCAAAGCGCCGCCGACGGCGCGCCTGGCAGGGGTGCTGGCCGCCTCGCTGGCGCTCGCGACGCTCGTCCCGGCGATAGCGCGGCGCAGCCGGGCGCTTGCCTGGCTTGCGGCGCTCGCGCTGGCGCTGGCGGCGTTCCCGATCGCCGGGCTCCCGTGGCAGTGGGCGCGGCACCTGCGCCTGGCGCTCAGCGCGAGGACGATCGCCGACGGCCTTCGCTCGCTGCCGGGCGCGCTGGTCCCCTACGCGGGCCACGCCCGCGACGTGCGGCTGGTGGTGGTGCTCGGCGCCGCCGTGCTCCTGTTCGACGCGGCCGCGGTGCTGGCGCTCTGCGGCGGTGGCGGCCGCGGGCTGTCGGACGCGCGCCGCGGCGCGGTGGCGCTGCCGCTCGTTGCGCTGGCGGTGGTGCCCGACGCCCTGGTGGCGCCGCAGTTCCCATACCTCCAGGGCCTGCTGCTGTTCGGCCTGCTGTCCGCGCTGCTCTGGGGCGACCGCCTTCGCGCCCAGGCGGGCACGACGGCGGTCGCCGCGCTGGCCACGGCGGCCGCGGCCGCCGCGATCCTCGCGCCGCGCATCGCGCCGCGCAGGCCCTGGCTGGACTACCGCGCATGGGGCGCCGCCGGTCCGGCGCACGTCGACGTGTTTGACTGGAACCAGACATACGGACCGCTGAGCTGGCCGCGCAGCGGGCGCCCGGTGCTGTCGATCGCGGCCGCCACGCCCTCCTACTGGCTGGCGCAGGACCTGGACGAGTTCGACGGGCGGGCGTGGGTCGCCTCGCCGCTGCCAGACGCCGCGCCTCCGGCCCCGGCTGCGCGGTGGCGGGCGCGCTGGACGCAGACGATCTCCGTTCGCGTGCTCGACCTGCGCACGCCGGATGTGATCGGCGGCGGCTATTCGAGCCGGCCGCTCAGCGCCGGTCCGCAGGCCGGCGGCCGCGCGGCCGGGGCAGCCGCGCGTCCGCTGCCCGGCGTGCTCGAAGGCGACCCCGGCACGTGGACGTTCGCCCAGCCGGCCGGGCCCGGCACCCGCTACCGGATCTCCTCCTATGACCCGCGCCCGACCGCCGCCCAGCTTGCGCGCGCCGGGCGCCGCTACCCGGCGGCGGCGCTGGCCGCCGACCTGACGCTCTCGATCCCGATCTCAGGCGTGGACGCGCCGCCGCTTGAGGTCACCTTCCCGCCGTTTCACTCGCGCGGGCATCCGAGCGCCGGTTTCCCCGCGCCGGTCTCGGACGCGTCGTCGTTCGTGCGCGACTCGCCCTACGGCCGCGCCTGGCGCCTGGCGCTGCGCCTCGCGCGCCGGTCGCCGACGCCCTACGCGTTCGTGGAGGCGGTCATGCGCCACCTCGCCCACGGCTACGCCTACAACGAGGACCCGCCGGCGGCGCGCTGGCCGCTGGAGGCGTTCCTGTTCTCCACCAGGGAGGGCTACTGCCAGCAGTTCTCGGGCGCGATGGCCCTGCTGCTGCGCATGGGCGGCGTGCCCGCGCGGGTGGCCGCGGGGTTCACCCCGGGCGTGCTGGACCGCGCCACGCACCGCTTCATCGTCACCGACATCGACGCCCACGCCTGGGTTGAGGTGTGGTTCCCCTCCTTCGGGTGGGTGCGCTTTGATCCGACGCCCGCCAGCGCGCCGGCGCGCGCCCAGGGGGGCGCGGGCCGGGCGGCCTCCAGGTCCACGGGGGCGGCGCGTGGCCTGAGCCCGGCGGCCGTCCGCCGCCACGAGCTGGGGCTCGCCGAGCCCGCCGGCCGGGCGGGGGCCGCCCGCCACGGGCGCGGCGGCGGCGCGGCCACGGTGCTGCTCGGCGTGCTGGCGCCGGCGCTGGGCGCGGCGGGAGCCCTGGCCGCGCTGGTGGCGCTGGCGCTGCGGCTGCTGGCGGCCATGCGCGACCCGATCGCGGAGCTTGAGCTCGCCTGGGCGCGGACCCGCCGGCCGGTCGCCACGGGGACCACCCTGGCCGCGCTTGAGCGCCGCCTGGCCACCGCGCCGGAGGCGGCCGCCTACGTGCGCGCCGTTCGGATGGCGCGCTACGCGGACGGCCCGCCCCCCACCCGGGCCCAGCGCCGCGCCCTGCGCCGCGAGCTCGCCCGGGGCCTGGGCGCGGCCGGCGCGCTGCGCGCGCTGTGGGCGCTGCCGCCCGGGATGGGCCCGCGAGGGCGCCGCGCGGACCCCTAGACTGAGGGTGGTGGACGATGTCTACGAGCTGTTCTGCCGCGGCACCGAGCTGCTCGAGGCCGGCCACCACCACCAGGCCGCCATCCCTTTGACGCGCGCGCGAGACCTGGCGCCGGACAAGAGCTCGATCCGGGAGGCGCTCGGGCGGGCGCTGTTCGGCGCCCAGCGCTACGAGCAGGCCGCCGAGGAGTTCCGCGCCGTGGCCGAGCGCGCGCCGACCAATGACTTCGCGCTCTTCTGCCTGGGCCGCTGCCTGCAGCTTCTGGGTCGCGACGGGGAGGCGCGCGGGCCGCTCGCGCTCGCCGCCTGCCTGCAGCCGCAGCGAGACGACTACCGCGTCTACCGGGACCGCGCGCGCGAGCGCGCGGCCCGCAGCGCCCGCGGCACGCCACCGCCCGCCGGCTGACCGCTGGCCGCCCTGCGCCGGGCGCGTTGACCGCCGCCCTGAAGCGATCGCGCCCGCGCGCCCGCGCCCCCGCGAGAAGATCGTGTCATGCGCCTCAATCTCGCCAACAATCCCGCCGGCCCTGCTAAGGTGAGCGGCATCAGCTTTCCGGCCGGGCGTTCCCGGTGCAGTCTTGAAAGTGGGCGCCCGCCCGCTTTTTTTGTGACATTGGAGGAGCGATGGTGAGTGACATCCAGACCGAGATCGAAGCGCGGCTTGCGACCGTCGAGCCCGAGGTCGAGGTGCTGCTCGCCGAGGTCGTCGGCTCGACGCTGAGGCTGTTCATCGACCACCCGGCGGGCGTGACGCTGGCTCTGTGCGAGCGCGTGTCCGGCCATCTGGGCGGCTACCGCGACCGCTGGTCGCTGGAGGTCTCATCGCCCGGCCAGGACCGCCCGCTCACCAGGCCCCAGCACTACCGGCGCTTCGTCGGGCGCCGGGCGCGGGTGCGCCTGCGCGCGGCGGCGCCGGCGAGCGGCCTGCGGGGGACGCCGGCCGAGGGCCACCGGCAGCTCACCGGGGAGCTCGTCGGCGCGTCGGAGAGCGAGATCACGCTCGCGGCGGGCGACGGGATCGTGTCGATCCCGTACGAGCAGATCGTCCGCTCAAACCTCGTACCCGGAGACTGAGCCATGTCCAAGGAGATCCTGGAGGCCGTGCGAGGCCTCGCAGCGGAGAAGAACATCTCATCCGAGAAGCTGATGGAGGCGCTGGAGGACGCGCTGCTGTCGGCGTACAAGAAGACGCCCGGATCGGCCCCGTACGCGCGCGTGGAGATGGACCGTGAGACCGGCGACTTCACCGTCTGGGAGCTGCAGATCCCGCCGGAGCTTGAGGAGAAGCTGCTCGTGCACTCCGCCGAGGACGCCGAGCCGACCGTCGACCCGGAGACGGGGGAGATGCGAGACGCCCCGGAGCCCGAGCTGGACATGGAGAAGCTCAAGCTCTACGAGGACCAGATCGAGGTGCGCGACGTCACGCCGCACGACTTCGGGCGGATCGCCGCCCAGACCGCCAAGCAGGTGATCCTGCAGCGGATCCGCGAGGCCGAGCGCGACATGATGTACGAGGAGTACCGCGACCGCGTCGGCGAGCTGATCACGGGCATCGTCCAGCAGTCCGACAGCCGCTACACGCTCGTGCAGCTCCGCGAGCGCGTCGAGGCGCTCCTGCCCAAGTCCGAGCAGGTCGAGGGCGAGCGCTACGACCACTCGCAGCGCATCAAGGCGGTGATCAAGGACGTGTCCAACTCGACCAAGGGCCCGAGCATCATCGTCTCCCGGCGTGACCCGGAGCTGATCAAGTCGCTGTTCGAGCTCGAGGTCCCGGAGATCGCCGACGGCCTGGTGGAGATCACAGGCGTGGCCCGCGAGCCGGGGTACCGCTCCAAGATCGCGGTCGTCTCGCACGTCGACGGGGTCGACCCGGTGGGCGCCTGCGTGGGGCCGCGCGGCTCGCGCGTGCGGATGGTGGTCTCCGAGCTGCGCGGCGAGAAGATCGACATCATCCCCTACAACGAGGAGCCCGCGCGGTTCGTGGCCAAGGCGCTGTCGCCCGCGCGCGTGCGCGAGGTGCTCGTCGACGACGCCGGCAAGCAGGCGACGGTGATCGTGCCAGACGACCAGCTTTCGCTGGCGATCGGCCGCGAGGGGCAGAACGCGCGGCTGGCCGCGCGGCTGACCGGCTGGCGGATCGACATCCGCTCGGAGACCGAGTTCGCCGCCGAGGAGGCCCAGCACGGCTACGAGGAGGATGAGGCGCAGGGACGCTGCGCGGCGATCCTCTCAAACGGCCGCCGCTGCCCCAACGCGGCGCTGCCCGGCTCGCGATACTGCGGCCTTGAGGCCCATCAGGCGCTTGCCGGAACGGGGTCAGATCGCGTCTCGGCGCAGACCGGCAAGGCCGCCGGCGGCCGGTCGGCCAGCGGCGCCTCCGCGGCCGCAGACGGCGGCCAGGCGCAGGCCGGGTCCTAAACTCACGCGGCAATGAACAAGCGCGTGCACGAGATCGCAAAGGAGCGGGGACTGCCCCCCAAGTACGTTCTCGCACGCCTGCGCGCGGCTGGGATCGAGGTGAAGGCGGCCTCCTCCTCGGTCGACGCCGAACTGGCCGCGAGCGTGCTCGCAAACGGCGCAGCCGCGCGGTCGGCGAGCGCCTCCGCGCCGCGCGCACCCACCCCGTCGCGGGCCCCCGAGCCCGCACCGAGCGCCCCACGGCCCGCCCCCGCGCCCGCGCCAAAGCCCGCAGCGCGCCCCGCCCAGCCGGCGGCGGAGCCCAAGCCCGAGGCCCGCGCGGCGCAGCCCGCGGCGCCCGCGGCGCAGCCGGCCGCCGCTTCGGCGCCCGCCCCGGCGCGACCCGCGGCTGCGCAGCCCGCCTCGCCGCGGCCTCGTCCCGCGCCCGAGCCGCCTGCGCCGCGGCGGCCCGAGCTTGCGGCGCAGCCCGCGCGTGAGCCTGCGGCGACGGCCGCACCCGCGGCGCCCGCGGCCCAGGCCGCCCCCGCGCCCGCGGCGCCCGCCGCTCCAGCGCCGGCCGCCAGCTCACAGCCCGCGGCCGCCAGGCCGGCGGCAGCCCAGGCCGCCGCAGCGCAGCCGCCGGCAGCGCAGCCGGCTGCCCCGGTCGCCTCGTCGGCGGCGGCGGGCGCCGCCCACAAGCGCCCCACGCGCGACTCGCTGCAGGGGGAGCGCTTCCCCGGCAACGCCGGCGGTCGCCGGCGCGTGGTGATCGACTCCCAGGCATCCCGCCGGGCCGGCGGCGGCCCCTCGCAGCCCAACCAGCCTCCACGCCGCCAGCGTCGCGGACGCCGGCGCCGCGGCGTCTACGACGAGGAGGCGGAGGCGCGGCCGGCCCGGACCGCGGTGGCCGAGCGGACCGCGATACAGATCAACTCCGGGTCGACCGTCAAGGACGTCGCCGAGTACCTGGACGTGCCGGTGCCAGAGGTGATGAAGAAGCTGATGGCCCTGGGCGAGATGAAGACGCTCACCCAGACGCTCTCCGACGAGTCGATCCTCGTGCTGGCCGAGGAGCTGGGCAAGGAGGTCGAGATCGTCCACTCCGACGAGGAGGAGTACGCCGAGCCCGTCTACCACGACTCCGAGGAGGAGCTGGTCACGCGCGCGCCCGTGGTCACGATCATGGGCCATGTCGATCACGGCAAGACCTCGCTGCTGGACGCGATCCGCCAGACGCAGGTGGCGGCCGGCGAGGCCGGCGGGATCACCCAGCACATCGGCGCCTACCAGGTCAGGCACGACGGTCACGTCGTGACGTTCCTGGACACCCCCGGCCACGAGGCGTTCACGGCCATGCGGGCCCGCGGCGCGAAGGTCACCGACATCGCGGTGATCGTGGTCGCCGCCGACGACGGCGTCAAGCCGCAGACCCAGGAGGCGGTCGACCACGCCAAGGAGGCGGGCGTGCCGATGATCGTCGCCGTCAACAAGATCGACAAGGAGGGCGCGCAGCCCGATCGCGTGCGCACGGAGATGACGGCGCTGGGGCTGCAGCCGGTTGAGTGGGGCGGGGACACCGAGTTCGTCGACGTCTCGGCCAAGACCAAGGAGGGCCTCGACGAGCTGCTTGAGACGATCATCGTGATGGCCGAGGTCGAGGAGCTGAAGGCCAATCCCAACGCCGCCGCGTCGGGCACCGTGATCGAGTCCAAGCTGGACCCCGGACGCGGGCCGGTGGTGACGATCCTCGTCAGCCGCGGCACGCTTGAGATCGGCGACGCGCTCGTCGCCGGCGCGCAGTGGGGCCGGGTGCGCGCCATGTACGACTTTCTGGGAAACCGCGTCGAGCGCGCGCTGCCGGGCGAGCCCGTGGAGGTGCTCGGGTTCGATGGCGTCCCGGCCGCCGGCGAGCACGTGCGCGCGGTCGAGCACGAGCGTCGGGCGCGCCAGCTGGCGATGGAGCGCGCCGCGCGGCTGAAGGCCGAGTCGCTCGCGCGCCGCCAGAGCGGCAAGCGCGTTTCGCTTGAGAGCATCTTCGGATCGGACCTGCAGGAGCTCAACCTGGTCCTCAAGGCCGACGTGGCCGGGTCGCTTGAGGCGATCGAGGACGAGATCGCCAAGCTTCCCCAGGACGAGGTGACCGTCAACGTGATCCGCCGCGCCGTGGGCGCGGTCACCGAGTCCGACGTGATGCTGGCCGCCGCCTCAAACGCCGTGATCCTCGCCTTCAACGTGCGCCCGGTCGGCGACGCGCGCGCGGTCGCCGAGCGCGAGGGGGTGGAGATCCGCCACTACTCGGTCATCTACCGCGCGATCGAGGAGCTGCGCTCCGCGATGCAGGGGATGCTCGCCCCCGAGGAGGTGGAGGTGCCGCTCGGGACCGCCGAGGTGCGCCAGATCTTCCGCGCCTCGAGGGTGGGCACGATCGCCGGATCGCACGTGACCGAGGGCAAGGTCGGCCGCGGCTCGAGGGTTCGCCTGGTGCGCGACGGCACGGTCGTCTGGGACGGCGAGATCGCCAGCCTCAGGCGCTTCAACGAGGACGTGCGCGAGGTCTCGGCCGGGTTTGACTGCGGGATCGTGCTGCGCGACTACGCCGACGTAAAGGAGGGCGACGTGCTGGAGGCCTACACGACCCGTCAGGTCGAGCGCGAGCTCGCCTGAGCGCGCCGGTGGGGAGCCGCCGTGCAGGGCGGGGGCTTCGTGGCGGTGCTCGTGATCGAGCTGCACTTCCCGCAGGCCGGCAGCCTGAAGGCCAAGCGGCGCGAGCTGCAGTCGATCAAGGCCCAGCTGCGCGGGCGCCTGGGCGCGACCGTCGCCGAGACCGGCCATCAGGACCTCTGGCAGCGCGCCCAGCTGACCGCCGCGCTCACCGGCGGCTCGCTGCCGCGGCTCAGCGAGGCCGCCGACGAGCTGGAGCGCTTCGTCCTGGCGCGCTGCCCGGAGGGCGCGAGCGTCGAGCGGCTGCTGGCCTCGGTGGAGGACCTGCGCGGATGACCGCCTCGCCGCCACGCCGCCGCAGCGAGCCCTTGCGGATCACCGCCTCGCCGCCACGCCGCCGAAGCGAGCCCGTGGGGATCACCGTCGCCGGCGAGTGCGCCCGGCGTGGCTCGGTGACCGCGCGGCGCTGCGCGGGGGCGGAGGGATAGGATGCGCTCAGCCCGCATGCGACGCGTCGACGAGGCCCTCCGGGCCGTGCTCGGCGACGTGATCGCCACCGAGCTACAGGACCCACGTGTAGGCTTCGTGACCGTCACCGGCGTGCAGACCAGCCCAGACCTGCGCCACGCGCGCGTGTTCGTGAGCGTGCTCGGAGGCGAGTCAGACCGCGCCGCGACGATCGACGGGCTGCGCTCCGCACACGGCTTCTTGCAGCGCAGGCTCGCGGCCGAGCTGACGCTCAAGCGCACCCCGGCGCTCACCTTCGTCTACGACGACTCCGTGGACCGGGGCATGCGGATCGTCGGCCTGCTGTCGGCGCGGGGCGAGCGGGACGCGGGGTGAGGGCGTGAGCGCGGCCGACGGCCGGCCGGGACTCGCGCCCGGGCCCGAGCGCGAGCAGGTGCTGGCCGAGCTGCGCCAGGCGCGGCGGCTGATCCTGGTCGCGCACGAGAACCCGGACGGCGACGCGCTCGGCTCGCTGGTCGCGATGCAGGGCGCGATGTCCGAGCTCGGCGCCGACTGCCTGACGTTCATCGCCCCCGCCGACCTGCCCCCTCCGCAGGAGTACCGGTTCCTGCCGCTCACGGGCCTGGTCAGCGAGCCGCCGCCGGACATGCGCGAGCGCACGATCGTGTTCCTGGACTGCGGCAACATCGACCGAAACCCCGCCGAGGCCTTCCGCCGCGAGGGCGCTCACATCCTCAACATCGACCACCACCACGACAACACCCGCTTTGGGACCGTCAACCTGGTGGTGCCGAGCGCGTCGTGCACCGCGGAGATCGTCTGGGATCTGATGCACGGCCTCGGCGTCCAGCCGCGCGGCACCGTGGCCGACGCCCTGTATGTGGGGCTGATCACCGACACCGGCCGCTTCATGTACGAGAACACGACCAGTCGCGCCCACCTGATGGCGGCCGAGCTGATCGACGCGGGCGTGGACGTGCACGGCATCTACCGGCGCGTGTACGAGGGGGTGCCCTACGCCAAGCTGGCGCTGCTGGCGCGCGGGCTGTCGAACATCGAGCGCTACGAGGGCGGCCTGACGATCGCCGAGCTCACGGCCGACGACTTCAGCCAGGCGCAGGCCGAGGAGAGCTACTCGGAGGGCCTGGTGGACCATCTGCGCGCGCTCGAGGGCACCCGCGTGGCCGCCCTCGTGCGCCACCGCGCGGGCCGCGACGGCGCCAACGGCGCTCGAAAGGTGTCGCTGCGCGCGGGCGACGAATCGATCGACGTGTCCGCGATCGCGCGCGCGCAGGGCGGCGGCGGCCACCGCCAGGCCGCGGGCTTCAGCACCGACCTCTCGCACCAGGAGCTGGTCGCGTTCCTGCGTGAGCAGCTGGACGCCCAGCTGGCCGCCGCGCGCTGAGCGGCCCATCCTCCCCAAACGTGGACGACTACGTGCTGCTGTGCGACAAGCCCGCGGGCGTCACCTCCCACGACGTGGTGGCGGAGGTCCGCCGACGGCTTGGACGCCGCACCCGCGTCGGCCACGCCGGCACGCTTGACCCGTTCGCCACCGGGCTGCTGGTGCTGCTGGTCGGCCGCGCGACGCGGGTGCAGCGCTTTTTGATGGGGCTCCCCAAGCGCTATGAGGCGATCGCGCGCTTTGGCGCAACGTCGAGCACCGGCGACCCAGAGGGCGAGATCACCGCCACCGGCAGGGTGCCCGCGGGCGATCTGACGCTCCCCGTCGGCCGCATCCGCCAGCGCCCGCCGGCCCACTCGGCCGTCCACGTCTCAGGCCGCCGCGCCTACCAGCTGGCGCGCGCGGGGGAGGCCGTGGAGCTCCCAGAGCGGGAGATCACCGTCTACCGCTTCCAGGAGCTGTGGCGCCGCGGCGACCGGCGGGCGTTCGAGATCGAATGCTCGTCGGGCACCTACGTTCGCAGCCTGATCGCGGCGCTCGGAGACGCCTACTGCGAGCAGCTGCGCCGCACGCGCATCGGCCATCTGGACGTGGCCGACGCCGACCCGCTGCGACCGGTGGAGCTCTCCCACGCGCTGTCGTTCCTGCCGGCCGTGCGCCTGGACGCCGAGCGCGCGCGGCGCGTCTCGCACGGTCAGCAGGTGAGCGTCGAGCCGCCGCCGCAGGGCGCGCCCGCCGTGCGGCTGTGCGACGAGCGGGGGCTTGTCGCGATCGCCCGGCCAGCTGGCTCCCCCGACCGGCTGGCGCCGATCGTCGTGCTGCGCTGAGCGTCAATAGGCTTGCCTGACCGATGAGGGTGACGATGCTCGCCGATGTGGCTCCGCGACCGCGCCGCCTGGCGCTGGGCGAGTTCGACGGCGTGCACCTCGGCCACCGCGCGGTGATCGCCGGCAGCGACACGGTCGTGACGTTTGAGCCGCACCCGCGCTGGGTGCTGCGCCCCAACGACGCACCCAAGCTGCTGACCACGCTAGAGGTCAAGACCGAGCTGATCGCCTCGCTGGGCGTCCAGGAGCTGGTCGTGATCCCCTTCGACGATCGCTTCCGCGCCCAGACGCCCCAGCAGTTCATCGACGAGGTGCTGGTGGGGCGGCTGTGCGCGACGAGCGTCTCGATCGGCGAGAACTTCCGCTTCGGCGCGCAGGCCGCGGGCGGACCGGACCTGCTGGTCGCCGACCCCCGCTTCGACACCCGCGTCGTGCGCCTGGTGGAGGTCGACGGGGAGGTCGTGTCCTCCACGCACATCCGCGCGCTGGTCGCAGCCGGCGACGTGGCGGCGGCCGCACGGTTCCTGGGCGCGCCCTTTCAGCTGCGCGGCACCGTGGTGCGCGGCGACGGCCGCGGCCGCAGGCTCGGCTTCCCGACCGCCAACATCGTGCCCGACGAGCGGCTCGTGCACCCCGCCTTCGGCGTCTACGCCGCGCGCGCCGACGGCGCCTGCGCGGCCGTGAGCATCGGCGTTCGCCCCACGTTCGGCACCAGCCTCGCGCCGCTGATCGAGGCCTACCTGCTGGACCGCGACGAGGACCTCTACGGCCGCAAGCTGTCGCTTTCGTTCATCGAGCGCCTGCGCGGCGAGCGCCGCTTCGACTCGCCGGACGGGCTGGTGGAGCAGATGCGCCTGGACGTGGCGCGGGTGCGGGAGCTGTGCGGCCGCCATGGGGCCGCCGGGCAGGGCGCCGGGCTCTGCTAGCCTGACCGGCCCGATGCCCCTTACCCAGGAGAGAAAGCGAGAGCTGATCGCCACCTTCGGCGCCGGCGAGGCCGACACCGGGCGCACGGAGGTGCAGGTGGCGCTGCTGACCGAGCGCATCAACCAGCTGACCGAGCACCTGCGCACGCACCGCTCAGACCACCACTCGCGCCGCGGCCTGCTCAGGCTCGTCGGCCGCCGCCGCCGCTTCCTGGACTACCTCCGCCGCCAGGACATCGAGCGCTACCGCGCGCTGATCGCGGCGCTCGGGCTGCGGCGATGATCCCGGCGGGCACGCCGGCGCCCGAGTTCACGCTCAGGCGCGCCGACGGCAGCGAGTTCACGCGCGCCGACCTTGAGGGCCGCACGACGGTGCTGGTGTTCTACCCGTTCGCGTTCAGCCCGGTCTGCACCGACCAGCTGAACCTCTACGACGACCTGCGCGAGGAGTTCCGCGCGCACGGCGCCACCCTGTACGGGGTCTCCTGCGACGCGACCTACTCGCAGACGGCGTTCCGCGAGCACCTGGGGGTGTCGATCGAGCAGCTGTCGGACTTCGAGCCCAAGGGGGCCACCTGCCGCGCGTTCGACGCCTATCACGAGGGCGGCTTCGCACAGCGGGCGCTGGCGATCATCGGGCCGGATCTGACGGTCCGTTGGAGCTACCAGGCCGCGTCTCCCGGCGAGCTGCCGGGCGCCAACCTGATCTTCGACGCGCTCGCGCGCTGAGCGGGCCCCCGCCAGCGACGCCGCGACGGTCGCCGCCCACGGCGCAACGCCGGCAGCTCGCCGCGCGAGCGCGGCCAGGATCGCGGCTCGCCGTGCGAGCGCGGCCAGGACGGCTGTGGCCCCGCCGCGCGCCGTGAGCGACCTGCGCTCTGAGCCGATCCCGCCGCCCGGCGCCGGCGACCACCGGCGGCGCAGCGCCGTGGAAGGCGAGCCGGTGCTCGTGATCGTCTACGCGGACTTCGAGTGCCCGTACTGCGCCGCGCTTGAGCTGCGGCTCGCGCGCCTGGCGGTGGAGGTGGTCTTCCGCCACTTCCCGGTCCGCTCAAGCCATCCGCGCGCCTGGCCGGCCGCCTGCGCCGCCGAGGCGGCCGCGCTGCAGGGACGCTTCTGGGAGATGCACGACATGCTGTTCTCAGACCAGGGCCGGCTGGAGGACCCGCACCTTTGGGCGCGCGCGCAGGCGCTGGGGCTCGACGTTCAGCGCTTTGACGCCGACCGTCGCTCCCCGGCCGTCCGCGAGCGCGTGCAGCGAGACTTCATCTCCGGCGTGCGCGGTGGCGTGGTGACCACGCCGGCGGTGTTCGCCTGGCGCGACGGTTCAGCCCAGCCGGTCCCCGCCGCCGACGTGGAGCGCTCGCTCGCGCGGCGCTGAGAAAAAAGTCTCCGTCGCGCCCGCGAGGCTTGTCAGGATCGAGCCTGCACCGGCGACCTCACCGGCAAGATCCCACAAGACAGGAGGAGCGGCAGGTGGAACTTGAGGCGCTTTACGAGCATCTCGACCGGGGCGGGGCGGCGACGCTCGAGCATCCGGCGGTCTACGGCGTAGCCCACGGAGCCATGATCGCGCCCGCCCGCTACGCGGGCAGGTCTGGGTCGGAGTTCGTCTTCGAGACGCGCTTCATCGATGGCGAGTTTCGGCGCGCGGCGCTGATCGACTCAAAGCAGTCGCAGAGCAACCGAGCCGAGGAGGGGCTGCTGGCCTCCCGCCGTGATGGCGGCGCAGCGCGCCTGATCCCCGTGATCGAGGTGATCTATGAGGGCCGCCCGCCGCTGTATGACCTGAGCCTCCCTCACCGCGCTTTTGACGCACACGTGCGCTTCTCCAGCCAGGACGGCACGCCGGTCATCCGGCGCGACTGGTACCAGCGACTGCGGGACAGCAACCATGCTGACCTCTCTGCCGTATTCCTCGCCTCCCCGGCCACGCTGGCATTCGGCGGCTGGGACTCCACTCGGCGCACAGGCCAGCTGCGGCTCCGCGGCCTGCTCGTCTCAGAGCTCTTCGGTGTGGTCGCCGAGAGCGGCAACCCTCTGTCCAGGCGCTCCGGCGCGCGCTTGGACCCGCTCGGCCAGGACGTGTACGTCTCCCCGGAGCAGATGTGGGAGCTGCTTGACCGCCAACGCGATCAGCTGTCCCCCAAGCTGGTGGACAAGGTTGACAAGGAGATCAACAAGGCGCGCAAGGACAGGAAGGAGGCGATCTCCGCCGCTGAGCTCGGCCTCGGCGGCATCCCGCCCGCCACCGAGCAGCCGTTCGGCGTCTCGGTGCCCGAGGTTCGCCGCTCGCGCACCTTCTCGCTGGCAGGTCTCAGGCGTCTGCGCTTCGGCGGCTCGGCCGAGGAGGACGTGGCGGCGCGGGGGGCGCTGCTGGCCATGCTGCTGCTCGGATGCGCGTACGCCGACGCCGACCCGGACCTGCGGGCCTACTGCGACGTCTCGGCCCCCCGGGCGCGCACAACGCTTGACGGCGAGCAGGTGGACCTGGACCTCTCGATCGACTCCTGCGAGCGCTTTCTGGACCTGGCGATCGAGCGCCTGCCCGATCGCCTGCGCTGGACGGGCCAGTGCCAGCGCCTTGAAGGCGACCCGGTCATAGGCGGCGGAGCCGTCGACGAAGCCGACGACGAGGAGTAGGTGCGATGGAAGAGGCGCTGATGATCAGCGTCCGGTTCACTCGCGATGCCTACAGCGGCGGGGAGTACGGGGCGCCGGAGCCGCTGCCCTCACCCGCGAGGCTGCACGCCGCGTTTGCTGCGGCGGCGGCGGCGGCGGGACCTTGGGCCGTCGCGCAGCATGACACGCGTGCGCAGCGGGAGGTGCTCGCCGCTCAAGACGAGCACGCCGAGGCTGTCCGCTGGCTTGAGGAGCACGAGCCGCTCGGCATCCTGGCTCCCGCGTTTCGCACCAGCACCCAGAACGCCCGCCGCTACCGGCTGCGGGCGGCTCGAGCTCCCTTTCTAGCCAACACGCCCTTTGAGCCCTTCACCGCGCTGGGAGGACCTGTCGTCTACGCCTGGCCGCCGGCCGACCAGCCGGTGGCGCGGGCGCTTCAGGAGCTCGCGTGCGAGATCACCCACGTCGGCCGGGCCGAAGCTTCGGTTGTCGTCAGGGTGAACCCCGGTCGCCTGGATCGCGCCGCCGTGGGCTTCCTGGCGCACTCCGAGCGGCGCGGTCCCGGGCTTGCGCTGCGCGTCGCGCGGCCAGGGCGCTTCGACGCTCTGATGCACGCGCACCGGGAGGCGCTGCGCCTGAGCGCCGGGCGCCACGCGTCCGGCAGTCGGGGCAAGCAGGCCCCCGACGAGCAGCCTGCGGGGATCGGCGAGCTGCACACGCGCCTTCGCCGCTTTGGGCGAGATGCAGCGGTGGGCTGGCCATACTCCGAAGCCTGGATCCTGCGGCCAGATCGCGCGCTCGAGCCGTGGATGTTGCGACCGCAGGCTCGCGTCGGACTCGCAGCGGCGGTGCACCGGGCGCTGGTCGCTGCGATCGCCGATGACGTGCCTCCGCTCGTCAGTGGTCGTGACGGCGATGGGCCGCTGCGCGGCCCGGGTCATATCGCCATCCACCCGACCGTCCTGGGACCGGAGCGCTCGCCGGCGGTGGTGCTCGGGTTGCCGGCGGCGGTGCCCGACGCTGACCGGGCGATGCTCCTCGAGGCGCTCTCGGGCGGCCTGAGGGTCTCCTACGCGCGACGGGCGGTGGCGCTCTCAGCCCCTGAGCAGGTCAGTGCCGTGCCGTTCTGGAGCGAGACCGGCGGTCCTCTCGCAACCGAGGTGCCGATGGTGCTCGATGTGCCGGGGACACCACGGCATGCCCCCTGGACGCTCGATGACGCGGTGGTCTGCTCCGTCGGCTACGCCATGCGCGGGGTGCTGGAGTCGCAGGGAGTGGGGTGGGGGACGGGCTGGGAGTTCCGCCGCGCACTCGTGGCCCAGCTGCGCCAGATGGGCGTGACGGCGCGAGCGCGCCGCCTCTCCAGCGCGGCGTCGCGCTACTGCCATCGAGCCCGACCGGGCGACCTCCTGGTGGCCGTCGACGCGCTTGTGAGCCTCGGCGACCTGGACGCCGGCGGCGGCCTGCTCGCGATCGGGCGCGCTCGCCATCTCGGTGGCGGGCTGCTGCGCCCGCTGGCGGAGCTGTGGAGATGACGGCGTCCGAGCGGTTTGTCACCTTCTTTGCCGCGCTCAACGCTGGAGCCAGGCCCTACCCATGGCAGTGCGCTCTGGTGCAGAGCGTCGCCGACTCGGGACGCTGGCCTGATATCTGCGCGCCAACCGGATCCGGGAAATCGGCCGTCGTGGAGGCTCATGCGTTTCTGGTCGCCGAGCATGTCCTTGGCCGAACGCAGGCCCGGCCGCCCCGCCGTCTGATCCTGGTCTCTCCCCGTCGCGTCCTGGTCGACGATCAGTACGACCGCGCGCGCAACGTCGCGACCCGGCTGGCGGCTGGTCTGAAGGAGGGCGCCAGCTCTGTGCTGTTCGCGCACGCCCAGGCGCTGAGGGGCTTGCAGACGCGCTCGGTGGACGAGGATGAGCCTCCGCCCGTGCTGGCCTGGAGCCTGCGCGGCGGGTTGCAACCCGACAGCGGCTGGCGAACTGAGCCGGCCGCGTGCCAGGTGATCTGCGCCACGCCGCAGATGTGGGGCTCTCGGCTTCTGCTCCGCGGCTACGGGTCAACGCGGCACGCCCGCAACCTCGAGGCGGGGCTGCTCGGCCAGGACGCGGTCGCGATCGTCGACGAGGCGCACCTGCACGGGCGCCTGCTGGAGACGGCCAGGACGGTCGCCGAGCTTCCAGGCGGCATCGCTCCGCTTCAGGTGGTCTCCATGACCGCGACCCAGGAGCGATCGCCCGGTCAGATGGGGATCAGCGGCCCGGACCTGCAAGATCCGTCGCTGGCGGCCCGAGTGAATGCGGCGAAGCGGCTCGAGCTGGTGATGGCCTCCGACTGGGGGAGAGAGCTTGAGAGCGCGGTGGTCGACTGCGCGCGGGCCGAGCTTGAGCGCGTGGGCGCAACGGTGGGCGTGTTCGTCAACGAGGTCCCCATGGCGCTTGGCGTTGCTGCGTCGCTTCGGCAGGAGGGCCACCAGGTCGAGCTCGTCTGTGGACGAATGCGGACGGCCGATCTCGCGGCGTTGCGCAGGCGCCGTCCCGGTCTGCTGAGCGCCGAGGGCGATCCCGAGGTCGCCTTCCTGATCAGCACGCAGTCACTGGAGGTGGGCGTCGATCTGGACCTGCCGGCGATCGTGAGCGTGATCGCCCCTGCCTCGGCGCTCGCCCAGCGGGCCGGGCGGCTCAACAGATCGGGGCGCAACGATCAGGCCGCGATGACCGTGGTCGTGCCCGAGACGCTAACCACCGCCAGCCCGGCCGTGGGACGGGGCGCCGGACCATATGAGGTCGAGGATCTCGTGGCCGGCCTTCGATGGCTTGACGGCCTGCCTGGCTCAATCTCCCCCCTGGACGTGATCCGATCAGAGCTGCCCATACCGGCGAGGCCCCTGTTGCCTCGGATCCGCGCGACCGACCTTGAGACGTTGGCGATGACCAGCGATGCGCATGCGGCCGACCCCGAGCCCGATCTTTACCTCCTGGACCCGTCCGAGGCTCGTCCGGAGGTCAGCCTCGTGGCGCGCGCCAACCTGGACCTGGACCCCTCGATCGTCAAGGAAGCACTGCTCGCTTGTCCTCCTCGCCAGCACGAGCAGGCTGCGATCCCCTGGTCGAACCCCGGCGCGCGGGGGACGCCTCTGGGCCGGATCTTGGATGTGGTGCGAGCGAAGGCGTGGCTGGTGGGCGAGCGCGACGGCTCGCTGCTCGTCGAGCGCCTCGCCGAAGATGGCGGCGGCGATCCGCCACATCCCCGTCCGGGCGACACGGTCGTGGTGCCCGCCGGCTCCCGCATCTGTACGGCCGGCGTGGTCGGACTCGACGACGGGTCCCGTCGCGGAGAGCCCTTCGAGGATGTTCTGCAGGACAACCCGGAGGGTCGCGTACCAGACCGGATCCTGCCGCTGCCTGTCGCGCTCATCGAGCCGATCCTGGACCAGGATCCGGTGCTGGGCACCCGCGCCGCCCGGAGGGAGGTCGCAGACGTGCTCGAGGAGACCGGCAACCACGAGGCCGCCCGCCGCCTGCGCTCCCACCGTCGGCTTGGCGAGCTGGAGCTGGATTGGTGCGCGGGCGATCCCGGTCTGGAGGTCGGCCTGCTTGTCGTCAGGGAGATTCCCGGGCGCGGAGCCGAGGCTCCGCGAGCGGTGCCCGATGAGAGCGTGAGCCTCGTCGAGCACCAGCAAGAGGTCAGAGAACGCCTGGCGACGATCATCCAGGCGCTAGCGTTGCGCGATTCTCACCTGCCGCGGGAGGAGCTGCTCCTGGCCGCGGGCTCTCACGATGAGGGCAAGCGTCATCCCCGCTTCCAGCGGCGCATGGGCGCGCTCGCAGGCGAGCCGCCGCTGGCGAAGCCGCGGCCGGGGCACCGACCCGATCGTGGGGACGGGTGGCGTCACGAGCAGCTCAGCGCGGCGTATGCCGCTGTGGCGGCCGATGGAGACCCGCTGGTGACGGCGCTCGTCGGCGCCCATCACGGCAGAGGGCGCCCCCTGTTTGACCGCAGGGAGCGTGACCTCCTCGACGGATGGGATGGATGCGGACCGTCGGTGCTCGCGTGGGCGCAGAGGCTGTTCGGCGATCTCGGCGAATACGAGCTGCTGCGCGCGCGCGCCCAGAGTCGCTTTGGCGTCCACGGTCTCGCCTGGCTTGAGGCGCTGCTGTGCTGCGCCGACCGGCAGGTCTCAGCGGAGGGAAGATGAGCACACACAGGCTGAGAATCGGCAGCTCGGGGCTGCTGCTGGTCTCTCATCTGGCGGCCTACGGGCTGGCCGCCGCGCTGGAGGTGGGCGGCGAGCGCGCGTTCGTCGGGTGCGAGGCGGACTCGCCTGAGCTGGAACCCTTCGTTTTGACGTCAGCGCCCCCGGAGCGCGCCGTGGAATGCGTCCGGGCGAGCGCGCTGGCATGCAGGGAGGTCGTCGACGCGGACATCGCCAAGGACAGGCCGGCGATCTGGGCCCGCTTCGTCACCGAGAAAGCTCGCGCCCCCCGCGCACTGCAGGCGCGCGAGCAGCTGCTCGATGGCGTTCAGCACGGCCTTTCGGCCCGCCTCGTGGCGGGGCTCGGAGCGCCGATGACCTGGGGCGGCGAGAAGGCCACGCCCGCTCAAGGAGCGACACGGCTCGACGGTGTCGCCGGCAACAGCACGTCGGACTTCGTTCGCGGCGTGCTGCGCCGGACGCGACCCGCAGCGGAGGAGGCCGATCGCGATGAGCTGCTGGCGATCTGGGCGGGGGACGATCTGCTGCTGGGTGCCGAGCACAAGGACCGGACCGGCTGGGGCCCGCCCGGCATTCGCGTGCACCTCGCTCATCAGTGGCTTGCCGCACTTGGACTTGGACAGCTGCCGGTGGGGCTCACCACCCGCGGTAGCCGGACGCCTTGCTGCTTCAAGCTTCGCGGGGAGCCCCTGACGGTCCAGCTGCCCGTGTGCTCCCCGCCTGCGTCCGCACCGCGGCTTCGGGCGCTGCTGGCCAGGAGCGAACTCGCCAGCCCCGAGCTCCACGGACCGCCGAGCGCGCGCCTGCGGGCGCTGGGAGTTCCCTGCCTCGTGCGCTTCCAGGAGCGCCCAGCGCCCGGTCGAAACAGGGCCGGCATCTTCACCTTCGCGCGCGGGGAGCCCGTGGATCTGGCGTGAGCGCTGACGCTCCCAGCGACGCGTCGCCCGCGATGGAGAGCGAGCCGCTCCCGATCAGCCTGGTCTGCCACCACGTCTTCTGTCCGCGCCGCGCCTGGCTGGAGGTGCACGGTGAGCGAACGGACACGGCTCAGATGGCCCACGGCGTCGCCGCACACGAGCAGGCACACGATGAGGCCACCTCCCGTCGCCGGCGCCTGCACGCGGTCGAGCTGTGCTCCCAGACGCTGGGCATCGTCGGACGCTGCGACACCGTTGAGGTCGACGACGATGGCTCGCTCACCCTCGTGGAGCACAAGGCGACGCCGGTTCGGCGCAGCGCGCGGGTGACCGATGCGCAACGAGTTCAGCTGGCGCTGCAGGCACTGTGCCTGAGGGAGGCTGGGCACAGGGTCAGAGCAGCGGAGGTTTACTTCAGCACGTTGCGACGCCGTGTGGCGGTTGAGCTCGATTCCGAGCTGTCGGATCTCGCGCACTCGCACGTCACGGCGACCCGCAGCGTGCTCA
This sequence comes from Solirubrobacteraceae bacterium, assembly GCA_035294345.1. GTDB lineage: Bacteria > Actinomycetota > Thermoleophilia > Solirubrobacterales > Solirubrobacteraceae > Palsa-465. Next base: position 74,376 of record DATGLC010000056.1, read on the forward strand.
GCTCACTTACACCGCCGCCGCCTTTGGAGGATGACCCTCGATGCGGCTGGTGCAGCCATGTCGGGATCTGCCTACCCGACGAGCACCGGCAACGCGTCCCGGCGCGGCGCATCGGGGTGGCCGACCCGACCGGCCAGGTGCTGCACCTCTCTTCGCCTGGCGCTCGCGCCAGCCTCAGCCGTGGTCAGATCAAGATCCGCGCGGCGGGCCAGGAGCAGGTGGAGGTGCCGATCGGCCACGTGAGCGGTCTGATCGCCCATAGCAACGTGGACCTGTCCTCGGCCCTGGTGCGGGAGCTGCTCGACCGCGGGGTCACGATCGTCTGGTGCACGTGGTCGGGGAGAGTTGTGGGGTGGGCCACGGGGGCCGATGGCCCCAACGGGGACGCGAGAGCCCTCCAGCATCGGCTGTCCGAGCCGGTCTGTCTCCGGGCCGCGCGCGCGATGATCGCCGCCAAGATCCGAAACCAGGCCGCGCTCCTGCGACGCCATCTCAGCCCGCAACGTGAGGCGCTGCGTTCCCTGGCGCGTCAGGCGCTCGCCGCGCCTGACGCCTCATCGCTTCTTGGACTTGAGGGACGCGCCGCCGCTATCTACTTCCCCGCCCTCAGCGACGCCCTGAACCCCGATTGGGCGCGCATTGAGCGCCGATCCGCTCATCCGGCTCACGATCCGGTGAACGCGGCTCTAAACGTCGCGTACAGTCTCCTGCTGGCGGACGTCCTGCGAGCGGTCGTGGCGTGCGGCCTCGATCCACATGGCGGCGTGCTGCACTCGCCGATTCGCAACAAGCCCGCCCTGGCGTTGGATCTGATGGAGGAGCTCAGAGCCCCGGTAGCGGATTCCGCGGTCCTCTGGGCGATCAACAACGGTGAGGTCCGCGCGCGAGACTTCCGGCGCGACCTAGACGCCTTTCGGATGACTCCACGCGGCCGCCGTGCCCTGATCGCCGCCTACGAACGCCGCGCCACCGCCGAGCTTCGTCATCCTCATTTCGGCTACCGCGTTACGTGGCGCCGTGCGATGGAGGTCCAGGCTCGCCTCCTCCTTGCACTGGTCGTTGGCGAGGCCCCAAGCTACCGCCCCATCGAGCTTCGATGAGCGAGGCTGTGCGTCGCCTCCTGGTGGCCTACGACGTGGCCGACGATCGCCGCCGGGACAAAGTCGCCGTGGCGCTCCAGCACCATGGGGAGCGGGTGCAGTACAGTGTCTTTATGGTCGATGGGCGACCAGCCGAGTTCGTTCGCCTCCAGGTCACCCTCCGAAGCCTCATCGATCCGGCCAGCGACCGCGTTCTGCTATGCGACCTCGGCTCCCGTGAGTCCGCGCGCCGCGCGACCGTCTACCTGGGGCGGTCAGGACAGCTTCTGGCCGATCGCTCCGCACTGGTGCTCTAGCCTCGATGGCGTACGTGCGCCCGCTTCGTCCCTCAGCCCCAACCCTAGCCTCCCAGCTTCTCGCTGCGCAGGCTCCGGCTCGCGTAAAACGCTGGCGAGCCTGCGCGCCGTCCATCGCCTCCAGATAGGCATCATTTCCCGTCTGCGGTCATTGAAAACTGAAGATCATTGTCCTCTCGTCGCGCAGCCTGCGCACAGCGTCAAAAACGGCCTGCAAATCGGCAGCTAAACGCTGCCGCTCCCTCACCCCCTTCGCGGGGGTGAGTTCATCGAGGCCTGCCGAACGTATCAAGCGCGGGAGCGAGCCAGTCCCCTCACCCCCTTCGCGGGGGTGAGTTCATCGAGGCAGACGCTCAGTTAGCAGCCACGACCAAGGCGATAACCCTCACCCCCTTCGCGGGGGTGAGTTCATCGAGGCTGCATCAGCCGGGACAGCGGCGCGCCGCCCGGGGGGGGCCCCTCACCCCCTTCGCGGGGGTGAGTTCATCGAGGCGTCGCAGCGCCGGCAGCGGCGCTCGACGATCACACCCCCTCACCCCCTTCGCGGGGGTGAGTTCATCGAGGCTGTTGCGTGTCCTGGTAGGCTTGGGCGGGCGGCTGGACCCTCACCCCCTTCGCGGGGGTGAGTTCATCGAGGCGCGCCCAGGACCAGTCTTTCGGCGTCGCCGAACACGGCCCCTCACCCCCTTCGCGGGGGTGAGTTCATCGAGGCTTTTCGGAGTACGGCTCCGTGATGATCCTGATTGAACCCCTCACCCCCTTCGCGGGGGTGAGTTCATCGAGGCCCCATTGGATTCCCAGCACGCATGACAGCCAAGCAAACCCTCACCCCCTTCGCGGGGGTGAGTTCATCGAGGCTGTGAGCCGGCCCAGTCACTGTTCTGGATCGCTTCGGCCCCTCACCCCCTTCGCGGGGGTGAGTTCATCGAGGCGCCGAGGCCGAGCGCGCCTACCGCAAGGCGCTGGCCGAACCCTCACCCCCTTCGCGGGGGTGAGTTCATCGAGGCGAGATTCGCAGCCAGCGCGAGTTCGCGGGCGAGTGGCGCCCCTCACCCCCTTCGCGGGGGTGAGTTCATCGAGGCCCCGTGGAACAGTTCCTCGACAGTCTGCTCGCCTACCTCGTCCCTCACCCCCTTCGCGGGGGTGAGTTCATCGAGGCGCGGCGCTGCTCAAGTGATGATCGGCGCGGCGTC
>DATGLC010000057.1:0-24262 GCA_035294345.1 Solirubrobacteraceae bacterium
CGCGCCGAGCGCGAGCAGGGGATCACGATCGATGTCGCCTACCGCTACTTCGCCACCCCGCGGCGCAGGTTCATCATCGCCGACACCCCCGGCCACGAGCAGTACACGCGCAACATGGTGACCGGCGCCTCGACCGCCGACGTCGCCGTGATCCTGGTCGATGTGCGCTCCGGCGTGGTCAAGCAGACACGCAGGCACGCCTTCCTGGCATCGCTTTTGGGGATCCGCCACCTGGTGGTGTGCGTCAACAAGATGGACCTCGTGTCCTTCCGCCAGGGTCCGTTCGATCTCGTCGAGCGCGACTTCCGGGAGTTCTCCGCGCGCCTGGACACGACCGACGTGACGTTCATACCGATCTGCGCACTGGAGGGCGACAACGTCGTCGAGCGCTCGCGCGCCATGCCGTGGTACGAGGGCCCCGCCCTGCTGTACCACCTGGAGCACGTCCACGTCGCATCCGACCGCAACCTGATCGACTGCCGCATGCCGGTGCAGTGGGTGATCCGCGCCGGACAGGGGTCCTCAAAGCCGGGCTACCGGGGCTACGCCGGCCAGATCGCCGCCGGGGTGCTGCGGCCCGGCGACCCGGTGCTCGTGCTCCCCTCCGGCGCGGAGTCCCGGATCGAGGCGATCGACACGGCGGACGGGCCGCTGGCTGAGGCCTTCGCCCCGATGTCGGTCACGCTGCGCCTTGCGCACGACGTCGACGTTTCGCGTGGAGACATGATCTGCCGACCGCACAACAGACCGACCGTCGGCCGCGAGCTGGAGGCGGTCGTCTGCTGGATGGGCGAGCGACCGCTGGCCGAGCGGGCGCAGGTGCTGGTCAAGCACACCACGCGGACCGTGCGCGCCTGCGTGCAGCGAGTGCGCTACCGGATCGACGTCGACACGCTGCGCCGCGATGAGGACGCGAGGCTGCTCTCGCTCAACGACATCGGCCGGGTTCGCCTGCTCACGAGCGCGCCGCTCATCTTCGACGAGTACCGCCGCAACCGGACCACCGGCAGCCTCATCCTGATCGACGAGGCCACCAACCAGACGGTGGCCGCGGCGATGATCATCGAGCCGCACATCCCCCCGGCCACCACCGCTCGCGACATCACATGGCACGACGGACGCCTCACCCGCGACGCGCGCTGGTCGATGATCCGACATCGCGGCGCAACCATCTGGCTCACCGGGCTGTCGGCGGCGGGCAAGTCGACGATCGCCTCGGCGCTGGAGGCCCGGATCGCCGGCATGGGCCAGCCCGCGTACCTGCTGGACGGCGACAACCTCCGCCATGGGCTCAACAGCGATCTCGGCTTCAGCGCCGAGGACCGGGCCGAGAACGTTCGTCGCGTGGCGGAGGTTGCCCGCCTGTTCGCCGACGCCGGCACGATCGCGATCGTCGCGCTGATCAGCCCGTTTCGCGCCGATCGACTGCTGGCGCGAAGCATCCACGAGCGAGCCGGCGTCCCGTTCCTCGAGGTCTACGTCAACACGACGCTTGGCGAATGCGAGCGCAGGGATCCCAAGGGACTCTACGCTCGCGCCCGCCGGGGCCTGATTCCCGACTTCACGGGGATCGCGTCGCCCTACGAGCCCCCGACCAGTCCCGATGTGGAGCTGCTCACCGAGCGTTGCGGCGTCGAGCAGCTCGTCGAGCAGCTCGTGGGCGAGATGCGCGCCCGTGGCGTGCTGGAGCGCGCGCCCCGCGCCGGCAACGGACGCGGCTGAGCCGGCGTGCGGACGCGCGCCTCCGGGCGGTGGTCCGAGCGCAGGCGGCACCGTGCAGGCGGGCTCGGCGAGAGGCCTTGCCCCGGGAGCGCCGCCCGCCGGGCCCCCGCGAGCGCCGCCCGCCGGACCCCCGCGAGCGCCGCCCGCCAGATCCCCGGGAGCGCCGCCCGCCAGATCCCCGGGAGCGCCGGGCGGCGGCGGAGCGCAGCGCCTCGGCCATCCTTCCCAGCGCAAGCGATGTCACGGGACTGCCGACCGGCGCCAGCAGGCCGATGGCGAAGTCCGAGAAGATGATCGAGGAGCCTCCGAAGCTTGAGAGCAGGTTGAGCCGAACGTAGCGGGCGGTCACAGGCGCCGGGAGCAGGTACTTGTAGGAGCTGCCCTCGGAGTCCGGGTTGGTGGTGGCCAGCACCGTTGTGAAGCTGGACCCGTCGCTTGACACCTGTATCTGCACGCCCCTGGGGTTGCGGGCGTCAAACTGAGCGAAGATGTCCAGCACGAAAAGGTCGATCGGCTCGGCGGCGCCCAGGTCGAACGTCACCGAGCCCGTCGGCTGTGTGGACTCGGCCGACCACCAGTAGGTGTCGTCGCGACCGTCGCTGGCGGCTTGCGGATCCAGGTAGGGTTCGCGCTCGGCCGAGGAGGCGATCACGCGTGCCGGGTAGCGCAGGTAGCTCATCGTCGCCGGCGGCACCCCTGCCGCTCCCACCTGGGCGCCGAAGGCATCGGGCAGCGCCACTCCCGGAGCCATGCCCGAGGGATCGAAGCCAAGGTCGCCGTCCAGCGGGTTGATGAACGACGGTGAGAACATCTGACCGTCGCGCTCCCAGCCGAGAGTCGACTGGAGCTCTCCGAGCGTCTGGAGCGTCGACGGGTGGGGCACGCTCCAGTCGGTGTAGTAGACCGGCGCAGCACCTGAGTAGGCGTCGCCGTCCACGATCACGTTCGGCCCGCGCACGGCCGGGAAATCGTGGAGGTGAACATCGCCCGGATCGGCGAGCACGTTGTCCTCGATGTCGATGTAGTCTGCATCTGGGGAGTTCATCGCCAGCCCGAAGTCCGCGTGCGTGTTGGCATATGCGGTGTTGTGCCAGAACCGGTTCCACTGCGGCGAGGCAAGCGACCAGAGCGACAGCGCGTTTGCGTCGTCGACGTGCTTTGCGTCAAACGCCCACACGTTGTCGTATGCGACGTTGTTGGCGACATAGTCGCCGATCGTGGACTCGAGCGTGAGTCCGGCCCAGTTGAGATACAGGCGATTGGACACGAACGAGTTGTCAAGGCCGTACCAGTCCCGGATGCCCTCCTTGCGCACCAGGTAGACCTCGTTGTCCTGCACCGTCATCGAGCTGGCCATCAGCAGCCAGATCCCCATCGACTCGCCGCCGGGTCCGATGTCATAGATGTGGTTGCCCGACACCGTGATGTTGTGCACGAGGCCCGGCAGGGAGTTGTTGCCCAGGGCGATTCCGTAGCTGTATGCGCTGTCGGAGTGCACCGCGTGGATCGTGTCGTTTGCGATCGTGTCGTCGTAGGTGTCGAATCCGGCGATGCCCACGGCGCGCTGTGTGCCGGTCGCCGCGACATTCTGTACCTCGAACCCCTCGACGGTCACGTGGTTGACCCCGTCGACCAGGTCGATTCCGACGCTTCGCACGCCGCCTCCATCGATGATCGGCTGACCGGCGCCGTTGGCGGTGAGCGTGACGCCGTCGTCGCGCGCGGTGAGCGTGACCGTCTCCCGGTAGACGGCCGGCGCCACCTCGATCGCCGCGCCCTCCGGCACCGCCGACACCGCGCGACTGATCGTGCACCAGGGGGTCGCCGGACTCTGGGCCTGCGCCGGAGTGTAGGCGTCGCTGCACTGCCCGCCCAGGGAGGCGCCATCGACGTAGAACGTCATGCCGGGCGTGGCGGCGCGCGCGCCGGCGGCGCACCCGAGTGCCAGCACCGTCGCGACGACCGCGCTCGCGCGCAGGCGCACCCGTGGCACGCTCGCGCGCAGGCGCACGCGCGGCACGCTCGGGCGCGGGCGCACGCGTGGCACGCTCGCGCGCAGGCGGGCGCCGGCGAGCGCCAGGCGGGAGCGAGCGCGCCCGCCGGCTGGCGCCGCGGCGACCGGGGGGCCGGTCCGCGGGTTCGGTGGGCGGCGAGCTTTTGAGTTTGTGAGGTCGGGAGCGCGCATGGCAGCGGGGCCGACCGGCACGAGGCCGCGCGAGCCCTCGGACGCCCACCCCCCGTCTGCGGAACCCTCGCGGTGCGCCGACCGCCTGCGTCTGATCGTCGGCGGCCCCGGACCCCTGCTGCAGGAGGATCGCGGTTGCCTCGAACAGCCGTCCGCGACCGCGGCGGGCACGCGGCGGCGCGTGCTGTCAGAATCCGGCGGGCGGCCTGGAGCGCGCCGTGCCAGCGGGATCGAGCGCCGGAGAGGGGATCGGACGAGGGTGTGCGGGATCTGCGGGATGCTGGGTTTTGGGGAGCGCTTCGACGTCTCTGAGCGGACGGTCGTGCGCATGCGCGACACGCTCGTGCACCGCGGCCCCGACGACGCGGGGGCGTTCGCCGATGAGCGCGCGCGGATCGCCCTCGGCCACCGCCGCCTGTCGATCGTCGATCTGAGCGCCGCCGGCCACCAGCCGATGGCCAACGAGGATGAGACCGTTTGGATCTCCTACAACGGAGAGGTCTACAACCACGGTGCGCTGCGCGCCGAGCTGGAGCGGCGCGGCCACCGGTTCAGGTCGCGAACCGACACCGAGGCGGTGCTTCACCTCTACGAGGACGAGGGGCCGGACTGCGTGACGCGGCTTGAGGGCATGTTCGCGCTGGCGATCTGGGACGCGCGCCGGCGGGAGCTGTTTTTGGCGCGCGACCGGCTCGGCGTCAAGCCCCTCTACTACGCGCTGTGCGGATCGGGCCTGGTGTTCGCCTCCGAGATCAGGGCGCTGCTCGAGCACCCGGGCGTCCCCCGCGACCTCGACGAGGCCGCGTTCATCGACTACCTCACGTTTGGGTTCGCACCCGGGACGGCCACCATGTACCGCGGAGTCTGCAGGCTCGCCCCGGCCGAGTGGATGCTGGTGCGCCACGACGGATCGGTGACGCGGTCGGTGTACTGGAGTCCGTTCTCCGAGCCGGTCGCGGCGGAGGTGCGTCAGATGTCGGAGGAGGCGCTCGTCACGAGGCTTCGGGATCTCCTGCGCGAGTCGATCCGCAAGCGCATGATGTCCGACGTGCCGTTCGGCGTGTTCCTGTCCGGCGGGCTTGACTCATCGGCCAACGTGGCGCTGATGTCCGAGCTGACCGATCGGCCGGTCCGTACGTTCGCCACCGCCCCGCGGGACCACAAGCGCTATGACGAGCTGCACTGGGCGCGCGCGGTGGCGCAGCGGTTCGCCACCGAGCACCACGAGGTGCTGGTCGCCGTCGATGACATGCTCGAGCTTTTGCCGCGGCTCGCCGAGCACCAGGACGAGCCGTGCGCTGACCCGACGGCGGTACCCCAGCACTTCATAACCAGCCTCGCGCGCGAGACCGGGACCATCGTCGTCCAGTGCGGAGAGGGGTCGGACGAGATCCTCCACGGCTACTCCGGCTACGCCACCCATCGGCGCTATGTCGTCCCGTTCCAGCGGCTGCCGCCGAGCGTACGCGAGCCGCTGGGCCGCCTGGCGGTGCAAGCCACCCGGCGCCTGGGGCGCGGGATCCGCCAGGGCGAGGCGCTCTACGACGCGGGCCGCAGCTCGCAGCCGTACTGGGGCGGCGGGCTGTGCTTCCGTGGCCCGGTCAAGGCGCGGCTGCTGTCGCGCGACGAAGCCCAGGACCGGTCCCACCGGGTCGTCGAGCGTCTCTGGAGCGAAGCCGACAGGCTCGGCGGCTCGCCGGACCTGCTTCAGAAGATGACCTACCTGGAGCTCAAGCAGCGCCTGCCGGAGATGCTGCTCGCCCGTCTTGACCGCATCACGATGGCGGACTCGGTGGAGGGACGCGAACCGTTCCTCGACCACAGGCTGGTCGAGTTCGCGCTCGCGCTGCCGCCCAGCATGAAGCACCGGTCAGGGGTCGGAAAGTACGCACTGCGCCGCGCGATGGCCGGCCTCCTGCCCGAGGCGGTCCTCTCGCGGCCCAAGCAGGGCTTCGGCACTCCGATGGCGGAGTGGCTGCGCGGGAGCTTCGGCGCACACGCACAGGCGCAGATCGGACGCTCGTCGCTGCTCGATCGGGGACTTCTGGATCGGTCGGCGATCGACCAGCTGTTCGCCGCCCATCGCGCCGGGCGCGGCGACTGGCACAAGCACCTGTGGACGCTGTACACGGCGTGCGTATGGCATGACCGCTGGATCGCGCGCCGGGCAGGGTGAGAGGGCGGGCGCCGCCGGCACACAGACGGCCACGGCCAGAGGACGGCCGCTCCCCGGCGCGGCAGACCGCCTGGACCAGAGGACGGCCCGCCCCCGGCGCGGCAGGCGGCCACGGCCAGAGGCCGGCCGGCCCCCGGCGCGGCAGACGGCCGGGGCGAGCGGGACCGCGTCAGCCCCTGAGCGCCGCGTCCAGGAACTTGCTGGCGCGCGGCACCCGCACCAGGGTCATGCGCAGCACCTGAAGGTGCGACCATGGGAACGCGGCGAGGATCTGCTGCGGGGTCAGGCCCCCGAAGATCGCATGCCTGCCCCAGTAGAGCCGGCCGCCGCCGTACTGCGTGGGGTCCTCCGCGAACAGGCTGATCGCGGGGGCGCCATCGCGCACGATGAGGCCGTAGCGCTGCGCCGCGACGGCGATCATGCGGGTCAGAGGCGGCATTGGCAGGGCGTCGAGATCAAGCGTCGGGTCCAGGCGCAGGTGGGCTCCCTCCGGGATCGCCGAGGGCGGCCCGGTCCCGTCGCCTCGCTGGGCCGGCCAGGCCACGACGCCGGCGCGCGGGCGCGGCACGTCGAGCGCCAGCGCGTGGTCGATGGCTCCGGCGCGGATCTGCGCGAGCGTGATCACGCCGGCTGCGACCGGGAAGCTGGTGGCGGTGGCGCCCCAGTTGGCCTGCGCGCCCGGCCAGGACGCGGCGGTGTAGTAGCCGGGGCTGCGCGATACGTCGTCCATCGCCCCGCCCCATGCGGCGTGCCAGCCGTCGGCCTCAAGTCGCGCGTGGAAGAGCTCCCAGAGCCGGTCGGTGGCGGGCTGCCAGATCGTCATCTGCGCGTCGCGTCCGCGGGCCGGGCGGGCACCCGGCGGGATCGGCACGCTGCGCAGCGCGCGCGCCAGCGAGCGGCGCCAGGGGAGGGCGGGATCGTCGAGTGAGACGTCGACGGTCGGCTCATCCGCGGGCACGATGTAGATCGGCGTACTTGCCGTGCTGGTCGCAAGCCACGGCCCAACTCCGGCCCGCTCCTCGGCCCGCACCTCCGCCAGCAGCCCAGAGACCAGCTGGGCGGACTCCGGGTCGATCGGCGCGTCGGCCGGCAGCGGAGCGTTCCAGATGCTGGAGGGCGAGAACAGCATGGGCTCGGAGACCGGGACCGATACGGCGCCGGGATGCCTCCGGCGCGACGGCCCGCCGTAAAGCAGGACCCAGGCGAGCAGTCCGGCGGCGAGCAGTCCGGCGGCCGCCGCCGCAGGCGTCAGAATGCGCGCGCGGCGCCCAGGCCCGGCTGGCTGCGCTCGCCTGGAGCTGTGTGCGCGCGCGCTCACCCGCAGCTCGGCGGCGGCTGCAGATCGGTGACGGGGCAGACGGGCAGGATCACGGGTGGCCGGGGCGGCTGGTTGAAGTTGAAATCGCGAGTCAGGTCGCCGAGGATCGGGGCGTTCTCGCGCACGTCGGGCCGGGGATCCGGCCTGCCGTCGGTGGCGGGATCGAGCCGCTGGCCGCCGAGGAAGTCATCCTCGATGAACTTCAGGTACGCGTCGTGGCTGAGGATCTGGTGGTCGATGTAACCCTGCCGCGCGTAGGGGCTGATCACCAGGCCCGGCACGCGCAGGCCGTAACCGTCGGCGTCGACGGTCGGCGGAACGACGTGGTCGTAGAAGCCGCCCCAATCGTCCCAGGAGAGGAAGATCGCGGTGCTGTCCCAGTCGGGGCTGCGCATGATCGCGTTGATCAGGCCCGTCACGTACGTCTGGCCGCGGCTGACCAGCGCGGTGGGGTGCTCTGAGCAGCAGGCGCTCGGCGCGATCCACACGACGGACGGGAGCGTCCCGTCGGCGGCGGCCGTGTAGAAGTTCGCCAGCGGCTGGATGTCTGACAGCTGGTTGTCCTGGTGGACATCGGTGAAGTGCGGCAGCGGGTTCCAGATGTCGGGCGTGGCGGCATCCTGGCGAACGCCCGGACAGACGACCGCCTGGTCGTTCTCGCAGTCGGGCTCGTTACCGGGGGCGACATAGTAGGCCCAGCTGACCCCCGCCCGGGCAAGCAGGTAGGTGATGTCGGTCCACGCATACAGGGGGGTCTGATCGGTCGGGGCCAGCGACTGCACCGGGTTTGGCCCCGCCGGCGCGTTGGTGCACGAGAAGGGGTTGTACGGGTCCGTGCAACGGGCCGACCACGCCGACACCAGGTAGGTGTGCGAGGGAAGGCTCCAGGAGCTCACCGACTCGAACATGTGGTCCTGCAGCACGAAGTCTCGCGCGTAGGTCCAGTAGTTGGGTATGTCGGCGCCGTCGTGGTAGCCCATCACGTCGTCGCACGCCGTCTGGTGGGACTGGTTGCAGGGCTGGCAGCGGGCTCCGTCGGTGGAGCACTGGTTGCAGACCGGGTTGGTGCCGATGCAGACCGAGCCGTGCTCGGCCTGGCCCACGAAGCCGTCCATGCGTCCGCCGTCGATGTCGGCGAGCGCGTTGAGATGGCCGTGAGGACCGCCGAAGTTCTTGTCCATCACATCGTGGAACGGCGCGGCGCAGGTGCCTGGCGCGTCGGGATCCGGGATGCACGTCCCCGGTGGGATTCCGTCCGCGCCCGGGTAGGTGCCGAAGTAGCTGTCAAATGAGCGGTTCTCCTGCATGATGATGACCACGTGCCGGATCTTGTGGATACCCGCCTGGGGCCCGACGGACAGGATCTCCGGGGTCGAGTATGCGCGGGCGTTTCGCGCGCTGCCGGGGAACTCGACGCGCAGCTCGTAGGAGCCGATCGTGAACCTGTGCTCGTAGGCGAAGCGCGAGCCGCGCCCGAGCGTCAGGCGCGCGAGGGTGCGCCACCCCCGGCGAATGAGCTGCTGCACATAAACGGGTCCGCGGGGCTGGCGCGGGAGGACGCGCCCGCTCAGGCGCACGCGGGTCGCCGTCAGCGGCGCGCTGGGCGACAGGGAGAGCTCGACCAGCGCGGACACGCCATGCGCGACCGTGCGACTGCGAAGGCCGCCGGCCGCGACGAACATCCGCGCGTCGGTCGTCTCCAGCCGCGGCGCAAGCTCGAACAGGTAGTGGCCGAACCGGTTGGTGCGCGTCCTGGCGATCGCGTGAAAGCGCCGCTCGCCTGCCGACTGCTGCCACAGGGTGGCCAGGACGCCCGCCCGCCGGCGCGCCACGTAAACGCCGGCGACGGTCACCCCCTCTCCGAAGGCCGAGGGGCTCGGCCGGGCGTGGATCGTGACAAACCGGGCCGCTCGCGCGCTCGCGCCGCGCGAGGCGGAGATCAGAGCCGCTGTGCTGGCGACCATGATGATCGCCAGCGCCGTGAGGATCGTCGTTGTGCGCCGCATCGCCGAGGTGGCCAGCGGACCGGTCCACCGCGCGTGCTCCCCGGTCCGAGCCCGTCAGTGTAGACGGCCGCCGGCGCGCGCGGCCACCTCAGGTCGCCGCGCGCCAATAGCCTTGCGGGGATGCGCATCGGCTACCTGGCGACCCACTACCCGGCCGTTTCGCACACCTTCATCCAGCGCGAGGTCGCGGCGCTTCGCCGGATCGGCGTCGAGGTGGAGACCTTCTCGATTCACCGCGCATCCGCCGGCGAGCTGCTGTCAGCCGAGGATCGCGCCGAGGCGCGGCGCACCTGCACGGTGCTGCCAACGCTCGGCGGGCGCCTGGCGATCGCGCACCTCAGCGCCCTGTTGCGAGGCCCTCGGCGCTACGTCGCGACGCTGGCGTTCGCGCTGCGGCGGGCGAACCCCGGAGTTCGCGGCCGGCTGTGGGGCCTGTTCTACTTCGCCGAGGCGATCGTCGTGTGGCGGGCGGCGGCGCGCCGTCGCGTGCGCCACCTCCACGCCATCTTCGCCGACGGCGCGAGCGACGTGGCCCTGATCGCCGCCCGCTACGCCGGGGATGGGTGGAGCTTCAGCCTTGCGATCCACGGCCCGGTGGAGTTCTACGACGTGGTCCGCAACCACCTGGCCGAGAAGATCGCCGCGGCCCGCTTCACGGTCGCGATCAGCGATTTCGGTCGAAGCCAGCTGATGACGCTTGCAGATGAACGCAGGTGGGGGGACATCCACGTGGTCCGATGCGGGCTTGATCCCGGGTCGTTCGTGCCCGTGAAAGGTGGCCTGGAGCCGGGTGCCAGGGGCGCGGCGCCGGCGAGCGGTCCGCCCGGCGAGACGCGCGCACCCGGCGAGGCGCACATCCTCTGCGTCGGTCGCCTGGTTCACCTCAAGGGGCAGTCCCTGCTGATCGAGGCGTGCGCGCGACTGATCGAGCGCGGCGAGCCGGTGCGGCTGACGCTGGTGGGCGACGGGCCCACGCGCGCCCGCCTCGAGGACCTCTCCCGGCGGCTGGGGATCGCGCAACGCGTCGTGCTCGCCGGCGCGGTGGGACAGGACCGGATCCGCGACTTCTACGCGTCGGCGGACATCTTCTGCCTGCCGTCGCTCGCCGAGGGGCTGCCGGTCGTGCTGATGGAGGCCATGGCCCTCCGAGTGCCGGTCGTCACCACCCGGATCATGGGGATACCGGAGCTCGTCGAGGACGAGCAGACCGGGCTCCTGGTGGCACCCGGACGCGTGGACGAGCTCACGAGCGCGCTCTCCCGGCTTGCGCACGACCCCGACCTGCGCCGATCGCTCGCCGACCGCGCCGCCGCCCGCGTCCGGGCCGAGCACGACGTCAACGCGTCAGCCCGTCGGCTGCAGGTGATCCTCGCCGGCTCTCTGCGAGCGTGAGGCCGTCCCGTCGCCGGCGAGCGCCGCGCTGACAGCCGCGAGGTAGCCGGCCGCGCTTGAATCCGGGCTGCGGTCCGCGGTGGCCGCGTATGCGGCGCGCCCCAGCCGTGCTCGCAGCGCGGGATCTCGCGCCAGACGCGCGATCGCGGCCGCGAGCGCCTCCTCGTCGGCGGGCTCGACGACCAGGCCGCTGTGCCCGTCGCGCACCAGGTCCTCGGTCGCGCCGCCGTGCGGCGAGGCGATCAGCGGCAGTCCCGCCGCGCCGGCCTCCAGCAGCACGAGCCCGTACGGATCCTCGAGGGTGGGGAACGCGAACGCGTCCGCGCGCTCGTATACCTCCGGCAGCCGCGACTGTTCGACGAACCCCAGCCACCGCACGTCGAGGCCCAGCGATGCGGCCAGCTCGCGCAGCGCCGGCTCCTCAGGCCCCTGACCGGCGACCGTCAGGCGCACATCCGCGCCGGCGGCGGTCGCGCGCGCGCAGGCCCGCAGCAGCTGCGCCACGCCCTTGCGCGGTATCAGCCGCCCGACGCAGAGCAGCCGCAGCCGCTGCCCCTCGTAGGTGCGAGCTGCCCCGATCCCCCGCAGCCTGGAGAGCTCGGCCGCGTGGGGCGCAAGGAAGATCCGCTCGGGCGCGAAGCCCAGCTGGGCAAAGCGCGCCGCGGCCGGACGGCTGTTGGCCACAGCGCCCCACGCCATGCGGCGCATCAGCGCACGCGCCAGGTCGTGCGCGCGGCCGAGCCCCGCCTCCGAGCGCGCGGTGCCATCGCTGTGGATCAGCAGCGGGACGCCGCGCATGTGCGCGCAGACCGCCGCGTACATCGACGGGAACGAGAAGCCGCCGCTGATGATCGCCTGCGGCCTGGCGGCGAGCAGCACGCGCAGCGTGCGCGGGCTGAGGTAGAAGTCGGTCGCGTCCGGCGAGCGCCGCCGGATCGTCAGGCCGCCGATCACCGTGTGCGCGAACGGCACCTCGATCTGCCACGGCATCCCGCGCGTGCCGGTGCGCGAGCAGAACGCCACGCTCAGCTCGCAGCGGCGCGCCAGCGCAGCGAGCACGGCGACCATGTACGGGGTGACGATGTCCGTCACGAACGCCACCCTGACGCCAGCGCGCCCGGACGCCGGCGGATCGTGCGCCACGGCCCCCTCCCGCTCTCGCGCGCCGGACGCCGGCGGGTTGCGCGCACCGGCCCCGGCGCGTCCGCTCGCCCCATCCTCGGGCCCGCGCGAGGGGCGGGCGCCTGGCTCAGCGGTCCCGGTCATCGGTGCTCGGGGCACGCTGCGCGCGCGCGAGGACCAGCCCCCGGTCGGGTGGCTGCGTGCGCGGCGGGGTGAACGGCGCCGACGCGGACGGCTGCTGCCGCGCGGCCGCGAGGCGGGCGCGAAGTCGCCGCGCGCGCTCGCGGTCACGGCCTGACAGCCCGCCGACGGCCGCGAGCAGCGCCAGATAGACCACGGTGCCCAAGACCAGAGCGGCGAGCAGGCCGCCGTAGCCGTGCAGGCCGCGCAGCGTCATCCGGGCGGCGGCGAACGCGCCGGCGTAGGCGGCCACCTGCCCGGCGACCTGTCGCGGCGACCACCACCTCGCAACGAGCCCGATGAGCTCCCGCTGAACGACCAGCAACTGGCAGGCGAGCTGGGCGGCGGCCCCCAGCGCCATCCCGACGCCCGCACCGGTGATCCCGTAGCGCTCGGTCAGCACGACCACGGCGGGCAGCGTCACGACCAGCCGAACGGCCGCGCTGGCCGTTAATCGCAGCGCCCGGTCAGAGGCGATCAGCGCCTGGGACACCAGGAACACCATCGTCGTGAACGCGGGCACCAGCAGCAGGAACGCGAGCGCGGTCGCGGCCGGAACAAACCGAGGCCCGAACACCGCCATGATGCCTTTCGCGGCGCCGCCGCCCACCGCGGCGAACAGCAGCAGGAACGCGCTGCCGTAGCGCAGCGAGTCGATCACCGCGCGGTCGAAGCCGGCTTGGTCCCCGGTCTGCCGACGCTCCACCAGGGTGGGGAACAGCAGCTCGCTCAGCCGCAGCCGGGCCTCAAGGAAGCGCTGTCCCAGCGACCAGGCACGGCTGTAGGCGCCCACGGTCGCGACCGGCGCGACCGATCCCAGCACCCAGGTGGCGCTCTGGTCGCACACCCCCCACAGGAGCCCCGCCGGCGTCAGCCTGAGCCCGAACCTGAGCATCTCCGGCAGAGCCCGCAGGCCCGCCCGCGCCTCCGCCCTGGGGACGCGGAGCACGAGCCAGCGGCGCACCTCCACCAGGCGGTGGACGCAGGGAAGCGCCCAGGACAGGATCATCGTCGCCACCAGAGACCAGACCGAGCCCGACACCAGCCGGCCGGCGAAGATCAGCGCCAGGTACAGCAGCGCCTGATGCAGCCTGAGCACGAACAGCCTGCGCCCGTCGCGGAAGGCGATGAACACCGAGTCGAGGTTCATGCAGGTGTTGGTGAAGACCGTGTAGCCGGCGAGGTTGACGAGCGCCGGGGCCACCAGGCCCGGGTGGTGGATGGGGCCGTGAAACAGCAGGTAGACGGCACCCGCGCCCAGCAGCGCGATCGCCAGCGTGAGCCCGGAGGAGAAGGCGAACACGGCGTAGAACAGCGCCGTGGCGTAGGTGTGGCGCGGCGGCAGCAGCGCGATCGCGCGCTGCAGCGCCGGCTGCTCGCGAACCGTCGACAGCAGGGCGGCCGCCGCGACCGGTGCGTATACGAGGGCGAACTGGCCGACGACCACAACCCCGTACAGACGGGCGATGAACACGCTGGTGAACAGGGTCGCCACGGTGGTCGTCAGGAAGCTCGCGGCCCCGAAGCTCAGCCCGGCCGACAGTGATCCGCGAGCGGGCGGCGCTGCGCTGCGGGGCTTGGCGCGCACGGGCGCGATCGCTCGCCGGGGCCTCGGGAGCCGCATCACATTCGCGCGGGGGCCGCCCGCCCGGGGAGGGCGTTGCGGCTCTGCGGCGTCACGGGCACCGTCTGCGCCTGCTCCTTGAGCTCGTAGCGGCCGGCGAGCACCACTCCCGCCCACAGCCACAGCGCAAGGTTGGGGAACTCCGACGGCGGGATCGAGTTCGCCACC
The DNA here is from genome assembly GCA_035294345.1 of Solirubrobacteraceae bacterium. Lineage (GTDB taxonomy): Bacteria > Actinomycetota > Thermoleophilia > Solirubrobacterales > Solirubrobacteraceae > Palsa-465. Next base: position 13,894 of record DATGLC010000057.1, read on the forward strand.
ACGGCGAACATGATCGCCACGGCGATCAATCCGACCCTCCACATCTCCAGATCCGGCGGCCCGCGCGTACCCAGTGCGCTGCCGACCCCCAGCAGCACAGCCGCGAGCCACAGCGCCAGCCCGATGACACCCAGCTCCACGGCGTATCCGAGCAGGAAGTTGTGCACGACGAAGGTCGTCGCCGTGAGTGGGTAGTTCTGGCTCTGCTGGAAGTAGAGCCTTGAGTCGGACTGGAACGTCTGCCAGCCGAAGCCCGTCAGCGGCCGTGCCTCGATCATGTTCAGGCCGGCACGCGCAAGGTTCTCCCGGTCCCAGATCGGGTTGACCTCGGTCGCTCGCGCGCTGACCGAGTGGCTGAAGCTCGGGATAAGGGCCAGCGAGGCGGACACGACCAGCGCGCCAAGCGCGATCGCCGGCAGCAGGTGGCGCCGCAGCCGGCGCGTCAGGGCCATCGCGGCGAGGATTCCGCACCCGGCGCCCAGCCACACCGAGCGCTCGAGCGACATGAACGCCCCGCCGACGCACAGCAGCGCGACGACGACGGCGAGCGCGCGCGCCCGCAAGCCGGTCCATGTGCTGTGCGCGACCACGCACGCGATCGCGCACGTCGCCAGCGCAAAGCCGTTGGCGACCGCATCGACGAACGGCCCGCGGCCCCGCCCATAGTGATAGCCGACGTGCGGGTTGAGGATGTAGCGGGGGAAGACGAGCGCGTTCAGGTGCACCGTCTCGAACACCGTCGTGAGCCCGAGGTAGAGGCCCATCGCCACGAGCGCCGCGAGCAGCATCGCGCGGTGGCGCGCGGTCCGAAACGCGAGCGGAGCGGTCGTGAACACCAGGAACGGGATCACGCCGTAGCTGTCGATCAGCTTGAACAGCGGGTCCTTGGAGAACAGCGTGTGCGCAAAGTACGCCGAGACGGCCGCGTAGCCGACGGCGAGCAGCATCGCCAGATGCGCGGCCATCCAGCGCAGCTGCGGACGCCGCCTCAGGTGCGGGGCACGCAGCAGCACCTGCACGATGCCGAACGTGAGCAGTATCCGGTCGGGGTCGACGCCCGAGGGGAAGTGCAGGTACTGCCAGTTCCCTGAGAACGGGCTGAGCAGGAAGCCGGCCGTCAGCGTGTAGGCCGGGTCAACCTGCCAGAGCAGGTAAACGCCGGCCAGCAGCGAGGGCGCCCCGACGCAGATCAGCAGCACCCGCAAGCCGAAGTGCAACCCCACCGCGAGCATGAGCGCGGCGATCAGCCCCAGCAGGAGACCGGTCGCGGCGATGCGCGTTGCGCCCAGTCGCGCGGGCGGCCGCCGCGCGCCCGCCGGCCCGCGTCCGCGCTGCAGGTGCGCTCCGGCTGCCGCCCCGTGTCCGGACGGCACCCGTGCGCCCGCCGCCCCGCCCTTGTCGACCACCCTTGAGCCTCCGCTCACGATCCACCGGTCCGCCGCGCCGCCATCTGAGTCGATGGCGCGGCTGGCACTCTAGCGCCAACGGACCCGACCGGGGCCGGCTGGCCGCCGGGGTGCAGAGCGCAGCCGCGACCGTCGCTTGCCCAAACGCCGCCGATCGGCGATACTCTCGCTTCCCGCCCGCGGATGAAAGGGGTGCGGGTGCGCAGGAACCGGGCAGCGTGACCTGAGAGGGCGGTGATGGCCGATACCAAGTCTCAAGGAGCACCGAGCGTGCATGCCGCGGCGGTGGCGGCGGAGTTTCGTCCGCTCCCGCGCATCGGACCGCTTGAGTCCGCGCGCCGGCACTGGCTGCTCGCGCTGCTGCCACTGATCGTGATCGTGCCGGTGGTCGCCGTGGTTGCGGCGAGCCGGCGGCCCACCTACTCGGCGGAGGCCCGGCTGATGGTGGGCAGGCTCAACCTCTCAGAGCCCGGCGCGATCCAGGGCTACGCGCAGGCCGCGCAGGACCTGGCGGCCACCTACCCGCTGGTGATCGACGCCGACGGGGTGATCGACCCGCTGGCGCGCACGTTCCACATGACACGCCAGCAAGTCATCTCGAGCATCTCCGCCTCAGAGGTGCCGAGCAGCGCGATCGTCCGGGTTGACGCGACGGCCCACTCGGCACGGCTGGCGGTGAGCCTCGCCAACGCGGCGAGCGGCGCGCTGGTCGCGTACCTGTCGGCGCAGAACCGGGACGACCCCGACGTCGCTCGGCTGTATGAGCGCATGCAGGCCGCCGAGCTCGCCTATCAGAAGGCGAAGGCCGCGCTGCCGACGACGACGAGGACCACCACCGCCCCGCGGCCTCCCACGCCGGCGCAGCAGAGAGCGCTCGCCAACGCCGCGCTTGCGCAGGCCGTGCTGCAGGCCGCGATTCGCAACTACCAGTCAACCTCGCAGATCGCGACGGTCTCCTCTCTGCTCGAGCCCGTCGTCTCCGCCCATCAGGCGACCAGCGACCGGACCTCCAAGCTGGTGCTCGCCACGGGCATCGCGCTTTTGGTCGCGCTCGTGCTGGGCATCGCGGCCGCAACGCTTCAAGCCAACAGCGTCGTGCGCCGCGCGCTGGTGCTGCCGGCCTGGGAGCCGGAGGAGTAGCGTGGGGGTGCGCCTGGGGCGTCGCCGCCCCAGCGTCTCGAAGCTTGCCCGCCGGCGAGACGCCGGCCGGCTGGTCGCCGCTCTGCGCTATCGCGACGCGATCGTCGACAGTCGCGACCGTCTGTTCGATCTTGGGGCGCCGGTGCGCCGCGACGCGGCGCTTGCGTTGGCGCGGATGCAAGGCTCCGACGGCGTCGACGTGGTCGCCGCCCTCCTTCAGGCGCTGCACGACCCGTTCGAGGAGGTGCGCGCGGCGGCCGCATCCAGCCTCGGAGACAGAGCGGACCCCCGGGCCCTGCCCGCCCTGGTCCGGGCGGCGCTGAGCTGGCGCGAGGGCGAGGCGGCGGCCGCAGCGGCCCTCTCGGCGGTCAGGCTGGCGGAGAGGGCCGAAAGCCTTGAGCCCGTGATGACCGTCCTGCTGGATCTGCCGCGGCTGCCATCGTGCGCGCGCGGGCTGGTGTCGCAAATCGCCGACGCGGCCCCCGGGGCGGCCGTCCACGCTGGCGCGCAGGCCGCGGTGCGCGCGCTCGGAGACCAACCGCTGGCCCGTCCGGCGTCGGGCGAGGTGGACGGTCGCGGTCGCTCGGAACGAGCCGTCCGGCTGCTCTGGTGGCTGGGCGAGGCCAGCGTCGAGCCGCTGCGAGCGCATCTGCGCACTCACGCCGCAGGGCGGGCGGGCGCGGCCCGAGCACTGGGCGCCATCGGGGACCGGCGGGCCGCACGCGAGCTCGCCGCCTGCCTGCAGGACCCGGATGCCGAGCTGCGCGCGGCCGCGGCCAGCGCGATCGGGCGCCTGGCCGACCCGTCACTGGCGGCTGAGCTGACACCGCTGACCTCTGACGACGACCCCTCGGTGCGCGCCGCGGCGCTTGGCGCGCTGCGACGGCTCTGGCAGCCGACGAGCGCACCCGCCCACCCCCGTGTCACCCATGCCGTCGCCGAGCTCGAGCAGCTGCGGGCACGGTGGCCGAGCGGCTAGCCCCCGAAATCGGCGCCAGCGCCGGGCGTCTGCGAGATCTGCTTGTCGAGAGCCGCCGGAGGGCGAGGATCGCCCGCCGCCGTGCGATCCCTTCACGGCGCGCCCTGCCGACGTTCCTGATCATCGGGGCGCAGAAGGGCGGCACGACGTCGCTGCACGAGTACCTGGCCGAGCACCCCGGCGTGGGCGCCGCGGAGATCAAGGAGGTGCACTACTTCACGCTGCACTCGCAGCGGCCGCTTGACTGGTACCGAGCCCATTTTCCCCGCGAGGGCCGTCATCTGCACGTGTTCGAGAGCACCCCGTACTACCTGTTTCACCCATGCTGTCCGGCGCGCATCCGCGCGGCGCTGCCCGACGTGAGGCTGATCGCGCTGCTGCGCGACCCGGTCTCTCGCGCCCATTCCCACCACCAGCACGAGCGCGCGCTCGGGTTCGAGTCGCTTGAGTTCGCCGAGGCGCTGGCGCGCGAGCCCGAGCGCCTGGCGGGCGAGGAGGAACGCCTGCTCAACGAGCCCGGCTACCGGTCCTACGCCCACCAGCACTACTCCTATCTCGCGCGGGGCCGCTACGACCGCCAGCTCGAACGCTGGCTCGAGCACTTCCCGCGCGAGCAGATGCTGATCCTCGCCTCAGAGGAGCTGTTCTCCGACCCGCGCACGACGGTCCACCGGGTCCAGGCCTGGTTGGGGCTTGACCCCCACACCCCGGCCCGGCTGACGGCCCGCGGGGCGCGCGCCTACCCCCCGCTGGACGACGGGCTCCGGGCACAGCTTAAGGACGTGTTTCGCGACAGCTCAGCCCGGGCGGCGCACCTGGCCGAGGTCGACTTCCCCTGGGCGTGACCGCCGCTGCTGCGCCCGCGTGGCAGGCGGCCCCAGGAGCGCACGCCACGTGCTGGCGCGGCTTGAGTTGATCGGCATTCGCGCCTTGACGAGCTCGCGCAGCAGCGAGGCGGCGGTCCTGCGCGCGTCGTCGAACAGATGGTCGGCGGAGTGGCCACAGGCCCTGAGCTGCGCGCAGAGCGCATCGAGGTCGTAGCCCATGGCGGCCAGGCGGTCGCGGCCAAGCCACCTCAGGTACCGCGCGCACCAGGTGCGGCGCAACGGGTTGCAGACCGCGTCGCGCCAGCGATCCACCGAGCCGGCGCTCAGCGACCTGTAGCGCGCCGAGCCGATCGGATCGCCGAGGCGGCCTCTCAGCCTCACCCGGTGAAAGCCTGACAGCACCTCCGGCCGCCACGGCAGCTCCAGGTGCTCAAACAGCCGCTGCCAGGGCCGCTCATCGCCGGCCACCAGGTCCTCGTAGCGCACGACTATGGACCGGTCGGCATGGCGTTCGCAGGCCGGCGCCAGATCCGCAAAGCTGCGAAACAGGGTCATGTGGTAGCGCGAGACCTCCCAGCGCCCGGCGTCCAGAAGCTCCACGGATGAGGCGAGCACGCTCAGCGGGTTCCTGAACAGGAACACGAACAGGCCCTCGGGGAAGGTGCGAAACAGCTCATCGACGATCAGGTGGTACATGGGCGTCTTGTCGACGAAGTGCGTCGCGGGCGGGGGCGTCAGCTTTGCGTAGAGCTCGAGCGCCATCGCGCGCACGGCCGCGCGGTAGTCGTCGGCCCGCTCGGGCAGCTCCTCGATCAGGTCCGCCAGCGCGATGCTCACAAGCCGCTCGCGCCCGGATGGCGCGGGCAGGCCGTCGACAAGGGGAGCCAAAAGCGGCAGCAGCAGCCACGGCTCGGAGGCGGTGGACACCGATGGGTGGCTGGCAAGCACCCTCTGCAACAGCGTCGAGCCGGAGCGCGGCGCTGAGAGGATGAAGATCGGCCGGACGGTCACGCTCGGCGACGCCGGACGACGGTCAGGGTCGGCGGCGCCGGCCGCCACGCGGGTGGTGCGCCTGCAGGAGGGGCTCGGTCACCGTCACCCGGTAGGTGGCAGAGCGCCGGGGGGCGAGCACGCCGACGCGAATCGCGATCCGGCCGCGGGCTCGCTCGGCGGCCAAAAGCAGCCTCGCCAGCGGTCGCGCGACGGCCAGCAGGACCGTCCTTGTCGCGCCCCCGGCAAGCGCCACGCGCCGGCGGCCGAGCGCCAGGTGGCGCGCGTGGCGGCCTGCGCCGATGAGCGCCGTGGCGCTGACGGTCGCAAGCGAAGGGTGCACGCAGGCGAGCGAGACCCGCAGCTGCGCCGGCGGCGCAAGCCGCACGGCGGGCTCCGAGACCAGGCAGCCTGCGGGCGCCAGGCTCAGCCGGAGACTCGCGTGGCTGGCGGCGTGCGCGGTGTCACCGGCATAGGAGGCGAGGATCTCGCCGCGCCGAGGCGGATAGTCCGCCGCGGCGAGCGTCACCGAGCACCGGGCGCTCGCTGCTCCCGAGGCCCGGAGCGGGCACGAGGCGACGGCGAACCCGAGGCCGGCCGTGCGGGTGGCGAGCGAGACGGTGCCCGTCGGAGGCGTGGCGGAGCCGCCGCCGACGTCGCTGACGGTCACCGTGCAGCTTGCGGGCATCGCGACCATGACCGGTCGGGGCGAGCAGGCGACCCGGGTCCTGGTCGGCCGGGCCGAGACGCTGATCGTCGACCGCAGCACCTGACTTGCGCCGCCGATGTCGGTGACGGTCGTCTGGACCTGGAACGTGCCCGCCCGCGCGAACGTGTGGGTGCCGCTAACCGAGTAGCCGCCCCCCGCGGCGGTGACCGTGCCGGACGAGCGGGAGCCGTCGCCCCAGTCGATCGTGGCAGCGTAGTCGGTGGGGACGCCACCCGGGTCCTGGTCGGTGAAGCCGGCGACCTGGCCGGCGAACTGGACGCCCGCGGTCGCCTGGGCGCCCGCGCCCGGGGAGGCGGGCTCGGCCAGGACCACGTCGTCGAGCGCGACCAGGTTCGCGCCGTCCGGCGGCGCGTTGGGAGGGCCGGGCGTCGCGGAGGCGCCGTCGTAGTCGAAGACCGGCGCGGTTCCCAGATCGACGACCACGCTGGTGACCACCGCCGAGCCGAACAGCATGCCGGCGAAGGACGCCTGGCCGGGCCCCGCGGGCGGCGCATCGACATGGCCGATGAGGGTGCTGCCATCGTAGAAGTCAAGCCCGGAGCCGGGCTCTGAGACATCCAGGAAGATCGCGCCCAGCCCGCGCGTGGCCTCATAGACGGGCGAGGCCGCCATCCCCGTTGGGGAGATCACCGCGATTCGCAGCGATTGCCCGTCGAAGGGCGCCATCAGGTTAGGTCCCGAGAACGGGGCAAACAGCCCTGCGGCCCCGGGGTCCACGGCTGTGAAGCCGTCGTCTGAGACGGCCACGGGCCGCGACAGCTCAAGGCCATAAGGTTGGGTGGTCCAGGGCGCAATCGAGACCACGTGGCCGGGGCTTATCACGCGACTGCCCGGGGTCGAGCCGTCCATCGCCACCGAGTCCCAGTCCAGGTGCCGGTAGCCCGCGCCGGCGCCGCCGGGGTAGGTGCCGTTGTCGGCGCCACCGATCGCCGCCGTGAAGGCGCTCATCGCGCCCGCCGCCGCGGCGCCGGCTCCGGAAAACGAGACGGAGCCCCCAGTCGGGGCGGTCAGCGCAGCGTCGGTGACGCTCACGGTCTCCTGGGCCGAGCGCACCGTTCCGGAGGCCTCGTCATCGACGGTCACAGTGGCCGTGTAGACGCCCTCCTCGGCATAGGTGTGCGTTGCCGTGACATCCCAGAGGCCGTTGAGGTCGTTGGCCGCAGTTCCGGGGCTCGTGCTGCCGTCCCCCCAGGCGACGGTGATCGCAAACGCGGATGCCGGGTCCCCGTCGGTGTCCAAGAACTGGGCCACGGCGCCGCTGTAGGTCTGCCCCTCCACCGCAGCCGGGCTCGCCGGGATGACCGAGATCGTGTCTGCGCGCGCCCGCGCGGCGAACCCCAGAGCGCCGATGGCGACGGCCATGAACACCGCCGCGCCACCGGGCCAAAACCCTGCCCCGCGCGGCCTCGTCCCGGTCCCCACGGCGCGAGCATACCGCAGCGCATAGCCGGCCCACGACGGCGTCCGAGGCGCGAGCGTCCCGGGCCGCACGCGCCGGAGCGGCACGGCGCGCAGCGGTCCGGACGGGTGGGGCTGCGCGCGCCGGAGCGGCCCGGCGCGCAGCGGTCCGGACGGGTGGGGCTGCGCGCGCCGGAGCGGCCCGGCGGGCAGCGGTCCGGACGGGTGGGGAGACCGGGGCCGCCGCGCCGATCACGCCGGGTTCGTCTCGGCGACCGGCTCGGTGCGGCGCTCGAGCGCGATCGCCGCGTCCGCGAGGCCCAGCGCCACGTGCCCATCGCACCAGCGCAGGTAGCGGACCGAGCTTCGCACGCCGCCCCGATAGCGCCTGTGGACCGCGTGCCCCCCTCTGATGCCGTGCGTGAGCACGCGGCCGCACACCAGGTCCAGGAACTCGCGCTCCACCAGCCCCCGCCGGTGCAAGGCCGCCAGTGCGCTCAGCCCCGTGCCCGCCGAATGACCGTCCTCGGGATGGGCGCGATCCGCCCAGAGCCGGCTCTCCCCCCTTTGGCCGAAGAACCGCCGGTAGAAGACGGCGCCGCGCACCACGGCCTCGTCGACCTCCGGATCCAGGCCCCGCAATGCGTCCAGGCACAGAAGCACGTAGCCGGTGTGGAAGGAGTCCGACCAGCCGAGCGAGGCGCCCTCCCCATATGGCCACGACCCATCTTCACGCTGAGCCCCAAGCGCACGGCGCACAGCGGCACGGACCTCTGCCGCCGCCTCCTCGCCAAGCGCGTGCCACACGGCGCGCGCACCCAGAAGACTGGCATTGTGGATGTTCGCGCGCGAGCGGCCGTGGTAGGCGAAGTGGCCGTCGCCGGTCCAGTGCTCGCCCACCAGCCGGCGCGCGGCGGCGCGGGCGCGCTCGCCGAGATCAGCGCGCCCGGCAACCCGCTCGCCCTCGAGCAGCGCCTCGATCGCGAACGCGGTCGGCACGATCGACGGCTCGAACGCGGGGTAGCGCCCCCAGCGCAGCTGGGTCTCAAACGGGTAGCCCCAGGCGGCGGGCCCGGCGCTCGTGTCCGCGGCCAGCGTCTGCAGAGCGTCGAGCGCCAGCTCGAGCGGCCGCGGTCGGCCGGTGTGCCGGTGGACCCGCAGGCCGGCAAGCGCGAACAGCGCCGCGCCCTTGGCGAGGAGCGGGTGCCGGCGCCTGTAGATCCGGCGGATGTCAACCGGCGAGCGCGCGTGCAGCTGGAGGATCACCATTCTGCGCAGGGCTCCGCCCGTCATGATTCGCGGCCAACGCACCCACAACCCGTCGTAAGGGTCGGCCCCGCGCCATCCGGCTGCGGCCGCGCCCTCGATGAGTGCAACCGCGGTCTCGATCGGCTCCCGGCCCCGCCCCACGCCGGCAACGATAGCCCCATCGAGCGGCCTCAAGCCGCCGCCCGACCCCCAGTTGCGGTAGCGTTGTCCGGGTGGGGGCGCGGACCGGGTGGCCGACTGCAGCGTTTCGCAGGCTGGGCCGGAGCACGCCGTGACGGCTCCGTCGCGGATCATGTACGCGCTCGGCGCGCGTCCCAACTTCGTGAAGATGGCCCCGGTAATCGCGGCCCTCAGACGCAGGCTGCCGGGCTGCCGGCATGTGCTGGTTCACACGGGCCAGCACTATGACCGAATGATGGCCGAGGTTTTCATCGAGGAGCTCGGGCTGCCAGAGCCTGACCACATGCTCGGCGTGGGATCCGGCTCCCATGCGCTCCAGACCGCGAGGGTGATGGAGCGGATCGAGCCGGTGATCGAATGTGAGCGTCCGGACCTCGTGATCGTCCCCGGCGACGTCAACTCGACGCTCGCGGTCACCCTGGTGGCGGTCAAGCTCGGCGTCAGGCTTGCGCACCTGGAGGCCGGGCTTCGCAGCTTCGACCGCACCATGCCCGAGGAGATCAACCGGATCGTGGCCGACGAGTTCAGCGACCACCTGCTCGTCCACTGCCAGGAGGCGATCGACAACCTCTCGCGCGAGGGCATCGAGCCCGAGCGCGTGCACTTCGTCGGCAACACCATGATCGACACGCTCGTGGCCATGGAGCCTCGCTTCCGAGCGGCCGGCACCGCCCGCCGGCTGGGACTGAAGCCCGGCGGCTTCTTGCTCGTCACGCTTCACCGCCCCGCCCTGGTGGACGGGCCGCTGCTGGCGGTCGCGCTGGACCGCCTCGAGGCGGTGGCGCGGGAGCTCCCTGTGGTCCTGCCCGCGCACCCCAGAACCCGGCGCCTGATGGCCGGCAGGCGCCCCACGCCCAACCTGCACGTGCTGGAGCCGATCGGCTATCTGGATTTCCTGTCGCTGCAGGCCGATGCCGCGGCGGTGCTGACCGACTCAGGGGGGGTGCAGGAGGAGACGACGTTCCTGGGGGTTCCGTGCTTCACCCTGCGCGACAACACCGAGCGGCCGGTCACGGTGAGGCTCGGCACCAACACGCTGCTCGGCCTTGACCCCCGCAGGATTGACGACATCCTCCCGGCGCTCGCACGAGGCTGCGCGGCGCGCCCGGCCGCACCCCCGCCGGGCTGGGACGGCAAAGCAGCCGAGCGGGTCGCCGATGTGCTCTGCGGCGGACCGGCGGCCGGTCACGGCGGAGCGGCTTCAGGCAACGGCGGACCAGCGGTCGGCCGCGGCGGACCGGCGGTCGGTCGCCGCTGCGCGCCCGCCCCCCCCATGGCCAAACCCTCACCGGCCGAACGCCGGCCGGTCAGGCCGAAGTTCCCGGTAGGCGGGTAGGGGATTGGCCCGTGGTCATTGGGGTTGCGCTTGTTGGGGGGTGGATGGGTGGTGACTACGGGTCGAGCGGGGCGTGTTCGGCGAGGTCGAGCGCCCGGCTTTGGAGGGTGGTGG
>DATGLC010000058.1:0-26977 GCA_035294345.1 Solirubrobacteraceae bacterium
GGCTCATGCTCTCGGCCACCACGCGCATCGCCGCCTCGCGCTGCTTTGCATTGAGGTCGTCCAGCATCAACCCCGCGGGCAGCCAGGTGGTGAAGGCGTTGGTCCAGCGACGCCGGTGGGGGCTGTCGAACGGCTGTAGGGCGGCGAGTCGCTGGTCGTCGCCGTCCAGCGACTGCAGAAAGGCCCGCGCGGCAGCCACGACCGCGGACGTCGATGCACCGTGGTCGCCGCCGCCATAGAGCCCCTTCTCAGCTGTGCCGTGGGTCGTGATCCCCACGAACGGTTCGGCCAGCCGGCGCTCGAGCTCGGCGAAGTCCGTCCGATCGACCTCGGGAATCACCGCCATGAATCCGTGGAACAGCTTGATGTCCGGCATCGCCGGGCGCGGACCGAAGCCACGGTAGGTGGCTGGAGCCGAAATCGTCGGGGCACTTGCGGGGCGTGCCTCGGTGCCTGCATCATTTGCAACAACGCGACTCATGTTCCGCTAGTATGCCTGACAATCTGTCTACAGACAAGGTGCTCACCGTGACCCAGGCATCCCCATCGAGCGAGATCAGCTTCCTCGGGCAGCCGGTCCGCGTAACGAAGGCCTACGAGGCGCTAGCCGCGATCATTCGTGAACGGATTATCTCCGGCGAGCTGGCCGTCGGCGACCGGATTCCCGCTGAGACCACGCTTGCGCGCGAGGCGCAGGTCAGCCGCTCGACCGTCCGAGAGGCGCTGCGGACGCTTCAGGAAGCGGGCCTGGTCGTCCGTGTCAGCCCGAAGGTCATGGTCGTCCGAGGCCCGGACGACGAGCGTGCTCATCGCCTGTTCCAGGATGCGCTGCGCCGGGAGAAGGTCACGTTTTCGCACCTCCACGAGGCGCTGCTCATCCTCGAGCCGGAGCTGACGCGGCTCGCGACGCTGAGGGCGGCCGCGGACCGGGTCTCGCAGCTCGAGTCGAATCTGGCCGCGCAGGAGGAGAGCCTGGCGGACTTCTCGACGTGGTGCCGGCTCGACGAGGAGTTCCACCTGACGATCGCCGAGATGAGCCAGAACCCGGCTCTCGCGCTCGTTCGCGCGCCGATCAGCGAGATGCTGGCGCCCCTGCTGGCGAGGTTCATGACCACCACCAGGCTCACCGAGCGCGCGCTCGACTTCCATCGCCGGATCCTTGAGGAGATCCAAGTCCGCGACGCGGATGCCGCTGCTCTGATGACGCGAAAGCACGTGAACGACCTGCGCTCGATCTGGGAGAAGGCCGGAGCGAACCTGGAATTGCAGGTCGGCGACGCCCGAAGCGCACGCGCCGAAGCTGACGGCGACTGAGCCGGTCCGCCCTCCCAGAAACCGTTTGAATCCTCCGGGCTTGCGGTCTGACCGTCAGACCGTTAGCATCGCGCCATGAAATACGTTCGCCCGGTCGACTTCGCCGCCTACCGGCGCGAGGGCTACGAGTTTCAGGTGCTCTACAACGGCGAGAGCTGTCGTGTGATCGCCTCAAACGTGGCGGCGGGGGCCGCCGCCCCGCCAATCCACATCCACCCCGTTGACCAGTTGTACTACGTCATCGAGGGCGAGATGCAGGTGCAGCTCGGCTCGGAACGGTTCACCGCCGGCCCAGACACGCTCGTGTACATCCCGGCTGGGACGCCGCATCACAACTGGAACGAGGGGTCGATCGACGAATTCCATTTTGAGGTGCTCGCGCCCGGCCCGCCGACAGATCGGCCCGTGATGGAGCCAGCCGACTCCAGCGACGCTGGCTCACGACCCTATTTCGTCAGGCCGCTCGCCGCAGGCGCCTTCGAGCAGGCACTGCCCGGCTTCAGACTGCAGAGGCTGCTCCGGCGCGCTGACGGCTCGGAGCACATGACGCTGTACGTCGGCGAGGTGCAGCCCGGGGGCGCGGGCCCTGCTACCCACGTCCATCGGTTCGACCAGTTCTATTACGTGCTCGAGGGCACGCTGAGCGGCGAGATCGGGCTCGACTCGTTCACCGCCGGCCGGCACACCCTCGTGGTGCTGCCGGAAGGGGTGCCGCATCGGCAGTTCAACCGGGGGCCGCGGCTGGAGCGCCACATTGCGCTGCTCGTCCCCGAGCCGACGCCCGGCGAGCCCTGGGACATCGGCGTGAGATTCGAGTCGCTTGGGGTCGTATACGACTGACGTGATAGGTTGTCGGTTCGTCAGACCATTGTGCCCATGTGGACGCCACGCACAGATCCGATCGTCATCACCTGCGCGCTAACCGGCGGAATCCACGGCAAGGAGGCGAATCCGCACCTCCCCGAGCAGCCGGATGAGATCGTTGAGCAGGGGATTGAGGCCTGCGAGGCCGGCGCTGCCGTGCTGCACGTGCACGCCCGTCTGCCGGACGGTTCGAACACGATGGACCTTGACGTCTACCGAGAGCTGCATGAGCGGCTATGCGCTGAAACGGACGCGATCGTGCAGCTCACGACGGGCGGCTCGCCGCTGCTCGGGATCGAAGAGCGCCTGAACACGGTGTTCCTGGCGCCGGAGATGTGCTCGCTCAACATGGGCCTGCTCAACTTCTTCATCCGCGGCGATGAGGTCTTCTTTCCCAACCACCGCTCCGACATCGTCCGCTTTGCGCACGAGATCCGCGCACGAGGCGTCAAGCCCGAGCTCGAGGTCTACTCCGCGGCCATGCTCGAGGAAGCCGGTCATCTGCTCTCGCTCGGGATTCTCGAGCCACCGTACGCGCTGAACTTCGTGCTGCATACGCCGACGCAGGGCGGCGCGCGCGGTACCCCTCGGAATCTCGTGGACATGACGCAGCGACTCGATGAGCTGCCGGTTTCGCTCGACGAGCTGCGCATCACCGTCTCCGCGATGGGGCCCACGCAGCTGCCGCTCACGACCATGGCATGCGCGATGGGCCTCAACGTCCGCGTCGGGATGGAGGACAATGTCCTTTACCGGCGCGGCGAGCCGGTGCGCAGCAACGCAGAACTCGTCCGCCGGGCGGTGCGGATCGCGGCGGAGCTCGAGCGCCGGCCCGCGACCCCAGCCGAGGCGCGAGCGCTTCTGGGCCTGCGGGGGCGTGCCGCAGGCGCCGTTCCGGCCCCGATCGCGCCCGACAGCGTCTCGGTCCAAGTGAGGACCACGTGAACCACCGTACGGTCGCGCTGCAGCGCGCCGCCATCATAGGGGTCGGCCGCATGGGGCTTGGCATCGCTCAGAGCCTCGTGATGTCGGGCATCGAAGTGGCGTTCACGGACGCCACGCCTGAGCTGTCTCGAGCGTCCCGCGAGCAGTTGATCGAGCGAATGCGCGCGCACGCCGCGGCAGGGCTCGTCGACGAGGCCGCGGCGGCGCGCGCGGCCGACGTGACCACGGCCGACAGCATCCCGGAAGCGGCCGCCGACGCGGACCTTGTGATCGAGGCGGTCACCGAGGACATCGACATCAAGCGCAGCGTGCTGCGTGCATGCGACGACTCGGCGCGTCCCGACGCGATCATCGCCAGCAACACGTCGTCGCTGGCGATCAATGACCTGGTGGAGTTCGTCGATCGGACTGAGCGCTTCCTCGGGGTCCACTGGTTCAACCCGGCGGAGTGGACCCCCGGCGTGGAGGTCATTCCCAGCCGCTACACGGCGCCCGAGGTCGTCGAGCGCGTGGTCGAGTTGCTTCACAGGATCGGCAAGCGTCCGTCAACTGTCTTGCCGAGCGTGGGATTCGTGGCCAACCGGCTCCAGATGGCACTGTTCTGCGAGGCGGCGCGGTGCGTGGCCGAGGGCCTGGCCTCGCCGGCGCAGATCGATGAGGTTGTGCGCAGCTGCTTCGGATTCCGCCTCCCGTTCTTCGGCCCGTTCCAGATCGCCGACATGGCCGGCCTGGATGTCTACGAGGCGGTTCTGCGTCAGCACGAGCAGGCGTTCGGGGAGCGCTTCAAGGTGCCGCGGATGGTGCAGGATATGGTCGCTGCGGGGAACCACGGCACTGCCTCGGGGAGCGGCTTCTACGAGTACGGGGACGCGGCCGTCGCGGACCTCCTTGTCGAGCGCGACCGGCGCTACGCCGCATTGTCAAGGCTGTTGAGCGAAGTCCCGCCGCTTGAGTTCGACGGCGGCGCGGTCGCGCTCGACGCCCGCTTTGGTCAGTCGTGATCGACGCGCGCGTGCTCGTTATCGGTGCCGGCGCGATAGGAGGGATCACGGCCGCGCTGCTGCACGGCGCCGTCAGCGAGGTGGCCGTGCTCGACGCCGACACGGCACATGTGGCTCGCCTGCGCGACCCCGGATTGGTGGTCAAGCTGCTCGACGGCGAAGTCCGACGCGTCCGGCTCGCTGCGGTCACCTCGCCCGCGGAGTTGCACGGTCGCTACGACTTCGGGCTGATCGCGCTCAAGGCCCCCGCGCTCGAGGCGGCGCTGCGCCCGCTGGCAGGTGTCGGTCTCGTGCAGACGTTTGTGTCCCTTGGCAACGGACTGGTCCACGACCGCATCGCATCGATCGTCGGACGCGAGCGGTTGATCGTCGGGACGGTCGAATGGGGTGCCACCAACGTTGGGCCCGGACGCCTCCAACAAACGACGGCCAACCCGTTCGTGATCGGGGAGCTCGAGGGTCCGCCGAGCGCCCGCACGCTGGCCCTCGCGTCCGTGCTCGAGCCGGTTGCCGAGGTCCGGGTGACCCACAACGTTCGGGGTCAGCTGTGGTCCAAGCTGCTGGTCAACAGCACGCTGTCGGGACTTGGGACTGTCGGGGGCTGTACCTACGCGGAGGTCGCCGCCGACCCGCTGGGTCGGGAAGCGATCTTCCGCGTCTGGCGTGAGGGGTTTGAGCTTGGCGTCGCCCAGGCGCTTGAGCTGGAGCCGGTGCTCGGGGTGCAGCCGGCGCAGCTTGCCTCGGACGAACCTGCCGTTCGCTCGGCCGCGCTTGACGTGGCGATCGCGAGGGCCGGTGCAACTAAGGCCTCGATGCTTCAAGACCTGGATCGTGGACGCAAAACCGAGGTCGACGTGATCAACGGCGGGGTCGTCGCGCGAGCCCGCCAGATGGGCCGCGAAGCGCCGCTCAATGAGCGCATGGTGGCGATCGTGCAGGGCTACGAGCGAGGCGAGCGCTCGCCCTCGCGCGATCACTTCGCGCAGGTACTAGCGTGACGCGCATGCGAATCGATGCCGCGTGACGCGCGGGTGCCGACTGGCTGAGGGGCGTCCTGACGCCCCCGTCGCTGCCAACGTTCCGCACCGTAGCCTCAAGGCGCAACCCGAGCCGCACCCTCGGCACTGAGGTCGGTCGATCGGCTGGTTGGCATCACGGAGTGGGATGCAAACGGTCAGTTGACCGCCGATCGACCGTTAGGCTTTGCTCGTGTGCTCGATGTGGCCGGGACCCGCTCTCGGTTGACAGACCGCGCCCGACCCGTCCGGCTGCTGGCCACCGGGGGCACGATCTCGATGCGCGGCCAGCGTGCCTCGCCCGCGCTTGCCGGCGCCGACCTGGTCGAGGCGATCCCGCAGCTGGGCGCGTTCGGCGCCGTTGAGGTCGAGGACCTGTTCGCGCTGCCGAGCGCGCAGCTGACGCTGCACCAGGCGCTTGAGGTGGCACGCCGGGCGTCGGCATGCGCGTCCGCGGGCGAGGGCGTTGTGATCTCCACCGGCACCGACACGCTGGAGGAGCTGGCGATGCTGTGCGCGCTGGTGCGCGACCCATCCGATGCGCCGATCGTGCTCACCGGCGCCAACCGCACCGCTCAGGCTCCCGGGGCCGACGGCCCGGCCAACCTGCTGGACTCGGTCGCGGTGGCGGCGAGCTCCGCCTCCGCCGGCCTGGGCGCGGTCGTCGTGTTCGCGGGCGAGATCCACGCCGCGACAACGGTCCGCAAGGTCGACAGCACCGGCCCAGCCGCGTTCGGCTCGCCGCTGACGGGGCCGATCGGGCGCGTGGTGGGAGGCGGGGTTTGGCTGGCGGCGGTGCCGCGGCCCGTGCCTCGGCTGGTGCCCGCGGCGCTGCATGGGTGCGTCCCGATCCTCACCGCGGCGCTCGGGGACGGCGGCGAGTCGCTGCGGGCAGCCTCTGAGCGGGCGGACGGCCTGGTCGTGGTGGGGTTCGGCGCGGGCCACCTGACGCCCGGGATGCTCGACGCGCTCAGGGAGCTGGCCGCGCGGCTGCCGGTGGTCGTCACCGTGCGGCCCGAGCGCGGCGCGATCCTTCACGACACCTACGGGTTCCACGGCTCAGAGCGTGACGTGCGCTCAAGCGGCGCCCTCTGCGCCCCCCTCCTGTCGCCGGTCGCGGCGAGGATCGCGCTGCTGTGCTGCATAGGCGCAAATCTGGATCGCGACCGTATGGCAACGGTGCTGAGGGCCTGGGACGTCTGACCGTCCGGCGCGGCTCGGTCCTCCCGGGCTCGCCCACTGCCGCGGCGCAGCTGCGCTGGCCCGCTCGTGCGCGCCGGCGCCCTGGGGCGCCTTGGACGCTTGCTTTCATCTCAGGCCGTGAGACGGCTGTCTGCAGCGTGCGTGCTCGCCGCGTCGGGGGCGTGCATGATCGCGGGCTGCGGTGGCGGGAGCGACGCGCGGGCGGTGGGGCTCAGAGAGATCCCGCTGCCCCCGGGCGCGCGGATCACAGCCGAGGCCCGCAGCTGCGACCGCGGGGCCAATCCGTACTGCTCGATCCAGCTCGTCGTCGTCGACCCACGCTACAGCAGCTCCTCGGCGCTCGAGGGGGCCGAGCACCGGCTGTTGGCATCGCTGCGCTGGGGGTTCAACTTCGGGCAGACGGGGCACGAGGAGGCCGCGCAGCCGCCCGGCAACGAGCTGAGGCTGACCTTCGCGCCGGCCTACGAGGACCTGCTGGCGATCGACTTCGGCTGGATCCGGCGGACGGCGCGGATCTCGCACGCCCTCTCGGCGGCGATCTTCGACAGGGCGTCGGCGATCTCGATCCTGCTCGAGCGCGGTCCGTCGTAGCCGCGCGTGCTCCGCGGCGCCTGGTACGGCCTCCGCCGGCGCGCGGGGTGGGGACGATCGTCGGGTGCCGCCACGGGCGCCGGGTGCTGGGTCCGCACGAGCGTCAGGCGCCGCTGGGCGCCGGGCGCTGGGTCCGCACGAGCGTCAGGCGCCGCTCGGCGCCCACCGAGACCGCGGCCTTCCCGCTCAGCAGGTCGCGCAGATCATCTCCGACCAGCGCCCGGCGCCAGCCGCTCAGGGTGCGGACGTCGGGCTCGGGCTCGCCCCGCCGGGCGGCGGCGACGATCTGCTCAAGCTCGGCGCGCGAGGCGATCAGCTCGTAGGCTAGGCCGGCGTCCAGGGCCCGGCCGCGGAGCAGCGCCTCGGCCAGCGAGATCAGCGGTGCGTCGGCTGGCTCAGAGCGTCCGCGCGCCTCCTCGCGCGGGATCGGTGGAGCCTGGAGGCCCCGCTGGATGGCGGCGAGGATCTCCTCGCCGCGGCGCTTGATCGCGGGCGGGTGCAGGCCGCGAATCTGCGTGAGCCCGGCGAGCGTCAGCGGACGGCGCCGGGCGAGCTCCACCAGCGCTGGGTCGGCGACGATCGAGCCGACCGGGCGGTCGAGCCTGGAGGCGGTGCGCTCCCGCCAGGCCGCGAGCTCCCGCGCGACCGCGCGCGAGCGCCCATCCAGCGCGCTGACCCTCGGCAGGCGCTCCCAGGCGGAATCGGGGTCGCGCTCGTCGGTCGCCGACTCAAGCCGGCGGCACTCCTCGCGCGCCCACTCGAGTCGGCCGTCGGCGCACAGCCTGCGCTTTATCTCGTCTGCGAGCGCCAGAAGGTGCGCGACATCCTCCGCCGCGTAGTCGAGCTGCTCGGCGGTCAGTGGGCGGGCGTCCCAGCGCGTGTAGCTGGCGGTCTTGCCGACGCGCTCGCCCAGCGCCCAGCCCAGCAGGTTGCCGTACCCCGCCTGGGCGCTTGCGCCCGCGAACCCGGCCGCGATCTGGGTGTCGAAGATGTTCACGACCTCCGTGCGCCAGGCGCGGCGCAGGATCGCGACGTCCTGGCGGCCCGCGTGCAGCACCACCTCGATCGCGGGGTCGGCGAGCAGCGCGGCGAGCGGTCCGACGTCGATGTCGCTCAGCGTGTCGATGAGCAGGATCGAGGGCTCCGCTCCCGGCCGAGTGGGGTCGACGACCACCTGGACCAGGCACAGCAGCGCGCGATAGCGCCCCTCGGACATGAACTCGGTGTCGATCCCCAGGCGGCCCGCCGCCCGCGCTGCGGCCACGACACGCTCGATCGCTTCAGGGTCGGCGAGCAGCGCGGCCGGGTGAGCTGGGGCGGAGGCGGGGTGCGCTGCGCCGCCAGCGCGCGGAGCCTGGGCGGTTGCGGAGCGAGCCAGCGCGCCGCCGCGGTCAGCGGGGCCGCCAGCGAGGTGAGCGGGGCCGCCAGCACGGTGAGCGGGGCCGCCGGCACGGTGAGCGGGGGCGCTGGCACGGTGAGCGGGGGCGCCGGCACGGTGAGCCGAGGCGGTGTCCATGTGGAGCGGACCCTACCGTGCGGACCCTACGGTGCAGGGCCGACTCCGCTAAACCGACCATGCCGGTAGGATTTAGACCGTGATCTTCTCCTCCAAGGCGGAATACGGCGTCAGGCTGATGATCGAGCTCGGACGCCAGCGTCCTGAGCATCCGACGAGCCTCAAGGCGATCGCCGACGCGGAGGGGCTTCCGCTTGCCTACCTGGAGCAGGTGGTGGCCAGGCTGCGCCGAGCGGGGCTTGTCTCCAGCGCGCGCGGAGCCCACGGTGGCTACTGGCTCAGCAGGCCGGCGGAGGAGATCTCCATGGACCAGGTCGTGCAGGCGCTGGAGGGCGCGATCGCGCCGATGGAGTGCTTCGTGCACGACCAGACCGAGCGCGTGCTGTGCTCGCACCAGCCCGATTCGGGCCGCGGCTGCGCCACCAAGCTGCTGTGGACGCGGGTGCAGGGCGGGATCATCCGCTCGCTGCAGAACACGACGCTCGCCGAGCTGGTGCAGTTCGCGGCGCGCCACGGCCCTGAGCCACTCGTCCGCGCGCCGGGCGCCGACCCTGCGTCGCCCGGCCCGCCGTCGGTTATGCAGTCGCCTGCGGCGGCCTCGGCGATGACGGCGTCGGCCGGGGCCTCGGGCACCACGCGGCCCGCTTCAGCCGCGGCCTCGGTCACCACGCGGCCCGCTTCAGCCGGCGCCCAGCCCACCCCGGTCCTTCCGGCGGCCTGATGCTCCGCGTGACCGCCGTTTGCAGCCGCGCATCGGCCGCTCGGGCGATGCTCACGCCCACGGGTGGCCGTGGGCGAGCGGCCGCGGACTCACCGCAGACAGACCAGAGAGACAGCCACCTACGAAGGACACAAACCGATGCCCGAACTTGAGATCCAGAACCTCCACGTGCGCGCAGGCGACAAGCCGATCCTGCGCGGCGTCGACTTAACCGTCGGACAGGGCGAGATACACGCGCTCATGGGCCCCAACGGGTCCGGGAAGTCGACGCTTGCAAACGCGATCATGGGCCACCCCGGCCTGGAGGTGACCGAGGGCCGGATTCTCTGGCGCGGCGAGGACATCACCGAGTCCTCCCCGGACGAGCGGTCCCGGATGGGGCTGTTCATGGCGTTTCAGTACCCGGTCGCCGTGCCCGGGGTGACCGTGACCAAGTACCTGCGCACGGTGCTCAACGCCCATCGCGAGGCGCGCGGCGAGGAGCCCGTTCCCCTGCGCGAGTTCCGTGAAGCGGTTCAGGCCGCGATGCGCCTCACCAAGGTACCGGAGGAGTTCTCGCGCCGGTACCTCAACGAGGGCTTCTCAGGCGGCGAGAAGAAGCGCATGGAGATCCTGCAGCTGGCGCTCCAGCGCCCACAGCTTGCGATCCTCGACGAGACCGACTCGGGGTTGGACATCGACGCGCTCAAGGTGGTCGCCGAGGGCGTCAACTCGGTCGCGGCTCAGGCCGGCAACGACATGGGCGTGCTGATCATCACCCACTACCAGCGGATCCTTCAGTACGTCAGGCCCACCCATGTGCACGTGATGTTCCAGGGCCGGATCGTCCGCGAGGGAGGCCCGTCGCTGGTGGAGGAGCTGGAGGCGAGGGGCTACGGCTGGATCACCGACGAGCTCGCCGAGGCGGCCGCGTAGCCCGCGGCATCGGTGGTGGGGATGAACACGGTCGACGCGCTCGCGGACCTGGCCGGCGAGTTCCCGGTCCTGACCCGGAGCGCTGGTGGACGGCCGCTTGCCTACCTTGACTCGGCCGCCACCTCGCAGACGCCGCAGCCGGTGATCGACGCGCTCACGCACTACTACACCAGCGTGCGAGCGTCCGTTCACCGCGGCGTCTATCCGCTCGCCGCCGAGGCCACCGACCTGTTTGAGGGCGCTCGCGCCAGGATCGCCGCATGGATCGGCTCCACCCCGGAGGAGACGATCTTCACCGCCAACGCCACCGCGTCGCTGAACCTGGTGGCGCACAGCCTCGGCCGCCTGCACCTGCGCGCCGGCGACCTGGTCGTGCTCACCGAGATGGAGCACCACTCCAACATCGTCCCCTGGCAGCTGGTCTGCGCGGAGCGCGGCGCCGAGCTGGCCTACGTGCGCATCGACTCGTGCGGGCATCTGGACCTCGAGCACCTCGACGCGCTGCTGGCGCGTGGGCCGCGGGTGGTCGGCCTGGTTCACGTCTCAAACGTGCTGGGCACGATCAACCCGGTGGCCGACATCGTGCATCGAGCCCACGCGGCCGGCGCCGTGGTGGTGGTCGACGGCGCCCAGGCCGTGCCGCAGATCCCCGTCGATGTGCGCTCGCTCGGAGCGGACTTCTACGCGTGGACGGGGCACAAGGCCTATGGCCCCACGGGGATCGGCGTCCTGCACGGCCGCCGCGAGCTGCTTGAGGCGATGCCGCCGTTTCTGGGCGGCGGCCATATGATCCGCACCGTCGGGGAGCGTGAGTCCACCTGGGCGGACCTGCCGTGGAAGTTCGAGGCCGGCACCTCCCAGGTCGCGGAGGCGATCGCGCTGGGCGCGGCCGTCGACTGGATCCGAGCGATCGGCATGGAGCGCATCCGCGCACACGAGCAGGCGCTGATCGCCGACGCGCTCGAACGGCTGGACGAGGTCCCGGGCCTGCGGATCCACGGCCCGCTCGAGCCCGAGGCGCGTGGCGCCGTCGTGTCGTTTTCGCTCGACGGCGCCCACCCCCACGACGTGGGCGAGATCCTCGGGCGCGAGGGCGTGTGCGTGCGCACCGGCCACCATTGCGCCCAGCCGCTGATGCGCAGGCTGGGGGTGACGGCCACGACTCGCGCGTCCTACGCGGTCCACAACACCGTCGCCGACACCGACCGCCTGGTCGATGCGCTGGCGACCGTGTCGAGGGTCCTGCAGCTGTGATGCGCCCGGGCGTCCCGCCAGCCGGCGACCGCTAGCCTCGGGATCTGAGCCATGGATGACCTGTACCGAGAGAACATCCTCGAGCACTACAAGCGTCCCCACAACTGGACTCCGCCGGAGCCGCCGCTCGAGCGGGTCGATCTGGAGTTCCACGACGTCAACCCGCTCTGCGGCGACGAGCTGACCGTCAAGCTCGCGCTCGACGACCAGCAGCGGGTCCGCGACGTCCGCTTTGAGGGGCACGGGTGCGCGATCTCCCAGGCCGCCGCTTCGATGGCGTCCGATGAGATCAAGGGGATGACCGCCGACGAGCTGCTGTCGCTGGACCGCTCCTTCATCCTGAGCCTGCTGGGGATCGACATCTCTGCCCAGCGCATGAAGTGCGCCCTGCTTTCGCTCAAGGTGCTCAAGGGCGCCGCGCTCGGGCACGCCGCGGGATGGGAGCCTGACGCGACGGCGGCGGCGACGCCTGCCGCCTCCGCAGGCCGGGAGCCCGGCGTGACGGCGCCGGCGACGCCTGCGGCCTCCGCAGGCCGCGAGCCCGGTGCGCCGGCGAGTGCCCTCCCGGGCGCTGGCGGCTCGCACGAGGCCCATGGGCCGGCGAGCGCGGCCCACGACCAGATGCGGGCCACCGGGGCGGGGCGCTAAACTCCGCCTGGTAAATCCGATCAGGACGCTAGGTTTTGACGATGGGCCAGTTGATAGATGTCTGCCGGGTCGCCGAGCTGCCCCCAGGCGGCAGGCGGCTTGTGAGCCACGACGGCCTCAAGGTGGGCGTCTTCAACTGCGGTGGCAGCCTGTACGCGATCGAGGACCGCTGCACGCACGATGACGGCCCGCTTGCCGAGGGGAGCTTCGACCCGGAGGCGTGCACCGTCGAGTGCCCGCGCCACGGATCGCTGTTCGATCTGCGGACGGGCAGGCCGCTGACGCTGCCGGCATACAGGGCGGCCGACACCTACGCGGTGCTAATCGAGGACGAGACGATCAAGCTGGAGGTGTGACGGTGGCTGCGCAGGACACGATCACAACCCCCGAGGCGCAGCTTTCGGAGAACGAGCAGCTCGCCCGGATCAACGCGGACTACGAGGAGCGCTACGGCTTCCATGACGCCGAGAACTACCTGTACAAGGCGCCCAAGGGCCTGAGCCGGGAGATCGTCGAGCGGATCTCCGAGTTCAAGTCAGAGCCCGAGTGGATGCGTGAGTTTCGCCTGCGGGCGCTTGAGCACTTCCTCGCCCGCCCACAGCCGACCTGGGGCTCGCCGCTTCTGGCGGAGGTCGACTACGACGACATCCACTACTTCGTTCGCGCCTCCGAGCGGCCCGGCCGCTCGTGGGACGAGGTGCCCGAGGATGTCAAGCGCACCTTCGACCGCCTCGGCATCCCGGAGGCCGAGCGCAAGTTCCTGGCCGGCGTCGGCGCGCAGTACGAGTCCGAGGTGGTCTACCACCAGGTCCGCAAGGACCTCGAGGAGCAGGGCGTCATCTTCATGGACATGGACTCCGGCCTGCGCGAGCACGAGGACATCGTGCGTCGCTACTTCGCGACGGTGATCCCGCCCAACGACAACAAGCTCGCCGCGCTCAACAGCGCGGTGTGGTCGGGCGGCTCGTTCGTCTACGTGCCCGAGGGGGTGCACGTGGAGATGCCGCTGCAGGCCTACTTCCGGATCAACACCGAGAACATGGGCCAGTTCGAGCGCACGCTGATCATCGCCGAGCCGGGCTCCTACGTGCACTACGTGGAGGGCTGCACCGCGCCCACCTACAGCTCCTCCTCGCTTCACTCGGCGGTCGTGGAGCTGATCGCCAAGCCCGGCGCGCGGATCCGCTACACGACCGTGCAGAACTGGTCCACCAACGTGTTCAACCTGGTGACCAAGCGCGCGGTGGCCTACGAGGACGCGACGGTGGAGTGGGTCGACTGCAACCTCGGCTCACGGCTGACGATGAAGTACCCGTCGGTCTACCTGCTGGGCGAGCGCGCTCACGGCGAGATCCTCTCGATCGCCTTCGCCGGCCGCGGCCAGCACCAGGACGCCGGCGGCAAGATCATCCACGCGGCGCCCAACACCACCTCCAACATCTTCGCCAAGTCGATCTCAAAGGATGGCGGGCGCGGCTCCTACCGCGGGCTGCTTGAGATCGCCAAGGGGGCGCACGGGGCGCGCTCTAAGGTCGTCTGCGACGCGCTGCTGCTCGACGAGACCTCGCGCTCTGACACCTATCCGACGATCCGGATCTCGGAGGACGACGTCAACGTGGGCCACGAGGCGACCGTGTCCAAGGTCGGCGAGGACCAGCTCTTCTACCTGATGGCGCACGGCATCCCCGAGGACGAGGCCTCCAAGCTGATCGTCAACGGGTTCATCGAGCCGATCACCAAGGAGCTGCCGATGGAGTACGCGGTGGAGATGAACCGGCTGATCGAGCTGCAGATGGAGGGCTCGATTGGCTAGCGCCGGCGCGCGGGCGGGCGCCCGGGCGCACGCGGACAACGGCGTCACGGCGGGCGCCGCAACCCGGGCGCCGGGTGAGACCGGCCTGCAGCTGCCCACCTTCAAGGGCCGGCCCGGGTGGGAGTTCACCGACATCTCCGGCCTTGACCTCCCCGCCTATGAGCGTGAGCTCGCCGCGCCGCTCACGTCCGCCCCGGCGACTCTGTTTGAGCTGGAGACCGACGGGCTGCGCCAGGACGGCGTGCTGGTCTGCCCCCTGGAGCGGGCGCCGGCGGACCTGGTGGAGCGCCATCTCGGGTCGCTGCTTGCCCAGCGCGACGATCCGTTCGTCGCGATCTGCGAGGCCGGGCCGCGCACCGGGACGCTGGTGCACGTGGGGCGCGGCGTGCGCGTAGAGCGCCCGATCTCGATCGGCGCCGTCCAGGCGCGCGATCGCACGCTCGTCAACCAGCGCACGCTGATCGTGCTGGAGGAGGGCGCGGAGGCCGACGTATGGGATCAGCTGCTGTCCGCCGACGCGCAGCTCGATGGCGTGCTCAACGTGGTGACCGAGCTGGTGGTCGGCGCCGGTGCCCGGCTGCGCTACGTCTGCGGCCAGGGGCTGTCGGAGCGCAGCTGGATCTTCGGTGCGCAGCGCGCGGACGTGGCTCGCGACGGATCGCTTGAGTGGGTCGCGCTTGGCTTCGGCTCGGTCAACGGCCACGTGCGCATGCAGACCCGGCTGGCCGGGCCGGGGTCGGAGGCGCGCGTGACCGGCGCCTATGCCGCCCGCGGCGGCCAGCACATCGACTTCGACACCACGCAGGAGCACGCCGCTCCCAGCACGACCTCGGACCTGGCCTTCCGCGGCGTGCTCGCCGATCGGTCCACCGCGGTGTGGAAGGGCAACATCATCGTCGACCCGGGCGCGCAGCGCACCGATGCCTTTCAGGAGAGCCGCAACCTGCTGATCTCAAAGCGGGCGCATGCCGACGCCATCCCGGGCCTCGAGATCCAGGCCAACGACGTGCGCTGTACGCACGCCGCCGCCGTCGCCCAGATCGACCCGGACCAGCTGTTCTACCTTCGCTCCCACGGGCTTCTGGAGCGCGACGCCAGGCGGCTTGTGATCGAGGGGTTCCTCGAGGCCCTGGTGGAGCGATTCCCCGAGGGGGAGGTGCGCCGGCTGCTCGCCGGCGCGATCGAGCGCCGGCTGGCGCTCGTGCTCGGCGCCTGAGGCGCCTGAGCCGCCCGCCGCTTGAGGCGACGCTCGCGCGCCCCCAACGGCGAGTGGCCCGAGGTCGCGCTTGCCGGCGTCCGCGTACGGGCATGGCCCGAGGTCACGCCTGCCGGCGTCCGCGTACGGGCGTGGCCCGAGGTCACGCCTGCCGGCGCCCGCGTACGGGCGTGGCCCGAGGTCCCTCGCGCCGGTGGCGCTCTCCTTCACCTGGCCTCCCGCTGGCCTGCGCTGCCGCCGGGGCTTGCACAGCGCGGCGCGCGGGTGTAGGTTGCGCTCAACCGATTCACGGGAGGGCGCATGTTCGATCAGGTGGCTGTGAGGATGCGGCGGTTGATCGTGGGGCTGGCGACCGCGGCTGTGGGGATGGCAGTGGCGCTTGGAGCATCGCCGGCTGCGGCGGCGACGGCGCCCGCCGCCTACGGTGAGCTTGACTGCAACGGGCACAGCCCGATCCAGCAGTCCATCAAGCTGACGTTCGCGTGCGCCGACATCCGTGGCTTTGCCAATGAGGACAACGCCAACACCTGGGGCGGGCGCTTCTACGACAACGGCTACTACATCGGCCACGATGAGCCCGATGTCACCTTCCTGTCCCCCAAGCCCGGCTCGGGCGACAACGTGACCTACACGGAGGTGCTGCCGCGCGACCCGGTGCTCGCTCCGACCGTCGACCATCCGGGTGCGGACGTCGTGCACAGCTTTGAGCTCACACCCGCGCAGTGGTTCTCGATGGCGCTCTGCGACCCAAACTCCTACCCGCAGGCCAGCTGCACGCCGCAGAGCGACTCCAACGCTCCCACCTGCGTCGGCACCAACACGACCAACTGCTTCGCGGGCGGCGGCTCGGCCGTCCTGGAGCTGCAGCTCTATCCGCCGGGTGAGCCGCCGTTCTCGACCAACATCAGCTGCGATGACAGCCACTGGTGCGCCGCGCTCACGATCGACTCGCTCGAGTGCACCACAGGGTTTGCGACGTGCAACACGGGCTGCGAGGAGCCGGTCAACTTTGCCTGGATCCAGCGGGACGGGGTTCCGACCGGACCGGCGGGCCCGCAGGATGCGACGCTTGCGTCGGTCACACCCAACGATCAGACGCTGCTCATGAACCCGGGCGACATCATCACGCTGCGGATCTTCGACGCGCCGGCACCCGGGGGCGGCATGGCGCTGAAGACGGTCATACACGACTGGAGCACGGGCCAGACCGGCTACATGCAGGCCTCCGCGGCAAACGGCTTCATGAACACGTCGATCGCCGACTGCTCGGGCACGCCGTTCAACTTCCAGCCTGAGTACAACACCGCGTCGCGGCAGAACATCATCCCGTGGGCGGCGCTGTCGAGCAACATCGGCGCCGCCGTCGAGACCGGCCACTGGGAGGCCTGCAGTCAGCTCGCCAATCCGGACACGTTCCAGAGCTACCCGTTCTTGACCGTGGCCGACTACGACACCTGCCTGGGCGCCTACGAGGGAGGCACGGCCGACAGCTCCACCGGCACGGAGCCGTCCGACGCCCCCTGCTACCCGGCTGGCGACACGTTCGGGTCGCTCAACAGCGCTCCGACGACGACCACCGGTTGCCTGGAGTTCGCTTCCGGCGGCGACCTGGACTTCGACGGCAACCCCTACTGGCCCGACTGGCCGGTGGCTCCGTTTGCCACGCGGACGCTGCCGGCGAGCTTCGTGATCGGCTTCCCGACGACCGGAGGCTCGCAGTACTCGCGGTTCTTCATGCAGACCGACACGGCGCTGAGTGAGGCGACGTGCGCGAGCGATCCCGCAAGCCAGACGCAGTGCGCGGTCCCGCCGCCTGGAGCGCCGGGCAACTTCTACCCGTACTGGAGCCAGGTGAGCTCTCCGCTCGGATGCGCGCTCGAGTTCGGCAACGTGCGCTTCGGCCCGCGGATCGACAGCTTCGGCGGCGACGCGCAGTTTGGGACAAACCAGTTCTCCAAGCTCGGCTACCCGGAGCTGATCGGTCCGGTGCGCGCGAACGCGTGCGGGCCCGCAGGACCGGGACGGCCCGGCGGGCCGGGGGGACCGGGCGGCCCTGCGGGGCCCGGTGGACCGGGCGGCCCTGCGGGGCCCGGTGGACCGGCCGGCCCGACGGGCCCCTGAGAGCCGCGGGGTTTTGTTCGTGCCGTGAGGAGCGGCTGGTCTACAGGGGTTTCTGTTGGTGCCACGCAGACCGGCCGGGACGCAGGGTTCTGGTTCGTGCCGTGAGGACCGGCTGGATCGCGCGGTCCCGCGGCCCCGGGCGGCCCGCGTCGTGAGCTGAGCACTGCGGGGACGGGCAACGCGTCCCCGCTGCTCGCGCGCGCGGCCAAATCGCCCGGCGGTCGCCGACCCGTCGTAGCATCCGGGCATGGCCCGCTCCGCGCAGATGATCGCGCTCGGCTACGGCAAGTACGTCCGGGCAGACCGAGTGTTCGCGCTGGTGCCGCTCGAGGGCGAGGCGCGAGGTGACGGGCGCAGGACGCTCGTTCACGTGGAGGGGATCCCCGAGCCGCTCGTGGCCTCTCGCTCGGAGACCGCGATCGCGCGTGACATCGCGCTCGCGCTGGGGCAGGAGGCGCCTCGCACCCGCCGGGAGACCGGGATCCCCGGCCAGGTCCGCATGTTCTGAGGCTTGCCGTGAAGGGCGCGCGCAACGGTGCTGACCCTCTCAGCGACGGCTGGCGTCCGCAGCGCACGTCGGGCGCGGCGACCTACGCCCAGATCGAGGCGCGCCTGACGGCGTTGATCGCCGACGGGACGCTTCGCGTTGGAGATCGACTCCCGCCCGAGCGTTCGATTGCGCGCTCGCTCGGCGTCAGCCGCATGACCGTGCGCCACGCCCTCAGCTCGCTCGCCCAGCAGGGGCTGCTGGATCGCGGCGTCGGGCGCGGGACGTTCGTGGCCAGCCGCCGCGTCGAGCACGACCTGCGCCGGGTCGCCGGGTTCACCGAGCAGATGGAGCGCCAGAACCTGGCCCCCGGCGCGATGATCCTGAGCGCGAGCCAGACGCGCGCCACGCTTGCGGTCGCGCAGGCGCTCGGGCTCCAGGCCGCCGCGCCGGTCTACAGGATCCGCAGGGTGCGCTTCGGCGATCGCGTCGCGTTGACGCTGGAGGACTCCTGGATCCCGGCACGGACCTTTCCAGGGCTGCTCGAGCACGACCTGAGGGGATCGATCTTCGCGCTGATGCGCGACGCCTACGGGCTTGAGCCGGTGCACGCGATCGAGCACCTGAGCGCGATCGCCGCCCGTCCCGATGAGGCCGAGGCGCTCGAGATCGAGCCCGGCTCGCCGCTCGTGCTCGTGCAGCGCACGACCTACGCGCACGACGACATCCCGGTCGAGCATGCCCGCGACGTGCACCGCGGAGACCGCGTCAGCTTCGTGGTCGAGTCGGCAGCGCACATTCCAGCTGCGCAGGCACCGCCGGCTCCCGGCCGCCGGCGGGCCGCGGCGCGATAGGGGCCGCGGTGCCCCGGGGGAGCTTGGCGGGCGGCTCATCCGGCCGGCCCGGGCGGCTTGACACCGGGTCATCCGTGGGCCTCACCGGCCCGGGCGGCTTGGCACCGCGCTCTTGGCCGGCTTGGTCGGCCCGTGCTTGACACGGCGCCATCTGGGGGCTAAGTTCGTATTTGGTCCAGGCCAATGGTCGCAATGGACCGAACCAATACTGGAGTGCCCGAGGAGAGGTGGACCGATGAGCGAGCAGGTTCCGGTCGTCGACGACGATGCCCACGACCTTGCGAGGTTCGGCTACACGCAGGAGCTCAAGCGCGGCTTGCGCGCGTTCTCCTCGTTCGCCTCGTCGTTCTCCTACATCTCGCCGGCGACCGGCATCTTCACGCTGTTCGCGCTGGGGATCGGCACGCTCGGTGGCGCGTTCTTCTGGACCTGGTTCGCCGTCGTCGCCGGACAGTTGATCGTGGCGCTGAACTTCGCCGAGGTCTCGACCCACTTCCCGCTCGCCGGCTCGGTCTTCCAGTGGACCAAGTACTTCGCGCGCAACAAGGGGTACTCCTGGTACACGGGGTGGATCTATCTGTGGGCCGGTTCGCTCACGGTCGCGTCGGTGTGCGCCACGCTTCCGCTCACGCTGGTCCCGTTGCTCAACGACATCGGCATCCACGTGTCAAGCAGTCTGGGGACCGAGCAGCTGATCGCGTACCTGACGCTCGTGGTCATCACCCTGCTGAACATGTTCGGGGTCAAGATCGTCGCGATGATCAACAACACGGGCGTGATCTTCGAGATCCTCGGCCTGGTCGTGTTCGCCGTGATCGTGGCCATCTTCCATCACCACCAGAGCGCGGCCGTGGTGTTCCACACGGGTGGGCCGAAGTTCAACGGCGCGAACTTCCTCATCGCGATGTTCATGGGCCTGTTTGTCATCTACGGCTTCGACACCGCCTCGACGCTCGCGGAGGAGACAGCCGATCCGCGCAGGGTCGCGCCTCGCGCGGTGTGGAGCTCAGTGGTGACGGCCGCGATCGTCGGCGCGATCTTCCTGTACGCGATGCTGATCGCGCTGCCGATGCCCCTGCACAAGGTGATTCCCAACGGCATCAGCCCCGCGCAGATCATCTCGGCGGATTTGCCGAGCTCGCTGAGCGCGATATACCTGTTCGTCGTCTCCTTCGCGATCTTCGTCTGCTGCCTGGCGATTCAGGTGGCGACGATCCGCCTTGCGTTCGGCCTCGCGCGCGACCGCCAGCTCCCCGCCTCGCGGCTGTTCCGCGGGGTCAATCGGCGCACCGGCACGCCGCTGGGCGCGAGCGCGCTGATCTTCGTGCTTCCGGGCATCTTCATGATCCAGTTCGCCGGCGCCGGCTACATCGCGATCGCGGCGACGGGGATGATCTACCTCACCTATCTGATGTGCAACCTGCAGATCCTGCGCAACCGGTTGCGTGGCTGGCCGCTGGGCGGTGGGAAGTTCTCGCTCGGCCGCTGGGGGATGCCGATCTGCGTAGCTGGCGTGATCTACGAGCTTGGGATGATGGTCAACTTCCTCTGGGCGCGGCCCCAGAGCAACCCGACGCCCAATCAGACCCCGGGCGACGCGCTCCACTTCGGGATCGGGTTCCTTGACCGCACGCCGGTGCTCTGGTCGGTCCTGATCGCGATCCTGGCGGTCGGCACCGTCTACTACGTCTACGCGCACAGGCACATCCCGTCCCCGGAGATCTCGCCGGAGCTGGAGGCGGAGCTGCCACCGGTGGGCGGCCGCAGGTCGGCGCCGACTTCCGCACCGTGAGCATCGGGGTGATGGGTCGAGCCGGCAGCCCCCGGGAGGGGCGCAGGGGATCAGCTGCGGCACCGCCCGCATCGTGGGTGAAACGACGAGCTGGCGCGGTGCGGGTGAGCGAGGCGCTGACGCGGTGGGGCTGAGCGACACATCGACGCGCGCGGTGGCGTTCGACTTCAACGGGACGCTGTGCGACGACGAGGCGCTCCTGGCGTCGATCTTCGCCGAGCTGCTGCGCGAGCGCGGCATCCCGCTGACCCTGGAGCGCTACTACGCGGAGCTCGCCGGGCTCAGCGACCACGAGATCGCCGTGCGAGCGCTGCAGCTGCGGGGCGCAAGGGCCGATCCCGCGGCCGTGGCCGACGTCGTGCAGCGGCGAAGCAGCCTGTACCGAAGCCGGGCGGCCGCCACCTCACCGCTTCGACCCGGGGCCGCGCAGCTCGTGCGCGCGCTCGCGCGGCGAGTGCCGGTGGCGGTCGTCTCCGGGGCCTCCCGCGCCGACGTGGAGTCCGTCCTGGACGCCGCCGGACTGCTTGAGCTGATGGCCGTCACCGTGTGCGCCGAGGACGTGCAGGCCGGCAAGCCGGACCCCGAGGGCTACCGCCGAGCGCTCGAGGCGCTGGGCGTGCGCGAGCCGAGGACGGTGGTCGCGATCGAGGACTCGATCCCGGGGATCACCGCCGCCAGGCGCGCCGGGCTGCGCGTGCTGGCGCTCCGCGGCACCGTGCCCGAGGCCGAGCTGGCCAACCTGGCCGACGGGATCCTGGACGACCTTGACCCCTCCGTCGCCGAGGTGGTGCTGGATGCGTGAGGACCCCGCGCAGATCGCCGAGCGCGTGGCGCGGCGCCTGGGGCCGATCGAGGGCCCGCCCGAGCCGCTGTCGGGAGGGATCACCAACCGCAACTTCCGCGTTCGCGTTGGCGGCCAGGACTACGTCGTGAGGGTCCCTGGGCAGGACACAGAGCTTCTGGGCATCGATCGGCGCGCGGAGCACCAGGCGGCGCGCGCGGCCGCATCGGTGGGCATCGGCCCCGAGGTGGCGCTGTTTGCGGCCGACGAGGGGTGCCTGGTGACGCGCTTTGTCGCGGCGCGGCCGCTGTCCGGGCGCGAGCTGGGCGCTCCCGGGACCCTGGAGCTGGCCGCGCGCGCCCTGCGAGCCTTCCACGGCACCGGGCCGCTGCCCACGACGTTCAACGTGTGCCAGATCGGCCGCGCCTACCGTGACGTGGCACTCGCCCGCGGCGTGAGCATGCCGGTCGCCTACGAGGCGGCGGCGCGCTGCGCGCAGGAGATCGACGCGGCGCTCCGGGGGCCCGAGCATGAGCCGGTGCCCTGCCACAACGATCTCCTGACGGCGAACTTCCTGCTTGACGGCGACCGTCTGTGGATCGTCGACTGGGAGTACGCGGGGATGGGCGACCGCTACTTCGACCTGGGCAACCTCGCGGTCAACAACGAGCTTGACGAGTCTGAGGAGGAGCGTCTGCTGGCCGCCTACTTCGACGAGCCGCCGAGCCCGGGCCGGCTGGCCTGCCTTCGCCTGATGCGGATCGCATCGGACTTCCGCGAGGCGATGTGGGGCGTGGCGCAGCAGGGGCTCTCGGACCTGCACTTCGACTTCGTCGCCTACGCCGACGATCACTTCGCCCGCCTGCTCGAGGCGGCTGGCGATCCACGCTACGAACAATGGCTACAGGAGGCATATGACCATCAGACCGCGTGAGCTTCCCACCCGAGCCCGGTGCGTGATCATCGGCGGCGGCGTCGGGGGCGCGAGCATCGCCTACCACCTCGTCCAGCTGGGCCTGCGCGATGTGGTGCTGCTGGAGCGCGACGAGCTGACCAGCGGCTCGACGTTTCACTCCGCGGGGCTGGTGGGGCAGCTGCGAGGCTCGGTGACGCTCACGCGGATGATGATGTACTCCGTCGAGCTCTATCGCCGGCTGCGCGAGGAGTCCGAGCACGATCCCGGCTGGACGGAGTGCGGCGGGCTGCGGCTGGCCTCAAGCGAGGACCGGATGCAGGAGCTGAGACGCCAGGTCGACTGGGCCAGGACGTTCGGGCTGCCGCTCGAGCTGATCTCCGCGCGCGAGGCACAGGAGCTCTTTCCGCTGATGAGCACCGACGGGGTGCTCGGCGCCTGCTACCTGCCGACCGACGGCTACCTCGACCCCTCCCAGCTCACCTATGCGCTGGCGGACGGCGCGCGGCGTGGCGGATGTCAGGTGTTCACCCACACCCGCGTCGAGAGCATCGACGTTCGCGACGGCCGCGTCCGCGGGGTGAGAACAAACTGGGGCGACATCGAGGCGGAGATCGTGGTCAACGCGGGGGGGATGTTCGCGGCGGAGATCGGGCGCATGGCCGGCGTGCGCGTGCCGATCGTGCCCATGGCACACGAGTACCTGGTCACCCAGCCGTTTCGCGAGCACGGCTCGGGCCGTCTGCCGACGCTGCGCGACCCGGACCTGCTGGTCTACTTCCGTGAGGAGGGCGCGGGCCTCGTGATGGGCGGCTACGAGCGCCACTGCGCGCCCTGGTCGCTTGGCCCCGACGGCCTGGACGCGATCCCCGCCGACTTCAACGGCAGGCTGCTGGAGGAGGACTGGGACCGATTCGCCGAGATCGCGGAGAACTCCAAGCGGCGCGTTCCGGTGATGGACGAGGTGACCATCACCAGGCTGATCAACGGGCCCGAGGCGTTCACCCCCGATGGCGAGTTCTGCCTGGGCGAGACGGACGTCGCGGGGTTCTTCGTCGCGGCGGGGTTCTGCGCCCACGGCCTGGCGGGCGCGGGCGGGATCGGCCGGGTGATGGCGCAGTGGATCGTGGACGGGGAGCCCGATGTGGACGCCTGGGAGATGGACATCCGCCGCTTCGGCGCACACCACCGCTCGCCGTCCTACACGCTCAAGCGCACGCGCGAGGTCTATGAGACCTACTACGACATCCGCTACCCCGGCCACGAGCGCCAGGCCGGCCGGCCCCTTCGCACCTCGCCCGCCTACCCGTGGCACCGCGCGCACGGGGCCGCGTTCGGGGAGAAGGCAGGGTGGGAGCGCGTCAACTGGTATGAGTTCAACGCCGCGGCCGGCGAGGAGTCGCTGCGACCGCGAGGCTGGGCCGGCCGCCACTGGTCGCCGGCGATCGGCGCCGAGCACCTGGCCACGCGGGAGGTGGCGGGGCTGTTCGACCAGTCCTCGTTCGCCAAGCTGGTCGTCGAGGGGCCCGGGGCGGCGCCGCTGCTCGAGCGCCTGTGCGACAACCGCGTCGCGGGCGAGGTGGGTCGGATCGCCTACACCCAGATGCTCAACCGCCGCGGCGGGGTGGAGTGCGACGTGACCGTCACGCGCCTTGAGGCCGAGCGCTTTCAGATCGTCGCCGGGACGGCCTACGGGCGCCACGACCTCGCCTGGCTGCGCCGCCACGCGCCGCGCGACGGCAGCGTTCGGATCGCCGAGGTGACCTCGCAGCTGAGCTGCTTTTGCCTGTGGGGGCCGCGCGCCAGGGAGATCCTCTCGCCGCTGGCGCCCGCGGACCTGTCAAACGCAGCCTTCCCCTACATGTCCGCGCGGGAGACGACGGTTGCGGACGTGCCCGTGCTCGCGCAGCGGGTGACGTTCGTGGGCGAGCTCGGCTGGGAGCTGTATGCGCCCACCGAGTACGGCGCCGCGCTCTGGGCCGCGCTGTGGGAGCAGGGCCGGCCGTTTGGCATGGTCGCCGCCGGCTACCGCGCGATCGACTCGCTGCGCCTGGAGAAGGGCTACCGGGTGCTCGGCGCGGATGTGACCGCGGATCAGACCCCGTATGAGACCGGGCTCGGCTTCTGCGTGCGCGAGGACAAGGAGTTCATCGGCTCCGAGGCGCTGGCGCGGGCGCGCGAGCACGCGCCGCAGCGGCGTCTGTGCTGCCTGGTGCTGTCGGACCCGCTGTCGCTGGCGCTCGGCAACGAGCCGGTGCTCGCGGGGGAGGAGGTCGTGGGTCGCGTCACCTCGGGCGGGTACGGCTACACCGTGGGGTGCTCGATCGCATACGCGCTTTTGCCCGTCGAGCACGCGGAGCCGGGCACCGAGCTTGCCGTGGGCGTGTTCGGCGACCGGGTGGGCGCGCAGGTGGCGGCCGAGCCGCTGTTTGACCCCCGTGGGGAGCGCATCCGGGCGGACGCCGGAGCGGTGGTCGCCTGATCCGCGCCCTCGGCGCATAGTACTAACGACGCCGACGATATCCGTCTCAGCGAGCGTCAACCGGCGATCCTCCGAGAAGCGACATCGCGGCGGCCGCTGCGCACTGGGAACCCCCTCCTCCCCTACCCCCGCTTGAGGATGAGCGCGGCCGCCCGGCCAGCGGCAAGGAGCGCGCAGAGCTGGAGCGCTCAAGCTCCTCAGCGAACTCTTGCCGGCGAAAGTGGCTCGGCCCCGAGATCCTCAAGGACCTCGGCCAGCGGTATGGTACGGCAGGTACACCTTGACGCAGTGCGGCAGGCGCGTGCCGTCCCGGCCCTCCGGGTCGCAGCTGCGCAACTTCATCGCACCTCAAGCCGCTCGGTCATCTCCGCAAGCTCCTCATCCCAGCCTGCGCGCAGCGCGGCGTGGCGGGCGGTGGTCTGAAGCGTGGCGTGCCCCAGCATCTGGGAGACCTGGTGAAGGGGGATGCCCGCCTCAAGCAGGCGCGTGGCGCAGAAGGTCCTTAGCTGGTGGGGATGGGCCAGGCGCTCGGGGATGCCCGCTTGGGTTGCGCAGCGGCGCACCAGGCCGCGAAGCGCGGTGGCCGACAGCGGTGCGGGAGCAGGGCGTTCATGGCCGCCCCAGGCGGCAGAAGATCGGCGCCTCGGGGTCAAGCTCTCCCCTGCGCGCAAGCGGACGCGCAGAAAGCCAGGACTCGATCGCCCGCTGGCAGGCCTTGGGGATGGCAAGCTCGCGCCCTGCGCCGCCCTTGCCCGGGACAAGCAGCCGCCGGCGCGGGCTGTCAGAGCGCGGGCGGCGCAGATGGCGTCCCGCAAGCGCCCGCAGCTCCCCGCCGCGCAGGCCCAGATCGCCAAGGACCCTGAGGATGGCGTGGTCGCGCCGCCCTGAGCGGGTGCGCGCAGGCCGCGCACACTTTCGGGCGCGCGCCGATCCGGCTGATACAGTCGTTAGGCGGATCCCCCACGCGCTTGTCCGACAACTTCTTTCCAGCCCCGCCATCCATTGCCGCAAATCCAGGATCCCCGGCTCCGCCCTGGATGGGTCCGCCACATGGTGTTCTGCCGGGGGCGCTGGCGCTGCACCTGCTGCTCGCGAGCAACGAACGAGCGGCGGTGTACCTCGGGCGCTGTTCCGTGTATCCATCCGGGTTCGAACTTGAGCTGCGAGTAGTGACAGCGGCGACCGGAGCGGACTCGCTGGACCCCTCTCTAAACGGAATTTATGCCCTAGCCGGCACGCGCTTCGAGGACGTGCTCAGGTTCGGAGTCGAGTTTCCCGACTGCGGCCGAGCAACAAACCTTGGCCGAAGCGGACACGGCGGCGATGTCTCAGGACCGGTGCTCGTCGGGCTGGGTGGCCGAGGGGGCGCAGGGAGCTGGCGCCAGGACTTCTGGTGTTGGCCGCTTCCTAAGGCAGGTACTCTTGCGTTCGTCTGTGAGTGGCCCGCGGCAGGAATCCCCTTCACTCGTCGCGAAATTGAGGCAAAACACATCATCGCTGCCTCGACTTCTGCGATTGAGCTCTTTCCAGATCGAGCGAGCATAGGAAGGACCAAGACATGGTCACAGAACTCGCTATATAGGTAGGCCTCGCCGATCGCGAGAATCGGCGAGGCCTGATGAAGAACGACGTAGAGGCGTGAGTGGAGCGTCAGACCAAGGCTAAACGCACTTCAAACTCGCGTTGTCGCTGTTGACGCCTGGGAACGAGTACAGGACCCCCTGGTATTCCGCCGTTCCGTCGCCGCGGGTGTGCCAGTTATGCGTCTGCCCGACTCTGCATCCGTGGAGGTCGAAGGTGCGCGCATAGCTCGTCCCGCTGCTGGTGTGGTTGCTCTGCCAGACCCATTGGCTGCCAGACCACCAGTAGAGCGTGGCGATGATGTTCACTGCGGCGGGCACGTCGCAGCCAATCTCCGCCTCGCCCTCGATCAGTCCCCCGCCAGGTGCGGTCGGGGCCGCCGCGCCAACCACGCAGTAGTCATCGGCAGCAGCCGCGGGGGACGAACTCGTTGTCTGAGCGGAAGAGGCGCCTCCGGCAGGTGAGAGCACTGAAAGGCTCGGATCGCCCGGGTAAACGGCAGTGGCAGTCGTCGAAGACAAGTCGGTCGTCGCGCCAGAAGGTGCGAGATTGAACTTTTCAGCCACGGCGCCTGGCGGCAAATTGTACGAGACGCTGCCGTCAGAACCGACAACGGGGGTCGATCCTGCTGGGGGCTGGATCTTGACGACAGGCTCTGAGGCCGCCAGGGCCGATGGGGCGCAGCCGGCCGTGAGCCCTGCGGCGATGAGGAGGCCGGCCAAAGCTCCGGCTCCCGCCTTTGTCTTCCGGCCTAGAAAGTCGCGAATCTGGTGGTGGCGTCCCACAGCTGCTGTAAATCCGTAGCCGTCAAGGCGACGGCGTAGGTTCCCTCAAGTCAGGCAAACGACTACGAAGGAGGCCTACGCCGTGAGACGTACCGTACCGCCGTCGGCGGAGATTGAAGCGAAGATCGACGGGTTGCTGGCCGGTGGGCTGGCGAGCGAGGATC
>DATGLC010000059.1:0-29468 GCA_035294345.1 Solirubrobacteraceae bacterium
CCCGAACCATACCCAGCGCACCGGACAGACCCATCACCTTATTGATGACTACATACGACAACCCCAGAAAGGCCGAAACCCCAGCAACCACCGGGGTTCCGGCCTCTCAAACGCCAGTTATCGGCGGGAACTTCGGTCTAGGCGGCCCGGCCGCCGATCGGCGCTGCCTGCACTTACAGGCAGCAAAGCCGCCGATCAGCGCCCGGGGCTGGACTGAGGCAGCACGCCGGAGGGATTTGTGACGCGCTGCGTGTAAGCGTGCCGGAACTCGCCCAAGCGCTCATCCACATCGTCCCACTGCTCCATGCTCTCGTAGGGGCGGTACATGGCGAAGGAGCGGACGTGGCTGACGTAGTGCTCGATGAGCTCTCCAGGACGATACTGCTCGGCGTCGAAGCCATTCCAGTGCACCATCTGCTCAAGCGGGCGACGCCATTTGGACTCCGGGTAACGGGCGGGGTATCCGATCGGCACGGTTCCGTACGGGCGAGCCGAGCGGGGGAAGCCCAGGATCTCGCGTAGCTCCTCCGCCGTCTGGTCCTCACCGCCGCCTGACAGCCACGCGGATGTCAGGCCGCAGGCGATCGTCGCAAGCTGGATGTTCTGGATCGCCGCGCCCAGCGAGCAGAAGAATATGTTCTCGTTGTTGGCCGCGTATTCGTCGCTGGCCCGGTCTGCCCCCTGCGGAAAGCAGGACTTGAAGCGCTCATCGCCGAGCACCAGGATGATTGCCACCGTGTTGGCCAGAAAGCTCTTGTTGACCGCGGGGAAGCGCTCTGTGCTGCGGCGCAGTCGCGCGCCCTGGCGAAGGAACGCCTCGCACACCTGGCGGCGGATCTCGTCGTCGTCAACGCAGATGAAATCCCACGGCTGTGCGTTGGCTCCGCTGGGCGCCCACCGTCCCGCCTCCATGATCTTCAGCAGCGTCTGACGCGGCACACGCCGCCCGGGCTCGAACTTCCGCACGCTGCGACGGTGGCGGACCACCTCCATGAAGGAGGGGTAAGGGTCGGTTGCGGCCCAGACCGGAATCGGCGGCGGGGCCTGTGATGTGAGCTGGTGACCGGTGATCGTGTGCCTCCTCCGTTCAGCGCGGGCCACCGGCCGCGATGCTCGCCGGCGACCCTGGCGATTGCGAATCCTCACCATCGGTTGAGAGCGAGCGCGGGG
This sequence comes from Solirubrobacteraceae bacterium, assembly GCA_035294345.1. GTDB lineage: Bacteria > Actinomycetota > Thermoleophilia > Solirubrobacterales > Solirubrobacteraceae > Palsa-465. The sequence goes on from DATGLC010000059.1 coordinate 1,171, forward strand.
AGCCGGCGGCGCTGCGCGCCGTGACCTCCTGTTCAAGCGGGGTTCTGCACAGCGCGTGCAAGAAGCAGGTCTGCTCGCCCATGTCCAGCATCTTGCGGGCGGCGTCGGCGTCGCCGGGGGTGTCAAGGAAGACGTGCGTCTCGATCGGCGCCGCCGGTCCGCCGTTACCTGACAGGTGCATGTCTTGGAGCGCCCTGTAGCGGTCCAGCTTCTGCCTTGTGATGCTGGCGTAGCGTCCAAGCTGGGTCATGAAGCACAGAGCGATCCCGGCTGCCAGGTAGCTGAGGGCATCGGGCGCGCGTCCGCGCTCGTCGGACAGCATCCGGAACTGCGAACCCCTGGGCTTGAACAGGTACTGGTCGATCTGCTTTGTCCCGTCGGGGCGGATCGTGCACACCGCGCGCGCGTGCAGGGTGCGGCTCTGCTCGGGTCGCAACGAGCTCATGACGCCGCCCTCGCCCTCCGTCGGTTCCACCTCCGCCGCCCTGTGCATCAACGGTTCGTCCGGCTCCCTCTGCACCCGCATGGCCTCAAAGAGGCGCTGAGGATCCTCGGGCGCATCGGCCACCAGCTCGCCGACGCGACCGGTCGCTGTTCGTGCGCCATTGTGGATCAGCGCGAACAGGCTCTCGTGAACCCCCGCGATGAGCCCCGCCGGTGGGCTCGTGGCGACCGCGTCGACCGCGAGCGATCCAAGCTCCGCATCGGTCAGATCGCACGCGGCTTCGACGTGCAGGGAGGGCGAACGCGCGCCCCCTGTCATGGTTCCCCGCAGCGCGGATCCCTCCATCGAATAGAAGGTGTCCTGGGTCAAGCGCAGGTTGGCCAGCCGGATCCCGCGCTCTGAGGCGAGCGCGAGCAGCGCGTTGGCATTGGCGCTCACCAGGCCGGTAACGAACACCCCGAGCGGCGGAGGCGCCAGATCGCTGCCGGCCAGGTAGGGACCCTCGTCGGACACCAGCCGCCAGACGCAGCCGCTCTCGCTGGAGGCGACGAGAGCCTCCTTTTGCATTGCCTGCAATGCACGGACCACCGTGCGGACCGCCACGCCCAGCCGCGGCTGCGGCGCGCTCAGCGGCGCGTGCACCGGGCGAAAGTCGAAGCTCTGCGTTGCCGTCGACGGCATCCTGTCCCTCTCCTATGTCCCTCCTTGCGACCGTGCGCGCGGTGATCGCGAGCATGACCGCACCGGGCACCGACGGCATCGAGCGCGCCAGCCCAGACCTCCCAAGGGAACGTTATCACATTAACGAGACTGCGGAATCGGTGGGGCGGGCCTTGCCGGCATGCACCATCGACGCTGCCGGGCGATGAGCTTGAAGGCCGACGGACCTGGTTGCGGAGCTTCAAGCAAGCGCAGGCCACACGGCCCGCGAGCGCCGCAGCCGAGCGCACCGGGCGCGGGGGCGCTCGTGGTAACGTCGCGCGCATGCTCGACGGCGCGCCGCGCACACCCCGCACGCGGCGCCTGCCTTCACGGGCTGTGAGCGCCGCCGTCGCGCTGGCGCTCGGCACCCTCGGCGCCACAGGCGTGGCGCTGGCCGGCGCGCCGCCCACGCCGAGCGTCGCAGCGCCGTCGCAGTCGACCGCCTCGCCGGGCTCCTCCTCCACGACGACGTCCCCCGGATCGGCGCCGGGTACGAGCGCCCCGGCGCCCCAGACGACGACCACCAGCGCCCCGCCGCCTCCGCTTCGCGTGCTCTCCTGGGGCCCGCGCGGGCGCGCGGGAGGGCTGGCCTCGATCTTCATCCGCTTCTCGCAGCCGCTCAGCGCCGCCGACGTGCGCCGGCCGTCGCTCTCACCCCGGACCGCCGGGGACTGGACGCTCTCGACGCCCACGACGCTTCGCTTCACGCCGCGCGGCGCCTACGCGCCGTTCTCACGCGTCACCGTCATCGTTGGGCGCGCGGTGGCCTCGGCGCAGGGCGCCCGGCTGCGCGCCCCGCTGCGCTTCACCTTCACGATCGGCGCTCCGTCGCCCACCCGCCTGCTGCAGCTGCTCGCCCAGCAGGGCTACCTGCCGCTGAGCTTTCGCCCCGCGCGCCAGCGCCGGCATTCTCACGCCCCGGGCGTGGCCCGCACGCGGCTGCAGGCCGACGAGGCGGCGCTGTTCGCGCCGCCCGCCGGCCGGCTGCTGTTCGACGCCGGCTGGCCGGCCTCGCTGCACATCCTCTGGGCTCACGATCGCCAGCTGATGGTCCGCGGCGCACTGATGGCGTTCGAGGCGGCGCACAACCTGCCGATGGACGGGGTTGCGGGGCCCGCCGTATGGGCGGCGCTCGAGCGCGATCAGCAGGCCGGCAGGCGCGCGCCGGTCGGCTACTCGTACGCGATCGCCAGCGAGTCAAGCCCGGAGACGCTCACCGTCTGGCACGACGGACACATCGTCCTGCGCTCGCTGGCGAACACCGGCGTTCCGGGAGCACCGACCCAGCTGGGCACCTACCCCGTCTACCTGAGGCTGCGAAGCCAGGTGATGCAGGGCACCAACCTCGACGGCTCTCACTACGCGGACCCCGTGGCCTGGGTGGCGTACTTCAACGGCGGCGATGCCGTCCACTACTTCCCGCGCGCCTCGTTCGGCTATCCCCAGAGCCTTGGCTGCGTCGAGCTCCCGTACGCGGCCGCCGAGCAGGCGTGGGGGTACCTCACCTACGGGACGCTCGTCACGGTCGTGCCCTGACGGCGGCCTGCCGCGCCCTGACGGCCGCCCGGTCGCCTCTGGCGGCCGCCGGTGGCGCTCTGACGGCTGCCGGGTCGTGCTCCGCCGTCCGCAGGGTCGCGCTCGCGGCCGCCGGTGGCGGCGGCGGCCTCGGGTCGCTGGCCGGGCGGGCCGGTCGCGGGCCCGGGGCGGATAACCTCGCGTGGTGACCTGGACGCTCCCAGACCCCGGGCCGGCCGCGGGCTCGGGGGTCACCTTCGCCCAGCTCAGCACGGTGCGCGTCGGAGGCCCCGTGCGCCGGCTGATCGATGCCGCCGACGAGCAGGAGGCGATCGAGGCGGTGCGCGCCGCCGACGCGCACGGCGAGCCGGCGCTCGTGATCGGCTCGGGGTCCAATCTGGTCGTCTGCGATGAGGGGTTCGACGGCACGGTCGTGCGGCTGGCCTCACGCGGGGTCGCGCTCGAGCGCGCCGCCGGCGGCGGGCGAGTCCGCCTGCGCGTCGCTGCCGGCGAGCCGTGGGACGAGCTCGTCGCGCGGGCCGTCGAGGAGCGCCTGGCCGGGATCGAGTGCCTGTCCGGCATACCCGGGCTCGCGGGCGCGACACCGATCCAGAACGTCGGCGCCTACGGTCAGCAGGTCTCCGACACGCTGGTCTCGGTGCGGGCATACGACCGCATGCTGCGGCGCGTGGTCGAGCTGCCGGCCGCGGACTGCCGGCTGGGCTATCGCACCAGCGCGCTGCGGCGCGGCGATCGCCGCGTGGTGCTGGAGGTGACCTTCGAGCTCGAGCGCTCGCCGCTGGCCCGCCCGCTGCGCTACGAGGAGCTCGCCGCCGCGCTTGACGCCGCCCCGGGCGACCGCCCGTCGCTGTCGCAGGTGCGCGAGGCGGTGCTGGCGCTGCGCCGGCGCAAGGGGATGGTGCCCGACCCCGACGACCCCGACACGGTCAGCGTGGGCTCCTTCTTTGTCAATCCCGTCCTGAAGCGCGACGAGCTTGAGTCGCTGACGCGGCGGGCTCGCGCGCTGGCGAACTCCAGCGGGCGTGGGCCTGCACGGGATGCTCCCGGTCACGGCGGGCCGCCCGGGTGGCCTCGGTCGGAGGGACGGCCGTCGGCGTGGGCCCAGCCTGAGGGCCGGCCGCCGGCGTGGCCCCAGCCGGACGGGCGAGTCAGGACCTCGGCCGCGTGGCTGATCGAGCGAGCCGGCTTCAGGCGCGGTCAGGCGCTGGGGCGGGCGGCGATCTCCACCAAGCACACGCTCGCGCTGGTCAACCGCGGCGGTGCGAGCGCGCGCGAGCTGATCGAGCTCGCGCGCGTGATCCGCGACGGTGTCCGCGAGGCCTTCGGGGTGACGCTCGAGGTCGAGCCGACCCTCGTCGGGCTTGAGCTGTAGAGCCAGCGAGCACGGCGATCCAGACCACAGGGCAAGCGCTCGGCGCGACCCGGGCGCCGGGGTCCAGACCCGGGGAGCGGCATGATCCGGGCTACGGGGTCCAGCGCTCGGCCAGCGGCGTGAGCACGAGCTCGTGGGTCGCGGCGCGCGCGTCCTGGCCGGCGAGGAACAGGACCGCGTCGGCGATCCGCGCGGGGTCCGCCAGCTGCTCGCGCGCCACCCCCGGCCGGCCGGCGCCGGTGAGCGGCTCGATGCCGGCATCGACGATCAAAAGGGCCACCTGGATGCCGTGCGGGCGCAGCTCCAGTGCCGCCGCGCCTGCGATCGCGCGCGTGCCGAATGCCCCGGCGGCCCACAGGCCGAGCCCCTCGCGCGGCCGCCGCGCCGAGCCGCCCGTGACCTGCACCAGGGTCGCCGGACCACCCTGCTCGAGCGCGAACGCTCCCGCGGCCGACAGGAACGAGAAGGCGCTGCGGGCGGGCGCCGCGGCCCACGCGTCGAAGGCCTCGAGCGGGGCCTGCGTGATCGGTCCGCCGCCGAACGGGCCGCTGCGATCGCCGCCGTAGGAGGAGGCGGCGTTGACCGCCAGGCGCACGTCGCCGTGCTCGTTGGCGGCACGCTCGAGCGCGGAGCGGACGCTGACCGGATCGGTCACGTCGGCGCTCAGCGCCAGTGCCCCCTCCTCGCGCACTCCCTGGAGGGTCGCCTCCGAGCGGGCGGCTCCCGCCACGGACCAGCCCTCGGCCACCAGGGCCCGGATGATCGCGCGGCCGAGGTTGCGCGCTCCGAACACGACCGCGCCGCCGCGCGGCGAGCCCTCGGTCATGTCCGGCGGCGGGATCCTCGGCCCATGGTGGCGGGGATCGTAGCCGACCGCTTCACCGGTGCCCCGGCTGCCCCCGGTGGTCGTGGGCGATCGCGCCGGCACGCGGGAATCGAAGTAGACGTGATGGTCGGTCTCACGTCGGCCGCCCCCAGCGGTCTTGGGCGATCGCTTTCGGCGGCCCGCGTGGCCGGTGCCGGCGGGCCCAGGCTCGGCTCAGGTCGGCGCGCGTGGCCTGCGCCGGCGATCACGGCAGACGATTTCAGCGTGGTCTCTGCGCGCCGGCCGGCGGCGGCCCGACCACGATCCAGAACAGGACCGCGTCTGCGCGCCCGATGTTGCGCCAGCCGGCTACGCGCTCGCTGTCGGCGATCAGCACCTCGCCGGCACGCACGGCCGGAGCCTGCCCGGCCACCAGCACCTGGACGAGCCCCTGCGCCACCGCCACGATCCCGCGAAACCCAGTTGGCTGCACCGCCACCGTCCCGGCGCCCGGCGAGTCCTGCGGCCCGCCGGCCTCGCGCGGGCGCAGCCGCACGAGGTCGACGCTCAGGCCGGATGGGTCGGTCAGCAGCGGGGCCGTGGTCGACGCCCCGCCGGAGCGGTCGACCGCGCGGCGGCCGATCCGGTAGGGCTCCGGGTCCTCGCCGTGAAGCAGGTCGTCGACGGTGATCTCAAGCGCGGCGCTGAGCCGCGCCAGCGTCGCCAGCGACAGGCCGCGCTCGGCCCGCTCGGCCTGGGAGATGGCGCTCGGCGTCACCCCCGCCAGGTCGGCCAGCTCGTGCTGGCTGAGGCCACGGGCGCGCCGCAACGATCGCAGGGAGGCCGCGACGCGGGCGATCACATCGGCGGCCTCCAGCACCGGCCGGCCGTCCTCCACATACCAGTGAAGAACCGAGCCGCGCACGCCCCGCGGCCGGCCCTCGGCCTTGGTGACGCGCACGCTGCGCTCATCCACGCGCAGCACGCACTGCGTCACCGAGGCGACCGTGTCACGCAGCGCCTGGGGCGCGCTTGCGCTCATCGACCAGTATGCGATCGCGCCGACGTCCAGCAGCATCGGGCAGCAGCGCGCAAAGAACGCCTGTGTCGTCGCCAGTCCCCAGACGGCGAGCATCGAGTCCATCGTCTCGAACAGCACAAGTCGCCGTCTGCGGGGGGCGCAAAGCCTCGAGAGCTCGCGCAGGAGGTCAGCTGCGCCGGGAAGCGTCGTCCCGGGTCCGGCGCGGATCAGCTCCAGCCCCGGCGCGGGCGGCTCGGCGTCCTCGCGCAGGGCGACGAAAAGCCGTGAGTCGAACTGCTCGCGCCGTCCCGCGATCGCCGTGTAGAACGGCTGCGACGGCGCGCCCTCCAGCTGCCAGACGACGTTGTCGCCCCAGAACAGCCCGCCGAGCACGGCGTCGAGCGCGTCGAGCCCCGACCCGACCCCGCGCCCGGTCAGCTTCGTGTCAAGCATCGCTGTTGGAGCGATAGGATCGCACGCGGCGCACGCTGGCCTGTGAGCAGCACCGCTGTCGGAATCTCGCGCGTCGCGTCCGATCCGCGTACACCACCGTCGGTGCGATGGATGTGCTGCTTCTCACCCGGCCCGACGGCACGAGCCTCGTCTCCTGCGAGCGCCGTGGCCGGGCCCTGCGCCTTGCGGTGCGCCTGCGCCGGTGGCACCTTGACCGCGCGCTCGCGTCCGGCGCTTCGCCGGATGCCCAGGCGGAGCTCTCGCTGCGCGCGCGCGAGCTGATCGGGCGCTCCAGCCGCGCGGCGATCGCGCGTGAGATCGAGCGCGTGCTGCGCGACGCTCGCTGGCCGCCGGCCCCCGCGCGCATGTGCGTCCTGCCGTGCCGCCGGCAGGTGCTCGCCGCCGAGCCCGTGCTTCGCGAGCTTGCCCGCATGCTGATCGCCCCCGCACCGGTGGATGTGCGCGGGGTGGCGCAGGCGCGGATGCTGGTGCGCGACGGGGCGGGCCCGGTGTACTCGCCGGCAGCGGAGGGGCGGCTGCAGGAGCTGGCCCAGGCGGCGATCGACGCCCTTGCGCCGAGGCTGCCCGACGATGACGACTGACGGCCGCTACGGCGAGTCGCCGGGGTGGCGAACCCCGTCGGGCGGCAGCTCGTAGTAGTCCCCGCGGCTGTCGCAGTGAACGTGGGCGACGGTCCGCAGGCCGGTCGGCTGGTCTAGCGTCCCCGCGGTGACGAAGACCGATTCAGCACCGGGCATCCGCCAGAACAGGCTCGCGCCGCACCGTTTGCAGAAGCCACGCTCGCGTCCGTCGGCGGCGTACCAGCCGAGCGTCTCGGAGGCGGTGAGCTCTAGGTCCGCCGCGGCGCACTCCGCATAGGCCCCGGTGTGTCCATGCGTGCGCCGGCAGCGGCTGCAGTGACAGACCACGACATCGGACATCGGGCCGCGCACCGCGTAGGCGACGCCACCGCAGAGGCAGCCGCCGGTCCGCTGGCGGTGGTGCTGGGCCACGCGCGCGCAGTCTATACGCGCCCACCCGCCGGTGCGCGTCGCGGCCGGCCCCATCCGCCAGTGCGCGGCGCGCGGCGCCGTGTGCCAGCGCGCGGCGCGTCCGGCCGCCGGCGGATGACTACGATTGCGGCGCCCGCGGCCGCAAGCCCGGTGCCCCGACCGATGCCCAGCCGCCCCGACCAGCTCGCCCGCCGGCAACACCCAGACCCCTATGCCGCGGCGGGCGTGGACTACGCGGCGCTTGACGCGGGCAAGCGCGGGGCGCTCGCCCAGGCGCTGGCGACCTCGCCGGCGCTGATCGCCGCGGGGGGAAGGGCGCTGGATGAGTCGCGCGGCGAGCCGGCGTTCGTGTTTGAGATCTGCGGCTTGACCCTCGCGTTCGTGGTCGAGGGCCTCGGGACCAAGTCGCTGATCGCCCATGCGGTCGAAGGCCGGATCGGCGCCAGGGCCTACGAGGCCGTCGCCTACGACGCGGTGGCCGCGATCGTCAACGACCTGTGCTGCGTGGGCGCCGACCCGCTGGTGGTGTGCGCCTACTTCGCCACGGGCTCCTCTGACTGGTACCGGCGCCCGGACCGCCACGCCGCGCTGCTGGCGGGCTGGCGGCGCGCGTGCGAGGACGCGGGCGCCACATGGGGCGGAGGGGAGTCCCCGTCGCTCCCGGGGCTGGTCGCCGACGGGGAGCTTGAGCTTGCCGGCAGCGCCGTGGGGATCCTGACGGGCGGTCGCGAGCCGATCCTGGGAGCGCGTCTGGCCGCCGGCGACGAGATCGTGCTCGTTGCCTCAAGCGGCCTGCACGCCAACGGCGCGTCGCTGGCGCGAGCGGTGGCGGCAGAGCTTGCGGCGGGCTACAGCACCCCTCTTGCAAGCGGCGCCGAGCTGGGCGAGGCCCTGCTCGCCCCCTCGGCTATGTACGTGCCGCTTGTGCGCGCGCTGCTGCGCCGCGGCATCGACGTGCACTACCTGAGCCACATCACCGGGCACGGGCTGCTGAAGCTGATGCGCCCCAGGCGGGAGTTCACATACCGGATCCACAGTCTGCCGGAGGTCCCCGAGGTGCTCTCGTTCCTCGCCGCCCGTGCGGGCATGGACGCGCGCCAGGCCTACAGGACGTTCAACATGGGTGCCGGGCTCGCCGTCTACTGCGCACCCGGGGATGGCGAGCGGGTGGTCGCTCTCGCCTCCGAGGCGGGGCTGTGCGCGATCGTCGCCGGCGAGGTGCTCGCTGGGCCTCGCCGCGTGCTGCTTGAGCCCGTCGGCGTCTCCTACGACTCAGCCGACCTGGATCTCTCGCCGCCCTGAGCGGCCGCGGCTGGCGGCATGCAGGACGTGGCGATGTTCATGCACCTGATCGGCGCGCTCGCGTTCGCCGCCGGAGCGACGCTCGCCGGCGTCGCATTCGAGGCCGCGCGGCGCCGGCCGCGGGCCACCGAGGTCGCGCTTCTGCTGGGCTTGGCCCGCGCCGGCGTGCCGCTGGTCGCAGCCGGCGCGATCCTGACCGGCGTGTTCGGGCTGTGGCTGGTCCACCTGGGGCGCTGGGGCTACGGCTCGGGCTGGGTTGATGCGGCGATCGTCCTGTACTTGCTGGCGCTCGTCCTCGGCGCGCTCGGCGGACGTGCGCCCCGGCGAGCGCGACTGCTCGCCGGCGAGCTCGCGCTGGGAGACGACCGGGTCACCGGTGAGCTGCGCGCGCTGCTGGACGACCGCGGGGCACGCGCCGCGAACCTCGCGGCGGCCGCGGCGCTCGTGGCGATCGTGGCGCTGATGGTGTTCAAGCCCTGAGGGCCCGCATCACATGGCGCGGGCTGCGCCGGCGCCGGCGGCGACTGCGGCAGCGACCCCGAAGGGTCGGCGGAGACCTCGGCGCGGCGGCGGAGACCTCGGCGCGGCGGCGGCGGTCCCCGCGGCGGTGGCGGCGGTCCCCGCGGCGGCGGCGGCGACCTCTTGGCAGCCGAGGCGATCCCGGCGCAGTGGCAGCGACCCCCGCGGAGCGGTAGGATCCAGCTTGGACGAGGAGACAGGAGGTCTCGGAGATGGATCGAGCATGAGCCTCGAGTTGCTGGATGCACGGGAGACCGGCGACGGGATCGCCGTGACGTTTGCCACCGATGGCGGCATCGAGACGCTTGAGGGCACCCGGGCGCAGATCGCGCGGCTCTCGCAGGTGATGGCGCAGGTGGCCGCTCTGGCGGCGCTCAATGAGGACGAGCGCGTTTGGATCGAGCGGGTCGTGGTCGGGGACGCCGTGGTGCACCTCGGCCTCAAGCCGGGCGGCCAGGCGAAGGTCCGGATCGTGCGGCCGAGGATCGCGGCCGACTGAGGGCGCCGCCGGAGGCCCACGCCGATCGCGGGCGGGCGAGGATCGCGGCCGACTGAGGGCGCCGCCGGAGGCGCACGCCGATCGCGGGCGGGAGAGGATCGCGGCCGACCGGGGGCGACCTTGGCGGCCCTGGCACGTCGCGCCCGGATTCCCGCCCGCAATCGACTTCCCAAAGGCAGGGAAACCCATATCGTTCGAGAGTGCCGCCGGCGGGCGGGATCGGCCATCGTGCCGTCACTGGTCATGAGCGACCTATCCGGCCTGTCTGCTGACATCGACCCCACCGCGCGCTTTGAGGTGCTGCCCTTGGCGCGCGCGGAGGGTGAGGCACAGCAGCTTCAGGGGAGGGTCCGCCTTACCGTGACCTGCTCTCCCAAGCACGGGCCGGACCACTCGGTCCAGTTCGCTGCGCGGCTGCGCGAGCTCGGGCACGCGGTCACCGTGCATATCGCCGCTCGCATGGTGCGCGATCGCGCCCACCTCGACGAGCTGCTCGGTGCGATGGCGCAGGCCTCGATCGACGACCTGTTCCTGGTGGGCGGCGACGCCGACCCGCCGCTCGGCGCCTACGGCTCGGCGGCCGAGCTGCTGGGGGAGATCGCCGGCCATCCGCAGCGGCCCGCCGCCGTCGGGATCACCGGCTACCCCGAGGGTCACCCGTTGATCGACGAGCAGACGCTTCAGCGTGCGCTGCTTGACAAGGCGGCGATGGCCGACTACGTCACCACCCAGATGTGCTTCGACCCGCGCACCCTGCGCGGCTGGATCGAGGATCAGCGGCGGCGCGGGCTGCGCCTGCCGGTGCAGATCGGCATGCCCGGCCAGGTGGCCGCCACCCGCCTGCTGGAGATGTCGGCGCGGATCGGCGTTGGGCCTTCGATGGCGTTCCTGCGAAAGCAGCGTGGCCCGCGCGCCCTGCTGGGTCTCGTCAGGCGCTCGGCGCCCGAGCGCCTGTACCGCGCGCTGGCGCCGGAGATCGGCGGATCGCTCGGCATCGCCGGCTTTCACTACTTCACCTTCAACCAGCTGCAGGCGACGGTCGCCTGGCACCGCGCCCACGCCCCCGCCCCGGTGGGAGCGGCGCCTTCGGCCTCAGGCCCGGCGCGGGCCCAGTTCGCCGAACAGAGCCGGACCTGAGGCGCGGCCGGGCGGCGGCGGGGCATACGGGCCGCTTGGCTGATGGCGCCGGACCCGAGGTGCGCGCCGCCGGACCCGAGGCGCGCGCCGCCGGAGCCAAGGTGCGCGCCCCGGACCCGAGGTGCGCGCCCCGGACCCGAGGCGCGCGAGCGGGGGCCGAGGCGCGCGGGCGGGGGCTCACCAGGCCACGGGGCTCCCACTCGCTTTAGGCCGCCCCGGCCTGCCCTCCCTGGGCCGCCCCGGTCTGCTCGCTCTCGGCCGCCGCGGAGCGTTCGATCTGAGCCGGGCTGTCCTGTTCGCTGTGGGCTGCGCTCGGCCCCACGCGCTGGCCGGGGGCCGTCCGCCCGCCCTGGGAGGGGTTCGCCTCCGTGCCCCGGGACGGGGTCGCTCCCCAGCTCCGGGCCAGGCCCGCCTCCGCGCCGTGGGACGGGGCAAGGGTTGCGCTCCGCGGCACGGGCGCGTGGCCGGCGAGCAGCGAGCAGGCGGCCAGCAGCAGCGCCACCGCGCCGTAGCCGACGATCGTCCACCTGCCAAGGCCGAACAGCCCCAGCGCGTCGTCGCGGTTCACCGCCGCCCAGACGGCGACGACGGCGAGCACGAGCGCGACCAGCCATGAGGCCAGCCTCGCCGAGCGCCGGCCCGCCGCGCCGAGCAGGAGCACGCCGCCCGCCGCGGCGGTGAGCTCGCCGGTGAAGCCGTTGACGGCGAAGATGCCCGCCACGGCCGCGCCGGTCGGCCGCGCATGGCCAGACGGGAACTGCGAGAGCGCGACGAACGCGTGCCGTCGGTACAGGAGGTACAGCCCCGCCGCCAGCAGGATCGCGCCGATCACAAGCGCCGGCCCGCGGAGGAGCCGGGTCCCGGGGCGCCGCCGGGCGCTGAGAGGTCGCATGTGGTCCTCCTCATCGGTTGAGCTTGGATGTCGGTGAGCTGCGCGCCGCGTGAGCTGCGTGCCGGTTGAGCCCGTTTGACACGGATGCCGGGTGAGCCCGCGTAACGCGCGGCACCTTGGTTTGCTGCCCGGCGGCGCTCGGCGGCAAACCTCCCGAGCCACGCGCGCCCTGCCCTGCCGCGCTCGGCGGCGAACCTTCCGGGCCACGCGCGCCCTGCCCTGCTGCGCTCGGCGGCAGACGTTCCGGGCCGCGCGCCCAGCTGGTGCCCAGGCCCGGCCGCCCAGCCGCGGGAGCGTGTCGCGCCTCCCCAGGCCGGCGCGCGCGATCTGCGCAGCCTGCCTCGACTTGCGCTGGGCGAATGAAAAATCAGTTCGCGCCTGAAGCCCACGCGCAAGAAATCATCTCTGCGGCATGGCAGGCTTGTGAACGTGAGCCGCGTCGAGCGCACCGCGAACCTGATCGGCGTCGTCGTTCCCTTCGCCGGCGTGCTGGTGGCCCTGGCGATGCTGTGGGACCGTGCCGTCGACGCGACCGATCTGGCGGTCATGGCCGTGATGTACCTGACGACCGCGGTCGGGGTGACGGTCGGCTTTCACCGGCTGCTGACCCACCGCGCCTTCGCCAGCTACCCGTGGGTCGAGCGGACCTTCGCCGTGCTCGGCTCGCTGTCGGTCCAGGGCTCGGTGCTCGACTGGGTGGCCGACCACCGCAAGCACCACGCCCACACCGATCGAGACGGCGATCCGCACAGCCCCCACGTGGGGCACGGGAGCGGCCTGGCCGGCCTGTGGCACGCGCACGTCGGCTGGCTGCTTGAGACCCAGGGGCAGGCCGACTGGCGCCGCTACGCCTCAGACCTCTATGAGGACCGGGCGATGAGGGCGATAGGCCGTCGCTTCCCGCTGCTGGCGCTGATGTCGCTCGCGATCCCGGCGGCGGCGGACTGCGCGTTGCACGGATTCACGCTCGCGGGCGCGCTTCGGGGGCTCGTGTGGGGCGGGCTGGTGCGGATCTTCCTCGTGCACCACGTGACCTGGTCGGTCAACTCCGTCTGCCACTTCTTCGGCAGCCGCCGTTTCGACGTCGACGACCGCTCCACCAACGTCGGCTGGCTGGCGCTGGTGTCGCTGGGCGAGTCCTGGCATCACAACCACCACGCGTTCCCGCGCTCGGCCTACCACGGGCTGCGCTGGTGGGAGATCGACATCTCCGGGGTCATCATCTCGGCCATGGAGCGGCTCGGGCTCGCGTGGAACGTGGTCAGGATCGCGCCGGAGCGTCAGCGGGCGCGGCTTGCGGTGCGGACGGCGCGCTGACGGCGCGCCACCAGCTCGGCCAGCATCGCGGCGAACCGGCGCGTGTCGATCGGCTTGACGACGTACTCGTCGGCGCCCGCCCTGATCGCCTCCTCGTGCTCGCCTCCGCGGTCTGAGGCCGAGCAGACCACGATCGCGCAGGCGGCGAGCCGTGGATCGTCTCTGAAGCGGCGCGCCAGCTCGAGCCCGTCGCCGTCCGGCAGGCAGCGGTCGAGCACCACCGCGACCGGCCGATGGCGGGTCAGGGCGTCCGCCGCCTCCTGCAGCGAGCCCGCCTCGACGGTGTCAAACCCGGCCGGCTCGAGCACGCGCGCCATCAGCCGTCGACCGAGCCTGTGGTCGTCGACGACGAGGACGCTGCGGTCGGGGTCCGTTTCAAGCGCTTGCGCCGGAGCGAAGCGCCGAGCGTGCTCCGCACGCGACTCGGGCTCAGGCTCCTCCATCGCGCCGATCACAGCAGCGACCCCAGCTGCCGCGGCCGCTGTGGAGGTTCGGTGGAAGGTTTGGGGCCGGCGCCGGCGCTTGAGGTGGAGGTTTGCGGCTGGCGCGGGCGCTTGGGGTGGAGGTTGCGGCTGGTGCCGGCGCTTGGGGTGGAGGTTTGAGGCCCGCACCGGCGCTCGCGCCGAAGCCCTGAGGGCCGTGCGCCGCGCTGCCGCCGGCTCGCCGGAGCGGCTCGGAGGGCGCGCGCCCGTTGGCCGCTCAGCGAGACCGGTTCGCCCGGCGAAGCACCCGGCGAACCTGTGCCCAGCCGGATCGCAGCTCCTCCAGCTTTGCGCCGGCGGCTGCCAGGTCCTGGGCGCGCAGGGCGCCCTCCAGCTCACCGAGCAGCCTCAGCAGGCGGGTGTCGCCGATCAACAGCGCGCCGTTGCGCGCGGCGTGCGCCGCCCGCAGGCTCGCCCGCGCATCGCCGCGGTCAAGCGCCCGCCTGACCTCGGACAGCCCCCCGTCGAGATCCTCGATCAGCGACTCGGCCACGGTGGCCGGGTCGGAGCCGAGCGCCTCGGCCACGGCGGCCAGGCTGGCGAGGAGGCTTGGCCGGCCGGCGTCGGACACGGTCTCAGGGCTGCAGGTGCAACAGCTTGCGGATGTGGCGCGAGAGCGTGCCGAAGTCGTTTCGGTGCGCCGCGCCCAGCCCGGTGACGCCCAGCAGCGTGATCACCAGACCGGCCACGAGCGCCAGCGCCGCCAGGACCTTGGGCCAGTTGGCCTCAAGCCTTCGCCTGCCGCGAGCCAGCTGCGCCTGGGCATCGGGCCCGCCGACCGTGAGCGTCGCGAGGATCCCCAGCAGCGGGGCGATGAAGCAGACGTTGAACACCAGCAGCAGAAAGACGACCCGGGGCGGCCCAAGACCGGCGCCGATCATGGCTGCGATCACGGCGAAGTAGGGGAACGCCGTCGGCAGCTCGACGGCGGTGATCGTCGCTCCGAGAACTGCGCTTGAGCGACGGCTGCGAGGCGTGAAGCTCGGCGTCAGCCGCCCGGCCAGCTGCCTGCGCCGCAGCCACAGCACCCCGGAGGCGACGAGCATCAGCACCCCGGCGATGGTCTCGACCCAGAACCCGAGCTGCCGGCCCGGATGGGGCACGAGCGAGAGCAGCAGCTCCCCTGGCCCGAGCGCGACCGCCATGCCGCCCAGCGTGTAGACGACGAACACCCCGGCCGTGAACTCCGCCACCCGGCGGCGCGGATGCCTGCCGGCGGCCAGGTACAGCGCGGGGGCGATCGTGCTCGGGTTCAGCGAGTCGGCCACCCCGATCGAGATCGCCAGCCCCAGGAGGCGGATCACGCGCACTCCACCGCGCTCGGCATGGCGTGCATTTTCGCCTCCGGCCTGCGGCGCCGTCGGTCAGAACAAGGCGCGCAGCGGTTCCGCGCGCCCCGATCGCCTGGGCGCGGGCGTATGCCTGGGCACGCCCTGAGCGCCTGGGCGCGGGCGTACGCCGCGCACGCCCTGAGCGCCTGGGCGCGGGCTTATGCCTGCGCACGCCCTCCGGCGTGGCCCGGCCCGGATGCCGCGCCGCCGCGGCGGCGGTGGGCGCTACACTCGGCCGAGCGCCCGGCGCGGCGTCGTGGTGTCGCGCGCGCGGCGAGCCCGTCCCCAATCGACCTTCGAGAAGCGCTACATGGCCCGTGGAGACGTGCGGATCGCAGCCACACTCGCGTGCGAGGAGTGCAAGCGCCGCAACTACCAGACGAACAAGAGCAAGCGCAACAACCCCGAGCGTCTGCAGCTGCGCAAGTACTGCCGCTGGTGCCGGCGGCACACGGCGCACCGCGAGACCCGCTGATCGCGCCGGGAGCTGCGCGTGGCCCGCAACCGCAAACGCCGGCCCCAGACGCCGGAGCAGGCCGCCGAAGCCGGCGCGTGGCGCGGGCCCGCGACCGCAAGCGCCCCCCGGCCTCGCGAGCAGGGGGCCGGCGCGGGCGGATTCGACGGGGATCCTGAGGCCGCCGGCGAGGATGTCGCCGGGCGCGACGAGCAGGATGCGCAGGTGCAGCGAAACGGCGCGGCGCTGGCGACCCGCCCGGCGGATTCGGAGGACGGGCACGGCGGCGAGCACGCTATCGTTGCGCCTCGCTCGATCGCGCCCTCCCCGTGGCTGGGCGCGCGGGCGATCCAGTTCCTGCGCGGGAGCTGGCGCGAGCTACAGCGGGTTCAGTGGCCGGACCGACCGCAGGTCATGCAGGCCACGGGGGTCGTGATCGGGTTCGTGATCGTCGCGGGGGTCTTTCTGGGCGTTTCGGACTTCCTCGCGACCAAGATCGTCAACTTCATCCTCAGGTAACCAGGGGCTCCCCTCCAGGCAAATGTTTCGCTGGTACGTCGTCAACACCTACTCAGGGCACGAGAACAAGGTCAAGCACAACCTCGAGCACCGGATCGTGTCGCTGGGCCAGCAGCGGGCCGTCCGCCAGATCGTCGTGCCCACCGAGTCGGTCTCGGAGATGCGCGACAACCAGAAGATCACCGTCGAGCGGCGCACGATGCCCGGGTACGTGCTCGTGAACATGGACCTCAACGAGGACTCGTGGGCGCTGGTCAAGGGCACCCCTGGGGTCACCGGGTTCGTGGGCGCGTCCAACGAGCCGGTTCCGCTCACCCAGGCCGAGGTCGACCGCCTGCTGCACACCGAGCCCGCGGAGCGGCCGCGCAGCCGCGCGCAGTTTGCGATCGGCGAGTCGGTCAAGGTGGTCTCCGGTCCGCTGTCGGACTTCAGCGGGGAGATCTCCGAGGTCAACGAGGACGCGCAGCGGCTCAAGGTGCTGGTCTCGATCTTCGGGCGCGAGACGCCGGTCGAGGTCGGATTCGACCAGGTCAAGAAGATCTAGGACCAGGGAGGCGACGTGGCCAAGAAGGTGCTCACGCAGATCAAGCTCCAGGCTGTGGGCGGGCAGGCGACGCCCGCCCCGCCGGTCGGCCCCGCGCTCGGCCAGCACGGCGTGAACATCATGGAGTTCGTCAAGGCGTTCAATGCGCAGACCCAGTCGGACGCCGGCACGGTGATCCCCGTGGTGATCACCGTCTACGAGGACCGCTCGTTCACCTTCCAGACCAAGAACCCGCCCGCCGCGGTGCTGATCAAGCAGGCGCTGTCGCTGGAGCGTGGGTCCGCGGAGCCGCACCGCGCCAAGGTGGGGCGGATCACCTCAGAGCAGCTGCGGGCGATCGCCGAGAAGAAGATGCCGGACCTGAACGCCCAGGACATCGACGCCGCGATGCGGATCATCGCCGGGACGGCCCGCTCGATGGGCGTCGAGGTCGTCGGATAGGAGAGAGATGGCCAAGCACGGGAAGGCACACACCGACGCCAAGCAGCGCTTCGACCGGTCCCGCGAGTACAGCCCGGCGGAGGCGATCTCGCTGGTCAAGCAGCTGAGCAGCGCGCGATTCAACGAGACGATCGAGGTTCACGTCCGCACGGGCCTCAACGTCCGCCACGCCGACGAGCAGCTGCGCGGCACCGTGGCGCTGCCGCACGGCCTGGGGCGAGATGTCAAGGTCGCGGTGTTCGCGCAGGGGGAGAAGGCGCGCGAGGCGCAGGAGGCCGGCGCCGACGTCGTCGGAGCCGAGGACCTGGCCCAGCGCATCCAGGAGGGCTTCGACGACTTCGACGTCGTGATCGCGACCCCGGACATGATGCCGATCGTCGGCCGCCTGGGCCGGATTCTCGGGCCCGCGGGCAAGATGCCCAACCCCAAGGTCGGAACCGTGACGATGGACGTCGGCCGCGCCGTGTCCGAGTCCAAGGCCGGGAAGGTCGAGTACCGGACCGACCGGCACGCGATCGTGCACATGGTGATCGGCAAGCGCGACTTCGACGAGCGCCGGCTGCTGGAGAACTATCAGGCGGTGATCGACGAGCTGATACGCGCCAAGCCTTCGGCGGCCAAGGGCCGCTACATCCGCTCGGTGACCTTCGCGTCGACGATGGGGCCGGGCGTGAAGGTGGACCCGACGCGCACGCGCGACATCGTCGAGGAGGCGCTGGCGGCCTAGACTGTCGGCTGAAGACCCGGCCCACCGGTGACCTCCGGCCGCGACTGCGCGTAAGCCCGGAGCAGGCGGACCGCCCAGCGCGCCGGCGCCCAGCGCCGTGCCCGTCCCGGCGCCCGCCGAATCGGCGGGCGTTTTGTTTGATAGAGAGCCCGGAGATGAACAGAGACCAGAAGACGGCTGTGGTTGAGGAGATCGCGCAGCAGCTCGGCGGCGCCGAAGCGGTGTTCGCGGTCGACTACCGCGGCATCACCGTCGACCAGGCGGCCGATCTGAGAGCGCGTCTGCGGGACGCCGACGCGCGCTTCCGCGTGGTCAAGAACTCGCTCACCGAGCGCGCCGCCGACCGCGCGGGCGTCCCCGAGCTGCGCTCCATGCTCGTGGGGCCGACGGCGCTGACGTTCGTGAGCGGCGACGCGGCCGTCGCGGCGAAGGTCCTCAGCGAGGTCGGCCGGCGACTGGGCCTGCTGGAGTTCAAGGGCGGGCTCATGAACGGCTCGGCGCTGACGGCCGAGGATGTGCGCTCGATCTCGCGCCTGCCGGCGCGCGACGTGCTGCACGCGCAGCTGGTCGGCACGATCGCCGCCCCGCTGACCGGCCTGGCCCGCGGGCTCAACGCGCTGATCGCCGGCCTGGCGATCCAGCTGAAGGCGATCGCCGACCAGGGCCTGATCGGGGACGCCGCGGCCGGATCGGCTCCCGTCGAGGCACAGCCGTCCAGCGAGCCGGCAGCCGAGCCCCCGCAGGCCGCCGAGCCCCCGCAGGCAGCCGAGCCCCGGCAGGCCGCCGAGTCCGATCCACAGCCAACCGAAGCAGCCGCGTCGGACGCGGCGCAGTCCGACGACTAAGGAGGAAACGATGACCACCACGCAGGAGTGGATCGACGAGCTGAAGTCGATCTCCGTGCTCGAGCTGTCGGAGCGAATCAAGGCCCTGGAGGAGGCGTTCGGCGTCTCGGCCACCGCGGTCGCGGCGGCGGCGCCCGTCGCTGCGGCGCCGTCGGGCGACGGCGGCGCGGAGGCGGCCGAGGAGCAGTCGACCTTCGACGTGATGCTGACCGCCGCGGGCGACAAGAAGATCCAGGTGATCAAGGTCGTGCGCGCCGCCACGGGCCTTGGCCTCAAGGAGGCCAAGGCGCTGGTCGACGAGGCTCCCAAGCCGGTCAAGGAGGGGGTCGACAAGGCCGAGGCCGAGAAGCTCAAGGCCGAGCTTGAGGAGGCCGGCGCCACCGTCGAGCTGAAGTAGGCGCCACCTGTGCGCGTGAGGGCGGACGGCGCCGCGCGGGCCGTGCGCGCGGCGCCTGAGGCCACAAGCCGGCTGTAGGGCCGCCGTAAGGCGGCTTGGCGGATTCTTCGACTGCCCACAGCCGGACGTTGACGTGGTCGTGTGTGCTGTGCGCCATGACCAACGCAAGCCAGGAACACTCAGAGCGCCCGACCGCCGCGCTGGGGCTGCCGGCGGACGGCGCCGTCGATGCGGGCGAGCTGCTGGACCACCGCAGCCGTGAGCTACTGATCCCCAGGGCCACCGCGCCCGCGGGGCGCTACCTTGGGGTGGCGCTGCGCGGGGTGCCGATGCTGATGTCGCTGTCGCGGCCGATCACCCACATCGGGCGCGGGCTTTTGGCGGACGTGCGCCTGGAGGACCCGCGCGTCTCGCGCCGGCACGCGATCGTGGCCGTGCGTGGCGACCGCGTGCGCGCGCTTGATGACCGCAGCGTCAACGGCACGTTCGTCAACGGCGCCGCGGTGACGATCGCCGAGCTGTCCGACGGCGACATCCTGCGCGTCGGGCCGGCGGTGTTCGAGTACGTGGAGGTGGCGCTCGTGCGCGACCAGGCGCCCCACGGCCGCCCGCGCCTGCACCGCATCCGGCCGCCGCGATCGCCCCGGAACCCCCGCCCCGCGGCAGCCTGAACGGCGCCGCGCCCCGGCCCAGCCCGGCGTCGGCCGTGGCTCGGCGTGGGCCCGGACGGCGCCGCGGTCCGGTGCCAGAGCGGCGCGGCCGTGGCTCGGCGCGGGCCCGGATGTCGCCGCGGTCCGGTGCCAGAGCGGCGTCGGCCGTGGCTCGGCGCGGGCCCGGATCTCGCCGCGGTCCGGTGCCAGACCGGCGTCGGCCGTGGCTCGGCGCGGGCCCGGACGTCGCCGCGGTCCGGCGCCAGCCCAACAGCCGGCGCGGCCGCCGCCGGCCCATAGGCCGCGGCGCCGGGCCCCGTCGGCGGGCGGCCGGGCGCGGCCGCCACCGAAGGCCGCCGCGCGCAGCCCTTGCGGTGAGGCGCGCTTGCCCCTACACTGCGCCGGTCAGCCGATAGCCGAAGCCGCCCGTGCATGCGGCGCCGCGCCACATACGCGGCCGCCGCGGGCGGGGTCCGTGAGCGCTGAACAGCCCTTTACGGGGCGCCGCTTGCGTCTGCTATCTTTGCTGGTCGCGCCTGCCCGCGCCCTGACGGGCCACGGGTCCGCGCCAGTCCGCCTCCCTCTCGACCGCCCGAGGAGTCGCCGTCTTGGCAACCGCTCACGCCCCCCGGACGCGCCGCAGCTTCGCGCGTCTGAACAAGGTCCTTGAAGTCCCCAACCTGATTGACATCCAGCGCAAGTCGTTTGAGTGGCTGACCGACCCGGAGAGCGGCGGCCTGCGCGAGACGATCGACGACATCTCGCCGATCGAGGACTACACCGGCAACCTGGCGGTCCAGTTCGGGGCCTTCACGTTCGACGAGCCGATCGCCAGCCTCGAGCAGTGCCGCGAGAAGGACCTGACCTACTCGCGGCCGCTGACCGTCACGGTCTCGTTCATCAACCGGGAGACCGGCGAGATCCGCGAGCAGTCGGTGTTCATGGGCGACTTCCCGTGGATGACCGACCGCGGCACGTTCATCATCAACGGCACCGAGCGCGTCGTCGTCACCCAGCTGGTGCGCTCCCCGGGCGCCTACGTGATGGAGCCCAAGGACCGGGAGAAGCAGGTCTTCATCGCCAACCTGATGCCGGCGCGGGGGTCCTGGCTTGAGCTTGAGATCGACAAGAAGGGGCGCGTCTACGTCCGGATCGACCGCAAGCGCAAGCTGCCGGTGACAGTCCTGCTGCGCGCGATGGGCTACGCCTCCGACGAGGAGATCCTCTCCCTGTTCGACAACTCGCTCTACATCCGCAACACGATCGAGGCCGACCCGGAGGCCACGCGCAGCGAGGAGGGGGCGCTGGTGGAGCTGTTCAAGAAGCAGCGCCCGGGCGAGCCGCCCTCCGTGGACGCCGCGCGCGCCCTGCTCGCGCAGCTGTTCTTTGACCCCAAGCGCTACGACCTCACGCGCGTCGGGCGCTACAAGCTCAATTCGCGGCTGGGGCTGGACATCGATCTGGACACCCGCACCCTCACCCACGACGACATCATCGCGCTCGTGCGGGAGCTGGTCCTGCTGCCGCGCCTGCTGGGGCTGCCCGAGGATCCCGAGGATCCCGCCCGGATCGACTACGCCGCGGAGGCCGCGTCGATGCCGCGCGAGCCCATCCAGGACCACCTGGACGAGTACGAGCACTTCGGCAACCGCCGGCTGCGGACCGTGGGCGAGCTGATCCAGGAGGCGTTCCGGATCGGCCTTTACCGGATGGAGCGGGTGGTGCGCGAGCGCCTGACCACCGAGGACGCCGACACGATCACCCCGCAGACGATCGTCAACATCCGCCCGGTGGTCGCGGCGCTGAAGGAGTTCTTCGGCTCAAGCCAGCTGTCGCAGTTCATGGACCAGACCAACTCGCTGGCCGGTCTCACGCACCGTCGGCGGCTGAGCGCCCTGGGCGCAGGCGGCCTGACGCGCGAGCGCGCCCCGATCGAGGTCCGCGACGTTCACCCCACCCACTACGGGCGCATGTGCCCGATCGAGACCCCGGAGGGACCCAACATCGGCCTGATCGGCTCGCTGTCGTCCTACGCGGAGGTCTCCGAGCACGGGTTTGTCACCACGCCCTACCGGGTCGTCCGCGACGGGCGCGTGACCGACGAGATCGTCCGCATCGACGCCACCCAGGAGGAGGAGCGCCTGATCGCGCAGGCCAACACGCCCGTCGACGAGCACGGCCGGCTGGTCGGCGAGGAGATCCTGTGCCGCACGCAGGCCGGCCAGTACGTCACCGTTGCGCCCGAGCGCGTGGACCTGATCGACGTCTCGCCAGAGCAGATCTGGTCGGTGGCCACCGCGATGATCCCGTTTTTGGAGCACGACGACGCCAACCGCGCGCTGATGGGCTCCAACATGCAGCGCCAGGCGGTGCCGCTGCTGGTCACCGACGCGCCGCTGATCGGCACCGGCATGGAGCGGCGGGCCGCGATCGACACCGGCGACGTGGCGCTCGCCCGCCGCGCGGGCGTGGTCTCCTACGTGGACGCGGAGCGGATCGTGGTCGACACCGCCGACGGGCAGGACGAGTACGTGCTGCAGAAGTTCATGCGCTCCAACCAGGGCACGCTGATCCACCAGAAGCCGATCGTCGACGTCGGGCTGGAGGTCGCCGAGGGCGACGTGCTCGCCGACGGCTCGGCGACCGACATGGGCGAGATGGCGCTGGGCAAGAACCTGCTGGTCGCCTTCATGTCCTGGGAGGGCTACAACTTCGAGGACGCGATCATCCTCTCAAAGCGCCTGGTCCAGGACGACGAGCTCACCTCGATCCACATCGAGGAGTACGAGATCGACGCGCGCACGACCAAGCTGGGCGACGAGGAGATCACCCGTGACATCCCCAACCGCTCCGAGGAGTCGCTGCGAAACCTCGACGATCGCGGGATCGTGCGCATCGGGGCCGAGGTCGGCTCCGGCGACCTGCTGGTCGGCAAGGTCACGCCCAAGGGCGAGACCGAGCTGACCGCCGAGGAGAAGCTGATCCGCGCGATCTTCAAGGAGAAGGCGCGCGAGGTCCGCGACACCTCGCTGAAGGTCCCGCACGGCGAGGGGGGCGTCGTGATCGACGTCAAGACCTTCAGCCGCGATGAGGGCGACGACCTGCCGCCCGGCGTCAACGAGCTCGTGCGCGTGTTCGTCGCCAAGAAGCGCAAGATCGCCGAGGGCGACAAGCTGGCGGGCCGTCACGGCAACAAGGGCGTGATCTCAAAGATCGTCGACATCCAGGACATGCCGTTTTTGGAGGACGGCACGCCGGTCGATGTGATCCTCAACCCGCTCGGCGTCCCCAGCCGGATGAACCTGGGCCAGATCCTCGAGACCCACCTCGGGTGGGTGGCCGCCAACGGGTGGTACGAGGACGGCTCGGAGGCGCGCCGGCAGGCCACCAACGGCGGCTCGCGGCCGGACGGCCGGCCCGGCAAGGTGTACATCGCCTCGCCGGTGTTCGACGGCGCGACCGTCGCCGACGTCGACGAGGCGCTCGTGCGCTGGCAGGAGGAGCACCAGAAGGCCAACGGCCTGATCCGGATGGACGTCGACATGAGCCGGCGGCCGGGGATGCGCGCGTCGGGCAAGACGACGCTCTACAACGGGCGCACCGGCGAGCCCTTCGAGGAGCAGGTCACCGTCGGCTACATGTACATCCTCAAGCTGCTGCACCTGGTCGACGACAAGATCCACGCACGCTCGACCGGCCCCTACTCGCTGGTCACCCAGCAGCCGCTGGGAGGCAAGGCGCAGTTCGGCGGCCAGCGCTTCGGCGAGATGGAGGTCTGGGCGCTGGAGGCCTACGGCGCCGCCTACACCCTGCAGGAGATGCTCACGATCAAGTCCGACGACACGGTCGGGCGCGTGAAGGCCTACGAGGCGATCGTCAAGGGCGAGAACATCGCCGAGCCGTCGATCCCGGAGTCCTTCAAGGTGCTGCTCAAGGAGATGCAGTCGCTGGCGCTCGACGTCAACGTCGTCTCCGAGGAGGGCGAGCGCGCCGAGATGGGCGAGGAGGACGACGACCTGCTGCGCGCCGCCGAGGAGCTGGGCATCGACCTCAGCGGGGTGCGCGTCGCCGAGCCGGCGGCCGCCGATGAGGCGACCGAGCACGAGGGCGACACGGTCGAGGCCTCCGAGGAGGAGTCAGAGTCCGAGGATCCGGACCTGGCCGCCGGCGAGGAGCTCGAGGACGAGGACTTCGCCACCGACGATGACCCGATGCTCGACCCCGACATCGAGCCCGGGGAGGCCGAGGGCGTCCTCGAGGACGACGAGATCTGAGGCGGGGCCGGCACGGGTGGACCACCACCGCCGGCCCGCAGCCATCCCTTAAAAGCGCGAGCGCAAGGAACCACATTGATCGACATCAACAACTTCGACGCCATCGAGATCGGACTCGCGTCCTCCAAGCAGATCCGCGGCTGGAGCTCCGGCGAGGTCACCAAGCCCGAGACGATCAACTACCGCACGCTCAAGCCCGAGAAGGACGGGCTGTTCTGCGAGCGCATCTTCGGCCCCACCAAGGACTGGGAGTGCTACTGCGGCAAGTACAAGCGCGTCCGCTACAAGGGGATCGTCTGCGAGCGCTGCGGCGTCGAGGTGACGCGATCCAAGGTCCGCCGCGAGCGCATGGGCCACATCGACCTGGCCGCGCCCGTGTCGCACATCTGGTTCTTCAAGGGCGTCCCGTCGCGAATCGGCTACCTGCTGGACATGGCGCCCAAGGAGCTTGAGAAGGTCCTGTACTTCGCCGCCTCGATCGTCACCTGGGTCGACGAGGAGGCGCGCGCCCGCGACGCCGAGTCCCTGGAGGCCGAGGTCAACAAGGTGCTCGACGCCTACGCGGCCGAGCGCGAGGAGCGCACGCTTGAGCTGCGCGAGTCGCTCGCCCGCCGCGAGGCCTACCTGGAGACCGGCCGCGCGGCGCGCGACTTCTCAGACGACGACCACCTGTGGGCCGACAGCCTGGACGTCAACGTCGCAAAGCTCTCCGACGAGGAGCGCCAGAAGCTGCTGCGCGACCTGCGAAAGAGCTTCCAGGCCGACATCGAGGAGACCGAGGCCTACATCGAGGACGCCTCCGAGCGCCTGCGCCAGGTCTGGGAGCTGTTCAAGACCATGCAGCCCAAGGACGTGATCAACGACGAGACGCTGTTCCGCGAGCTGCGCGACCGCTTCGGCTCCCCCTACGGCTTCGGCGAGTACTTCCGCGGCGGCATGGGCGCCGAGGCGGTGCGCGACCTGCTCATGCAGGTCGACCTGGAGGCCGAGGCCGCCGACCTGCAGGACCAGGTCAAGACCGCCAAGGGCCAGAAGCAGGCGCGCGCGGTCAAGCGGCTGAAGGTCGTCAACGCGTTCCTGACCTCCGGCAACCGGCCGGAGATGATGATCCTTGAGGCGATCCCGGTGATCCCGCCGGAGCTTCGGCCGATGGTGCAGCTGGACGGCGGGCGGTTTGCGACCTCGGACCTCAACGACCTCTACCGGCGCGTGATCAACCGCAACAACCGCCTCAAGCGGCTGCTTGACCTCGGAGCGCCGGAGATCATCGTCAACAACGAGAAGCGGATGCTCCAGGAGGCGGTCGACGCGCTGTTTGACAACGGCCGTCGCGGGCGCCCGGTCACCGGCCCGGGCAACCGGCCGCTGAAGTCGCTGTCGGACATGCTCAAGGGCAAGCAGGGCCGCTTCCGCCAGAACCTGCTGGGCAAGCGCGTGGACTACTCCGGTCGCTCGGTGATCGTCTCGGGCCCTTCGCTTCGCCTGCACCAGTGCGGGCTGCCCAAGCTGATGGCGCTCGAGCTGTTCAAGCCGTTCATCATGGCCCGGCTGGTGGAGCGCAAGTCCGCGCAGAACATCAAGGCGGCCAAGAAGATGGTCGACTCGATGATCCCCGAGGTCTGGGACGTGCTGGAGGAGGTCATCCACGAGCACCCGGTGCTGCTCAACCGCGCGCCCACGCTGCACCGCCTCGGCATCCAGGCGTTCGAGCCGGTGCTCGTGGAGGGCAAGGCCATCCAGGTGCACCCGCTCGTCTGCCAGGCGTTCAACGCCGACTTCGACGGCGACCAGATGGCCGTGCACCTGCCGCTGTCGGCCGAGGCCCAGGCGGAGGCGAGGATCCTGATGCTGTCGGCCAACAACATCCTCTCCCCGGCTCACGGGGCGCCGCTGGCCACCCCGGCTCAGGACATGGTGCTCGGCGCCTACTACCTGACCTACGGACCGGACGAGAGCGAGCTGGCGAAGATCGACCCGGCGTCGTGCGACCCGCGCCCGCACGTGTTCCGCACCGCCCAGGAGGCCGAGTGGTCCTACGAGCACCGGGTGGTGCGCCTGCACGACCTGGCCGAGTACCGGCCGCTGGGGCTTGAGGGCGGCCACGTGCTGACCACCGTGGGGCGGATCATCTACAACGACCGGATCGAGCGCGCGCTGCAGGACGCGCTCGGCGAGCGGTTTGACCCGGGCTCTTATGAGTTCATCAACCGCTCGATGCGCAAGCGCGACACCACCAAGATGATCGACGACCTCGTGCAGCGCTACGGGGCGCCGTCGATCTCCCAGGTGCTGGACGCGTTCAAGGACGTGGGCTTCCAGTACGCGACGCGCGCGGGCGTGACGTTCTCCAAGAACGACGTGCAGACCCCGCCGGACAAGGAGGCGATCCTCGCCCGCTACGAGGCTGAGCTGGTCAAGATCGAGGCCCAGTACGAGGACGGCGAGATCACCCAGGAGGAGCGCCACGAGGCGGTCACCGGGCTGTGGGATCGCGCCACCAACGAGGTCGGCGAGGCGCTTGCCGCGCACCTGGACCAGCTGAACCCGATCGCGATGATGGCCGACTCCGGGGCCCGCGGCTCCTTCTCGCAGATCCGCCAGCTGGCGGGGATGCGCGGCCTGATGGCAAACCCCAAGGGGGAGATCATCGAGCGCCCGATCAAGTCCAACTTCATGGAGGGCCTGTCGGTGCTCGAGTACTTCATCTCCACCCACGGCGCCCGCAAGGGCCTGGCCGACACGGCGCTTCGCACCGCCGACTCCGACTATCTGACCCGGCGCCTGGTGGACGTCTCCCAGGACGTGATCATCCGCCAGGAGGACTGCGGCACCGAGCAGTACATCGAGATGCCGGTGTCAGAGCTTGAGATCAACCCGGAGACGCGCGCGCCGCGGCCGACGGGCGAGCCCAACCGGGACCTGATCGGCCGGATCGCCGCGCGTGACATCACCACCAAGCGCGGCCGGGTGATCGTGCCCCGCGGCAAGGAGATCGACCGGGCCGAGCTGGCGGACCTGACCGAGTCATGGCGCGATGAGACCGACAGGGGCCAGGTGATCTCCGTGCCGGTGCGCTCGGTGCTCAAGTGCGAGGCCCAGACCGGCGTCTGCCAGGCGTGCTACGGCCGTTCGATGGCGACCGGGAAGCTGGCGCAGATCGGCGATGCCGTGGGGATCATCGCCGCGCAGTCGATCGGCGAGCCGGGGACGCAGCTGACGATGCGCACCTTCCACACCGGCGGCGTGGCCGGCGCGGACATCACCCACGGGCTTCCGCGCGTGGTGGAGCTGTTCGAGGCGCGGCGCCCCAAGGGGCTGGCGAAGATGGCCACCGTCGACGGGGTGGTGTCGATCGAGGAGTCCGACAAGGCGCTGACCGTGGTGATCACCGACGACTCGGGCGAGGAGCACCGTGAGACGTTCCCGCGCCGCACGCTGCTGTTCGTGGAGCCCGGTCAGCGGGTGACGGTCGGCCAGCAGCTCAACGAGGGCTCGCTGTACCCCCACGACCTGCTCGCCTACGGCGGCAAGACCCCGGAGGAGCGGCGGACCAACACCGAGCTGTACCTCGTGCGCGAGGTCCAGGAGGTCTACAAGTCCCAGGGCGTCGACATCAACGACAAGCACATCGAGCTGATCGTGCGCCAGATGATGAAGAAGGTGCGGGTCGACCAGAAGGGCGACACGGACCTGCTCCCCGGCCAGTACGTCGACCGCTACGAGTACGCGCGCATCAACCGGGCGGTGATCGAGGCGGGCGGCGAGCCGGCGCAGGCCGAGGAGATCATCCTCGGCATCACCAAGGCGTCGCTGAACACCGACTCGTTCCTGTCGGCCGCCTCCTTCCAGGAGACCACCAAGGTGCTGACCGACGCGGCGCTCGAGGGCAAGCGCGACAAGCTCAACGGCCTCAAGGAGAACGTGATCATCGGCAAGCTGATCCCGGCGGCGACCGGCCTCAAGCGCTACCGCCGGATCGAGATCGAGCCGGCCGAGCCGCTGCCCCGGGGCATCGACGAGGTCGGCCTGCTGGACCAGGACGACCTGGCGGCCGAGCTGGGGCTCACCGACGGCGACGCGCTGGCCGCCTTCGGCGGCGAGATGGAGGCCGACATCTCCGACCTGGAGAACCTGGGCGGCAACGGCTCGTCGGGGATCGGCTTCGCCGACGAGCTCGCCGACCTGGACATCCCGCTCGACGACGAGGATTAGCCGGCCTGACCGGGGGGCGGGTGGCGCCCGCCCGTCCCCCGGACCCGGACCGCGCGGCCACGGCCGTGCCGTCGCCGTCTCCCCGCGCGGCCCCTCGCGTGCAGTCGCGACTGTCGCCTGACCCCGTGGCCTGGGCGATCTCCTCCCCCCGCGGCCCGGGCGCTCGCGAAGGGCGCGATCCGGGCGCCAAGCGGCCCCACCTCCTCCCCCCGCGGCCCGGGCGCTCGCCTCACCCCGCGGTCCCGGCCCTCCGGGCGTCGCCGTCTGACCGAAGTTCCCGCCGATAACTGGCGTTTGAGAGGCCGGAACCCCGGTGGTTGCTGGGGTTTCGGCCTTTCTGGGGTTGTCGTATGTAGTCATCAATAAGGTGATGGGTCTGTCCGGTGCGCTGGGTATGGTTCGGGTATGT
>DATGLC010000060.1:0-8957 GCA_035294345.1 Solirubrobacteraceae bacterium
GCAGACCACCTGGCCGGTGGACTACAGCAAGGACTTCCCCCCCTGCGGCTCCTCCGGCGAGCCTGCCTGCACCGGGCCCTGCGACGTGAGCACCACCCCCTGCCCCGCCGCCAACCTCACCCCCAGCTTCTGCACGCAGGCGACGAACGCGAGCAGCGAGACGCTGTACTCGTGGTACCCGCACACGCTGCAGTCCGGCAACATCTACTGCGATGTCGGCAGCGGGGTGGCCGGCAACCCGAGCACCTGGAACGGGGAGATCATCGCCGACCAGTCCGGCAGCACCCCGATCGCCGCCACCTACGTGGCCGGGAGCTTCTCGGTCGGCGGCGGGTCGATCCTCGAGCCGTGCGGATACTCGATCTCCGGCTATCAGCCGTCGGGCTGCAGCTCGTCGGTGCCCACACCGGTGACCGGCAACTACCCGCTGGTGTACGTGACCGGCTCGGGCTCGCCGTTCAACTTCCCGGGCGGCGGCGGCTCGCTGACCGGCGACGTGTTCGCGCCCAACGGCGCGCTCACCTGGGACGCGGGCGGAACGACGATCGTGGGATTCCTGGAGGCGCAGGACGTCGTCTGGCAGGGAGGCGGTATGACCGGCGACGGCCCCGTGGCAAGCTCGGTCGGCTCAAGCTCCGGACCCACGGTCTCGCTGCTGCAGTGATCCCGCGGCGCGCCGCCGCGGCCGGGGTGAGCGCCGATTGGCCGAGGTGGTCCCCGACTTGCCGAGGTGGGCCCCGACTGGCCGAGCGTCCGTTGACCGGGGTGGGGCCCGATTGACCCGGCGTGGGCTGAAGGTGCTCGCAATTACAACCCCCTTGCAGTAGCAGGACATCGGGAATAGGCTGCGGGTCGCCGGCCGCTCCACGGCGGCGAGGCCAGCGCCACGGTGTGAGCGTGGTGGTGGCGGCTTTCGGAGACATGCAGGTGACCTCAGCGGCGATTCCCGTGGCGCGGCGGCGTGGCCCACGCGCGTTCTGGGCCTCCCTCGACGGCCGACAGCGGCGCACTCTCGCGCTGATGGGCGCTGCGGTCGCCGGCCTGCATGCGCTCGGCTTCGCCACTTTGATCGTGCTGGTCGCCCCGGCCGGCTACTCGCTCGGAGCGCAGGGCACGTTCACGATCGGGATCGGCGTGACCGCATACACGCTCGGGTTGCGCCACGCCTTCGACGCCGACCACATCTCGGCGATCGACAACACGACACGCAAGCTGCTTGCGGAGGGCCGGCGTCCGCTGAGCGTGGGGTTCTGGTTCTCGCTCGGGCATTCGACGATCGTGTTCGCGCTCGCGCTGCTGATCTCGATCGGCGTCCGCACGCTCGAGGGCCCGGTCAGGGACGACGGCTCGACGCTGCACCGCATCACCAACTGGATAGGCACGCTCGTGTCCGGCACGTTCCTGTACCTGATCGCGGCGATCAACGTCGCGATCCTGCTGGGGATCGTGAGGGTCTTTCGCCAGATGCGTGCCGGCGCCTACGAGGAGCGCGAGCTCGAGCGCCAGCTCGACGCGCGCGGGCTCATGAACCGCTTCCTGCGCCCGCTCACAAGGCGGGTCAAAAGGCCACGGCAGATGTACCCGATCGGCCTGCTGTTCGGCTTGGGGTTCGACACAGCCACCGAGGTGGCGCTGCTGGTGATCGCCGGAAGCGCCGGCGCTGCCAACCTGCCCTGGTACGCCATCCTGTGCCTGCCTGTCCTGTTCGCCGCGGGCATGTCGCTGATGGACTCGATCGACGGATCGTTCATGAGCTTCGCCTACGGGTGGGCGTTCTCGAAGCCGGTGCGCAAGGTCTTCTACAACCTGACGATCACGGGCCTTTCGGTCGCGGTGGCGCTGCTCATCGGGACGATCGAGATCGGCGGCCTGGTCGCCTCGCAGCTGGACCTGTCCGGCGGGTTCTGGAGCTGGTTTGAGGCGATAAACATCAACCTGCTCGGCTTTTTGATCGTCGGGATGTTCGTCGCAACCTGGGCGATCGCACTGGCGGTCTGGCGCGTGGGGCGCGTGGAGGAGCGCTGGCAGCCGAGGCTCAGCGACGAGGACCGGCTGACATAGGGCTGACTGCGCCCTGAGGGGCAGCTGTAGCGCGCGCGAGCGCCAGCCAGGTGTGGACGGCGGCCACGCGCGCGGGCATCGGCCGGCGCACGACTCAGCCGGCGCACGACTCAGTCGGCGCAGGCGTCAGCAGGCGCAGGACTCAGGCGTCAGCGGGCGCAGGCGTCAGCCGGCGCACGACTCAGCCGGCGCGGCGTCAGCCGTGGCGCCGAAGGCGACCGCGGCGCAAGCGGCGGCCGTGGTGCAGGCGGCCGTGGTGCGGCCCGGCGAAGCGGAGCACGAGCACCCGTCGGGCGATCACCGCGGCGTGCGACCCCTCGCCGACGGTGACCTCAAGCGTCGCACGCAGCGAGTGCCGGCGCTTGAGCAGCCGGCTCCCGGCTGCATTCAGCCCTACGCGCAGGGTCACGACGCCGGCGCCGGAGACGGTGGCGGTGGCGCCGCCGAGGCGGATGCTCGCAGGCCGGGACCCGGCGCCACGGCCGCGCCTGCGCCCCCCGTGCCGGGCCGAGCGCGCCGGCGCCTCCCCAGGCACGGCGAGCGTCACGGTCACGCGCGCGCTCCCCGCCGATGCCGCGCAGGACAGCTGCACGAGCGTCGTCGTGGCGATCGTGCGCACGCTTCCGACGACGGGCCGACACGGCGTACCGTAGCCGCCCGGGGCCGAGCCGCCGGTGCCGGCGCCTCCGGAGCCCGAGCCACCCGAGCCTCCGGAGCCCGGCCCGCCCGAGCCGCCCGAGCCGCCCGAGCCTCCGGAGCCCGACCCTCCGGGCGCGAGCACCGTGTAGGCGGCCGTGACGGTGGTGCTCTGACCGTCGGTATCTGTGGCGGTGACCGAGAAGGTGTGCGCGCCGGGCGTCGAGGTGTCGATCGGCTGACCGTCCGCCACCGTGCCCGCGCACCCCGCGGCTCCCGAGCGCAGCACGCCGCCGTCGGCGCCGGGCTGGCAGCTGAAGCTGGCGTCGACCAACTGGCCCTGGGTGTAGACGGAGCCGTTCTGCGGGGCCGAGATCGACGCGGTCGGCGGGTATGCGACGGCGTCGAACAGCCACGCGGCCCCCGCCTGGTTGTCGTCGAACGGGGCGCCGACGAGCGCGACGGCCCCGCCGGACGACAGCGCGACGCTCACGCCGAACGCGCCCGCGCCGTTCTCACCGGTGCCCTCGTCGGCACAGCTTGACGTGCAGTCGCCGACGAGCTTGGCGCCGTTCTGCGACCAAGTAGACCCCTCAAGCACATACGCCCAGACCGCA
Organism: Solirubrobacteraceae bacterium; assembly: GCA_035294345.1. Taxonomy (GTDB): domain Bacteria; phylum Actinomycetota; class Thermoleophilia; order Solirubrobacterales; family Solirubrobacteraceae; genus Palsa-465. Next base: position 3,315 of record DATGLC010000060.1, read on the forward strand.
CCGGCCTGCCCCGCGTCTCCGTAGCCGCCGACGAGCGCCGCGTCGCCGGTCCCGTCGAGCGCCACGCTGCCGCCGAAGTAGGAGCCGCCACCGGCGCCGGCACCGGTCAGCTCCGCGCTCTGAGCCCAGGAGGTGCCCGACTGGGAGAACACCCAGGCCGCGCCGGCGGCTGAGGCGTCGTCGGGCGCGCCGATCAGAGCGGTCGACCCGTTGGACGACAGCGCCACGGAGAAGCCGAACTGGCCCGCGCCGCTCTCGCCCGAGGGCCGCAGGACGGCTTGCTGGCTCCAGGCGCCCCCGGACTGGGAGAACACCCAGGCCGCACCGGCCGAGCTGCTGTCGGCCGGCGCCCCGATCAGCGCCAGGTCGCCGGCGCCGTCCAGCGCGACCCTGGTGCCGAACTTGCCCTGTCCGGACTCTCCGGTGCCCTCGTTGGCGCAGCTTGAGGTGCAGTCGGCGACCAGCTTTGCGCCCTGCTGCGTCCATGCCCCTCCCGCCTGGGTGAACACCCAGGCGGCGCCCGCGTTGCCGTTGTCGGCGAAGCCGCCGACCAGCGCGGTGGCTCCGTTGTTGGACAGGGCGACGCTGTAGCCGAACTGCCCGGATCCGACCTCGCCGGTTCCCTGGTTGGCGCAGCTTGAGGTGCAGTCGCCGACCAGCTCGGTCTGCGGGGCCCAGCTGCCTGAGGAGTTGGTGAACACCCAGGCCGACCCGGCGTTGTTGGAGTCACCGGGCGCGCCGACGATCGCCGTGCTCCCGTCCGCCGAGAGCGCCACGGAGAAGCCGAACTCGCCGGCGCCGCTCTCCCCCGAGGCGGTGAGCCTCGCCTGCTCGGTCCAGGCGCCGCCCGCCTGCGCGAACACCCACGCGGCCCCCACGTCGTTGCTGTCGCCCCAGGCCCCGACCAGTGCGGCCTGCCCGTTGGCAGACAGCGAGACGCTGTAGCCGAACACACCCTGGCCGACCTCGCCGGTGCCCTGGTTGGCGCAGCCGGAGGTGCAGTCGCCGACCAGCTTTGCGCCCTGCTGGATGAACGGGTCGATCAGGATCGGATAGCGCGCCCCGGCGTCGGCGACGCGTATCTGCAGGGTTCGGCCGCGCAGAGCAAGGCGGGCGGGCAGACGCCGGCCCGTGGCGTCCACGGCGACCAGCCCGCCGTAGTCGAGCACGGGCGTGCCCGTCGCATCCTGGAAGCCGATCGACCCACCGATGCGCCGCGCGGCCAGGCCGCCGCCAAGCGCGATGCGCACGGTCAGGGGCGCGCGGGCCCCGGCGGGCCTTCGCGTCACCGTGAACCCCTGCTCGATCCCCAGCGGGCCACCGGCGAGCCACTCGCTCAGCAGCGGTTGGCCGCCCGGCGTCACAAGCCGATAATCGACGCGGTTGGCCTGGGCCCAGGCCGACGCCACGGTCGCGGGCGCCAGGCGGCCGCCGCGGCCCACGGCGGTGACGGTCAGCGCCAGGCGCTCAGGCCCTCCGGCGGCGGCCGTGATCGCGCCATTCGGGCTCAGCCCGGCGCTTACGCCGCCGCCGCGCAGTCGCCACCCACGACCGGTGGCGTGGGCGCGGAACGCGACGGAGGCGGCGCCAAGCGTGGTCGAGATCACGCCGCGGGCCTGGACGGGCAGAGCGGCGAGCGTCAGGCGGGTGCCGGCTTCGGCATGCGTCGCGGCGAGGGCGGCGACTGGATGCTGCGTCGCGTGGGGGTTGGGACGTGTCCGCGCGGCAGCCCCGGGCGCACCCGCCCATGCGGACGCCGCCACCAAAGCTCCGAGCGCGACCGCCACCGCGCCGACACAGAGGCGGCCGCGGCGCGCAACGGACGCCGCGCTGGTGGCGGGGCGCGCAACGGGCACCGCGCTCGCCTGGCGCGCAACGGGCACCGCGCGGGCGCGGCGGCGGCCAGGGCCCGAAACGGCGGTCGACGCGCGGCGCAATGAAGCGCCCAGGATTTCAGCGTTCGATCCGATGCGCTTGAGATCGGACCCGTCGAGCGCCGACTTGAGGCGTCCAGCTCAAGCTGGACGCCCCGTCCACAGGGCACCGAACAAATGTCCAGCGGTCGCCGTCAACGAGGACCGCACTCCCCGTCGTCGAGCACCGCACCCCCGACACCGACGACCGCGGCCGGGCTCCCAACACCGCACCCCCGCCGCCCAGGACGACAGGCCCACTCCCCACACCGCACCCCCGCCGCCGAAGACCGCGCGCCTGCTCCCAGCATCGCAGCTCCGCCGCCGAAGACCGCGGGCCTGCTCCCAGCACCGCATCTCCGCCGCCGAGGACCGCACCAGCCGTGCCAGCGCGCGCGGGCGCCTGCCGAGCACGCCCATCCGCAAGCGGCGTCAGCGAGCTCCCAGCGCCACGGACGAAGGCCGTCGCGGGCGCCGGCCGCGCACGGCAGCGCGCCAGCGGGAGCGTTGCGCGGGCGTGGTGCTCAGCATGACCGCCAGCAGCCCCTGTAGCGCGAGCCACGGCAGCACGCCGCGCAGGGCCTCCGGCGAGTACGGGAGCCCGCCGGTGTCGGCCGGGATGACCGCCGGCGAGAGCAGCTCCAGGATCGGCAGCAGCGCGGGCGCCAGCCAAAGCCGCGACCAGCGCGGGGAGATGACCGCGATCGGGATGAAGATCAGCACCATGTAGTGCTCCCAGACGATCGGCGTGCCGGTCAGCGCTGCGATCACAGACAACCCCAGCGCCCGCGCCTCCCCGCCGGGCAGGCGAAGCGCCCGCCATGCGACCAGCAGCAGCCCCGCGGCGGCCACCAGCGCGACCACGGTAGCGGCAGAAGGCGCCACGCCCGCCACCAGCAGGCCGGTCACCAGCGAGTCCGCGCGCCCCTCCTGCAGGTAGGAGACGTTTGAGAGCATCGACGGGTACTGCAGCAGGCCGTGGAAGTCGATCGCGGCCCAGGCCGACAGCGTCAGCGCGGCGCAGAGCACAGCCGCCAGGCAGGCGGCGCGCCGTCGCCCGCAGATCCAAAGCCATACGGCGAGCGGCCACGGGAAGATCTTCAGCGCCACGAGCGACGCGACCGCCAGCGCCGAGGGCCACACCCGCTCGCGCCAGCGCCAGGCGGCGCCGGCGCCGAGCACCAGCAGCGGCCCCACGTTACCCAGATAGAGGCCGTACAGGAACGGCCAGGAGACCGAGGCCAGGGCAAGGCAGCGCCGGTCGCGCACGCCCAGCAGCCAGAGCCCGCCCAGCATCGCGGCGACCGACCCGACCGTGTAAAGCGACCCGGCGAGCCAAAGCGGCAGGAGGCTGAGCGGCACGATCGCCACGTTGGCGGCCGCCGGGTAGACGGGCACCGAGAACGGGCGAAGCGCCGTCTCGCCCAGCGCCACCCCGCCGGCGCGCATGATCGCCGCCTGGTGGGCGATGAACTGCGCGCGGTAGGGATCCCGCCCCTGGAGGATCGCGAGGCCGGCGTCGTAGAGGCCGCCGCGAAAGTCGTAGAGCAGGTTTCCTGTGTGGACGGTCACCGCGACCCAGGCGAGCGCCACCCCGCAGAGCAGCAGCGAGGGGACAACCAGCAGGCGCAGTACGCCGGCGACCAGCCAGCTCAGCCGCTCGCGGGCCGGGCGCGGCCCTCGCGCCGATGCGACGACCGCGCTCATCCCGTCATCACCCGAACACGCCGCTGAGGTTGTGCACCACCGAGTAGGCGGCCGGGAAGATGATCACGATCATCAGCGCCGGGAAGATCAGGAACATCAGCGGGAACAGCATCTTGATCGGCGCCTTCTGCATCTTCTCGCGCGCAGCCTGGCGATGGCGGCGGCGCTGGTCGCTTGAGAGCTCGCGCAGCACCGGGCCGATCGACACGCCGAGCGACTCCCCCCGCGCGGCCGTGCGGACGAACGCCCTGATCGAGGGCGTGTCACAGCGCTCCGCGAACTCGCCCAGCGCCTGCTGGATCGTCATGCCGAGGCTCTGACGCTTCATCGTCAGCTTCAGCTCGTCCCCCAGCGGGCCCTGGAAGCGCTCGGCGACCAGGTTCAGAGAGGCGGCGAACCCCATCCCCGCCTCGACGGTGGCGATCAGCACGTCGATCAGCTCGGGCAGCCGGCGGTCGATCTCGTCCAGCCTCGAGCCGCCGCGCCGGTGGATGAGCGCCGACGGGATGATCCAGCCGCCCAGGGCCGAGACGACGATCAGCAGCACTCCCAGCGCGCTTACCTTCCCGGCCGCCGCGAACAGCAGACCGAACAGCGCCGGCAGCGAGATCGCGCACGTGGTGCGGATGCCGTGAATGATCTCGGGGGTCAGGTCGTAGATGCCCGCCGCGCTGAGGTCGCTCTGCGACAGCGACGGCAGCGACGGGAAGCGGCGCATCATGAACCGACCGAGGCTCCCGGCCGCCGAGCGCAGCGCCAGGCGCAGCCGCTCGGCGCCGCTGAGCGGCTGCTCGTCGACGACCCCCTCGAAGCCGTAGTCGCGAATCTCGCGCAGGTGGCGCTTGAGCGCAAGCCTGGGGATCACCGCCGCACGCACCGTCAGGCGCACGCTCACGGCGACGAGCGACACGCCGAAGATCATCAGCAAGAGGGGCATCGTCAGACCGCGTCCACGTCCGTGATCTTCTTCATCACCTTCCACCCGGCCGCGCACATGAGCGCGCCCATCACGACCGCGATGATCCCCAGCGTGGTGTGAAACAGCGGGTGCGCATACTTGGGCGAGATCACCGACAGGCCCACCAGCAGCACGCCTGGCATCGCGGTCAGCACCAGGCTCGACATCTTCGCCTGCGCGGTGAGGGCCTTCATCTCGCGCCTGAGGTCCGCACGCTCACGGGCGCCCTCGGCGACGCGGTCAAGCGACTCGGCCACGTTCGATCCCGAACGCCGGTTGAGGCCGGCAATCAGCGCCACCTGATCCATGTCGACCGAGGCCATCCGCTGCGCGACGACCTCAAGGCACTCCTCCAACGGCCGGCCGAGCGCCTCGTTGGTGACCGCGCGCTCGAACTCTCCCCTGGTCGGCTCGTCGGCCGACTCCGCGACCGCCGAAAGCGCCCCGACGAAGCTGCGTCCGACGCGGATTGCGCTGGCGAGGTCCTGCAGGTAGGTGGGCAGGGCGTCGGCGAACCTGGCTCGCTGCTTGGCCAGCGAGCGGTTGACGAGCGCGCGCAGCGCAAACGGCCAGGCGAGGATCGGAATCAGGCCGAGCACGGGGATTCCGGTCGCCAGCCCCAAGAGCACCCCGGACAGCACCCCGGCGATCGCGCCGCGGGCGACCAGCTGCATCGGCGTGTGGCGGCTGCGGGAGATCTCCACCGCCTCGACGAACGGCGGCCACCACGATCCACGCTGCAGCGCCCTCAGGGGGCCGCCACGACGCGGCGCGGCGCGCTGCGTCGGCGCCTCGGGCTGCTCGGCGACCAGCGGCGTGAAGCTGCCGATCCGGCTGCGGACCGAGCGCCGCTGCGGCCGGCGCAGCACGAGCGACACGGCGATCGCGATCAGCAGCCCGCACAGCCCAGCGATCAGCGGGATCGCCAAGCGGGAAGCCCAGAAGCCAGTTGCCGCCGGTGCGGCGGAGGATGAGCCCCCGGCGGGCGGGGCGACAGCCGGCGAGCCGCCGGGGGACGGGGACGACCCCCCGGCCGACGAGCCACCGGCGGACGAGCCCCCAGCC
>DATGLC010000061.1:0-33913 GCA_035294345.1 Solirubrobacteraceae bacterium
ATGAGCGGCTTTGCGCACATCACAGGCGAGGCCGACGGGCCCCCGACGCTGCCGCCGTTCGGCCTGGCGGACGGGATCGCAGGAATCATGGCGGCGTTCGCGGTCATGGTGGCCCTGCGCCACCGCGAGCGGACGGGCGAAGGCCAGGTGATCGACATCTCGCTGATCGAGCCGATCCTGCTCGTGCTCGGCGCCCAGGCGACCGTGTTCGATCAGCTGGGCATCGTCCAGCGCCGCTCGGGGAACCGCTCGGCCAACAACGCGCCACGCAACACCTACCGCACGCGCGACGGACGCTGGGTCGCCGTCTCCACCAGCGCGACCCCGGTGGCCGAGCGGGTGATGCGCCTCGTCGGCCGGGACGACCTGGTCGCCCAGCCCTGGTTTGCCACCGGACGGGGCCGTGCCCAGCACGCCGACGAGCTCGACGAGGCTGTAGGGCGGTGGATCGGCGAGCACGACCTGGAGGAGGTCGTGCGGCGCTTTGACGAGGCGCAGGCCGCGGTCGCGCCGGTCTACGACATCCAGCAGGCGCTCGCCGACCCCCAGTACCGGGCGCTCGAGACGTTCATCAGGGTGCCGGACCCGGAGCTTGGGTCGGTGCTGATGCAGAACGTGCCCTTTCGGATGCAGGCGACGCCGGGGAGGGTGCGCTGGGCCGGCGAGCCGCTCGGCGCCTCCACGGATGCCGTGCTTGAGTCGGTGGGCATCGCGCCCCGCGCGCAGCGCCGGTGCAGGTGATGCGCGGCCCCGAGCCGGCGGGCTGCTCGCATGCGGAGCTTGCACGCTCGCGCGCGGACCTCGCACGCTGCTCGCACCGGCAGCTCGCGCGGTCCTCGCGCCCAAAGCTCGCACGGTCCTATCTGTATGTGCCCGCGGACCGCCCGGAGCGGATCGACCGGGCGCTGGCCGCAGAGGCGGACGCGGTGATCGTCGACCTGGAGGACGCCGTCGCGGCCGATCGCAAGGCGCTCGGGCGCGCGGCGGTGCGCGAGCTTTTGTCGCGGCCGAGCCCAAAGCCGGTCTGGGTCAGGGTCAACGCGCCCGACAGCCCCTGGCTTGGCGACGACCTGGAGGCGATCCGCTCCGTGCACCTGGCGGGCGTGCGGATCCCCAAGTGCGAGGACCCGGATCAGATCCGTGCGGCGGTCCTGCGGCTCGCCGGCGATTCGCCGCCGCCGGCGGTTCACTGCCTGCTTGAGTCGGCGCTGGGCGTCGAGCGCGCCGTGGAGATCGCGCGTGCGCACCCGGCCGTCTGCGCCCTGGCGCTCGGCGAGGCCGACCTGGCCGCCGACCTCGGGGCGACCGCCGACGACGCGCTGCAGTGGGCGCGCCTGAGGATCCTCTACGCGTCGCGCGCCGAGCGGCTTCTGCCCCCGGTGCAGAGCGCCTTCGTCGAGCTGAGCGCGCCCGATGAGCTTGAGCGCAGCTGCCGGCGGGGGCGCGCAATGGGCTTCTTCGGACGCGCGGCCGTGCATTCGTCGCAGGTGCCGGTGATCAACGCCGCCTACACGCCGACCGCCGACGAGGTCAGGGCCGCTCGCCGGGCGCTTGAGGAGGCGCAGGCCGCCGGCGCGGTCTCGGTCTCCGAGAGCGGGCGCATGGTCGACCGGGCGGTGCTGCGCTCGGCGCAAGCGGTGGTCGAGCTGGCCGACCGCCTGGGGGTGAGCGCATGAGACGAGGCGAGCCTGCCGCCGGGCCGTTCACCGGCGCCGTGGGCGGCCGCCGGCTGCTGGTCTACGACCTGGGGCAGCCACTGCACGCCGGGATCCCGTGCTCCCCCAACCATCCCGGCTTTCGCATGGCGCTCACCCGCCGCCACGGCGACACGGTGCGCGCCGACGGCTCGTCGGCCGCCAGCGAGCTGATCGTCACGGGCGGCCACGTCGGCACCCATGTGGACGCGCTGGCGCACGTCTCGCACGCGGGCCTGTTGCACGGCGGGCTGGACGCCGAGAGCGCGCAGCGGGGTGGCTCGTTCTCGGTCCACGGGGTGGAGCGGCTGCCGCCGTTCGTCGGTCCCGCCACGCTTCTGGACATCCCCCGCGCGCGCGGCGTGAGCCGTCTTGCGGCGGGCGAAGCGGTCACCGCCGAGGACCTCAAGCTCGCACTGGCGCTGCACGGCGAGCGGCTGCAGCAAGGGCAGGCGGTGCTGATCAGGACCGGCTGGGGGCAGCTGTGGGAGCGGCCGGAGGAGTTCGTCGGACTGCGCGACGGAGCCCCCGGGCCCGACGAGCGGGCCGCCGAGTGGCTGCTCGGCCACGGTGTGGCGCTGATCGGCTCCGACACCGCCGCGTTCGAGCGGATTGCGCCCGGCCGCGGCCACGCGCTGCTGCCGGTGCACCGGCGCCTGCTTGTGGATGCGGGCGTGCCGATCCTGGAGATGCTCGCGCTGGAGCAGCTCGCGGCCGAGGGCAGGCTCAGCTTCACGCTCGTGGTCGCGCCGCTGAAGCTCGCGGGCGCCACCGGCTCGCCTGTCAGGCCACTGGCCCTGGTGGACGGCGCGGAGGACGACGGTGAGCGGTGAGGGGCTGGTGCACCGGCTGGCGGCGCTGGCGGCGGCGCCTTTGGACGTCGGGCCCGACGGGCCGCTGGCCCGCGACGTGGCGCGGCGCCTGCGGGACACGATCGGCCTGCAGTGCGCGGCGGCCGCCGTGCCCGAGGCGATCGCCGTGCGCTCGGTGATCGCCTCATGGTCCTGCGAGGAATCGAGCCTCGCCGCCCGCCAATCGCGGCCACCGGGCGCCGGGCGCCAGGGCGCCGCGCGCCTTGCGCGGCCCGGCGCTGCGAGCCTTCGCGCCGCGCACCGCCCCTCGCACATCGACGGTCGCGCCACCGTCGCCGGCCAGCCGGGGCGTCACGCACCCGCCCAGGCGGCGCTGCTGGCGGGAACGCTCGCCCATGCCCTGGACTTCGACGACACGCACCTGCCGTCGGTGCTCCATCCCAGCTCGCCCGTGGTGGCGGCAGCCCTGGCGGTCGCGCAGGCGCGCCACCGAAGCGGCCCGGCGCTCGTGCGCGCGATCGCCGTCGGCGAGGAGGTTTGCATCCGCCTTGGGATGGCGGGCTTTGACCCTCAGCGTCGGAGCTCCGTCTACTTCGATCGCGGCCTGCACGCCACGTCGATCTGCGGCACGCTCGGCGCCGCCGCCGCCGCAGCGATCCTCATCGGGCTCGACGTCGATGGCGTCGCCAACGCCCTGGCGGTGGCCGCAAGCATGGGCGCCGGGATCATCGAGGCCAACCGCACGGGCGGCGGCGTCAAGCGCATCCACTGCGGCTGGGCCGCGCATGCGGGGGTCAGCGCGGCCGAGCTTGCGGCCGCCGGCGTGACCGGGCCTCCGACGGCGCTGGAGGGGCGGTTCGGGCTGCTCGGCGCCCTGGTGGGCGAGCGCCGGCGCGATCGGGAGCTGACCGACGGCCTGGATGAGCTCTGCCGCGGGGACGGGCGCCCCGCCGTGCTCGACGTGCACTTCAAGCCCTACCCCGCCAACCACTTCACCCACGCCGGAATCGACGCGGCGCTTGCGCTGCGCGCCGAGGGGGTGGCGCCGGAGCAGATCGAGTCCGTGTCGCTGGGGGTGCCCGAGCCGGTGCTGCGGACGATCGCCGAGCCAGCCGACCGCAAGGCCCGTCCGCCCGACGGCTATTCGGCGCAGTTCAGCGGGCCGTTCACGTTCGCCGTGGCGCTTGTGGGCGGCGGAGGGCTGGGGGTGTACCTGGACGACTTCAGCGACGCCGCCGTGCGCGACCCGCGGCTGCTGTCCCTGGCGGCCCGGGTTCGCTGCCACGCCGACCCGGAGTGCGACCGGCTCTTCCCGGTGGCGCTGCCGACGATCGCACGGGTGGCCCTGCGCGGCGGTGGTCGGCGCGAGATAGCGGTGCTGGCCAACCGCGGCGGCCCGCAGCGGCCGCTCAGCGACCAGGAGCTCGCGCTCAAGTTCGAGCTCAACGCGGCCCGGTCACTGGACCACGTCGCGGTGCAGCGACTGTCCGAGGCGCTCGAGCGCCTGGTGGAGTGCGAGGATGTGGCAAGCGAGCTTCAGGCGGTCTGAGCTCGGGTCAGGCCCTGCGCCGCCTGGCGACCACGCGCGCCAGCGTCACCGCGATCACCAGCGCGCCGCCGTAGAAGACGTCCTGCACCCAGCCCTGCCCGCCGAGCAGCTGCAGGCCCGTGATCCCGGTCACCAGGAAGTAGGTCGCCACGAACGTGCCCCAGGGGTTGAAGCGCCCGGGGGTGATCACCGTCTGGCCCAGGAACGCGCCGGCGAAGGCGGGCAGCAGATACGGCGGCCCGCCGCCGGGGTCGGCGGCGCCCACGACCCCCGCCTGCATGATGCCCGCGACCGTGCAGATCATCGTCGTGGACACCAGGGCCAGCGCCCGCAGCGAGTCCACGCGCAGGCCCGCCAGGCGGGCCACCTCGCGGCCCTCGCCGACGAACACAAGGTGGCGGCCAAGCGGCGTGTAGCCGAGCACGTACCAGAGCACGAAGCACAGCAGAAGGCCGATGTAGAACGCGTATGGCAGCCCCAGCAGGAACGTGTCCTGCATCGCGTTGATCAGGCTCTGCGAGATCCCGCCGATCGTCACCGAGTCGCTGATCCCGAACCCGATGCCACCGAGCAGCGTGCCCATCCCGAGCGTGACGATCAGCGACGAGACGCCCACGCGCACGACCACGAACGCGTTGACCAGGCCGATCACGAGCCCGATCAGCAGCGTGCAGGCGATCGCCGCACCCAGCGGCCAGCCGTCGTTGACGTTCAGCACCGCCACCATCGTCGCCGCGAACCCCATCACCGAGGCGACCGAGAGGTCGAACTCGCCCGCGGTCAGCGAGACGATCAGCCCCAGCGTGATCACCAGCTGCACCGCCTGGGTGCCGAAGATCGTCTGGAAGTTGGCCGAGGTGGCAAAAGTGCTGGGCCGAAGCAGCGAGAACCCGATCGCGATCGCGGCCCACAGGACCAGGATCCCGTAGCGCTCCCCGAGCTCCACCGGATCCCAGCGCGAACGCAGCGCGGCGCGCGGCGCGGGCGAGCGCGTGGCCTCCGGGCCACCTCCCTCAAGCCCGGGCCCGCCGGAGCGCAGCTCAGCCATCGCTCGCTGCGCAGCCGGCGCCGACCGATGCGCGGAGGCTCCCCGCCTCGCCGGGCCCGTCGGTCACGCCGGCCATCCGCGACTTCGCATATTCCATACGCGCATATTGCATATGATCTTCGCACCGTAGTCAAATCGCGTCGATCGGGACCGGTGTGCCCGGCGCGCGCAGGAGGGAGAGGAGCAATGGTCAAAGGTCGCATCGTCCACCTGATCGCCACCGCCGCGGTGGCGGCTGGGCTGATAGCCGGCTGCGGCTCGTCGTCGAGCTCGTCGTCCTCGAGCTCGAGCGCGGCGTCCAGCAGCGCGTCGTCGAGCTCGAGCACCACTGGCATGGCAAGCTCAAGCTCGGGAGTGTCCGCCGGTGTCGCCGAGGCGCAGAAGCTCGTGGCCCAGTGGATGGCCCCGCCGGCCTGGCACGGCCCGACCGCACCGGTCGACATCGCCAAGGCCAAGGGCAAGTCGGTCTACTTCATCAACCTCACCGAGGAGATCCCGGCGCTTCACGAGTGGGGCGTGGTGATGGCCCAGCAGCTCGCGCTCGCCGGAGTCTCAACGCAGAAGTGCGACGCGAAGGGCAGCCCCAACGGGATCATCCTGTGCCTGCAGCAGGCGCTGGCCGCCAAGCCGTCGGCAATCGTGGCCCTGGCGCTGGACACCAAGTTCATCGCGTCCTACATCGCCAAGGCCAAGTCCGAGGGGATTAAGTTCATCACCGGCCAGACCGGCACCCCGGGGATCCCGACGATTCCGGGCGACGACGCGGAGGTCACCTTCGACTACGGGCAGGTCGGAAGGATCCTCGCCGACTGGTATGTCGCGACGTCCCACTGCTCGAGCGCGCCGCAGATCATCACGAGCACGAGCAGCCGCCAGCCGTCGCTGGCCGAGGTTGCCGGTATCGAGAGCGAGGTCAAGCGCCTCTGCCCGGGCATGACGCTGCCATCGGTGCAGAACGTGCTGATCCCCGACTGGCCGACGGAGCTGCCGACGCTGACACGGTCGCTGCTGACCTCAAACCCCAAGCTCCAGTACCTGCTGCCGCTGTATGACGGGATGACGATCTACATGAACCCGGCGATCGAGGGGATCCACCGCTCGGTGCCCGTCGAGGAGGCGTCGTTCAACGGCACGCCGGTGGTGATGCAGAACGAGCTGGCCAAGCCCTCGCCGCTGGCGGCCGACATCGGCGGCCCCAACGAGTGGTACGGCGTGGCGCTCGCCGACCAGGTGCTGCGGGTTCTCACTGGGGCGCCGGTCGTCGCCAGCGAGAACGTGCCGCTGCGGCTGTTCACGCGGGCAAACATCGGCTCGATCAACGTGCACGCCAACGAGGCCACCTGGTACGGCAGCGTCAACCCGATCTGCGAGTACCACAAGCTGTGGGGCCTGCCCTGCAGCTGACGCCAGCCGAGTGCAGCGGCGGCGCGCCGGCGGTGGCCGGCGCGCCGCCCGCGCGCATCGGCCACCCGCGTCCCCGTCTTTGCGGGCGCCGATGACGCCGGCGCTGGAGGTGCGGGAGCTGTCGAAGTCGTTCGGCGGCGTGCGCGTGCTCGACCGCGTCAGCCTGCAGGTCGCCGCCGGCGAGGTGCACGGGCTGGTGGGCGGGAACGGATCGGGGAAGTCGACCCTGATCAAGATCCTGTCCGGCTACCACGCGCCCGACCCGGGCGGAGCGCTGAGTGTGCACGGCAGGCCGGTGCCGCTGCCCGTCCCGCCGGATCGCGCAACGCGGCTCGGCCTGAGCTTCGTGCACCAGGACCTCGGGCTCACGCCCGCGCTCAGCGTGCTGGAGAACCTGTGCGTCGGTCGCTTCCGGCCCCGGCGAGGCTGGCGGATCAGCTGGCGAGACGAGCGCGCGCGGGTTGCGCGGGCGCTCGAGCGCTTTGGCGTGGAGGTGCGGCCGGAGGCGCGCGTGAGCGAGCTTTCAAGCGTCGAGCGGGTGCTGGTCGCGATGGTCCGCGCGTTCTCCGACCTCGAGCACGCGCAAGGAGGGGTGCTGATGCTCGACGAGCCCACCGCCTACCTGCCCATCGACGGCGTCGATCGGCTGTTCGACGCCGTCCGGCGCGTGAGCCGCGAGGGCGTTGGCGTGATGTTCGTAAGCCACCGCCTCGAGGAGATCGGCGCGCTCACCGACCGGGTGTCGGTGCTGCGCGACGGGCGCCTGGTCGGCACCGCCGACACCGCCTCGCTGACCGAGAGCAGGCTGGTGGAGATGATCGTGGGGGCGGCGGTGCCTCAGGCCTCCGGCTCGCCGCCGGCCGGCGGCGAGCCGGTGCTGCGCGCGCGAGGCCTGACCGGCCGCACGGTGCGCGACGTCGAGCTTGAGCTTCATCGCGGCGAGGTGCTGGGGCTGACCGGGCTGATCGGCATGGGCCATGAGGAGATCCCCTACCTGCTGTTCGGCGCCGCTGCGGGCGGCGGCGAGGTGGAGCTGCACGGGCGGGCGGTGCCGGTCGCCGAGATGTCACCCAGGCGGGCGATCGCAAGCGGGATGGCGCTCCTGCCCGCCGACCGCAAGGGCGCAAGCGGCGCGGGCGGGCTGTCGGTGCGTGAGAACGTCACGCTGCCGACGCTCGAGCGCTTCTTCGCCCGTGCGCTGCTTCAGACGCGCCGGGAGCGCTCACGGGTGCTCGAGGTGCTGCACGCGTTCGACGTCCGTCCGCCCGAGCCCGACCGCAAGCTTGAGACCCTCAGCGGCGGAAACCAGCAGAAGGCGCTGCTGGCCAAGTGGCTTGAGCTCACGCCACAGATCCTGCTGCTGCACGAGCCCACCCAGGGCGTCGACGTGCGCGCGCGTGAGGAGATCGCCCGCACGATCGCGCGGCTCGCGCGGGATGGCCGGTCGTTGATCGTCTCAAGCTCCGAGTACGACGACCTGGCGCGGATCTGCGCTCGCGTGCTGGTGTTCCGCCACGGACGGGTGGTCGCCGAGCTCGCCGGCGCGACGCTCAGCAAGGAGCGAATCATCGAGCGCTGCTACGCGACCGAGCTGGCGGCCTGATCGCAGCCGCTCACCGCGCCGCCGCGCCGGACGGCTCGCCGGCCGTGCGAGCGCTCTGCGGGAATGGGCCGGCCCGGTGCACCATCCCCGGCAGCTCGCGCCCCATCACCTCGCCCAGCCACCGCGCGACCTCGATCAGAGCCTCCAGATCGGCGCCCGTCTCGATCCCCTCGCGCTCGAGCATGTACACCAGGTCCTCGGTGGCGATGTTGCCCGTCGCGCGGGGCGCAAACGGGCAGCCTCCCAGGCCCCCGATCGAGGCGTCCAGCAGCGACGCCCCCGCCTCGATCCCGGCCTGCGCGTTAGCGTAGCCGGTGTTGCGCGTGTTGTGCAGGTGAAGCCCGATCGGCCTTCCCGGCGCGGCGCTCAGGGCCCCGCGCACGAGCTGCCGTACCTGGGACGGGACGCCGACGCCGATCGTGTCGGCGAGCACGATCTCGTCCGCGCCCGCGTCGGCCATCCGTCGCACGTGCTCGACCACCACGCCTTCGTCGACCTCGCCCTCGAACGGGCACCCGAAGCATGCTCCCAGCGTGGCGGTGGCACGCAGGCCCGCCTCGTGGGAGCGGGCGATGATCTCGGCAGCCGCCGCGGCGGCCTGCTCCAGGCTCGCGTTCTGGTTTCGCAAGGCGAAGCTCTCGGTCACCGGGTAGGCGACGTGAACCTCCTGCGCCCCCGCCGCCAGCGCCCGCTCGAACCCGCGCAGATTGACGACCAGCGCCGCGAAGGTCACCCGCTTCTGGCGCCCCAGCTCGGCGAACACCTCCTCGGCGCCCGCCATCTGGGGCACCAGCCGCGGGTGCACGAAGCTGCCCGCCTCGATGCGGGCGAGCCCCGCCGCGGCGAGCCGCTCGCACAGCCGTGCGCGCAGCTGCGGGGCGAGCGTCAGCGCCTCGTTCTGCAGCCCGTCGCGCGGGCCGACCTCGCACAGCGCGACCGTCGGCACGGCGCTAGGTGGGCGAGCCGGCGCGCTCGCGCTCGGCACCCGAGCCGGCCCCAGCGCTCCCGCCGTCCGAGCCGGCTCCCGCGCCTGCGCCGTCAGAGCCAGCCCGGCCGCGACTGTCGGTCGACCCGGCCGCGCGCTCGGCCTCAAACGCGCGGCGCACCCGCTCGAGCGCGTGCTCGGGCGCCTCCAGGGGCGACCAGCGCAGCGGCGTTGCGGGCCTTGGAGCGGGCAGGCCCGTCTCCTGCTCGCAGCGCGCGACCAGCTCCTCCAGCGGCGGGCCGAAGTCAAACGGCTTCACCGGACCACGCTGCGCGCGCTGGCGCTCGCGCTCGGCCTCGGTCGCCTGCTCGTCGACGGTTCCGTCGTCGCGCAGGACCACGCCGTAGGCGGATCTGGCCTTCTCGCGGCTGACCAGCCCGTATGACACGTCGCGGGCGACCCACTCGACCGGCCGGTCCAGCCGGTCCTTCCAGCCGCCGCCCCCGGCCGTGCGGTAGATCAGCATGTCGCCGGGCTGGACCTCGATCTGGTCGCACTTGGACGGCAGCACCTGGCGCGAGCCATCCGCTCGAACGAGGATCTTCGTGGAGCGCTGCCCCGGCTCACCCCCGAGCACGCCCCAAGGCGGGGTCAGCCAGCGGTCGTCGTGGATCGAGATCTCCCCGGGCTCCAGGTACACGTAGCGCTTCTCGATCCCGTTGCCGCCGCGGTGATAGCCGGCGCCGCCCGAGTCGGTGATCGTCTCATAGCCGTCGATCCGCAGCGGGTAGTAGGCCTCCAGGTACTCGGTCGGGATGTTCTCGAACAGCGGCCACCAAGAGTGGCCGTCCATCCCGTCTCCGATCGGGCGCCCGGGAATGCCGCCGTAGGAGATCTCCATCGCGTAGAAGAACTTCCCGTCGGAGTCCCAGCCCGAGTAGAGCATGTAGGGGCTGGTGCCGTAGCCGGCCGCGGTGTTGAGCTCCGGGGCCTGCTTTGAGAGCGCGCCGCCAAGCACGTCGAACAG
Source organism: Solirubrobacteraceae bacterium (assembly GCA_035294345.1). Lineage (GTDB taxonomy): Bacteria > Actinomycetota > Thermoleophilia > Solirubrobacterales > Solirubrobacteraceae > Palsa-465. Next base: position 10,063 of record DATGLC010000061.1, read on the forward strand.
CCGGGTCAGAGCGTGCGTGCGGCAGCCCAGCGCCGCCGGAAAGCGGGGGTTCAGCAGGCAGCCCTCGGGGATGATCACGTGCAACAGCGGATAGAAGCCGTCGTTGAACAGGATCTGGGGGTCGTTGACCATGATCAGGTAAACCCCGATGAACATCTTGAACATCCCCTCGGAGAGGTAGAAGTTCACCGGCCCCAGCGACTGCGGCGCGGTTCCCGACCAGTCAAAGAAGGCGTGGTCGCCCTCGCGCCAGATCGTCAGCTTCATCCTGTAGGGACCGTTGCCCAGGCCGTCGTCGTCGATGTAGTCCTCGAACGTCTGCGGCTGCTCGGGGATCGCCACCTGGATCAGCTTGCGCATCGCCTCGTAGGTGCGGTCAAGCAGCGCCTGCAGCGCGGCCAGATAGGTCTCCTTGCCGAAGCGCTCGCACAGCTCGATGACGCGCCGCTCCCCCGCGCGGCAGCCGGCGATGATCGCAAACAGGTCGGCCCGGTTCATCTCCGGCAGGCGGACGTTGTTCAGGATCAGCCTCAGCAGGTCCTCCTGGACCACCCCGCGCTCGACGATCTTCAGCGGCGGGATGATGATCCCCTCGTCGTAGATCGTCTTGGCGTCGGTGGGCAGCGAGCCGGGAAGCCGCCCGCCGGCGTCCATCTGGTGGCCGAACTGGCTCGACCAGCCCACCAGCTCGCCGTCGAAGAAGATCGGCACCAGCACAAGCCAATCGTTGGTGTGCGAGATCGAGGCCGAGCACTTGAACGGGTCGGAGGTGAGGATCACGTCACCCGGGTACACGCCTCGATCCCAGCTGGCCATCATCTCGTTGATGTAGGCGCCGAACTGCCCCACGACCATCCGCCCGCGCGGGTCGGTGATCATCGGGAACTCATCGTGCTGCTCGCGGATCACGGGGCTCATCGCCGAGCGGAACAGCACCGCGTCCATCTCGTGGCGGGCGTTGCGCAGCGCGTTCTCGATGATGTCCAGCGTGACGGGGTCGATCTCGATGTCGGGGATCTCGGCGATGCGCAGTGGCTCGTCGGCGACGCTCATGGCCTGCCCTCCAGCTCGATCGCAGCGCTCATCGATGGTCCTCCGGTTCGATCAGGATGTTGTAGAAGCGGTCCACCCCGGCGCGGTAGCCGGGCAGCACGACCGTCGTCGAGTCAAACTCGGTGACGACCGCGGGCCCGCTGAAGCGGTGTCCCGGCGCCAGCAGGGCGCGGTCGTAGATCGGCGCGGTCACCCGCCTGCGATCGGCGAGCATCTCGTGGTCTGGCTCTGTGATCGCGGCCGACGCATCCGGGTCGCCGGGCTCGCCCGAGGGCAGCTCCGGGTCGGGCAGCTCGCCGGAGGCGATCGCGCGCAGGTTGATGAACTCGGCCGGCGTGCTGGGCATCCGGAACCCGTACAGCTGCTCGTGCAGCTCGCAGAAGAGGTCCTCCAGATGCGCAAGACCCTCGGCGCGGATCCGCCCCGGGTCGACAGCCACGGGGATCTCATAACCCTGGCCGTGGTAGCGCATGTCAGCGTTGAAGGAGACGCGCTGGTCGCCCGCCGCGATGCCCTCGGCCTCAAGCCATGCGCGGGCGCGAGACTCGAGCTCGCCGAGCACGCCGAGCACCTCGTCGGCCCCCGCCTCGCGCACCCGCCTGATCAGCGTCTGGCCGAACTCGTTTCGAAAGTCGGCCACCAGGTCGCCGAGCGCGCACAGCAGCCCCGGCGAGGGAGGCACGATCACGGGGAAGGAGCCCATCAGCCGCGCGACGGCGTTGGCGTGCAGCGGACCGGCGCCGCCGAACGCCACCAGCGCGAAGTCCCGCGGGTCGTGGCCGCGCTGGACCGACACCAGGCGCAGCGCTCCCGCCATCGTCTCGTTGGCGATCGCAAGGATCCCGTCGGCCGCCTGCTCCACGGAGAGGCCGATCGCATCGGCGATCGTCGCCACCGCGGCCCGGGCGCGCTCGACGTCGAGCGTCATCTCGCCGCCGATCAGGCGGGGCGGGAGGTGGCCGACGACCACGTTGGCGTCGGTCACGGTCGGCCGCTCCCCTCCCAGCCCGTAGGCGGCCGGACCCGGGTCCGCGCCGGCCGATTCGGGGCCCACCCGCAGGGCCCTGGTGAGCTCGGGCACGTGCGCGATCGAGCCACCGCCGGCGCCGACCGTGTGCACATCGACCGCTGGGACCTTCACGCGGAACTGGCCGATCTCGGTCTCGCGCCCGATCGTCGTCTCGCCGTCGCGGCACAGCGACACGTCGGTGGAGGTGCCCCCCATGTCGAACGTGAGGATGTTCCGGTAGCCCGCGCGCTTTGCGACATACAGCGCGCCCGCGACCCCGCCAGACGGCCCTGACAGCACGCCGTAGACGGGGTTGCGGCTTGCCTCACGGGGAGTCATCACGCCCGCGTCCGAGCGCAGGATGTTGACCTCGCCCGGCCGCCCCAGCCCCCTGATCCCCTCCTGCAGCTGGGAGATGTAGGCCGACACCCGCGGCCTGACATACGAGTTCATGCACGCCGTCAGGGTCCGCTCGTACTCGCGGAACTCCGGCAGCACCTCGGAGGACAGGGTGACGGGGAAGCCCGGGTACAGCTCCTCGACGATCTCCCCGATCTCCCGCTCGTGCTTGCCGGAGATGTAGGAGTTGATCAGGCTCACGGTCAGCGACTCCACCCCGGACTCCACCAGCTCGCGCACGATGCCCGCGACCTGCTCGCGATCAACCGGCACCAGCGTCCGGCCCCGGGCGTCCATGCGCTCCACCGCCTCCCGCGTGTCGGCCAGCGAGGCAGGGGGATCCGGCTTGATCATGATGATCCAGCCCGCCAACGGCCCGGGCGTCTGGGAGCGCGCCAGATGCAGGATCTGGCGAAACCCCTTGGTGGTGATCAGCCCCACCCGGGCCCCCTTGGACTCGAGCACCGCGTTGGTGGCCACGGTCGTGCCGTGCACGATCGAGCGCACGTCGGCGGCGGCGATCCCGGCCTGCTCCACGATCCTCGCGACCCCGGTCAGCACGCCGCGGGACGGGTCCGCCGGGGTCGATGGCGTCTTCACGCGCCACCGCCCGCCGCCCTCGTCATCCACCAGCACCAGGTCTGTGAACGTGCCGCCGACGTCAACGCCGAGTCGATAAGCCATCCAGGTCTCTCCCACGCTCTGCTCGCACACGCCCTCCACGGGCCCGACGCCCCAGGAGGCGGACTCGGGCGAGCCCGTCCGGCCCAGGGCCTTGCATGTTGCATACGATGTCACCCCGGGGCTCGCTTTGCAAGGTGACCTCCTGACGCGCCCGGGCGCAAACCGTTCGCCCCGGGCTGGGCCCTGCCAGGCTGAGGCTGGCACCCGCGTCTGGTGGCGCCGGTCGCGGTGCGCGCGCGGTCGCGGTGCGCCCGGGGCCACCGGTGCGCCCGGGGCCGCAGTACGCCCGGGGCCGCAGTACGCCCGGGGCCACGGTACGCCCGGGGCCGCGGTGTGCTCGCATCGGGCAGGGCCCGGGCCACATTCGCCATCGCACGGTTGCGCCCGCTGTCCGGGTCGCGGCCGGCCCACGGTTGCGCCTTGACAATTCTGTATGCAATCCTTGGACGGATGGACTTCGGCAACCGCGCGGGGGCCGGCGAGCGTCCGGCGATCGTCGTGATCGACATGAACTTCGGGTTCACCGACCCCGCCTCGCCCCTGGCTTGCGAGCTGGAGGGGGCCGTGGCGGCGATCGCCACGCTGCTTGCGCGCGCGCGATCGCTCTCTGTCCCGGTCATCTACACGACGGTCGCCTACGCGCAGGCGGACCTCGAGACCGCCAGCGTGTTCCTGCGCAAGGTGCCGGCTCTGCGCCGCCTGCAGGCCGGCACGCGCTGGCCGGAGATCGACCCGCGGCTTGAGCCCTCGCCCGGCGAGCCGGTCCTGGTCAAGCTGTTCGCCTCCGCGTTCTTCGGCACCCCGCTTGACACGCTGCTGCGCGCGCGTGGGAGCGACACGCTGATCGTCTGCGGGGCGTCGACCTCAGGCTGCGTGAGGGCGACCGTGGTGGACGCCCTACAGCACGGGCTCGTGCCGGTCGTGCCGCGCGAGGCCGTCGGCGATCGTGACCCGGCTGCTCACGCCGCGAGCCTGCGCGACATCGACCTCAAGTACGGGGACGTGATCAGCCTCGCGGAGACCGTTGACTACCTTGGACGCGTGGGGCGACCGGCGTCCTGAGGCTCAGGCCGAGCCGCCGCGCCCGAGCGCGCGCTCGGAGGCAGCCTCGCTGCGCTGCACGCGCAGCACGAGCGCGTCGCGCCCCTCGTAGATGTGCTCCTTCATCAGCAGCTCGGCGCGCTCGGGGTCCCTGCTCGCGAGCGCCGCGAGGATCCGCCGGTGGAAGTCCTCCGAGCGCTGCGATAGGCGCTTGGTGTACCAGGAGAACGAGCTTGCCACCAGCGGGACCTGGATCGCGCCGCGAACGAGCTCCGCGAGCTTGGGCGTGCCCGCCGCCTCGGCGATCGTGAAGTGAAAGCGCAGGTTCTCCCGTGTCATCGCGGTCACGTCATGGGCCAGCCGTGCGGTTCGGAACCTCTGGCAGCTGCCCTGAAGCTCGACCAGCTGGTCCTCGGAGACGCGGGTGGCAGCGCGGCGGGCGGCGTAGCTCTCGAGCATCGCGCGCAGGTCGTACATGTCGGCAAGCTCGGTGCTGCTGAACGCCCGGACCACCGCTCCGCGGTTGGGAACCGACTCGATCAGGCCCTCGGCCTGCAGGAGCAGCAGCGCCTCGCGGACCGGGGTCCGGCTCAGCCCCAGGTCGCGCGCCAGCTGCTCCTCCTTGAGGCGCTCGCCCGGCAGAAGGCGGCCGTACAGGATGGCGTCGCGGATCAGCTCGCTGGCGACGTCGCTGGCGTTGCGGTTCAGAGGCGCCGCGGGCCGGCCCAGAAGCGATGTGTCAGCTGACATGCTGGTCGCTCATGATCGCATACGATCAAGCGGCCGGCGGACGGCCGCCCGGGAGATCGAGCCCTCGGGCGCAACGCAGCCACCGGCGCCGTCACGGAGAAGACAGCCACGTTCGCACGTCACGCGGAAGGCGGCCACGCGCGCACGTCACGCGGAGGGCAGCCACGTTCGCACGTCACGCGGAAGGCGGCCCGGCGAGCCGTCACGCGGATGAGGACCGACACGACACGACAACGCGCGCTCGCCCGGGTTTCGCATACAATATGCTAGGGTCTCCGATCGGCGAAATGACGGCCACTCAGACGATCAAGCCGGCAGACGAGGGCCACGAGCAGGCTGCCAACGGGGAGCCGCTCCGCGGCGTCCGGGTCATCGAGTTCGGCCAGCTGCTGGCAGGGCCCTACGTGGGCACGCTCCTGGGAGACTTCGGGGCCGAGGTGATCAAGGTCGAGCCCCCGCCTCACGGCGACGCGATGCGCGACTGGGGCAGGCTGCGTCACAACGGTCACTCGCTGTGGTGGTCGGTGCTGAGCCGCAACAAGCAGTCGGTGACGATCGACCTGCGCACCGATGAGGGGCAGGCGATCGCCGCGCGCCTGTGCGACTCGGCCGACGTGCTGGTGGAGAACTTCCGTCCCGGCACGATGGAGCGCTGGGGCCTCGGCCCCGATGCCATCCATGCGCGCAACCCACGCTGCGTTTACGCGCGCGTGTCCGGCTACGGCCAGACCGGCCGCTACGCGAACCTCCCAGGGTTCGCGTCGGCTGGCGAGGCGATCGGCGGGCTGCGCTACATCAACGGCTACCCCGGGCAGGCCCCGCCGCGCTCGGGAATCTCGCTCGGTGACACGCTTGCCGCGCAGTCGGCGTTCCAGGGGATCCTGCTGGCCCTCTACGCGCGTGACACGCGGGGAGCGGCCGGACAGGTGGTCGACGCCTCGATCGCCGACGCCTGCTTCGCCATGCTGGAGTCGGCGATCGTCGAGTACGAGAAGACCGGCTTCGTGCGTGAGCCCACCGGCCCGCGTCTGCCCCGGGTGGCGCCGTCCAACGTCTACCGGACCGGCGACGGCCGCTGGATGGTGATCGCCGCCAACCACGACACCCTGTGGCGCCGCCTGGCGGCGCTGATGGGACGCCCGGAGCTGGCCGACGATCCCAAGTTCCGCGACCACCACGCGCGCGGCGAGCACGAGGACGAGCTGGACGAGATGATCGGCGCGTGGGCCGCTCGCTACCCGGCCGACGAGCTGCGGCGAATGCTCGACGAGGCTGGCGTGGTGTGCGCTCCGGTCTACTCGGTGGCCGACATCTACAACGACCCGCACTTCCGCGAGCGCGGCCTGCTGGTCGCCCACCACGACGACGTGCACGGCGAGATGACCGTGCCCGGGGTGATCCCCAAGCTCACCGGCACGCCCGGGTCGATCCGCCGCTCCGCCCCCTGGCACGTGGGGCAGGACACCGACCGCGTGCTGCGCGGCCTCGGGTTCGGCGACGAGGATCTGGAGCGCCTGGAGCGCGAGCGGGTGATCGTGCGCGGGCGCCCGCAGGACGGCTGACGGACACCTGCAGGACGCCTGACGGACACCTGCAGGACGCCTGACCGACGCCCGCAGGCGCCTGACGCACGGCCCGCAGGACACCTGACAGGCCCTCGGGCAGCTCAACGCGCCGGCGCCCACGTCAGTCCGCGCAGGCGGCCGGTTTCGTCCGGTGCGTCGTTCAGGATGACCGGCCCCGTGCCGCGCCACAGACAGCCATCGGACCGCCCGCCGCTGCGCGGCTGGCAGGCGCGCGCGCTGGACGCGCTGGCGCGCTGGGACGACGGCCCGTTCCTGCTGTGCGCCGCCCCCGGGGCGGGCAAGACGCGGCCGGCGCTGGAGCTCGCGCGCGGCGAGGCCAGGCGGGGAGCGGCGGTGGTCGTCGCCTGCCCGACGGCGCCGCTCACCCGCCAGTGGGCGAGGGCCGCGCACCGGCTGGGGCTCGAGCTGGCGCCCGATGCCGGCTCGCCCCGCCCGCCGCGCGGCTTTCATGGGGTGGCGGTCACCTATGCGCGGATCGCCAGGGCGCCGGCTCGCTGGGCGAGCGCGCTTGAGCCGGGCGGCCTGGTGATCGCCGACGAGGCCCATCACCTCGGGGAGGAGCTCGCCTGGGGCGAGGCTTTCTCACGCGCGTTCGGGCGCGTTGCGCGATGGCTGCTGCTCTCTGGCACGCCGTTTCGCTCCGACGCAAGGCCGATCCCCGGGGTGCGCTACGACGCCGACGGACTGGCGGCGCCCGACAGCTCCTACGGCTATCGCGAGGCGGTCGCCGACGGGGTCTGCCGCCCGGTCGTGTTCGTCGCCTACGACGGCACGCTGTCGTGGCGCAGCGGCGAGGAGGTGATCGAGTCAAGCTTCGACGAGGTCCTCTCCACGCGTGAGGCGGCGCGCCGCTACCGCACCGCGATCTCGGCGCAGCTGCCCGACGGCCTGCCCCGGATCCTCGCCCAGGCCGATTGCAAGCTGCGCGAGATCCGTCGCGACGGGCACCGTGACGCGGCCGGGCTTGTGGTCACGGCCGACTCGCACCACGCCAGGTCGGTGGCCCGGCTGCTGCGCGAGGCCACCGGTCAGACGCCGGTCTTGGTGCTTCATGCGGAGGCGCGCTCGGCGGCCAGGCTGCACGCGTTCGCCGGCTCGACGGAGCCCTGGATCGTGGCCGTGAACATGGTCTCCGAGGGCGTCGACATACCGCGGCTGCGGGTGGGCGTGTACGCGACCGCGGCCAAGACCCCGCTGGTCTTCCGCCAAATCGTCGGACGGTTCGTGCGCACCGGTCCGGGCGCGGGTCCAGGCGAGCCCAGCTGGCTGTACATCCCGGCCGACCCGGTGCTGCGCGAGCACGCCGCGACGATCGAGCGGGAGCTGCGCGGCCATCTGCGCCGCCGCGACGACGCCGAGGCGATGGGCGAGGGCGACCAGCGCGAGCGCGCCCGTGCCCAGCCCTCCGACGTACCGGAGTTCGAGCCGCTGAGCGCCGACGTCGCCCCTCAGCTGACCCTGTTCGGCGGCCCCCAGCCGCCGGCGCGGCGAAGCCGCGAGAGGGGTTCGTTCGGCGTCCCCTCCGACGACGCCGACCGCGGTGCTCGCGGTCATCGCCAGGCGCCCGCCTTCCAGCGCCGAGCGGCGCTGCGCGAGCAGCGCCACCGGCTGGTCGGCGAGCTGCGCCGCCGCGAGGGGGCAAGTCCGCGAGAGATCAACGCCTGGCTCAACCGCGAGCTGGGGATCTCAGGCGTCGAGCAGGCGACGATCGCCGACCTGGAGCGCTCCGTTTCGCTGCTGGTCCGCAGGCTCAGCGCCCGCCCGCGCGGGTAGCGCGGGTAGGATGCGCCAGGCCCCAGAGCGCACACCCGTGTTGTCAGAGCCGATCAGAGCCAGCCGGCCTCGCGGCGCGCGCCGCCCGCGAGCCGCCTCGCTGGCCGCCGCGATCGCGGCGGCGTGCGCGCTGGCCGGCTTGACGGCGGGCGCCCGAGCGCGCGCGGCCGCCGGTCCGTACGTGGCGCTGGGCGACTCCTACACCGCCGCGCCCCTGGTCGGCCTGCCGAGTGCAAGCCCGATCCTGTGCGGACGCTCGACCGCCAATTACCCGTCGCTGGTGGCCCGCGCCATTCACCCGTCCGCCTTCCTGGACGAAAGCTGCGCCGGCGCGGCGACGATCGGACCGCGACTGCTGTGGCCGGCGAGCTGAGCGAGATCGCCGAGCTGGCCGCCGGCGGCCTTCGCACGCTGCGCGAGCTGGGCCAGCGGATCCCGGTTGGAGGCGGGGTGCTGGCCGGCTCGCTGCATGAGGCCGTACGGGGGCGCAAGATCCTGATCACCGGCGCCTCCTCGGGGATCGGCGAGGCGACCGCGCTCGAGCTGGCCGACGCCGGCGCGACCGTGGTGCTGGTGGCGCGCACCCGGCGCGCGCTGCGCGCAGTCGCCGCCGAGGCGCAGGGACGCGGCGGAACCGCGTTCGTGCATCCGTGCGACCTGTCCGACATCGAGCAGGTGCAGCGCGTGGCCGGCGAGATCCTGGAGCGCCACGGACACGTTGACATCCTGATCAACAACGCTGGCAAGTCGATCCGCCGGTCGGTCGACCGCTCCTACGAGCGCTTTCACGACTACCAGCGAACGATGGCGCTCAACTACTTCGCGCCGGTGAGGCTGGTGCTGTCGCTGCTGCCGGTCATGCGCGAGCGCGGCTTCGGCCACATCGTGAACGTCTCGACGATCGGCCTGCAGGTCAACACGCCGCGGTTTGCCGCCTACCTGGCATCCAAGGCCGCATTGGACGCCTTCTCCCGCTCGATCGCCCCCGAGGTGATCGGCGACGGGGTCCACGTGACGACCGTCTACATGCCGCTGGTCAGGACGCCCATGACCGCGCCCACGCGGATGTACGACCGCCTGCCCGCGCTCTCGCCCCAGCAGGCGGCGCACATGATCTGCGAGGCGATCCGAAAGCGCCCCAAGCGGGTCTCAACGCCGCTTGGCAGCCTTGGCCAGCTGACCTATGCGATCGCCCCCGGAGCACAGGACCTCGTGGTCAACGTCGCCTACAAGCTGTTTCCGGAGGGCGACGAGCCCACCGACCGGCGCACCGAGGTCGAGCAGCGCGCATTCGGACGCGCCACGCCCGGCGTGCACTGGTAGCTGCCTGCGCTCGGGGCGCGGCGCTCGGTTGCGCCGCGCCCACGGGGTGCGCGGGGCGAGCACGGATGCCGGCGTCTGCACTGCCGGCCCGCAAGGGAGCATCACATGCTCAGGCTGCCGTGGCTGAGGGCGAGGGCGGGTGGCCTGCGTCAGGGTGGGCGATCGGGAGCCCGAGCGTGAGCCAGTCGTGCATTCCGCCGCGGTAGTAGCGCAGGACCCTCGCCGGGTGGCCGTGCGCAAGCAGGATCGTGATCGCATCGGGCGTTGCGGCGCATTGGGGTCCGTTGCAGAAGAGGATCGCGGGAGTGTCGCGGTCAAGCTCCCCGATGCGCTGTGGCAGCTCGACGTGCGGCAGCGAGCGCGCGCCCGGGATCGTGCCGGCGGCGAACGCCTCCCGCCGGCGCGTGTCGATCAGCGCCATTCCGGCTTGGAGGTGCTCGATGACCTCAAGCTCGCCGACCGTCTCGATCTCAGGGTGCAGGCGGATCGGCTGGATCCGCCCCCAGGTGGTGTCGACGATCACCCGCTCCGGGATGCCGGGGAGCCGCAGCGGGACGCGCATCGGATCGCCGCGGGCGGCCGTCCGCTCAAGCGGCTGGCTGGACTGGTGAGATGAAGCCGTGGCGCGCATCTGATCGAGCTCCCTGGTGTCGTTGGGCACGTCATTCCCCTGGCAGGTGGTCCATCAGCAGATGGGTTGCGGGCACCCCGAACGCGGGCGGCCTGCCGCCGGTGCGGAAGTACATCTCCTTGAAGGCGAGCTTCATCGCGTACGGCGCGTGGCCGAGCTTGAACACGGACGTGCTGCCGCCGTACCACGTGTCGGAGTGGATGTAGAAGCCGCGGTGGCCGCCGATGTCCCCAAAGCACAGGATCTCGGGTCGATACTCCGGTCCGGCCTCGCCGCTGCCCACCGCGCCGACGTCGATCGCGATCTGGCGCGCAGCGATCTCCGCCTGCTGGTGGCCGAGGCTCCCGAGCTTGGGGACCGTGAGCGCGGCCGCGTCGCCCACCGCGAAGATCTCCGGGTGGGTCGGGTTGCGCATCCGGCGGTCGGTGACGATGAACCCGCGCTCGTCGCTGATCTCAAGTCCCTCGAGGAACGGGTGCGGCACCCAGTCCGGCAGCACGAGCTTGATCTCCGCCTCCAGGCTCGCGCCGCTCTGGAACTCGATCCCGTCGGCCGTCAGGCGGACGACGTCCTGCGTGTTGCTCAGGTAGCCAAAGCCCATCCTCGACGCCATCTCCAAAAACCGGCGCACGATCTCCTCGCCCGCATCCTCGGCGATCATCGCGGCCGGCGTAAACAGCGTGATGCGACTCGCGTCGCCCTTGCCGTGCTGCCCCAGCCAGTGCGCGAGCGCCAGAGCCAGCTCCAGCGGCGGTCCCTCGCACGCCGCCAGGCCGACCGGCAGCCATTCCGGCTTGTCCTTGAGCCCCTGGTGGAAGCGCGCGGAGCCGATCGCGATCGGACCGCCTCGATACGACCTCAGCCGGCGGCGCAACCTGTTGCCGTAGAACGCGCTCGACACGGCGTCGCCGTGCTCTCCGAAGCCGTCGATTCGATCGTAGGCCAGCCGAGCGCCGAGGGCCACCACCAAGAAGTCGTAGGAGACCGTCTCCGGCGCGGAGCCCGGGCGGTCGCTGGGGACGATCTTCACGCGCCTGGAGTCCGGCTCAAGCGAGACGACCTCGGCGTTGAGGAACGTGTTGCCGTCCCTGGCGTGGATTGGAGCGGTGTCGAGGAGCATCGACTCCAGCGGGTCCCGGTCGGCGAGCACCTCCATCTGAACGTTGGGCACGAACGTCAGATAGGGGTTGCGATCGATCACGACCAGATCGACCGCGTCCCGCGCGTGCTGACGGATGAGACGCGACAGCGTCAAGCCGGCGAAGCTGCTTCCGAGGACCACCACTCGGGGCGGATTGGCAACCATCACTGGGCCTCCTGTTGCGGGATTGGCGGGGAGCCGATGGACCTCGCACTCGCCGTCGGCCAAGCCGCAGATGCGAGCACGGTGGGCGTCCGGCACGTGAGGACCACGTGCGCCTCGGGGCGTGCGGGCATGCCGCTTGACGGAGGGGCGTTGACAGTGGGTTCCACGCGGACTAGACTACCACTAAACCGTTGTACAAGCGAACTGGAGCAGAAATGTCGACCACCTCCCCCCCAACGAGTTCCCTGCATCCCCGCCGAGCGGCGCGAAACGGAGAGCTCATGCTGCCGCTCATGCTCGGCACCGGGCTGGGGATCGTGCTGGCGATCGTGTTCGTGGCCGAGGTTCCAACGACCTGGGCGATGGCAGGCGCAGCGATCCTTCTGGTCCTCGCCGTCGCCGGCGGCCTGATCTGGCTTGCGAGGCTGCTCTCGGACGAGCAGAGGCCGGCGCAGATCGTTCCAGTCCCGATGCCGCAAGGGCCCGAGCCAGCCGACGGCGACGCGCGTCCGACGAGCTCACATCGGGATCGGATGGCCGCCTGAAGCAGAAAGGGGGCCAAGCCGGTCGCCCCCACATCCGCCTCGCCGCGCGCGGCAGCTCGGTCCAGCCGGTCTATGCGATCAGCGCCGCGAAACGGCGCGGGTCCACGTTTGCGCCTGAGAGCACCACGCCCACGCGCAGCCCGCGGACCTCGACCAGGCCCGCCAGCAGCGCCGCCAGGGCGCTCGCGCCGCTGGGCTCGACGACCAGCTTCATGCGCTCAAAGCAGAAGCGCATCGCCTCCACGATCTCCTGGTCTGTGACCGTGACGACCGAGTCCACCCGCGCGCGGATGATCGGCCACGTGAGCTCGCCGGGCGACGGCGTCTGCTGCCCGTCGGCGATCGTGCGCCCCACCCGCACGCGCTCGCGCCTGCCGCTGGCAAGCGAGCGCGCCACGTCGTCGGATGCGGAGGGCTCGACGCCGACCACACGCACGCCGGGCGCCAGCGCGCCGGTCACGGTCGCACAGCCGGAGATCAGCCCGCCTCCCCCGACCGGCACGACGAGCAGGTCAAGCTCGCCCGCCTGCTCGAGCAGCTCAAGCGCGACCGTCCCCTGTCCCGCGATCACGGCGGGGTCGTCGAACGGGTGCACGAGCACCAGCCCGCGCTCGCGGGCCAGCTCGCGCACGAGTTGCTCCCGGTCCTGCGCGTAGCGGTCGAACTCCAGGACCCGCGCGCCGTAGCCCTCGGTCGCCGCGCGCTTGATCGCCGGCGCGTCCGCCGGCATCAGGATCGTGGCGCTCGTCCCGCACAGGCGTGCCGCCAGCGCGACCGCCTGCGCGTGGTTGCCCGACGAGACCGCGCACACGCCGCGCGCGCGGGCGGCCCGATCAAGCGAGGAGATCGCGTTGAACGCCCCTCTGAACTTGAACGCGCCGGCGCGCTGGAAGGTCTCGGCCTTCAGCCACACCCGCGCGGCCAAAAGCGCGTCGAGCGTTCGCGAGCGCACCAGCGGCGTGCGGTGCGCGACCCCCTCAAGCCGCCGAGCGGCTGCCCGGATGTCCTCGATGCAGACGGCCGGCGGCGCAGCGCCGGCCGCGGCCGAATCGGTCTGCGAGCGCACCGGACGGCGCGACGCCGGTCAGTCGACCGCCTCGGCGTGGTGCAGCAGCTGGCCCACCGGAACGGCCGACAGGTGCTCCTCGCGCAGCGCGGCCGCCAGCTTGCCCAGCAGCGGCTGCAGATCAGACGGCGAGCTGACGTCGAACTCGATCACCTCGCCGGCGTGCAGCGCCCCGAGCGGGTCGTCGCCGTCGCGCAGGCGAACCGCCCCCTCGACCAGGCTGCCGCCGGCGCCGTGCGCGACCAGCCACTGCCCCAGGCTCGGGCCCTTGGACGCATAGAGGAAGTGGCGGTGGTAGCCCAGCCAGCGCAGCAGCCGCTCAAGCTGTGCGCGCGCGCCCAGCCAGCGAAACAGCCCGCCGCCCGGCAGCCACGGCAGCGCCTGGTCGTGGTGGCCCACCACGCTTGAGAACACCGGCGGCGACGGCTGCCCGAGCGCAAACGACGCGTGGATGCCGTAGCGGGCAAGCTCGGACGCCAGCGCGGGGACGTCGGCCGCGGGGGCGGTGACAAGCACGCCCACCCTCGGCTGGTCGGTGGCGACCGCCGTCACCGGCCGGATGTGCGCGATGTGCGACACCAGCGAGTAGGAGGCTCCGGTGGTCAGCGTCCAGCCGGCGAGTGCGACCATCGCCGCCAGCGAGGTCGCAGCGCGCGCCGTGCGCAGGCGCCAGGCGGGGATCTGCGGCGCGCGCCGGTTGTCGGAGAGGATCAGCGAGGCGGTTGACGGCCGCCGGGCGAAGCGCAGGTCCGGCTCGGGCCGCGGGCGGGCGAGCGCCCGCTCGATCGCCGGCCGAAGCTCGTGCTGCTCGTGGGCGACATCGGCCAGCGAGAAGCGCTCGAGCGCGGCGTTGGTGGCGCGCACGTGGCCGTAGTCGAAGCCGTAGGAGATGACCGGACAGCCGCGGATGATCGCCTCCAGGATCGTCAGGCCGGCGCTCGAGTGCACGAGCACGTCGGCCGCGGCCAGCACGTCACCCATCCGGTCGGTGAAGCCCATCACGCGCAGCCTCGGCTCGGAGCCGAACTGCGCCAGGATCCTCGCCCTCAGGCGGTCGTTTCGCCCGCACAGGCACAGCACGGTCGCGTCCTGAACCTCAAGCGCCGCGCGTGTGGCGCCCAGCAGGTCGCCCACCCCCCAGCCCCCGCCGGAGACGGCGATCACGCGGCCGGTCGCAGGCAGGCCAAGCGCGCGCCGGGCGTCCGCGCGCGCGCGGGCCGCCAGGAACGCGGGCGAGGTGGGCGGCTTGGCCCAGCGCACGCTGCCCGGGCCGGCGATCCGCTCGACCTCCTCGGCGGACTCGGGATGGGTGATGAAGTGCAGGTCGATCCCGGGGTGCGCCCAGAACTGCAGCCCGGCCAGGTCGGTGATCGACGAGTAGCAGGGCACCTTCAGGCGGCCGCGCCGTCGAAGCTCGCCCAGCACGGCCGTGACGCCCGGGTAGGTTGAGACGATCAGGTCCGGGTTGTGGGCGCGGATGATCCGCTGCAGCCCGCGGCGCCCGAGCATCGTCAAAAGCCGGCGCGCCAGCCACCGCGTGGGGCCGAAGTGCATGAACAGCCGGTACTGCAGATCGAACAGCCACGGCACGAACGTGAACATGAACGCCGAGTTCTCGCGCAGCAGCTTGGTCAGCAGGCCGCCCATCGCCGGCAGCCCGTTGACGATCGAGACCAGCACGTCTGGATCCTCGTCGCGGAACTCGCGCGCCACGGCGCGCGCCGGCAGGTCGTGGCCCTCGCCGATGTCGGCCGAGATGATCAGCACATGGCGGGGCGGAGCCTCCGCGTCTGGCTCGCCGGCCGGGATGATCGCCGCCTCCTCGAGCTTGAGCCGGCGGCGATCCTGGTCCTCGCGCCACTGGATGTAGCGGCGCACGCCTTCGGAGAACGGGGTGCTCGCGCTCCAGCCGAGCTCTCGCCGCGCTCGCTCGGAGGAGACGACCTTGCCGCCGAAGTCCCCCGGCCGCGCGGGCGTGTGCACGATCTCGACGTTGCCGATCAGCTCGCGAACCGTCTCGGCGATCTGCCGGATCGTGACGGTCTCGTCGCTGGCGAGGTTGTACACGCGGTTGACCGCGACGTCGGCGAGCCCCAGCGCGACGCCCTCGGCGAGGTCCTCGACGTAGACGAACCTGCGCGTCTGCATGCCGTCGCCTGCGATCGTCAGCGGCTCGCCGCTGCGCGCCCGGTTGACGAACGCGGGGATCACCGCCGCCTCCCGTGCGCGCGGCCCGTAGGGGATGCCGAAGCGCAGGATCGTGTAGTCGATCCCGTACAGCTCCTGGTAGGCCTTGCAGTACAGCTCGCCGGCCAGCTTGGTCGACGTGTACAGGTGGCTGGGCGGGGGCAGCAGCGTGTCCTCGTCGACCTCGTCGCCCTCGCAGTCGGAGTAGACCCAGATCGTCGACGCGTACAGGATCCGCCTGACCGACGCCCGCCGGGCCGCCTCCAGGACGGCCACGGTGCCGCGCGCGTTGACGCGCTCGGCGTCCTCGGGCTCGGCGTGAACGTCGTTGACATCGGCCACGGCAGCCAGGTGGGCCACCGCGTCGCAGGAGTGCAGCGCGCGCTCGAGCGCCTCTCGGTCGGTGATCGAGCCCAGAACGGTCTCGACCGGCTCGCCGCCATGCTCGCCGGTGTGCCAGGGCGACGGCCGCAGGTCGTAGATCACCGGCTCGTGGCCGTGTGCGCGCAGCCGGTCGACCACGTGGGAGCCGATGAAGCCCGAGCCGCCTGTGACGAGGACCCTCATGCCGGTAGCGACCGCGGCCGGGAGTCGAAGCCGACCCGATCGTCGGCTTGAGCCGGCTGGGCGGCCGGCCTGTAGTACAGCGGAACGCACGAATGGTTTCCAGCCACCCAGTCGGAGTTGGGCAGCTGCGCGTCGGTGTGGCCCATGATCCGGTGGCAGGGCTGCTCGTAGACGCGCCCGGTGGAGCGCTCCAGGCGCTCGAACACGATGTACTTGTAGAGCCCGGAGATCATGCCCTCCGGCAGCCGCAGGCGAGCCGGGTGCACCGGGTCCAGATGCTCGCGCGCGACCTCGTTCTTCCAGGCGACGATCTCGTCCAGGCGCTCGATCTGCACCAGCCCGAGCGCGGCCGTGAACTCGCTCATGCGGAAGTTGAGGCCGCTGACCTCGTGCGACGGCTTGCCGTAGTTGCGAAACGCGCGGGCGTGCTCGAGCACCTCCGGCCTGCGCGACACCAGCACCCCGCCCTCGCCGGTGGAGATCGTCTTTGTCGCATAGAGCGAGTAGACCCCCGCGTCGCCCCAGGTGCCGGCGCGGCGGCCGTGCCAGGAGGCCCCGTGAGCGTGCGCGCAGTCCTCGATCAGGAAGATCTGATGCTGGGCGCAGTAGTCGGCGATCCGCTGCACCTCAAAGGCGATGTGGCCGCCGATGTGCACCAGGAACGCGGCTCGCGGCCGGTGGCGCTGCGCCTTGCGCTCGAAGTCCTCAAACGACATGCACAGGTCCTCCCGGTTGCAGTCCACAAACTGCACCTGGGCCCCAGCTCGGATCGCCGCCAGCGGGGTGGCCATGAACGTGTTGGAGGGGCAGAGCACCGTCTCGCCGCGCACGCCCGCGAAGTCCAGCGCCGCAAGCGCCCCCCCGGCCCAGCTGGACATCGCCACCGCGCCCGCGCCGTTGTGCGCCTCCCAGGCGGCCTCAAAGCGCGCGTTCATCTGTGCCTCCGACCAGCGCTCGGAGTCCAGGACCTCGTCGATCAGGGCGTGCAGGCGCTCCCGGTCGCGATGGTCAAAGCCGATCGCAAAGCGCGCAAAGTCAGGGGCCTCGCCGGGCGCTGTGATGGATTCTGTGGTCATCTGGGGGTCGGATCGGGGCCGCCGGCGCCGATGGCGGGCGCACCGGGCCGCCGGCTGTTCGGTGCGGCGCCCGTACACCGACCTCGGACGCCGTAGCGTGTCAGCCCGGTAGGACGGTATCGAGTTTGCGAGCGTTCAGCGCCGCGAGGATATAAGCAAGCGCGGCGACAGTCCGGCGGTGCGATCCTCGCGCGCTGTAGAAGTCGGCGTCGTGCAGCAGGATCACGTCGCCCGCGAGAAGCTCGCGCGTGGCGCGACGGGCGATCCGCTCCGGGGTCGTCAGCGCGCGCCAGTCCCTGCCCCAGCGCGACCACAGCAGCGGGCGCATACCCGCCGCGCGCACCCACTCAAGGCCGGCCGGGCTGTAGATGCCGTACGGCGGCCGGTGCCACACGGCCGCCCGGCCGGCGGCCTCGGCCACCGCCTCGGCGCCGCGCGCGAGATCCTCGGCGACCTGGGAGGGGGTCATGCGCAGCTGGAGGCGGTGGCGGTGGGCGTGCAGCGCCACCTGATGACCCTCGGCGAGGATCCTGCTCACCAGCTCAGGCCGCCGGAGGACCTGCTCGCCGACCAGGAAGAACGTGGCCGTGGCGCCGGCGCGCGCCAGCGCATCCAGCACCGCGGGCGTGCCCTCGGGGTGCGGGCCGTCGTCGAAGGTGAGCGCCACCCCGCCGGAGGCGGGCAGCGTGCGCTGCAGGCCCAGCGCGCGCGCGGCGGCGGGCTGGACGGGGGCGAGCGCGTGGCGGATCATGCTCCGATGATGGCGACTGCGCCCGGTCGGAGTGCACCCGACCTGGACCGCTGGCTGCCGCGGCCCGGGCTGCGCGTGGCCCACCGGCGCCAGGGGCGGGTGGGCGACCGGCAGCTGTGGGAGGCGGCGCGCGCCGTGCGCCTGGCCGACACCGCCACGCTGGGGCGCCTGATCCGCTGGCGGGTCCCGGGGTCGCGGTCGGCTGGGACCTTCGAGGAGCTGTTTCGCTGCGCCCCGTTCGTGGTCCTGGAGGAGGCCGAGCTGTCGCTGGTGTCCGGGCTGGTCGGGGCCATCTGGGCGGTGCGCCCGGATCTGCCGCCCCTGGCCTGCGCGCAGGAGTTCATCAGCTGGCGCCGTCCGGGGACGGCGCGGGTGCTGTTCGCGCACTGGGCGCTGGGCGGCGCGCTGCACTGCGAGGTGCGCGTCGAGGCGTTCGGCGCCCAGGGCAGGCTGGGGCTGGCGGCGATCCGGCCGCTGGTGGCGGCGTTCGGCTCGCTGGTGGGCTCTGAGGGCATCGCCGCGGCGCTGCGCTCCGTCGAGCGCGACGGATAGCGTGGCGGCGTGGACTTCGACGCGGAGGTCACGATCCGCAGCGTCCGCTTCGCCGACCCGCGCTCCGGCTGGGCCGCGCTCGCGGCCGTCGCCGCCGACGGAGGCCAGCTGTCGATCGTCGGGCCGCTGGCGCACCTGGAGGTCGGCGAGCGAGCGCGCGTGGTGGGAGAGTGGGTCGCCGACCCCCGCCACGGCCGTCAGGTGCGCGCCTCCCAGGCGCTGCCGCTCGCGCCCGCCGACCCCGAGCTGGCCGCCGCGGTCCTGCGGCGCGTCAGGCACATCGGCCCGCGGCGCGCTATGGCGCTTGTGGAGCGCTTCGGGGCAGAGCGCGTGTTCGACGTCATCGACGCCGACCCGGCCCTGGCGTTCTCGGCCGCCGGGCTGCGCGGCGCCCGCGCGGCCGAGGCCGCCGACGCCTGGCGCGCGCAGCGGGCCACGCGCCGCCTGCACATGCTGCTGGCACCGCACGGCCTGGGCCATCTGGCTCCACGGATAGACGAGCGCTGGGGCGCCGAGGCGGCGGAGCGGGTGCGAACCGACCCGTACTCGCTGACGAGCATCTTCGGCGTTGGGTTTCAGACCGCCGACCGGGTCGCGCTCGGCCTGGGGATCGCCCCAGACAGCCCTGGGCGCCGCCGCGCGGCGGTGGTGCACGTGCTCGGGGAGGCCGAGCGCGCCGGCTCGACCTGCCTGCCCTCCGGTGTGCTTGAGGCGCGCGCCGGCGAGCTGCTGGGGGAGCCGATCGGGCTCGCAGAGCTCGAGCGCATGGCGGCGGAGCGAGCGGTGGCGATCGAGGAGGGGTGGGTCTACCGGGCGGCGACGGCCGAGCTGGAGGCGGAGCTCGCCGCGCAGGTGGCGGCGCTGCTTGACGGCGCGCCCAACCAGCGGCTGTCGGGCGGCGCCGGCGAAACGGGGAGCGACCGCGGCGCAGGACGCGGGCACGCGGTGCCGCTCACCGCCGAGCAGGCGACGCCGCTCACCGCCGAGCAGGCGGCGGCCGTGCACGCCGCGCTCGCCCACCGGCTGTCGGTGGTCACCGGCGGCCCGGGCACGGGCAAGACCGCGTCGATCCGCGCGATCGCCGCCGCCGCCGAGCGCCTGGGGGGGCGCGTCTTGCTCGTCGCGCCGACCGGACGCGCCGCCGTGCGGCTCGCCGAGTCTGCGGGCATGCGGGCCAGCACCGTGCACGCGGCGCTCGGATGGGTGCCCGGCAAGGGCCCCGAGCGCGACCGCCACCGCCCGCTGGCGTGCGACCTCCTGATCGTCGATGAGACCTCGATGGCCAACCTCGAGCTCCTGGTCGCGCTGCTGCGCGCCGTCGCCCCGGGGACGCACGTCGTGCTGGTCGGCGATTCAGACCAGCTCGCCCCCGTCGGGGCCGGAAAGCCGTTCTCGGAGCTGGTCGGCTCGCCGAAGGTGCCCGTCACGCGGCTGACGAGGATCTTCCGCCAGGCGGCCGGCAGCATGATCGTGCAGGGCGCGCACGCGGTCCGTCGCGGCCGGCCGCCGAGCTTCACGCCCGCCGAGGGCATGCGCCGAGACCTGTTCATGATCGAGCGGCGCGACCCGCGCGCGGCGCTGGAGGAGATCGTCGCGCTGGTGTGCGAGCGGCTGCCTGCCCACTACGGGGTCGATCCGGTGGCCGACATCCAGGTGTTCGCGCCCGTATACCGCGGGGAGCTGGGGATCGACGCGCTCAACGCCGCGCTGCGCGCGCGGCTGAACCCCGACGGCGCGCCCGTGCTCGGCGGCCGCCTGCGAATCGGCGACAAGCTGATCATGACCGGGAGGAACCTCCACGAGCTGGGGCTGATGAACGGCACCGTGCTGCGGCTGCTGGACGAGCAGCCGCCCCGGCCCGGCTCGCAGGGCGCGGTGATCGTCGGCGGCGATGGCGCGAGCTTCCGCCTGGCGCCCGCGGAGGCCGAGCGGCTGGCGCTCGCGTACGCCTGCTCGGTGCACCGCGGCCAGGGGATCGAGCTGCCGATCGCCGTGATCGTCGCGCACTCGGCGGCCGGCTCGTTCTTCCTGCGACGGGAGATGCTCTACACGGCGCTGACCCGCGCGCGCCTGGCGACGATCATCGTCGGCGAGGCGGCCGCGGTGCGGCGCGCGGCGCGCACGCCGGACACGGCCCGCCGCCACGGGCGGCTCGCCGAGCGCCTGGGACGGGCGCGTTCACGCGATGAACGCCCAGCTTGCGAACTGGGCGCTGTAGAAGGCGAGCGCCGCAGCCCCGCAGACCAGCAGCCCGAGCCTCACGACGCGCCGCCGTCGCGCCAACCAGCGCCCCCCGGCCATCCACAGCGGGAAGATCGTCAGCGCGTAGCGGTCGAAGGACTCAAGCGGCTGGGTGGCCACCGGGCTTGAGAGAACCATCGCGAGCGCCAGGGCCGCGTAGGCCACATAGCCGCGCGGCAGGTGGCGGGCGCAGCCGCAAAGCGCCGCCGCACAGACGCCGAGCACCGCCAGCAGGATGATCGCCTCCGCCGCCGAGCTGAACGGCCCGGCGAGCGAGGGCGAGTAGACGGGCGCGCCCCGGGCGAGGGCGATCGCGGAGCGAAGCGCAGTCCAGATGGCGCTTGCGACGGCGATCACCGGCCCGGTGCTCACTCGGTCCCACCGCGCGCCGATCGTGAAAGGGGAGAGCGGCGGATAGCCGGCCAGCGCCAGCGCGGCCAGCCAGCCCGCCAGCGCGCCGGGCACCGCCAGCGCCCACGCAAGCGACCTGTCACGGCGGCCCCGAGCGATCCGCCCGGCGACCAGCGCCACGACCAGCAGCACCCCCACCGAGCGTGCGAGCGCCGCCAGCGCCGCCAGTCCGCACGCCAGCCGCCAGCGGTCCCGGCGGGCCGCCTCAAGGCTTGCGACCGACAGCAGCAGAAACAGCGACTCCGTGTAGACGGCCGAGAAGAAGAACGACAGCGGCGCGAACGCCAGCGCCAGCACCGTCGCGTCGGCAGCAGCCCGCCCCAGCTGGTGCTCGCAGAGCCGGTGAAGGACCACCAGCGCGCCGGCGAACGACAGCTGGGAGATGGCGGCGCCAGCCAGGACCGCGGAGCCGCACAGCGGGACGAGCGCGCGGATCAGCAGCGGGTAAAGCGGGAAGAAGGCGACCCTGCCGGAGGCCAGCGCGCCGTAACCGTGCGCGGCGATCGCCAGGTAGTAGGCGGAGTCGAAGCGGTCGACCGCTCCCGCCAGCGGGTAGGCGACCGGCCCCAGCAGCCTCCGCAGCGCATTCGCGGCGGCCGCGTCGTGCGCACGGAGCGCGAGCGCTCCGATCGCGCCGGCGCCGAGCACGAGGATCCTGGAGGCTGCCACCGCGCCCACCAGGCCCAGCGCACCGTCGGCCCGACGGGCGCCGCGCGCCCGCGCGCTTTGCATCCCCACTGGGGAGGGGAGCGCGCTCACCTGAGGCGGCCCGTGGTGCGGACGTAGAGCACCGCGCCACCCGCGGCGCCCACGGCGGCAAAGCCGCCCAGGTGCGCCATCAGCCGCTGGCTCGGGGAGCCGAGGGACACGAGCACCACGCTCACCGGCGCCACCAACGCGCGCAGGCCCCCAGGAGCTCCGGCCAGCCAGTCCAGGTAGGCGGCCTGCACCGGCGCGGGGAAGGCGTCGATCGGGTCGCCGGCCCAGATCCGCCCACCGGCCAGGGCCACCTGCTCGTCGATCGAGCCGTCGGCGAGCACGGGCGAGCCGTGCGCCAGCGCCACCGCGCGGGCGACCAGCGATCGAGGGGCGCCCGCCGCAACCGGGCCGCGCACCATCGCCGCCGCCGTGACCGCGGAGGGGGCGGCGATCGCAAGCGCGGCCAGCGCCGCGGCGGTCGCGCCCATCGCGCGCGGGCGCACGGTTGGCCCTGCCAACACGGGACGCTTGGCTACGGTCGCGCCCATCGCGCGCGGGCGCACGAGGGACGGCCGCGCGCCCTGGAGCGCCGTCGGCCGCGCGCCCAGGGCCCCGGGCGGCCACGCGCCTCGGGCCCCCGTCGGCCACGCGCCCCGGGCCCCCGGCGGCGCTCTACGGGTCCTCGGCTCGATCACCCCGCCGGCGGCCGGCGCCCCCGCCATCAGCCCCCGGGCCGCCGGCGCCACCAAGAACAGCATCAGCCAGACGCCGTTGCGATCCGCCCGCACGGTGGCGACGGAAAGCGCCGCGATCACCGCCCACTCCCAGATGCGCGGCCTGGCGCGGGCGGCCGCCCCAAGCGCGGTCACGGCGCACACGATCAGCAGCAGATCGAACGGTGAGCGCAGCGACAGCGGCGCCCACAGGCCGGCACCGCGCTGCGCCGCCACGTTCTCCAGCACGCCGCGGTAGTAGGCGATGGTCGACGGCCCCGCCGGGGTCGCGCACAGCGCCGCGGCGGCCGACACCACCAGCGCCAGCGACTCGCCGGGGCGACGCCGCGCCCTGGTGAGCGCCACCTGGCAGAACAGCATCCCCAGGCCCAGCAGCGCACCCCCGTGCAGGTTGGACCACACCGCGAGCAGCGGCACGGCCAGCCAGATCCGCCGCGATTGGAGGCGTGCGTCGGCCCGCAGCAGCAGGACCAGCGCGGGCATCAGGATCAGCGAGAACAGCTGCACGCGCGCGATCGCAAGGCTTGTGATCGACCCGAGGGCGGCAAGCGCCAGGGCCGCGGCGGTCGGGAGGCCCTGCGCGCCGCCGGCCCGGGCGTCGCGCGCTGCCAGCGCCAGCCCCACCGCCACCGCCACCAGCTGCGCGAGCATCAGACCGCGGTCGCCCAGCGCCGACTCAAGCGCGGCGAACAGCAGCTCGGCGGCCACGAGCGGGTTGGGCCAGTGCGGGCTGGCGGCGGCTGCGAACGGCACGCCGGCGGGAACGCTCCCGCGCGCCGCCACCTGGCGGCCGAGCGCCGCCAGCCAGCGCGCGTCGGACCCGATTCGCACCGACACGGCCACCAGCGCGACGATCACGGCGATCGCCAGGCAAGGCGCGAGCGCGGATCCGGGGCGCGCGCGCGAGAGGGCCGGCCAGAGTCGCATCTGCGCACGTGATCGCCACCCCGCCGTCGCAGTGCACCTGGACCTTGGTCTGGCGGCCCTCGTCGAAGGTCCGGTCCCGGGGCCGCGCCGCCCGCCGACCAAACTGGCGATGAGCACACGGGGGATGACCCGGTCCCTTCGCGTTCGCGCGGGCGAGGAGCGTGGTGTGGTGCTGATCCTGGTCGCGATCCTGCTGACCGCGATCCTGGCCTCCGCCGCGCTGGCGATCGACCTGGGCTCCTTCTACCAAGCCCAGACACGAGCGCAATCAGCCGCCGACGCCGCCGCCCTGGCCGCCGCACAAGACCTCGCCGGCTCAAGCTCCACCGCCGCCGCCGCCGACGGCACCACGATCGCCCAGACCAACTACCCAGGCGCGACCGTCACCGTCTCACAACCCACCACCAACGAGGCCAAGGTCACCGTCAACGCCAGCTCGCCCAGCATCTTCGGCCAGGCCCTCGGCCTCACCTCCGCCCGCGTCGGCGCCACCGCCGTCGCCGCCGTCACCGGCACCACCACCCGCTGCACCAGCCCCGG
>DATGLC010000062.1:0-34410 GCA_035294345.1 Solirubrobacteraceae bacterium
AGGCGCTGGCGGTGTGCGAGGCGTTTGCGCCGGAGCACCTGCAGCTGGTGGGCGAGCGGGCTGAGGCGCTCGCCGCGCGCGTGACGAGGGCCGGCTGCGTGTTCGTCGGCGCCGCCAGCGGCACCGCGTTCGGCGACTACATCGCCGGCTCAAACCACGTGCTGCCGACCAACGGCGCGGCGCGCTTCGCCTCGTCGTTGTCGGTCTCCCACTTCAGGCGCCGCTTCTACGAGGTGCGGATCGGCACCGGCGCGGCCGAGCTGGCGCGCGCCGCCGCGCCGGTGGCGCGGGCCGAGGGGTTTGAGCTGCACGCCGCCTCGATGGAGGCGCGCATCGACGACAATGGCCCGCGATGAGCCGAAGCGCCAGCATCGACCGCCGCACCGCCGAGACCGACGTGCACGTCAGCGTCGAGCTGGACGGGGAGGGCGCCTGCGAGCGCGACACCGGCGTCGGGTTCCTCGACCACATGCTGGACCTGCTGGCGCGCCACGCACGCCTAGACCTCACGGTCCGCGCCACCGGGGACCTTCAGACCGGCGCGCACCACACCGTCGAGGACATCGGCATCTGTCTGGGGCAGGCGCTTGACCGGGCGCTGGCTGACCGCGCCGGGATAGCCCGCTACGGTCAGGCGACGATCCCGATGGACGAGGCTCGCGCGTCGTGCGCGATCGACATCTCCGGCCGCGGTCTGCTGGCGTTCTCGGCGCCGCTGGCGCCGGGCGCGATCGGCAACTTCGACCACGAGCTGGCCGAGGAGTTCTTCCGGGCGCTGGCCACCAACGCGCGGATCACCATGCACCTGGTGGTCGAGGCGGGTACCAACTCGCACCACATGATCGAGGCCGCCTTCAAGGCGTGCGCGCGCGCGCTGCGAGCGGCGGTCGCGCTCGACGGCGCCGAGCGCGGCGTCCCCAGCACGAAGGGGGTCCTGCGCTGAGCGACGGCCCACTGCTGGCGGTCCTCGACTACGGCATGGGCAACCGCCGCTCGGTGCAGAAGGCGCTCGAGCACGCCGGCGCGCGCGCGCCCGTCACCCGCGAGCGCCCGACGCTGCGCGCCGCCGCCGGGCTGGTCGTGCCCGGGGTCGGCGCCTTCCCGGAGGGGATGGCCCGGCTGGCGTCGCTGGGCCTTGACGAGGAGATCCGCCGCGCCGCCGACGACGGCCGGCCCGTGCTGGGGATCTGCCTGGGCATGCAGCTGCTGTTCGAGCGCTCCGACGAGCACCGCAGCACCCCGGGACTGGGCCTGATCGAGGGCGAGGTCTCGCAGCTTGAGGCCGGCGACCTGCGTCTGCCGCACATCGGCTGGAGCGACGTGGTGCCGGTGCGCGCCTGCGAGCTGACGGCGTTTCTGCCCGAGGGCGGGGCGCCGTTCTACCACGTGCACTCGCTCGTCGCGCGCCCGCTCAACGACGGCGACGTTGTCGCGACCACCAGCTACGGCGAGACGTTCGCGTCGATCGTCGCGCGAGGGAACGTCCACGGCGTCCAGTTTCACCCGGAGAAGTCGGCGGCCGACGGTCTGGCGCTGCTGCGCGCGTTCGTGGCGATGGCACGGCGATGATCCTGCTGCCCGCGATCGACATTCTGGACGGCCACGCGGTGCGCCTGGCGCGAGGGGACTTCGACCGGCGCACCGTCTACGACGCCGATCCGCTCCAGGCGGCCCGGCGCTGGGTGGCGGCCGGCGCACGAGCGCTGCACGTCGTGGATCTGGACGGGGCACGCGCCGGCGCGCCGGCGAATCTGCGCCACGTGGCGCGGATCGCGGAGGCCGTGGACGTCCCGATCCAGGTCGGGGGAGGGCTTCGCAGCATTCACGACGTCCGCGCGGCGCTGGCAGCGGGGGCCGCGCGCGCGATCCTCGGCACCGCCGCCTATGTCGACGTCGACCTGCTGGACGAGGCGCTGGCCGAGCACCCGGACCGGATCGTCGTCTCAGTCGACGCGCGCGACGGGCGCCTGGCGGCCGCCGGCTGGCAGCGGCAGACGGAGCTTCCGGCCGAGGCGGTGATAGAGACGCTCGGCAGGCGCGGCGTGACCCGGTTTGTGTACTCGAGCATCCAGCGCGACGGTATGCTCGCGGGCCCTGACCTGGGCGAGGTGGCGCGGATCGCCGCGACGGTGCGCGGAACGTTCGCCTACTCGGGCGGGATCTCAACGATCGACGACCTGCGTGCGCTGGCGGCGCTGCGCCAGGTCAACCTGGTCGGGGTGATCGTCGGCCGGGCGCTGTACGAGGGGCGCTTCGACGTCGCCGCCGGCCAGGCGGCGCTGGACGGCGAGCTGTCACCCGAGGGCGAGCCGGCCGGGCGCGAGGGCGAGCGGGCCGGGCGCGAGGGCGAGCGGGCTGGGCGCGAGGGCGAGCCGGCCGGGCGCGAGCGAGAGCCGCCGCGGCGCGACGGCGGCGGGCGCTAGGCGCCGGAGCGGCCCGATGCACTACAAGCGCGTGATCCCGTGCCTGGACGTGGACCGCGGACGGGTCGTCAAGGGCGTCGCGTTCGTCGACCTGCGCGACGCCGGCGACCCCGTCGAGCTCGCCGCGCGCTACGACGCCGAGGGCGCCGACGAGCTCGTGCTGCTTGACATAACGGCCACGTCGGACCGCCGCGAGACGTCGGTGGCGCTAGCGCGCAGTGCCGCGGACCAGCTGATGATCCCGTTCACGATCGGCGGCGGGATCCGCTCGGTCGCGGACGCGCAGGCGGTGCTCGACGCGGGCGCCGACAAGGTTTCGGTCAACTCGGCGGCGCTCGAGCGGCCGGAGCTCATCGACGAGCTGGCGCGCACGTTCGGTTCCCAGTGCGTCGTGCTGGCGATCGACGCGCGCAGGTCCGCCGAGGGCGGCCGGTGGGAGGCGCACCTGGCAGGGGGCCGCACGCCCAGCGGCCGCGATGCGGTGCGCTGGGCGGCCGAGGGTGCCTCGAGGGGCGCCGGCGAGATCCTGCTGACGAGCATGGACCGGGACGGGTCGGGGGCCGGCTACGACCTTGAGCTGGTCTCGGCGGTCGCGGGAGCGGTGGGGGTGCCGATCATCGCCTCGGGCGGCGCGGGACGACTGGAGGACCTGCCGCCGGCGATCCGGGCGGGCGCCGACGCGGTGCTAGTGGCGTCGATCCTGCACTACGGCCACCACACGCTCGGCGAGGTCAAGCGCCACCTGGCCGCGGCGGGTGTGCCGGTCCGCCTGCCGCGCTGCCGCTAGCCCGCCTGGGCATGCGGCCGCCGGCGCGTCCGGCGTGGCCGCTGGCCCGCCCGGCATGCGGCCGCTGGCCCGCCTGGCATGCGGCCGCCGGCCCGCCCGGCATGCGGCCGCCGGCCCGCCCGGCATGCGGCCGCGGGACCCGGAGGCCGTCAGGCGGCTTCTTCCACGTATCCGGCCGCGGTGCAGGCGTCGCAGTACGCGGCGGGCGGAACGCGCGGCTCGTAGCAGCCGGGCCGGCAGCAGGTTGAGGAGCGCTTCGGCCGTCCGCGGCCGATCCGGGCAGCGGCGGCATCCTTGAGCTCCTCACGCATGCGGTCCAGCTCAGCCGCGTGGGCGGCGCAGAAGCGCCTTCCGGGAAGGGCTGGCTCCTGGCAGTGGCTTCCGCTGCGGCAGCGCATACCGACTTCATGATAGCAGATGCCGCCGGCGGGCGCTGGCGGCCGCCCCGCGACGCGGCAGCAGCTGGTAGATGCGGTCATAACCGTCCAGGTACAGCGCGTGGTAGTCGGCGACGATCGGGGTGAATGCGCCGTCGGGAAACGTGAAAACCACCCGGCCCGTGGCGGCGTTGAGGCCGGTCGTGGTCTTGTCAGCCAGGTCCGAGTAGTACACGACGTCGCCGACGACCGTCGCCGAGCCGGAGATCCGGCCGCCGGCCGCGTGCGCCCAGCGGATCTGCCCTGAGCGCGCGTTGAACGCGTACAGGTAGCCGCTGTAGGAGCCGACGTAGACCGTCGGGCCGAGCGAGGGGGGGTCGGCGACCGCCGCCGCCGAGTAGACGTAGGCACCCGTGGAGGTGGCCCATGCCAGCTGCCCCGTGCGCGTCGCGAACGAGTAGACGCGCCCGTCTGTGTTGCCCATGTACACGCGGCCGAACGCGACCGCCGGCGTGGCGTAGAACTGGCCCGAGCCGAACCCGAAGCGCGCGCCGTTGGTGCCCACCGCCCAGATCTGATGCCCGTCCGAGGCGCTGACCGCGTACGCGCGCCCCGAGTAGTCGCCGAAGTAGAGCACGCCGCCGACGAGCGCGGGCCCGCCCTTGATCGCGCCGGCCGCGTGGAAGGTCCAGCGCAGCTGCCCGCCGGAGACGTCGCGCGCGAACAGCGTGCCGGCCTGGTCGCCGTAGTAGACGGTCCCGTCGCCGACGATCGGCGGCGACTCCGAGCCCGGCGGGACCGGCACCGACCACACGACCCTGCCGCTGCGCGCCGACAGCGCCACGAAGCGCCCGTCCCCCGGGGAGCGCCCGCTGACCGACAGGACCGGCATCAGCACCAGCCCCGCGCGGGCCGCGACGGCCGGCGAGGAGGCGCACAGCGTCCCGACCTTGCGCATCCACAGCACGCGACCGGTGACCGTGCTCAGCGCGCGCGCGGCGCAGTCGTCATCGAGCACGAACATCGTGCGGTGGAGGATCGCGGGGGGGAACTCCAGCAGGGCCCCGTCCGTGAACGTCCAGCCGACGCGCAGCGGCGGCGCGAGGTCCGCGGGAGCCGCGAAGAACCGCGTGCGACCGGAGTTGAACCCGTACCAGGGCCACTGGAAGTTGTCGATCGCGCGGCGGCGTGAGGGCGCGGCGATCGGCGTGCTCGGAGTGGTGGGGGCGGTGAACTGAACGTTGGGGTGCGAGACGTTGCCGGGCGCGTGCGCCAGCACGAACGCCACCCCGCCCGCGGCCACCACGAGCAGCAGCGCCGCCGCACCGATCACCCGCCGCAGCCACCGCCGCGACGAGCCGGTACTGCGCATCGGCGCCAATGCTAGCCGCGGCGCGCGGCGCGATCATCCCAAGCGTGGACAGCGAGAACGCAGCGATGCTGCTGAGGCGCCTTGCGGGCATCCGCGCCGGCGCGGCCGTGCTTGATGCCCTGCGCCGAGCCTCGCCCGCGGGGACCGGCGTGTACCTGGTCGGCGGCGCGGTGCGCGACCTGCTGCTGGGCGATGACCCGCTGGACCTGGACCTGGCGGTCGAGGGCGAGGTCGCCGCGCTCGCGCGCGCGCTGGGCGGGACGCAGCGGGCGCACGGGCGCTTTGGCACCTGCACCGTGACGATCGGCGGGATGCGGGTGGACCTCGCGCGCACGCGCAGCGAGGCCTACGATCGCCCGGGAGCGCTGCCGAGGATCCTCGGCCCCGCGGACATCGGCTCGGACCTGCGGCGGCGCGACTTCACCGTCAACGCGATCGCGCTCGGCCTCGCCGGCGCCGACCGCGGCCGGCTGCTCGCCCCCGGCGGCGCGCTCGAGGACCTGCGGGCCCGCCGTCTGCGCGTGCTGCACTCAGAGAGCTTCGCGGACGACCCCACGCGGATCCTGCGCCTGGCCCGCTACGCCGCGCGCCCGGGCTACTCGGTCGCGCCCGACACCCGCGCACTGGCGGTGAGGGCGCTCTCGCAGGGGGCGTTTGAGACCGTGTCCGGCGAGCGGATCGGCGTCGAGCTGAGGCTGCTCGCCGCCGAGCGCGACCCGGTGGCCGCGCTGCTTTGCGCGCGCGAGCTGGGGGCAGACGAGGCGATCGAGCCGGGGTTCGGCCTCGCAGAGCCGGAGCTGGCGCGGCGGGCGCTGCGCCTGCTGGCCCGGCAAGGCGATCGCGCGGCGGTCACGCTGGCGGTGGCGCTCGGCGGCGTCCGCCACGCGCGACGCGGGCCGCTGCTGCATGAGCTCGCCTTCCCCGCCGGGCTGCGCGAGCGCGTGCTGGAGGCAGCCGGCCGGGCGGCCGCGCTCGCGGACGCGCTGCAGGCCGCGAGGCGCCCGTCGGAGATCGCCGCGGCCGTCGGCCGCCTGGGACCGGACACCGTGGCGCTGGCCGGCGCGCTCGGCGCCGAGCCAGCCGCCCGGCGCTGGCTGTCCGAGCTTTGCCACGTGCGCCTGGCGATCGACGGCCGGGATCTGCTGGCGGCCGGCGTGCCCGCGGGCCCGGCCGTGGGGGCGGGGCTGGCGGCGGCCCGCGCGGCGGCGCTGGACGGGCGCGCCGTCGAGGCCGCCTCCCAGCTTGAGGAGGCGCTGAGGGCCGCGGCGGCCGTCGCGGGGTAGGCTGGCGGAGTGCCCGCGGGATCGCGCTTTCGGGAGCTCTCCGGCCAGTTCGTCGCCGACCTGCCCGGCGCGCGAGTCGTGTTCTCGACCAGGCGCGGCGGCTGCTCCGGAGGACCGTTTGCGGGCCTGAACCTCGGGACGGGAACGGGCGACGCGCCCGCCGCGGTGGCGTGCAACCGGCGGCTGCTTGAGCGGATGGTGGGAGCGCCGCCGCTGTCGTTCGTGCGCCAGGTTCACGGCGCGACGGTCGTGCGCGTTGACGAGCCGCCAGCCGCGGGCGCGGAGCCGCCGGACGGTCAGGGACCGCCGGCGCGCGGCGAGCCGGTCGCCGACGGTCAGGTCACCGCCGCGCGCGGCGTCGCGCTCGCGGTCCTGACCGCCGACTGCCTGCCGATCGCGATCGCGGGCGGCGGCGCGGTGGCGATGGTGCACGCCGGCTGGCGGGGCCTGGCCGCAGGGGTCGTCTCGGCCGGGGTGGACGCGGTGCGCGCCCTCGGCAGAGGCGGCGCCCTGTCCGCGGCGATCGGGCCCGGCGCGGGCGCCTGCTGCTACGCCGTGGGCCCGGAGGTGCGCGCCGCGTTCGCCCACGTTCCCCGCGCTGTGTCTGGCGAGCGCGTGAGCCTCGGCGCGGTCGCGCGCGCCTCGCTGCGCGACGCGGGCGTCGACGAGGTGCTCGACATCGGCATCTGCACGATCTGCGCCGATCCGCAGCTGCTGTTCTCCCACAGGCGCGATCGCGGCCTGACCGGCCGCCAGGCGGGCGTGGCGTGGCTGACCTGATCGTGGGGCTGTCCGCCGAGCGCGTGGCCGCGAACCTGAGACGGGTGCGCGAGCTGATCTCAGACGCCGGTCGCGACCCGGACGAGGTGCAGATCCTGGCCGCCGTCAAGTACCTCCCGGCGTCCGAGCTGCCCGCGCTGGCTCGGGGCGGCGTGACGCTCGTGGGCGAGAACCGCGCGCAGCAGCTGATCGCCAAGCGCGAGGCGACCGGCGACCTGTTTGTGTGGGACTTCATCGGCGCCCTGCAGAGCCGCAAGGTGCGCGACCTCGTCGGGCGCGTGCGCTACATCCACTCGGTGGACTCCGACTCCGCGCTGGAGCAGCTTCGCCGCCACGGCACCGCGCAGACGGAGGTCCTCGTTCAGGTCAACGTGGCCGGCGAGGCGGGCAAGGCCGGGATCGCCCCGCGACAGCTCCCGGCGTTCCTGGCGCGTTGCCCGGTGCGCGTTGTGGGGCTGATGACGATGCCGCCGCTGGCATCCGATCCCGAGCGCAGCCGTCCGCACTTCGCCCGCCTGGCGGAGCTGGCCGCCCACCACGGGCTCCGCCACCTGTCGATGGGCACAAGCCAGGATTTCGTCGTGGCGGCGCAGGAGGGCGCTACGATCGTGCGGTTGGGGACGACGCTCTTTACGGGCGCGGCATAATCGGCGGCAGGGAAACACCGCCGCCGGGCGAACCCTCAAAACGCGGATGGCCCTAAGAGACTCCTGGCACCGGACCCTCGTGTACTTCGGCCTCGCCGAGGACGAGCTCTACGACGAGGACGAGCCCTACGCCGAGCCCGAGGCGGAGCTGCAGGACAGCTACCGGGAGCGCCCGAACGTGCGCAGGCTGTCCGAGCGCCGCCGCCGGGACGAGTTCGACGACATCTTCGCCGACGACGAGCCGGCGCAGCGACGCACCACCACGCTGCGTCCGGTCGCCGGCGCGCGCGCGGGCAACGGCCGCGGCAGCGAGGTCCGCGTCCACTTCGTCGCGCCCAAGAACTTCAACGACGTCCAGGACGTGGCCGACAAGTTCAAGGACTCGATCCCGGTGATCCTCAACCTGCAGGGCACCGACACCGACCTCTCCAAGCGCCTGATCGACTTCTCCAGCGGGCTGACCTACGCGCTCGACGGTGGGATGCAGCGGATCGCCGACAAGGTGTTCCTGCTGACCCCGCGCAACGTCGAGGTGTCCGCTGAGGAGCGGGCGCGGCTCGTCGAGAAGGGCTTCTTCAACCAGTCCTGACGTGCGGCATGCGCGTTGGACTGATCGGCTCGGGCAACATGGCGCGCGCGCTCGCGCGCGGCTGGGGGGAGCCGGTGCTGTGCTCGGATGGCGGGTCGGGCCGCGCCGCGGCGCTAGCCGCTGAGCTCGGCGGGCGGGCGGCGGACAACCTGGAGGTCGCGCAGGAGGCCGACGTGGTCGTGCTCTGCCACAAGCCCGCGCAGCTTGAGCCGGTGGCGCGGGAGATCTCAGGCCACGCGCGAGCGGTGGTCTCGGTGCTGGGCTCGACGTCGCACGCGCAGCTCGCCGCCTGCTACCCGCGCACGCCGCTGCTGCGCCTGATCCCCAACACCCCGGTGCAGGTTCGCCGCGGCGTCACCTGCCATGTGCTCGCGCAGGACGTGGCGCTGCGGCCCGACCCCGAGCTTCAGGCGCGCGTGCTGGAGCGCTTCGCGCTGCTGGGGGCCGTGATCGACGTGCCCGAGGCGCTGGCGGAGGTGGCGATGGCCGTCTCGAGCCTCGGGCCCGCCTATCAGGCGCTGCTGGTGGAGGCGCAGGTCGACGCGGCGATCCGGCACGGGCTGGGGGCCACGCTCGCCTCGCGCCTGGCGGTGCAGACGATGGAGGGCACGGCCGCGCTGCTGTCCGAGCTTGGGCACGACACGCTGGCCCTGCGCCGCGAGGTGACCTCTCCGGGCGGATCGACCGCGCGCGGCCTGGATGCGCTGGAGCGCGGCGGCGTGCGCGCTGCCTTCCAGGCGGCGATGGACCGGGTGCTGAGGGTGGGCGGATGCTGACGGTGGGCGGATGCTGAGGGTGGGCGGATGCTGACGGCCGCGACCGTGCGCTACGACATCGCCAACTACGTCGGCGCGCTTCTGTACGTCTACATCGTCCTGATCTTCCTGCACATCCTGATCGGCCTGCTGCTCTCCTTCGGGATGCGCCTGCCCTACGCGCGCTGGTCAGACGCGGTGCTCGGCTTCCTGCGCGACGTCTCAGAGCCCTACCTGCGGCTGTTTCGCAGGGTGATCCCGCCGATCGGGGCGTTCGACTTCTCGCCGATGATCGCGATCATCCTGCTCTACATCGTGCGCAGGGTGCTGGTCAATGCGATCGCGGGCACCTGAGCGCGCCGTGGAGGGCAAGCCGGCCCCGCCATCCCCGCAGGCGGCCCGAGGGCTGGCCGCAGACGCGGCCGCGGAGCTGGCCGAGGCGTCCGGCGGCGTCCGCGCGAGGGGCGCGATCCTGCGCGCGGCGGCGCTCGCCGCGCTGGTGGTGGCCGCAGACCGCGTCGCCAAGGTGCTGGTGGCCGATCACATCCCGGTGGGCACGGTTCGCCACCTGGTGCCCGGACTTGAGCTGGTGCACGTGCAGAACACCGGGGTCGCGTTCAGCCTGCTCGCGGGCGGCGGCGGGGTGGTGCTGGCCGTGACGCTCGCCGTGCTTGCGGCGCTTTTGGCCAACTTCCTGCGCAAGGCGGATCGCCCGTGGCTGTGGCTGCCGACCGGGCTTCTGGTGGGCGGCGCGCTCGGCAACCTGATCGACCGCGTGGCGGACGGCTCGGTGACCGACTTCATCAAGCTGCCCCACTGGCCGGCGTTCAACCTCTCCGACGTCGCCATCACCGTGGGGGTGATCGCGCTCGTGCTCGTGCTGGAGGGGCCTGCGGCGCGCCGCCGGCGCCGGTGAGCGCAAGCCGCTCGCAGAGCGCGTTCGGGCCCGCGCAGCCCGCCGCCGGGGGCGCGCAGCCCTCCGCCGGGCCCGCGCAGCCCGCCTCCCAGGACGACGGCCTCGCCGCCGCGCGCCAGGAGCCCGAGCGCCTGTCGCTGACGGTCGGCGGCGCTCAGGCGGGGCTGCGCCTGGACGCGTTCCTGGCGCCGGTGCTGGGCTCGCGTGCCCGCGCGCAGGCGCTGATCGACGAGGGCGCGGTGCTGGTTGCAGGAGCGCGCCGCCCCAAGAGCCACCGCCTGGCCGCCGGCGAGGTGGTGCTCGTCAGGCGCTGCGTGGACGAGCCCAGGAGGGCCCCGGCGACGCGCGCGACCGTCCGGATCGCCTACGAGGACGACCACCTGCTGGTCGTCGACAAGCCGGCCGGGATGGTGGTGCACCCGGCCCGCGGTCATCCCGACGGAACGCTGGCGCAGGCGCTTGAGGGGATCGCGGCCGGCGGCGAGCACCCCTGGCGGGCCGGGATCGTGCACCGCCTGGACCGCGGCACCTCCGGGCTGCTGCTGGTCGCAAAGCGCGAGGAGGTTCACCGCGCGCTGCGCGAGCTGCTCGCCGCGCGGCTGGTGGCGCGCGAGTACCTGGCGCTCGTCCAGGGCCTTCCGGCGGCGCGCAGCGGCACGATCGACGCGCCGGTCGGCCGAGACCGCCGGGACCGGCTGCGCGTGTCGCTGGACTCCGATGTGGCGCGCGAGGCGCGCACCCACTTTGAGATCGCCCGCCGGCTGCCGACGACCACGCTGCTGCGCGTGCGCCTGGAGACGGGACGCACGCACCAGATCAGGGTGCACATGGCCGCGATCGGCCATCCCGTGTGCGGCGATCCGCTGTACGGCGCCGCGGGCGCGCTCGGCCTCGAGCGCCAGTTCCTGCACGCGGCGCGGCTGTCGCTGCCGCACCCGGTCGGCGGCGGCCAGCTGGAGGTCAGCTCGCCGCTCCCGGATGACCTGCGCCGCGCGCTGGAGCGCGCC
Source organism: Solirubrobacteraceae bacterium (assembly GCA_035294345.1). Lineage (GTDB taxonomy): Bacteria > Actinomycetota > Thermoleophilia > Solirubrobacterales > Solirubrobacteraceae > Palsa-465. The sequence goes on from DATGLC010000062.1 coordinate 10,937, forward strand.
GAGCGCGCGGGCGGCTGAGCCAGCTCGCGCCCGCGGGTGCGCCGGATGTGCGTACACTGCGGGCAATTTGACACCCAACCCCGCCGGTCGCCGGCTCGCGCCCCTGCCCCGGGCATACCGGGGTGCGCGGACCGTCCGGCGGGCGCTGCGCAACCACTGGACAAGGGAGCCACATGGCTGAGATCGGCATCAAGGAGCTGCTGGAGGCCGGCGTTCACTTCGGCCACCAGACGCGCCGCTGGAACCCGAAGATGCGCCGCTTCATCTACGGCGAGCGCGACGGGATCTACATCATCGACCTGCTGCAGACCGAGGAGCTGCTGCGCCGGGCGCGCGAGTTCGCCTCAGACGTCGCCCGCCGGGGCGGCACGGTGCTGTTCGTGGGAACCAAAAAGCAGGCCCGCGACGCGATCCAGCAGGTGGCCGAGGCGGCCGAGATGCCGTATGTCAACCACCGCTGGCTCGGCGGACTTCTGACCAACTTCCACACGATCTCGCAGCGGATCAAGCGCCTGCACGACCTCGAGCGCTACGAGGCCGAGGGCCAGCTGCAGCTGCTTCCCACGCGCGAGCGGATGGCCGCCCAGGCGGACCTGGAGAAGCTGCGCGCCAACCTCGGGGGGGTCAAGCACATGCAGCGTGTGCCTGACGCGGTGTTCGTGATCGACCTGAAGACCGAGGCGATCGCGGTGCGCGAGGCTCAGCGCCTGCGGATTCCGATCATCGGCCTGGTGGACACCAACTGCGACCCGGACGGGATCGACTACGTGATCCCCGGAAACGATGACGCGATCCGCTCCTGCGCGGCGATCACCCGTGCGATCGGGGACGTGGTGGCGGAGGGGCACGCGCGGTTCCGCGCCCAGGAGGAGGCGGCCAGGCTCGAGCGCGAGCGCCAGGAGGCCGAGGAGCGCGCCCGGCGCGAGGCCGAGGAGCAGGCGCGGATCCAGGCCGAGGAGCAGGCACGGATGCAGGCCGAGGAGCAGGCGCGGATCCAGGCCGAGGCGGCCGCCGAGCCCGCGCCTGCGGCCCCCGAGCCCGCGCCTGCCGCTGCCGAGCCCGCGCCTGCCGCTGCCGAGCCCGCGGCGACCCCGGAGACGGCCGAGGCGGCCCCCGAGACGGCCGCCGCGGCCCCCGAGACGGCCGAGGCGGCCCCCGAGACGGCCGCCGCGGCCCCGCAGACGGCCGAGGCGGCGGCCGAGCCGGCGGCGGCGCCCGAGGCCGCCGAGCCCGCGCCGGTTGCCACACCACCGGCGGACGCCGAGACAACCGCGCCCGCCGCCGACACCGAGGAGCCCGCATGACCGAGATATCAGCCGCTGACGTCAAGGCGCTGCGCGAGCGCACCGGGGCCGGGATGCTGGCCTGCCGGGACGCGCTGGCAGAGGCGGGTGGTGACATCGAGCGGGCGGTCGACCTGCTGCGAGCACGCGGCGAGGCGCAGGCTGCCAAGCGCGCCGGAGCCGAGGCCCGAGAGGGAGTCGTCCAGAGCTACATCCACGCCAACAACCGGATCGGCGCGATCGTGGAGGTCGACTGCCAGACCGACTTCGTGGCGCGCAACGAGAAGTTCATCGAGTTTGCCCGTGACGTCGCGCTGCACGTGGCGGCCTCCAATCCGATCGCGATCAGCGAGGAGGACGTGCCACCGCAGGAGCGCGAGCGAGAGGAGCGGATCGCCGCCGAGCAGCTCGCAAACGTTCCCGAGAACCGGCGCGAGCAGGCGATCGCCGGCAAGGTCGGCAAGTGGCTGGACGAGGTCGTGCTCCTGCGCCAGCGCCACGTCAACGAGGACAAGCACCAGGGCAAGACGATCGAGGAGCTGCGGGCGGCGCTGTCGGCCGAGACGCGGGAGAACATCGTGATCCGGCGCTTCGCGCGCTTTGCGGTCGGAGGCTGAGTTGCCCGGCCCACGTCAGCGAGGGCGCGGCGCCCCGGGACGGCGGCGATGAGCGCCGCGGAGCCGCGATGAGCGAGTCGGAGCTGATCGACGGCCTGCTGGCGGACGGCGCCGAGCGGATGGCCAAGTCGGTGGAGGCGATCCGGCACGAGTTTGCGTCGGTGCGAACCGGCCGGGCGAGCCCGTCGCTGCTGGACAGGATCGTGGTCGACTACTACGGGACCTCGACCCCGCTGCGCCAGCTGGCCACCATCACTGCGCCCGAAGCTCGGCTCTTGACCGTGACGCCCTACGACCGCAGCTCGATCAAGGCGATCGAGCGCGCGATCCTGGAGTCCGACATCGGCCTGACGCCCGGCAACGACGGCAACGTGATCCGGCTCGTGGTGCCGGAGCTGACCGAGGAGCGCCGCCGCCAGCTCGTCCGCGTCGTGCGCCACATCGCCGAGGAAGGCCGTGTCGCGATTCGCAACATCCGCCGCGACGTCATGCACGACCTGCGCGAGCTGCGCGACGCGGGCGAGGCGGGCTCCGACGACGAGCACCGCGCCGAGGTTGAGCTGCAGCGGCTGACGGACGCGCACGTCGCGGAGCTCGACGAGCTGCTCAAGCACAAGGAAGCCGAGATCCTCGAGGTTTAGTGGCGGCCGGCCCATCCAGCGCCAGCGCCGCGACGCCCGGCGGCGGGCGCCCCCGCTACGTTGCGATCATCACCGACGGCAACGGCCGCTGGGCGCGCCGGCGAGGGCTGCCGGTGCTGGCGGGCCACGAGGCCGGCGCCGACAACGTCAAGGCGCGGCTGCGGGACGCGGTCGACCTCGGGGTGCGCGAGCTGACCGTCTACTCGTTCTCGACCGAGAACTGGACCCGCGACGACGAGGAGGTCGCGGGCCTGATGGACATGTTCGCGCGGCGCATCGACGCCGAGACGCCCGAGCTGCACGCCGAGGGGGTCCGCATGCGCTTCATCGGCCGTCGCTCGCACCCGGTTGCGCCGGAGCTGATCGAGCGCATGGAGTGGGCCGAGCGCCTGACGGCCGCAAACCGTCGGATCACGCTGTTCGTCGCGTTCAACTATGGCGGACGCGCCGAGATCGTCGACGCCGCACGCGCGTTCGCCGGCGGCTCGGAGGACGAGTTCCGCGCCCACCTCTACGCGCCGGACATGCACGACCCGGATCTGGTGATCCGGACAAGCGGGGAGCGGCGCCTGTCCAACTACCTCCTCTGGCAGGCTGCCTACTCTGAGCTCGTGTTCCGCGACGAGCTGTGGCCGGACTTCTCGCGGGAGGCGTTCGAGCAGTCGCTGGACGAGTACGCAGCGAGGCATCGCCGCTTCGGGGGGCGCTGATGCGCGCGCGGGACGCCGGCGAGCAACCGCGCGGGCGCGGGCGCCACCGGCCGCGCGGGGGCCGGCGCGCAGAGCCGCGCGAGCAGCCGCCCGAGCAGCCGCGCGAGCGATCGGCGCAGCCGCGCGAGCGACCGCGCGCGCAGAGCGGCGAAGAGCCTCTCAGGCGAGCGCGCGGCCGCCGCCGCGGGCGCCGCGGGCGCTCGGACCTGCTGGCGCGGGTCGCGGTGGCGGTGCCCGCGGCCGTGGTGGCGGTCGTGCTGGACAACCTCGGGGGGATCTACTGGGCGCTGTTCATGCTGGCGATCGGCTGCGTCTGCGTCCACGAGCTGCACGGGCTGCTCGCCCGCTGGCGGCCGGCCAAGCTCGTCTCGTTCGCGTCCGTGGCGGCACTGGTCGCGGCCGCCTGGCTGGGCAGCGAGCGGACCGTGCTCGAGGTCGCCCTGGCCGCGCTGCCCGTCGCGTTTCTGGCCGTCGCCGCCCGCGGCCGGCCGGCGATCGGGAGCGTCTCGATCGCCGGCACGCTGCTGGGGGTGTGGTGGATCGGCGTCCCGTTTGCGCTGGCCGTGCTGCTGCGGCGCACCGACCACGGCGCGGGCGTGCTGATCGATCTGATGGTCGGAACGTTCGTCGGCGACACCGGCGCCTACATCGGCGGGCGACTGTTCGGCCGCCGGCCGCTGGCGCCGTCGATCTCCCCGCGCAAGACCGTCGAGGGTCTGTTCTGCGGCGTGCTGTTCGCGATCCTGTCCGTCTACGTGGTCGGCCTCAATCAGGCGTGGCTCACGCACGGCGATGCGCTGCTTGTGGGGATCGCAACCGCCGTGCTGGGCCCGATCGGCGACCTGTTCGAGTCGATGGTCAAGCGCGACGCGGGAGCCAAGGACGCCGGAAGCGCGTTCGGCGCCCACGGCGGCGCGCTCGACCGCCTCGACGCGGTGATCTTCACCGTCGTCGCCGGCTACTACATCTGGTCGACCGTCGGGCACTGACGCGCCCGCGCCTACAATCGCGCCGTGGCGCGCCGGGTCGCAATCCTCGGATCGACCGGCTCGATCGGCCTGCAGGCGCTGGACGTCGTGTCGCGAAGCCGCGGCGAGCTGCGCGTGGTGGGGCTGAGCGCGAACGCCTCCTGGGAGACTCTGCTCGAGCAGGCCGCCCGGCTGCGCGTTCGCCGCATCGCGCTCGCCGACGTGCAGGCCGCGGCGCTGGCGCGCGAGCATTTCGACGGCGAGGTGCTCTGCGGCCCGGACGGCCTGGTGTCCCTGGTGGCTGACTCGGACTGCGAGCTGGTGCTCAATGCGATCGTCGGCGCCGCGGGGCTGATGGGCACGATCGCGACGCTGGGCGAGGGCATCGACCTGGCGCTGGCCAACAAGGAGTCGCTGGTGGTCGGGGGCGAGCTCGTGTGCGAGCTCGCGCGGGCAACCGGCGCGTCGATCATTCCCGTGGACTCGGAGCACTCGGCGCTTCACCAGCTGCTGGCCGCCGAGCGCCCGGGGACGCTCGAACGGCTGATCCTGACCGCGTCCGGAGGCCCGTTCCGCGGACGGCCGGCATCCGAGCTTGACGAGGTGACCGTCGAGCAGGCGCTCGCCCACCCCACCTGGTCGATGGGCGGCAAGATCACGATCGACTCGGCGACGCTGATGAACAAGGGCCTTGAGCTGATCGAGGCACACCACCTGTTCGGCGTGCCCTATGAGCGCATCGACGTCGTCGTGCACCCGCAGTCGATCGTGCACAGCCTGATTCAGCTGTGCGACGGGGCGACGCTCGCGCACCTGGGCTATCCGGACATGCGGGTTCCGATCTCCTACGCGCTTCACCACCCCGAGCGGGTGGACGTGCCGGTGGCCGCGCTTGACCTGGTGGCGCTCGGCGCGCTCACCTTCGAAGCGCCCGACGAGCGGACGTTCGCGTGCCTGCGGCTCGCACGCGAGGCCGGCCTGGCGGGCGGCACGGCCCCGTGCACCCTCAACGCGGCCAACGAGGTGGCCGTGCACGCGTTCCTCGCCGGGCGGCTGCGCTTCACGCAGATCCCGCAGGTGATCGAGCGCACGCTCGAGCGGGCGGGAGGCGGGGCGGTGCACTCGTTCGACGACCTGGCCGAGGCGGACGCCCGCGCGCGGCGCGTCGCAGCCGAGCTCACCGAGGCGCTCGGAGCCTGACGGGGCTGCGGCCGCCCCCGCCGCCGGCGCTGCGGCCGCCCCCGCCGCCGGCGCCGCGGCCGCCCCCGCGACCACCCGTCGCGGCGGGCCCGCGCTCCCCGCCGCCGGCGCCTGCCACACTCGTTGAGGTGTCCTACCTGCTCGCCTTCTTGGGGTTCGCGGCCCTGATCGTCCTGCACGAGGCGGGGCACTTCGCCGCGGCCAAGGCGGTCGGGATGCGGGTGGAGCGTTTCTCGCTGTTCTTCGGCCCGCTTGTGGTCCGGCGCAGGTGGAGGGAGACCGAGTACGGCATCGGCGTGATCCCCCTGGGCGGCTACGTGAAGATCACCGGGATGAACCCCAACGAGCCGATCGCCCCCGCTGACCTGCCGCGCGCCTACTACAACCGGCCGGTATGGGCCCGGGTGGTGACGATCCTCGCCGGGCCCGCGGTCAACATCGCGGTCGCGTTCCTGATCGCGTTCGGGGTTCTGGCGGCCAGCGGGCAGCCGATCGGCCGCCCGACCGATGAGGTCGGCGGCGTGGTGGCGTCGATGCCGGCGGCGGCGTACCTGCGGCCCGGCGATCGGATCGTCTCGGTTGACGGCGTCGGCGGCTCCGCCGAGGCGATCCGCCACCAGATCGAGACACACCGCTGTGCCGGCGCGCAGGTGCCGGGCTGTCTGGCGGCGACGCCCGCACGGGTCACAGTGCGGCGGGCCGGACGCCTGCTGACATTCGAGATCCGCCCGCGCTACACGTCCGGACGCCCGGAGCTGGGGTTCTACTTCGCCGAGCGCGTGATCGGGGTGGTGCGCCCCAGCGTGGTCGGCGCAGCGTCCGGGGCGGCCTCGTGGCTGTGGTCGGTCACCACGCAGACGGTCGGCACGATCGTGCGGATCTTCGAGCCCCAGGAGCGCCGCCAGCTCAGCGGCGCGGTTGGCATCTACACCGTCGCCCAGGAGTCGTTTGCCACCAGCCCGACGCTGGCGCTCACCGTGCTCGCGCTGATCTCGCTGTCACTGGGCGTGATCAACCTGTTCCCGTTCCTTCCGCTGGACGGCGGCCACGTGTTCTGGGCGCTGGCCGAGAAGATCCGGGGGCGCAGGATCCCCTGGCGGGTGATGGAGCGCGCCGGTGTGATCGGCTTCGCCGTGATCGTGCTGCTGTTCGCGATCGGCCTGTCAAACGACATCTCTGCGCTCACCGGCTCCGGCTTGCGCATCCGCTAGCGGCGCGGGGCCCCGCTTGCGCGTCCGCTGCGCCCGGCGGCGGCGATCGAGCGGGCCAGAAGCTCAACCGGGTGCACGACCGGCAGCGGCGCGCCGAGCTCCCGCAGGTGCAGCTCAAGCTGAGCCGCGCAGCCGGGATTGGCGGCGGCGATGACCTGCGCGCCGGTGGCGATCAGCTGGCGAGCCTTGCGCTCCCCAAGCGCCTGCGCCGGGCCGGGCAGGACGAGGTTGTAGATGCCCGCCGAGCCGCAGCAGACCTCGCGCTCGGATGCCACCTCCACCAGCGCAAGGTCCGGGATCGTCTGCAAAAGCGCCCGGGGCGCCAGGCGGATGCCCTGCGCGTGCGCCAGGTGGCAGGCGTCGTGATAGGCGACGCGCAGCGGCAGCGGCGCCCGCGGCGCCCGCGGCGGCACGTCGGCCAGCAGCTCGCAGACGTCGCGCACCCTGGCCGAGAAGCTGCGCGCCCGGCGCGTGCCCAACAGCTCGCCGTAGCCCTTCATCGCCGAGCCGCAGCCGGCCGCGTTGACCACGATGTGATCGGCCCCCAGGCCGTCGAGCGCGGCGATCGTCTCCCGCGCGCGGCGCACGGCCGCGTCCTCGGCCCCGCCGTGAAGCTCAAGCGCGCCGCAGCAGCCGGGTCGCCGGGGGGCGAGCACCTCGAACCCCTCGGCGGCGAGCGCGCGCACCGTCGCGCGGTGCACCTGCGGATAGAAGACCCGCTGCACGCAGCCGAGCAGCAGCGCTACGCGGCCGCGCGGCTCGCCCACCGGCGCGTTGCGAGCGGGCACCCCGGTGCGAAGCGTTCGCCGAAGGCCGGCGCGGGGCGCCACCCGCGCCGGCGTCCCGAGCGGGCCGGGGAGGCGCTCGATCACGCCCAGCCGCCGCGCCGCGGCCAGCGCCGGGGCCAGCAGCCGCAGCCGCCCGGGGTGGGGGAGGGTTGCGAACAGCAGCGATCGAAGCGCGCGCTCGCTCGCGCCGCGGCGGTGGTGGCGCTCGATCTGGGGGCGCGCGCGCTCGATCAGGCGGTCGTAGCGCACGCCGCTCGGGCATGCCGTGACGCACGCCATGCAACCCAGGCAGCGGTCCAGGTGCGTGACGAGCTCCGCGGGCATCGGACCCGGGCGATCCAGCGCGTCGGCGATCAGCACGATCCGCCCCCGCGGGGAGTCCTCCTCCTCGCCCCACAGCACGTAGGTGGGGCAGGTGGGCAGGCAGAAGCCGCAGTGAACGCAGTCGGCGATCACCTCCCGCTCGGGCGGACGGTGCGGATCAAACGCTCCGAAGCCCATCAGATCCCCCCGGCGAACACGCCCGGGTTCAGAATGCCGGCCGGGTCAAAGCGCTGCTTGAGGCGACGCATCAGCTCAAGCGCGGCCCGGGGCGGCTCGGGCCAGGCTCCGAGGCTCGCGCGCGTCTGGGCGGGCGCGTCGCGCAGCGTCGCCCAGCAGCCGTCGGGCAGCCGCTCGCGCAGCGCACCGACCGCGTCCGCCTGCAGTCGCACGTGGCTTATGCCCAGCGCCGCGCGGCCCACGAGCGAGCCGCTGCAGGCGCGCGCCGCCTCGATCACGGCCGCCAGCGCGCTCGGGCGCGCCGCGACGCGGACGACCGCGTCTGCGCCGGCCGCGCGCTGACCGGCGCGCTGCGCCTCCCAGATGGGCTCGTCGTCGTGCACCGTGCGCGCGTCGCCGAGGCCGCGTTGCGCAAGCAGACGCGCGGCGCGGCGCGCGCGCCTCAGGCACTCCGGCCCGCTGGCGCGCGCGAGCACCGCCCCCGCCCCGTCGTGCCAGCGCACGTCGAGCGCGTCCAGCTCCAGGCCGGCCGCCGCGAGCGCGGCCGCCGCCGCCGCCAGCGAGGCCGGATCGCCCGTCGTCGCCACGGTGGTGGTCGCGGCGCGCGGCAGCGGGTGAAGGCGGAGGTTCACCGCCAGGATCGCGCCCAGCGTGCCAAACGATCCGCACAGGAGCCTGCCGAGGTCGTAGCCCGCGACGTTCTTGATCACGCGCCCGCCGGAGCTTGCGATCGTTCCGTCAGACAGCGCGAAGGTGATCCCGAGCACCAGCTCGCGCGGGGAGCCGTAGCGATGGCTGAGCGGCCCGCAGTCCGCGGTCGCGAGGATCCCGCCGATCGTCGGCTGCGTCCCGTCGGGGGCGGCTGGCGGGTCCAGCGCGAGCATCTGCCCGGCGCCGCGCAGCGCGCTCTGTGCCGCCTCCAGCGTGACCCCGGCCTCCAGGCGCGCGGTCAGATCGCCCGGGTTGTGCTCGACGATCCGCGCAAGCCCGGTCGTGCGCAGCGTCACAGAGCACTGTGCGCCGGGCGCGCCCCAGTCGCGCTTGGTGCACGCGCCGGCGATCCTGACCGGCTCGCCGCGCGCGCTCGCGTCCGCCAGCGCGGCGGCCGCCTGCGCGAAGGTCCGCGGGGTGTGGGTGTGCGCCTTATCCAACGCGCGCCTCAGAATCGCTCCGCCAGCCCGGCGGCCTCCAGGGGGTGGCGCCGGTAGGGGCCCGGCACCTCGCCGCACAGCCGCGGCGAGGGCATCACCTTCCCGGGGTTGGCAAGGGCGTCGGGATCGAACGCGCAGCGCAGGCGCGCGAATGCGTCGAGGTCCGGCTCTGAGAACATCGCCGGCATGTGGTCGCGCTTGTCGACGCCCACCCCGTGCTCGCCGGTGATCGAGCCGCCCGCGTCCACGCAGGCGTGGATGATCATCGCGGCGAGCTCCTCGGCGCGCTCGGCCTCCCCGGGCACCGCCGCGTCGTAGCAGACGAGCGGGTGCAGGTTGCCGTCACCGGCGTGAAACACGTTGGCGACCCGCAGCCCGTAGCGCTCGGAGAGCGCGTCGATCCGTCGCAGGACCTCGGCCAGGCGCGTGCGCGGCACCACGCCGTCCTGCACGTAGTAGGCGGGCGAGATCCGGCCCATCGAGGCAAACGCGGCCTTGCGCGTGCGCCAGATGAGCTCCCGCTCGGCCTCGGAGTGGGCGATCCGCAGGTCCAGCGCGCCCGCCCGGGCGCACAGCCGCACGAGCTCCTCCAGGCCCCCGATGCACTCCTCGTGGGGCCCATCGAGCTCGACGATCAGCGCCGCCGCCGCGTCCCGCCGGTAGCCGGCGCCGGTGGCCAGCTCGGCGGCGTGGATCGACAACCTGTCCATCATCTCGATAGCCGCGGGCACCAGCCCAGCCCGCACGATCTCGCTCACCGCCTCGCCGGCGCGGCCGATGTCGTCGAAGAACGCGAGCATCGTGCGCACGGCCTCCGGCGCGGGGATCACGCGCAGCGTGATCCGCGTCGCCACCCCGAGCGTCCCCTCCGAGCCGACGAAGGCTCCAATGAGGTCGTAGCCCGGCGTCTCGCGCTCGAGCTCGACCAGCGTGCCGTCGCTCAGCACCAGCTGCAGGCCGAGCACGTAGTTGGTCGTGAAGCCGTACTTGAAGCAGTGCGCCCCGCCCGCGTTCTCGGCGACGTTGCCGCCGATCGAGCAGACGACCTGGCTTGAGGGGTCCGGTGGGTAGAAGTGGCTGGGCGCCACCGCGCGCGACACCGCGAGGTTGGTGACCCCGGGCTCGACGACCACGCGCGCGTCCTGCAGGCAGACCGACAGGATCCGGCGCATGCGGCTGAGCACGATCAGCACGCCGTCTGTGACCGGCAGCGCGCCGCCGGACAGGCCCGTGCCCGAGCCGCGCGCCACCCAGGGCACGCGCGCTTGGTGGCAGGCCGCGACGCACCGGCGAACCTGCTCGGTGGTGGCGGGCAGCGCCACGCACAGCGCCAGCGCGCGGTGGTGGGCCAGGGCGTCCGAGCGGTAGGCGGCGAGCTCGGTCTGGGCGGTGCGCACGAAGCGCTCGCCGCAGATTCGCTGAAGCTCCCTCACCAGCGCGCCGGCCGCCGCCGTCATGCGCTCAGTATCTCAGCGCTTGGCGAGCCTGGCCGCTCGGCGCCCCGCCCGGCGCTCAGCGCACGCTGATCTTGATCGTGCGGCTGTAGACGGTCCTGCCCAGATCTGCGACCGGCAGCAGCGGGTCGCTGCTCGGATAGGTGTAGGCGAGCCGCACCGCGCCGCCGTGGGGGAAGCGCATGTGCAGGTCGAAGTAGCCGCTCCAGGGCTGCGAGCCGTAGATCGTGACGGTCCTCAGCGTGCGCCCGTCCAGCTGCACCGAGACCGACTGGGGCCCGTCGCCGTCGGCGACCGCGAACGGCGCCGGGCGCGCATCGCCCCACAGCTCGACGCTGCGGTTGGCGGCAAACGAGGTGATCGGCATGTAGATCGGCAGCCGGTATGCGTTGAAGTCGGCCTTCGGGCGACCGTTGTAGAACTCCAGCCCGCTCGCGAAGCCGTTGTAGGGCGAGGCGGCCGTCGGCGGCGGGTCCATCAGCAGGTACTGCATGTAGCTTGCGATCCGCGGCGAGCGCCAGCTGAGGTACTCGGCCCAGTTGATGTAGTAGGCGGCGGTCTGCGGGCTCACGTAGGGCGCGCCCTTGGGCGGCCGGGTGATGTAGCCGTACTCGGTGTTGTAGATCAAAAACCGCGTGCGCGAGCCGTACGCCCGGTTGACGGCGTCCAGCAGCCGCTCGACCGCCGGGATGTCCGCAAACAGCGCGTAGTCCGGCAGGTTGCCCGCGCGGCTGACCGGAGACTGGCCCTGCGGGTAGGGGTGCAGCGCAAAGCCGCTGGCCTCAAACAGCCCGGGGTTGTCGCGCCTGAAGCTGCGCGTGCCCGCGACCGTGGTCGGGCAGCCGACGGCGCGCGCGGCGGCGCCGAGCAGCGGCCGCAGGTTGCGCCCCACGCAGTACAGGTCGCGGATGAACAGCTGCGGGCGCGTCTGGCCCAGGTTGCCGGGAACGCCACCGGTGCGCTTGGGGTATGGCCCGGGCTCCTGGCCCTGCGCGGCCAGCTCGCCGATCAGGATCGTGTCGTGCGCGTGCGCGCTCTGGCTGCGCAGCGCGCGCCAGGCCGCGTCGACGATCCGCCGGTAGGCGGCCGGGGCGTAGGCGACGCGCGAGTCGTCGATCGCCTGCGGTCCCAGGTCCTCGCCGAAGTTCGGCTCGTTGAACAGCGACCAGAAGTGCACGGCCGGCAGCGGGGTGGACTGGCCGGGCGGCGTGTAGCTGCCGCTGTAGCGCGTGGCGACCGCGCTCACGAACTGCCCGTACTGGGCGGCGTTGGGCTTCCAGGCGATCGATCCGGGCGCCGTGTGCGGGGTCGGCGGCGGTGCGCTCGCCTCCGCCCAGCGCGGCGCGCCGCCCGAGAGCTGGATGTAGACGCGCATCCCGTCCTGCTGGGCCTGGCGCACGAGCGCGTCATAGGGGGCCCAGCCAGCCGCGGGGTAGGCGCCCGGATCGGTGGCGTCAAAGCGCGGCCGGCGCGCCGAGTTGGGATCGGGAGCGACCTGCGACCACCAGAGCACCACGCGGATCGTGTTGGCGCCCAGCGCTCGGAACTGGGCGAGCGCGGCGGCGGGGTTGGTCAGCTCGCTGCCGTCCTGGATGATCGCAAGCTGCGTGTGGCTGGCGAGCGCGGGAGCGGGCAGCGCGGCGACGGCCGCCAGGGCGGCCATGGCGGCGAAGCAGCGACCGGCCGCGCGTGCGGCTCGCCGTGGGCGTGCTGACCGGCTCGCCGCGTGCCGGGCCGGGCCGAGGGCGGTGGTGTATGAGAGTGAGCGCATGGTGTCGATAACAGCTCCGGGCGGGCGCGAGTTGCGGCGCGCGAGAGCCACCGCCCGCGGTCGAGGTTTGGCCGCGGCGCAGCCGCGAACGTCCCGGGCAGGCTAGCGGAGCGTGATGACGACGGTCCTGCTGTACTGGACCGCTCCGCTCGGGGGCGCCCACGCCAGGCGCACCAGGCCGCTTGCGGGGAAGCGCTCGAGCTTTGCGAAGTAGCCGTGCGCGGAGACGATCGGGACGGTCGCGATCGTCCGAAACGCGCCCCGCCCGCCTTTGGAGAACTGGATCTGCACCGTCTGGCGGCGGTGCGTGGCGGCGGCCGCCAGCGGGGCCGCGCGCGCCGCGCCCCAGACCAGCAGCGGCTGGCCCGGGGCTCCCGTGACCCGGGGGAGGTAGATCGGCATCCTGAAGGCGTAGAAGGCCGGCTTGGGCGTGCCCGACGCGGTCAGAAGCCCCGACGCGAAGATCCCCGTGGACGGATCCTCAAGCTCGTACTGGTCGTAGGTGCGGATGCGCGGGTCAAGCCAGGTCAGGTACTCCGACCAGTTGAGGTAGTAGGCCGCCGTCTGCGGGGAGACTGTGTCCCCGGGCGGGTTGGGCGGCGTGGTCAGGTAGCCGAACTCGGTGGACCAGATGCCAAAGCGCGCCGAGGACCCGTACGCCGCCTGGATGCGGTCAAGCGTGCGCTCGAGGTTCGGGATCGCCGCGAGGTTGGTGTAGTCCGGCTCGCCGGACGCCAGCTGGTCGGGGGCCAGCCCGAACGGGTAGGGGTGGTCGGCGAACCCGCCGGCCTCGAACAGCCCCGGGTTGGCCGCTCTGAAGCGCGCGGAGCCGGCCGCGGTCGTGGGGCAGCCGAGCGACGCGGCGCCGGCGCCGGTGAGCGGCTCAAGCGACGGGCCCACGCAGTAGAGCCCGCGCAGGAAGCGCAGGCCCGGCATCATCCCGAAGTTCCCCGGCTGTCGCATCCCGGCCGGCGCAAGCTCGCCGATCAGGATCAGGTCGTGGCCGTGCCCGGTGGCGGTCAGCGCGCTCCAGGCCGCGTCCACCAGCGCCCGGTAGTAGCGGGGCGAGACCTCGACGGCGCCGTGGTCGGCGGTCTGGGGCGCCAGGTCCAGGCCGAGGTTGGGTTCGTTCCATATCGACCAGAAGGCGACCCGGGGCACGGGCGCTGTCTGCCCCGGCGGCGTGTAATGGCCGCTGTAGCGAACGCCGACCGCGTGCACCCACTGTCCGTACATGGCGGCGTTGGGGCGCCACTGCGGGTGAGGCCTTGGCCCCCGCGGCGCGCCCGGCCCGCGCGCCCACTCCGGAGGCGGGGGCACGAGCGCAAGGTCAAGGCGCATGTGCAGGGCCGCCGCCTCCCTGACGATCGCGTCATAGGGCGCCCAGCCGGCCGGCGGGTAGGCCGCCGGGTCGCCCGCGTCGAAGGCGGGTCGCCGTGCGGACAGCGGGTCCGGGGCGATGTCGGCCCAGTGCATGTAGACCTGGATGTCGTCGACGCCGAGGCTGCGAAGCAGCCGCAGGTTTGACTCGGTGAAGGTGGCGGTGGAGGGGCCGGTGAACATCGTCACCGGCCCCGGACGGTTGGCGTCGGGTGGTGCCGATGGTGGGGGGGATGTCCGGGGCGCCTGCGACCCGCAGCCTGCGATCGCCACCGCCAGGCCGCAGAGCGCGGCCAGCGCGCGCGCGGGCAGGCCGCGGCTGGGGCGCGCGATCGGGACCCGGTGCGCGCGCGTGAGCGCGCCGCGGCGCGCGGCCGCTTCGGTGGATGGCTGGGCGGGTGCTGACACGGCGGCGGCTGACAATAACGAGGCGCCATGGCGCTGGTTTCGGCCTTTGCCCTGCGGGCCCAGCCGCCGGTAGACTCGCGATGGATGCTGCTCCAGGCCCGCACGGGCGCCCCGCCTGAAGCGCGCATCGGCAGCCTTGCGGCGGTCCGCCGGCCCTCGGGGGAGACGATCGCCCTGGTCGCGCTGGTCCTCCTGGCGGCCGCGCTGCGATTCTCGACGCTCACCGACCAGAGCTACTGGCTGGATGAGGCGCAGGCCGCCCACGAGCTGGGCCTCTCGCTGCCGTCGATGCTGGGCGCCTGGAGCGCCGCCGAATGGAACCCGCCGCTTTACCTCCTGGTTGCCTGGCCGTGGGCGCACGTGCTGGGCACCGGCCCGGGGGCGCTGCGGTCGCTGTCGGCGCTGCTGGGAGTCGGGCTCGTCGTGCTCGTCTACCTTTGCGGCCGCGAGCTGGTCTCCGGCGCCGCCGGGCTGGTGGCGGCGGCGCTGGCCGCTGTGGACCCGTTCACGATCTGGTACTCGCAGGAGGCGCGCGAGTACTCGCTGCTGCTTGTCCTGTGCGCCGCCTCGCTGCTGTCGTTCGCGCGCGCGCACCGGGCGGGCGCGCGGCGGGACCTGCTGTGGTGGGCGGTTCTGTCCGCGCTTGCGATCCTGACCCAGTACTTCGCGGGCTTCCTGGTGTTCGCCGAGGGGGCGCTGCTGCTGCGGCGCTCGCGCAGCCGGGCCGCGCTTGCGGCCTGCGCGGCCCAGGTCGCGGTCCTGGTGCCGTTCGTGCCCCACCTGCTGCCGCGGTTGCGGCAGCCGGCGCTGTTCATCACCTCGGTGCCACTCGGCCGGCGCATCCAGGAGGTGCCGGTCGCCTTCGCGCTGGGTCCGCTTGACAACAGCCGCGGCGCGTCCTGGGGGCTGCTTGGCGCCGCGGCGCTGGCGGCGATCGTGATCGCGCTGCTGGTCGCGGGCGCCGGGGAGCGCGAGCTGCGTGGGGCGGCGCTGGCGGCGGCGCTCGCCGGGTTCGTCCTGGTGGCGCCGCTGGCGCTGGCGCTCGTCGGCCACGACGACTACATCGCGCGCGGGCTGATGCCCGCCTGGCCGCCGCTTGCGGTGGTGGTCGGCGCCGCCGCGACGGCCGCCAGGGCCCGGGTCCCGGGCGCCGCGCTGGCCGCGGTGCTCGTGGCCGCGATGGCGTGGGGGGAGGCCAAGGTGCAGTCGGACCCGCTCTACCAGCGACCCAACTGGCGGGGCGTGGCCGCGGCGCTCGGAGCGCAGGAGGGCACGCGCGCGATCGCCGCCTACCCGGGGCAGTTCGCAACCGGCCCGCTGTCCTGGTATTTGCCGCGGGTGCCGTGGGCCGGACCGGGGGGCCGGACGCCAGCGGGGCCCGTGACCGTCTCCGAGCTGGACGTGATCGCCAACGCCGCCGGGCCGCCGCCGGCTCCGCCGGCCGCAGCCAGGGTGATCGCGGCGCCCGTTGTAGACGGATACCAGATCGTCCGCTACGCGCTGGCGGCGCCGGTGCGGGGGGACGCGGGCGCGCTCGCCGCGCTCGCGGAGCGCCTGTTCCCGGTGCCGGGGCTTGCGCCGCAGGTGATCGTCCAGCGGGCCGCGCCCAGGTGAGCGCGCAGCGGCCCGGCGCCCAGGTGAGCGCGCAGCGGCCCAGCGACTAGGATTGGCCGGCCATGGGAAGTCTCAGGCTCGCCGCGTCAGCGGCCGCGGTTGCGCTCGCCGCGGCGGTCGCCACGTGGCCCGCTGCCGCGGCGGCGGGCACCCAGAGCCAGGCGCAGCCGACCGCCACCGCGGCCCAGGCGGGGGCGAACGCCACACAGGCCCAGGCGCAGGCGATCCTGCGCCAGTGCGCCACCGGCCAGCTCACCCGCTCATATCCCGCCGCAGCGCTGCAGGCGGCGCTGCGTGAGATGCCCGCATCCCAGCGGCAGTACTCGCCCTGCGTGGACGTGATCGAGGCCGCGCTGGCGGGCGCCGGGCACAGCGGCGGCGGCGGGACCGGCGGCTCCGGCGGCTCGTTTTTGCCCACGCCCGTGCTCGTGCTGCTGGTGCTGGTGGTGCTGGGCGGGGTCACCGCGGGCGCCGTCGCGGTGCGGCGCCGGCAGTCGGCCGGGCCCGGCGGGCCGCGGGGCGACCAGCCCTCCGGCGGCGCGTCCTAAACTCGTCCTCAGATCCAGATGGCATCGCAGCGCCAGATCCATGTCGGCGGCGTGCCGATCGGCGGTGGAGCGCCGGTCGCGGTCCAGACGATGACCAAGACCGAGACGGCCGACGTCGCGGCGACCCTTGCGCAGATCGAGCGCGTCGCACAGGCGGGCGCCGACCTGGTCAGGGTCGCGGTGCCGCGCCGGGAGGACGCGGACGCGCTGGGGGAGATCGTCGCCCGCTCGCCGATCCCGGTGATCGCCGACATCCACTTCAACTACACGCTCGCGCTGCGGGCGCTGGACGCCGGCGCGCACTGCGTGCGCCTGAACCCCGGCAACATCGGCGGGCCGGACAAGGTCGCTCAGGTGGTCGCGCGCGCCAAGGAGCTGGGGACGCCGCTGCGCATCGGGGTCAACTCCGGCTCGCTTCCCGAGCACCTGCGCGAGCTGGAGTACACCAATCCGGTGGAGGCTCTGGTCGCGGCGGCGACCGGCTTCGTCGAGCTGATGGAGCGACTGCAGTTCACCAACTTCAAGGTCTCGATGAAGTCCACCAGCGTGCCGGACACGATCGCCTCAAACCGCATGCTCGCCGAGCGGATCCCCTACCCGCTGCACCTCGGCGTGACCGAGGCCGGCACCAAGTGGTCCGGGTCGCTGAAGTCGGCGGTCGGCCTCGGCACGCTGCTGGCAGACGGGATCGGGGACACGATCCGGATCTCGCTGTCGACCTTCCACGCCGAGGAGGAGGTGAAGGTCGCCTGGGAGATCCTCAAGGCGCTGAAGCTGCGCGAGCGAGGCCCGGTGCTGATCGCCTGCCCCACCTGCGGGCGCCTGCAGTTCGACATGGACACGATCGTGGCCGAGGTCGAGCGGCGCCTGGCGGACTACGACGAGCCGATCGAGGTGTCCGTGCTCGGCTGCGCCGTCAACGGGATCGGCGAGGCCCGCCACGCGGACTTCGGGATCACCGGCGCAAAGGACGCCGGCGCGATCTACGCCAAGGGCCGCATGCTGCGCAAGGTCCCCACCGAGCGCCTGGTCGACGAGCTGTTCGCCGAGATCGACCGTTACTACGCGGCCGGCAGGAGGGTGATCCGCGACGAGCGCGCGGCAGCCGAGGCCGAGCGCTGGCTGGCCGAGCACGAGGACGAGACGGCGCTGACGCCCGAGCGGCTCGCGGCGCTCGAGGCCGCCGCCGCCCGCGAGCAGCAGGCCGCGGGCACGGAGGGCCGGGAGCACCACGGCCGGGGCGCGGAGGGCGCCGACTCCGGCGGGCCGGGAGCGGATGGCGCCGAGCCCGGTGGCCGGGGCGAGGATGGTGAGGCAGCCGGGTCCGCCAGGGCGGGCGAGGAGGCCGCCGGCGCGCGTCGCGCCCGGGTCGCGGGCCGCCGCTTCACGCGCGCCTGAGCTGCGTCCGCGGCGGCCCGTGCGTCCGGCCGGCTAGCCGAGCGCGTCAAATCCGGCGGCCACGGCCTCCCAGTCGACCGTGTTCCACCACGCGTCCAGATAGTCCGGCCGCCGGTTCTGGTACTTGAGGTAGTAGGCGTGCTCCCACACGTCCACGCCGAGGATCGGCGTCTTGCCGTCCGAGACCGGGTTGTCCTGGTTGGGCGTCGAGACGATCTCAAGCCCCGAGCCGGTGTGCACCAGCCACGCCCAGCCGGACCCGAAGCGACCGACGCCCGCCGCCTTGAAGGCGGCCTTGAACTCGTCGAAGGACCCGAAGGTCGAGTCGATCGCCTGGCGCAGCGCGCCTGTGGGCTCGCCGCCGCCGCCCGGCTTCATCCAGCGCCAGAACAGCGAGTGGTTGTAGTGGCCGCCGGCGTTGTTGCGCACCGGAGTCTGCTTGTCGGCCGGAAGCGAGCCGAGGTTCCTCAGAACCTCGACCACGTCCCGATCGGCCCACTCGGTGCCCTCCAGGGCCTTGTTGGCGTTGTCTACGTACGCCTGATGGTGCTTGTCGTGGTGCACCCGCATCGTGGCCTCGTCGATGTGAGGCTCGAGCGCGTCGTAGGCGTAGGGGAGGGGCGGAACGGTGTACGCCATCTCACTTCTCCTTGTCCGTGGCTCGTCGTCCGAGCGTTCTATCAGAAGCCGCCCGGCGCCCCGGCTACGCTTGGTCGCCGGCCAACATGACGCGCCTGTCCACCTACCTGCTGCCGACCGAGCGTGAGGCGCCCGCCGACGCTGAGGCGACCTCGCACCGCCTGATGGTCAGGGCCGGGCTGATCCGTCAGATCGGCTCCGGGCTGTGGTCCTGGCTGCCCGCGGGCTTCAGGGTCCACCAGCGGATCGTCGAGATCGTGCGCGAGGAGATGAACTCGATCGGCGGCCAGGAGATGCTCATGCCGGTGCTTCATCCGGCCGAGCCGTGGCGGCGCACCGGGCGCTATGAGATCGAGGAGCTGTTCAAGCTCACCGACCGGCGCGGCGCGGACCTGGTGCTGGCGATGACCCACGAGGAGATCGTCACCGGCCACGTCGCGGCGGCCGTGCGCTCCTACCGTGACCTGCCGCTGATCCTCTACCACTTCCAGATCAAGGAGCGCGACGAGCCGCGCCCGCGCGCCGGCGTGCTGCGCACGCGGGAGTTCGTGATGAAGGACTCCTACACCTTCGACCGCGACGAGGAGGGTCTGGCGGCCGCCTACGACCTTCACGTGGCCGCCTACGACCGCATCTGCGACCGCTGCGGCCTGGAGTGGTACAGGGTCGCGGCCGATGTGGGCATGATGGGGGGCCACGGGGCCGACGAGTACATGGCGCCGTGCGCCGCCGGCGAGAACGAGGTCGTGCTCGCCGGCTCCTACGCGGCCAACATCGAGGTCGCCTCGGCGGAGCCGGCACCGGTCGCCCTGCCGGAGGCTCCGGCCGAGCCGCAGCTGGTCCACACCCCGGGCGCCAGCACGATCGAGTCGCTGGCCGCGTTCATGCAGCTGCCGGAGGGCGCGCTGATGAAGGCCTTCCCGGTGGTGCTCGACGGGGGCGATCTGCGGCTGGTGATGCTGCGCGGCGACCACCGGGTCAACGAGGTCAAGCTCTCAAGCTGCCTCGGTCCGTGGCGCCCCGCCACAGCCGAGGAGGTCCGGGCGCGGATCGGCCCCCCCGGCTTCATCGGGCCCGTGGGCGTCGATGTGCCGGTGCTGCTCGACCGCGCGCTGCTGGCCGACGGAGCAGCCGCGCGCGGAAGCTATGTGACCGGGGCAAACCAGCCCGACGCGCACCTGCGCGGCGTGGTGCCGGGCCGCGACTTCGCCTTTGAGGCCGTCGACGTGCGCACGGTCGTCGCCGGGGACACGGTCGCCGGCGCGAGCGTGCGGATCGAGCCCGCGATCGAGATCGGCAACATCTTCAAGCTCGGCACCCGCTACTCGGAGCCGCTGGGCGCCCGCTACCTGGATGAGCAGGGACGCTCGCAGCTGATCTGGATGGGCTCCTACGGCTTTGGACCTGCGCGCGCCGCGGCGGCGGCGGTCGAGCAGTACGCCGACGAGCAGGGGATCTCCTGGCCGCGCGGGATCGCCCCGTTCGACGCGGAGCTGGTCGTGATCGCCAAGCCGGGAACGCCGGAGCGAGAGCTGGCCGAGCGCCTCTACGCCGAGCTGCGCCAGGCGGGGCTTGACACCCTCTACGACGACCGCGACGCCGGCGCCGGGGAGAAGTTCGCCGACGCCGAGCTGCTCGGCTGCCCTCTGCGCGTGACGGTTGGGCGCCGCACGCTCGCCGCTGGCGAGGTGGAGGTGCAGCTGCGTCGCGGGCGCCGCGCCACCGCGGTCGCCCTCGAGGGCGCCGCCGAGGCGATCGCCCGGCTGTGGCGGGAGCTGCCGTGAGCGCCCGCGGCGGCGGTCCGGCGACCGGCACGAGCACCCGCGGCGGCCGGCGGGCAGCCCGCGACGGCTGTACGGACGGCTGACGGGCGGGCCGGGGGGCGCGCTGGGCCCGCCGATCTCAAGACGCAGGCTGTTGGGCCTGGACCGCTCAGGGCCGCCCCCGGCCCAGACGCGCTCTGACCAGCCCTGGCGGCCCTGGACGATCCCCAACGCGATCGGCTACGCACGCCTGGCCGGCATACCGGTGTTCCTGGCGCTCGAGCTGTCCAGCGCCGACGGGCGCCGGGCCGCCGGACTGGCGCTGTTCGCCGCTCTGGCCGCCTCCGACTACCTGGACGGGTTCACCGCGCGGCTCACCGGCCAGTACAGCCGCCTGGGGGCGCTGCTTGACCCGGTCGTCGACCGGCTGCTGATCGTCTCTGCGATGGCCGTCTGCTACCGCTTCTCGCTGCTGCCGCGGTGGGCGATCATCGTCGTGGCGGCGCGCGAGCTGGGGATGCTCGCGCTCAGCCGGGTGGCGCTGTCGCGGGGGCTTGAGCTGCGCATCAACTGGCCCGGCCGGATAGGGGTGGCGCCGATGATGGCGGCGCCGTTTCTCGCGATGGCCGGAGCGCGGACGCCCGCGCTGGCGCTCCTGTACGCCGGCATGGCCCTGACGCTGTGGGCGAGCGCCCTGTACGTGGCCGGCGGGCTGCGCGAGGGGGGCGGCCTGCGCGGGGCCCGGGGCTCCTGAGGCCGGCGCCTGAGCCGGGCCGGGTCGCTGATGCGGGCGGCCTGCGCGGGGCCGGTGAGGGCGACGCCACTCTCAAGCTCAGCTTGACCCTTTGCGCGCCGCCGATCTATACTCGCCGCACAACCCCGATCCCGCCGGCGCGGGAGGCGCCAAGCCATGGACACGTTCCCAGACCTCGGATCGCTCAGCGACCAGGAGCTCAAGGACCTGATCAAGCAGCTGACCGAGGAGGAGATGGAGATCTCCTACCGTCGGCGGATCCTCCACGGCAAGATCGACATCCTGCGAGCCGAGCTGGTCAACCGCCTGCGCCGCAAGGACGAGTCCGGCGAGCTTGTGATCACTGGCGCCGACGTCCAGCAGCTGACCGACATCCTGGCGGGACGGGTTCCGACCGGCGAGACCGACTGAGCGGGGCGCGCGCGGTGGCGCAGCACTGCCCCGAGTGCGGCTTCGCCAACGACGACGGCGCGCACTACTGCCAGCGCTGCGGGGCGTTCCTGGCGGGCGCGGACCCCGCGTCGGCCGCCACGGCGTCCTACCGGATCGGCGAGACCGGGGAGATCGAGCTGGTGGAGCTGGAGGAGCTCGTCTCGCGCGGCGCGGCGCTCGTGATCAGGGCCGGCGGAGGGCGCGCGGGGGAGAGCTTCCCGCTCACCGGCGAGCGGATAACGGTCGGGCGGCGCCCGGAGTCCGACGTGTTCCTCGACGACGTGACCGTGTCGCGCGATCACGCCGTGATCGTCCGGCGCGACGACGACTACTACCTTGACGACTGCGGCTCCCTGAACGGCACCTACGTCAACCGCAGGCGGATCGAGTCCCACCGGCTCGTCGACGGAGACGAGCTGCAGATCGGCAAGTACCGCCTGGCGTTCCTGAGCCGCTGATGATCACCGACGCAGGCGGCCGATGAGCACCGACGCGAGCACGCCCGAGCTCGAGCTCCCGGAGCCCCCGGACCCCGACCGCCCGCGCCAGAAGGCGGTCACGATCGGGGCGGTGTGCAAGGCGCTTCACCAGGAGTTCCCGGACATCTCGATCTCCAAGATCCGCTACCTGGAGGACCAGAAGCTGCTGTCCCCCCGCCGCACCCAGGGCGGCTATCGGCTCTACACGCAGTCGGACATCGACCGGCTGCGCACGATCCTTCGCCTGCAGCGTGACGAGTTCTTGCCGCTGCGCGTGATCCGCCAGGAGCTGGCCGGGGGCCGGACCGAGGCCGAGCTCTCGCCGCCCGTCGGCGAGCGAGCGCCGGCGCCCCGCCGCCTGGGCATCACCGTGCGCGGGTCCGGCGCGCTGTACTCGCTCCAGGACGTGGTCGACGAGACGGGCGCCGACGCGGACCTGGTGCGAGAGCTCGTCGAGTTCGGCGTCATCAAGGGCGAGCTTCGCGGCGGTGTGCGCTACTTCGACGAGACCGAGCGGGAGATCGTGCGCGCCGTCTCGGAGCTTGCGCGCTATGGCGTCGGGGGACGCAACCTGCGCGTGTTCCGCACCTCGGCCGACCGCGAGGCGCAGCTTCTGCAGAGCATCCTCGCCCCGGCGCTGCGCTCGCGCAACCCCGAGCGCCGGCGCGAGGCGGTCGAGGCGCTCGAGAACCTCGCCTCGGTGACCAGCCATCTCAAGCACCTGCTGCTGATCCGGGACCTGCGCAGGATCGCCACCTGAGGGGCGGCGGTGCCGGCGCCGATCGACCTGGCCGCCCTGGTGCGCTCGATCCCGGACTTCCCGGTCCCCGGAATCGTCTTCCGCGACATCACGCCGCTGCTTGCCGACGCGGCGGCGCTGGACGCCACCGTGCTGGCGCTGGCCGCGCCGTTCAGGGACGCGTCGGTCGAGCTGGTGCTCGCGCCGGAGGCGCGCGGCTTCATCCTCGGCGGCGCGCTCGCGCGCGAGCTGTGCGCCGGGTTCGTGCCCGCGCGCAAGCCCGGACGCCTGCCGGCGCGCACGCTGCGCGCCGAGTACGAGCTGGAGTACGGCATGGACGCGCTCGAGCTGCATGCCGACGCGCTGGCGCGGGGCGCGCGCGTGCTGGTGCACGACGACCTGCTGGCCACGGGCGGGACCGGCGCCGCGCTGTGCGAGCTGGTGGAGCGCGCCGGCGCCGAGGTGGTCGGCTGCACGTTCGTGGTGGAGCTGCGCGCGCTGGGTGGCCGGGCGCGCCTGGCCGCGCACCAGGTGCGGTCGCTGATCGGCTTCGATTAGATGCGCCCCGCCAGCCGCAGCGCCGTGCTCGCCGCCTCGCAGGCCGAGATCTTCCAGCTGGTCTCAGACCCCGAGCACCTGCCCCGCTGGTGGCCGGGCGTGCAGCGCGTGGAGGGCGTCACCGCGGAGCGCTTCACGCAGGTGCTGCGCGCGCGGCGCGGGCGCTCGATCCGCGCCGACTTCCGCGTGCTGGCAGTCGAGCGTCCCTGGCGGGTGCTGTGGGCCCAGGAGCTTGCCGGCACGCCCTTTGCGCGCGTTCTGCGCGAGTCGATCGTCGAGGTGGCGCTGGCGCCCGAGGCCGGCGGCACCCGTGTGACGCTGTCCTGGCGCCAGCGCCTGCGCGGCTACTCGATGACCGGCGGCTGGATGGTGCGCCGTGCAACCGAGGCGCGGCTGGCGGAGGCGCTGGAGGGCCTGCGGGCGATCACAGCCCCCTGAGCGTCCCCTGGAGGATCACCTTCCCGGGC